>CANQUQ010000024.1 GCA_947627115.1 uncultured Acetatifactor sp.
AAGAGTGGTGAACACGTCGGACTTTAACTCCCGGTTGGACACCTCCCTCCCGCCGTCTCTCGCCACGGTCTTGGCCAGGTCATTTGTCCTGTCATCTGTCATAGGCAGACTCCTCCTGTAAAATTAGATTTTTGTCCTGAAAAATACCGCAGAATTTGCGAAGAAAATAGATTGAATCTTTCAAGGATAATGACACTATATCAGACAACCGGCGCTTTGTAAAGTCAAATTTGCATATTAAAAATAAAATAAATATTCCATCTATATTTTCTGAAAGATGTAATTTATAATGTGTTCCTGTCAAAATGCAAAAGGAAAATTAAATGTTCGCACACAGCTTGTATCTTGTCCGCTCCGTCCTGCCGATGCCTTTCCGGCAGACCGTAAAGCAGCGCCGGCACTTGGCGAGGTACTGCCGAGTCTTGTGCCGCTGCGCTGCGCGTCGAGCGAAAGCGTGTCTGCCCGGAAGACATCGGCAGGGCGGAGCTGCCGGTTGGGAACGGAATAGCTAGGCGAAAGCGTGTCTGCCGGAAAGGCATCGGCAGGATGGAGCGTTACTCGCATAAATACCGGCTGGACCAACTGGAGGAGCTGGACTGGCTGGAGCGGTTGATCGGATGAACCGTCTGAATCGGCTAAATCGGCCAAACCGGCTGGACCGCCTGAACCGTTTCCGCGCACGCAAAAAAGCGCCCCTCCCCGTCACCCCGGACAGGAACGGAACGCTCTTCTCTTTTCAGGCAGACCTCAGGCCTCCGCCACGGCCTCCTTCATGCTCTTTACATACTTGTAGACCTCCGGCGCCGCCTTCTCCCCGTACTTTGCTATAATCTTCACGATGGCGCTGCCCACGATGGCCCCGTCGGATACGGCGGCCATGGCCTTTGCCTGCTGGGGCGTGCTGATGCCGAAGCCCACGGCGCAGGGAACGTCCGTCGCCCTGCGGATGCTTTCCACAATGGCTCCCACATCCGTCCTGATCTCGCTGCGCACGCCGGTGACGCCCATGGAGGACACCACATAGATAAATCCCTTTGCCTGGGAAGCGATCTCCTGGATCCGGCTCTCGGAGGTGGGGGCAATCATAGAGATCAATGCCACGTCGTGAGCGTTGGCAGGCTCCTCCATCTCCTGCTTCTCCTCATAGGGCAGGTCGGGAATGATGATGGCGTCCACGCCAAGCTCCTTACATCTTTGAAAGAACCTGTCATAGCCATAGTGGAACACAGGATTGGCATAGGTCATAAAGGCCAGCGGAATCTGTGATTTCTCCCGCACTCTCCTGACGATGTCGAAGGCGCCGTCCGTGGTCATGCCGCCTCTCAGCGCCCGGATGTTGGCATCCTGTATCACCACGCCCTCCGCCGTTGGATCTGAAAAGGGGATTCCGATCTCGATCAGATCCGCCCCGGCCCGCTCCATCTCCAGAATGCACTCCACCGTACAGTCCGCCGTGGGGTCTCCCGCCGTCAGGAATCCAATAAATGCCTTTTTGTTCGGCGTGTCAAAAACCTTTCCCAGTTTATTCTTCAGGACTCGCTCCTTATTCATGGATATCCACCCCCCTGTATCTTGCAATTGCTGCCACGTCCTTGTCACCGCGGCCGGACAGGCAGACGATGATGCTCTGGTCGGGGCTGTAGTTCTTTGCAATCTTTCTCACATGGGCCACGGCGTGAGCACTCTCGATGGCGCAGATGATACCCTCGGTGCGGGCAATGTACTCAAAGGCATCCACTGCCTCATCATCTGTGATCGGTACATACTGGGCCCTGCCGATGTCGTGCAGGTATGCGTGCTCAGGTCCGATGCCGGGATAATCCAGGCCCGCCGAAATGGAATATACCGGCGCGATCTGACCATATTCGTCCTGGCAGAAATAAGATTTCATGCCGTGAAAGATGCCGAGACTTCCCGTGGCGATGGTGGCCGCGGTGAGCGCCGTGTCCACGCCCTTGCCGGCCGCCTCGCAGCCGATGAGCTCCACCTCCTTATTTTCGATAAAGTTATAGAAGGCTCCCATGGAATTGCTGCCTCCGCCCACACAGGCCACCACGGCCGCAGGAAGCT
Organism: uncultured Acetatifactor sp.; assembly: GCA_947627115.1. Taxonomy (GTDB): domain Bacteria; phylum Bacillota; class Clostridia; order Lachnospirales; family Lachnospiraceae; genus Acetatifactor. The sequence continues at coordinate 2,071 of CANQUQ010000024.1, forward strand.
TTCCTTCCTTTTCCAGGATCTGCGCCTTTGCCTCACGGCTGATCACACTCTGAAAATCCCGGACAATCATGGGGAACGGATGAGGCCCCATGACGGATCCCAGTACATATAAAGTATCGTTGACCCGGTTGGTCCACTCTCTCATGCATTCGTTGACGGCGTCCTTCAACGTCTGGGTGCCTGAGGTGACAGGATGGACCTTTGCCCCCAGCAGCTCCATGCGGTATACATTCAGGGCCTGCCGCTGCGTATCCTCTTTTCCCATATAGATCTCGCACTCCATGCCCAGCAGCGCCGCCGCCGTTGCCGTTGCCACTCCATGCTGCCCCGCACCGGTCTCCGCAATAATGCGGGTCTTCCCCATCTTTTTTGCAAGCAGCGCCTGTCCGAGGACATTGTTGATCTTGTGGGATCCTGTGTGATTTAAGTCCTCGCGCTTTAAATAGATCTTTGCACCGCCCAGATCCTTTGTCATCTTTTCCGCATAATACAGAAGAGACGGCCTGCCGGCGTACTCCCGGTTCAGTTGATCCAGCTGTGCCTGAAATTCAGGATCGTTCTTATAGCGTTCATAACATTCCTCAAGGTGGATCAGTTCGTTCATCAACGTCTCCGAAATATACTGACCGCCGTGAATTCCATAGCGTCCTTTGCTCATGTCTGTTTCCTCTTTTCCTGATCATCATGGTGATCATCCTAAAATATATGGCTGCATCGATCGGCTATCTGTGATATTTTCTGACTGTCCGGACGACCTCGCGCATTTTCGCCGGATCCTTCACACCGTCCGTCTCCACCCCGGAGCTTAAATCGACTGCAAAGGGTCTGACTGTCTCGATGGCCTCCGAGAGATTTTCGGCATTCAGACCGCCGGCCAGAAAGAATTCCCTGTCAATGCCAGACAGCAGGCTCCAGTCGAAGGCCACTCCGGAACCTGTACCGCTGTCGAACAACAGATAATCTGCGGCGGAATCCAGCCAGGCCTCCACATCGCGTCGCTGCGATACTTTTACCGCCTTGATCACGGGCCTGCCGGAGGCCTCTTTAATACGCAGGAGTTCTTCCTCCGTCTCCTGCCCGTGAAGCTGGGCCATCTGAATGATTCCCTCCCGCAGGTAAGAAATGACCTCGTCACATGGATTGTTCACAAATACTCCCACCGCCGAAACGGATGGGTCCAGGGCTTTTCTGAACTCCGCGGCCTGTTCTCTCGTGATTCGTCTCCTGAATCCCTCCGCCAGCACAAAACCTGCAAAATCCGGCATGACCTCATTGACATAGGCAATGTCCGCCGGCCGGAACATGCCGCAGAGCTTGATCTTTGTCTCACACATGTTTTTCTCCCCGCAGTTCCTTAAGCATTCCCGCCTTATCACTGCTCCGCATAAAGGTCTCACCGATCAGCACCGCATCGGTGCCGTTCTCCTCCAGTCTTGCGATATCGGCTCTCGTTTTCATGCCGCTCTCCGACACAAAGAGGACATCCCTCGGCACCAGTTCACGGAGACGCAGGGAATTCGATATATCTACGGTAAAGTCTTTCAGATTTCGATTGTTTACACCGATGATCCTGGCTCCGGCCCTCAGTGCCATCTGTATTTCCCGCTCATCATGGGCCTCCACCAGCGCAGACAGCCCCAATTCCCTGGCAATACCAGCATACTCCTCCAGCTGGGACTGACTCAGGATGGCGCAGATCAGCAGTACCGCATCCGCCCCGATCAGCTTCGCCTCATAGAGCATGTATTCGTCCACCGTAAAATCCTTGCGGAGAAGGGGAACGGACACCTCCCGGCGGATAGCCGTCAGATATTCGTTCTTCCCCTGGAAATAGAACGGCTCTGTCAGCACGGACATGGCGTCGGCACCGGCGCTCTCGTACTCTTTCCCGATCTGCACATAGGGAAATTCCTCCGCGATCACTCCCTTGGAGGGAGATGCCTTCTTCACCTCACAGATAAAGCTCATGCCAGATCCCGCCAGCGCTTTTTCAAAGGGAAATCCCGTCTTAGCCTCTGCGTCTCTGGCCGCGGCCCGGATTTCCTTTAAGGGCACCTTGCGCTTTTCCGCTTCGATCCGCTCTGATGTCTTTGCCGCGATCTCATCTAAAATCATAGTGTGATTGCCTCCGTCCGTCAAGGGTCCTTCGTCACTGATTGGAAAGTCTGATGAACTCTTCCAGCTTTGCCATGGCCTTGCCGTTGTCGACGGTCTCCTCGGCCAGTGCGACCGCATCCTTCAGGCTGGCAGCCTTTCCGGCCACAAAGAGTGCCGCCGCGGCATTGATCACCGCCGCATCCCTCTTTGCGCCCTTCTCCCTGCCGGTGAGGATCGCTCTGGTGATCTCGGCGTTTTCCTGAGGCGTTCCTCCGAGCAGCTCCTCCTTGGCATAGCACTTCAGCCCCAATTCTTCGGGGGTGATGGTATATCTCTTGAACTGGCCGTTGTGGAAAGCGCAGACATCGGTAGGCCCGCAGACGGATATTTCATCCAGTCTCTCCTGACCGTACACCACCATGCCCTTTTTCACACCGAGATTGCTCAGCACACGGGCCATGTCCTCCAGAAGGCTTTCGTCGTATACTCCCATGATCTGCATGGACGGCTTTGCCGGGTTGGTCAGCGGTCCGAGAATATTGAATACCGTGCGGATGCCCAGCTCCTTTCGGATCGGTCCCACATATTTCATGGCCGTATGATATTTCTGAGCAAAGAAGAAACAGATGCCCGCCTCGCGGATCAGCCGCTCGGCCTGCTCCGGTTCCAGAACAATATTCACTCCCAGCGCCTCCAGACAATCCGCCGCTCCCGACTTGGAGCTTGCCGCCCGGTTGCCGTGCTTTGCCACAGGCACGCCCGCTGCGGAAATGATCAGCGAAGCTGTGGTGGAAATGTTAAAGGAATTTGACCCGTCTCCGCCGGTTCCCACGATTTCGAGCACCTCCCTGTCAGGGTTCACCGCCAACGCATGTCTGCGCATTTCCTCCGCGGAACCGGTGATCTCCTCGACGGTCTCCCCCTTCATGCTGAGAGCCGTCAGATAAGCACTCTTCTGCACATCGGTGGCTGTGCCGCTCATGATCTCATCCATGACCTGCTTCGCCGTCTCATATCCGATGTCCTCTTTTTTTACCAGTTTCTGAATTGCCTCTCCTATCATTTTAACGCTTCCTTTCCCATCCGCCGATACAGCGGATGCTGTTTTTTTCAAATGACTGCTGTCTGTCCTTTCCGCCGGCCGCCCTGCATGTTCTATAAAATTGTACATGATCTGCAGGCCCTCCGGAGTCAGTACGGATTCCGGGTGGAACTGTACGCCGTAGACAGGATATGTGACATGTTCCACCGCCATGATCTCCCCGTCGGGCGTCCGCGCCGTCACGCGCAGGGTCTCCGGTATGGTATCGGGCGCCGCTGCCAGGGAGTGATATCTTGCCACGGTGATCCTGTCGGGCATCTCCCGAAAGAGTACGCTTTCTGTGTCCAGAGATGCCTGGGACTGTTTCCCGTGCATCAGTTCCTTTGCGTAGGTCACGGTGGCGCCGAATACCTCACAGACAGCCTGATGTCCCAGACAGATTCCCAAAATAGGGATCTTGCCTGCAAAATACCGGATCACATCCTCACAGATTCCCGCATCCGCCGGCTTTCCGGGCCCCGGCGAAAGAATGATGTGGGTAGGCTTTAATGCCTCTATCTCCTCCACCGTCATCTCGTCGTTGCGGATCACCCTCACATCCGGATCGACGGAAGCCGTCATCTGATAGACATTGTAGGAAAAACTGTCGTAATTATCTATTAAGAGTATCATTTCTCCAGGCCCTCCTGCGCCGCTTCCACCGCGTTTCTCACGGCTGCCGCCTTCTGAATACATTCCCTGTACTCTCTCTCCGGGACACTGTCCGCCACAATGCCGGCTCCGGAACGGATGAACAGCTTGCCGTTCTTGGAAAATGCAAGCCGTATGGCAATGCAGGTGTCCAGATTTCCCGTAAAGGATACATACCCGATGGCTCCGCCGTAAATTCCCCTCTTATTGTTCTCCAGCTCGTTGATGATCTCGCAGGCCCTCAGCTTCGGCGCTCCCGAAAGCGTTCCCGCCGGAAGTATGGCGTCCACGGCATCCAGTGCGTCCCTGTCTTCTCTCAGGATGCCGCTCACCGTGGAGCCGATGTGCATCACGTGGGAATAGCGCTCTATGGACATGTACTTTTCCACCTGTACCGTGCCGATCCTGCTGATCTTTCCGATATCGTTCCGTCCCAGATCCACCAGCATATTATGCTCCGCCAGCTCCTTCCTGTCCGAGAGCAGTTCATCCTCCAGCTGCTCGTCTTCCTCCGGCGTCTTTCCCCTTGGCCTTGTGCCTGCCAGCGGGAAGGTATAGAGCTTCTCCTCCTCCAGCTTCACCAGCGTCTCAGGACTGGCTCCCGCGATCTCACCGTCCGTGCCGGAAAAATAGAACATATAGGGCGAGGGATTGGTGGTCCGGAGGACTCTGTATGCGTCCAGAAGACTTCCCTCCATCTCCGCTTCCAGCCTGTTGGACAGCACCACCTGGAAGACATCCCCCTCCTTGATATAATATTTTGCTTTCTCCACCATCTGACAGTAGGCGCTTTCCTCAAAGAGCGGCCGAAAATCCGATCTGAGCTTCAGCGGCACATGCTCTGCCTTTTCTCCCCTGTTAAGCAGCTGCCTCATGCTCTCCAGCTCCAGGACTCCCTTGCGGTAATTGGCTTCCAGATCGTCGGTCTTGATATTTGTGATAAGAATGATCTTCTGCCTGTAATTGTCAAAGGCAATGACCTTGTGGAACAGCATCAGATTCACATCCTGAAAGCCCTCCTCATCTCTGGCGTCCAGCTTTAACGTGGGCTCGCTGTATTTAATATAGTCATAGGAGAAATATCCCACCAGCCCTCCGGTAAAGGGCGGGAGATAATCCAGCTTGGGACTGCGGTTCTCCTCTATGATATCTCTGATGCATTTGCGGATATCCTCCGTGGATGTCTGCGTTGTCAGCGGGTTCCTGATGCGGACCGCTCCGTTGTAACAGGTAATCTCCAGCAGCGGATCATAGCCCAAAAAAGAGTACCTGCCCCACTGTTTGTCTGCCTCCGCACTTTCCAAAAGATAGACGTGGCTGCTGACATTTTTCAGTATCCTCAACACCTCGATCGGCGTTGTGGTGTCTGAAAAGATCTCTGTGCAGACCGGAATCACGCCATAGGCTCCTTCCGCCGCCAATGCTCTACATTCCTCCAGGGTCGGCTGCAGTTTCATATTTTACTCCTTTCCTGTTCTGTCCCGGAACAGGTATCCCTACGGACCGCGGACATTCCCGGAGCTGCCCGTCCGCCGCACAAAAAACCCGTCCTTAACAGAAACAATCTGTTTTCTGTCAAGGACGGGCTGAATAATCTTCCCGCGGTGCCACCTTGCTTCGCTCCTCCGAACGCTCTCACGGAATACCATCATATTCCCGGCAGCTTACGTGTGCCATACGTCGCAAAATACTGAGAAAAAATTCTGTTCCTTGCGCCCTCCGTGGTCCATTTAACAGCCTGCGTCCTGACCTTTCTCAGCATCCGGTCTCTCTGTGAGAGCACGATCTGTTTTTATCTCCACATCTACGGTTTACAGTGTGCAATTTGATTTTACATTATATTACTCCAAGGCGAAAAATGTGTCAAGTATTTTTTTCATCCCATCCTGAGCCGTTCATTTCGTCTCTCGGATATCACGGTATATATCCGCAGCACCGGTGCCTGCAGCCCCGTTCCTGCCGAACACCCACATATTCTTGATCTGGCCCTCCAGCTCCTCCCAGGTCCAGACACGGCGGCTTCGGGCCACACAGTTCGGATCGTTTACCTGAAAGCCCTCCTTCGTATATCCGTATATGACAATAAAATGGCCTCCGGTGGTAAAATCCCCCGGTCCCACGGAACAGATGATCACGTTGCCGGCATCCAGCGCCCGCCTCATTGTGAAATCATCCGCCTCCGGCTGGGTCACCCCTATGCCATACCGGCCGGCAGCGTCCTCCATCAGCTGCCATGCCGTTCCCGTGCCCTGAATATAATAGCCGTTCTCCATGCTGTATTCCGCGATTTTATCCGGCGTCAGCTCCTCGTTCCCTGTCAGATACCAGAGCACCATGGATAACGCTGTGGGACCGCAGCCGGAAAGCCCCACCACACTGTCGTCCCCGTAGGAAATGTATCCCCATCTGGGATCCCACTGGAGGAACAGCGGAAATTTCTGAGCTTTCTCGTTGTCTGTCAGGCCTTCTTCCGTCACCGTTCCCTGCTTCTCCGGATAATTGACCGCAAAATCCGCCATCTCCGGATTGTTCGCCAGCGCCTCCAGAAGCTTCTGCGGATAGATGCCCGCATTTTCAACCACCTGTTCTATCGCGCTGTTATCCTTTCCCAGCTTTTTCAGCCGGCTCAGGATCTCACTGTAGGTGCGCTCCCTGGGCCTGTCCACCTGCTCCAGCCCCATTCGGTCCGCATAGCTGCCTGCAATGACTCCCTTTTCCCCTAAAGCCGCCCCGGCAGTACTTGTTGCCCCCCCGGACGCCGGCACGATTCCTATGCTGTCCTCCAGTACCTCCACCCGGTCCTGCATCTGTTCCAACAGCATGTTTTCCGACTGTATCCTGTGGAACAGATACAGGGTCAGGAGCAGCTCCATACACAGAACGATACACCGAATCACTCTTTTTCTGCCTGTTCTTCTGCGCTTGCCCTCCACCGCATTTTCACCCGCCTTCCATGTCCTGTCTGAAAGTCTAAGTGAAAAGTGTATCGAATTTGTTGCGGACTTGCATATTCGCATATATGCATATAAACGCACATGAAAAGCCCCTTTTATTAGACTTATGCTTTGTCTAACAAAAGGGGTACTTCACTTCGGCAGACGACCCTCTTAAAATTTTTCAGCGGTCACACCAGCCGCAGTGTCTCTCTGGCGATGGCCAGCTCCTCATTGGTAGGGATCGACATGACCACCGTCCTGCTCTCAGGAGTGGTGATGACGGTCTCCGTGCCGCGCATTCGGTTGGCCTCCGGGTCCAGAGCGACGCCGAGGTAGCCAAGATATTCACAGACAAAGCTGCGCACCAGCGGGCCGTTTTCTCCAACGCCCGCGGTAAAACAGATCACATCCACACCGTTCATGGCCGCCGTGTATGCACCGATATACTTTGCCACCCTGTAGCTGAAGGTCCGCATGGCGCGGACAGCATTTGCATCGCCCCCGTTATAGCCGGCCTCAAGATCGCGGAAGTCGGAGGACAGATTGTCCGACAGGCCCAATACGCCGGACTTCTTGTTCAGCACGGCCATGATCTCGTCGATGCTCTTATTCTCTCTGTGAGCGATGAACTCAATGATCGCGGGATCGATGTCACCGGAACGCGTCCCCATGATCAGGCCCTCCAGCGGTGTCAGTCCCATGGAGGTGTCCACGCACCTGCCGTTCTTTACCGCCGACACACTGGCGCCGTTCCCAAGGTGACATACGATGATCTTCAGGTCCTCATAATTTTTGCCGAGTATCTCCGCCGCCCTTCTGGAGACATAAGAATGGCTCGTCCCGTGAAAGCCGTAACGTCTTATTTTATATTTTCTGTAATATTCGTATGGCAGGCCGTACATATAGGCTTCCTCCGGCATGGTCTGATGAAAGGCCGTATCGAACACCGCCACCATGGGCGTTCCGGGCATCAGCTTCCTGCAGGCGTTGATGCCGATCAGGTTCGCCGGGTTGTGAAGCGGTGCAAGATCGTTGCACTCCTCCACCGCCCTCAAAACATCCTCGTCGATCAGGACGGACTCGGCAAACTTCTCGCCGCCGTGCACCACGCGATGTCCCACGGCGCCTATTTCGTCCAGGCTCTTTACGACCCCTGTCTCAGGGCCAGTCAGCGCTTCCAGCACAAGACGGATGGCTTCCGTGTGGTCGGGCATGGGCGTCTCGGTCTTCTCCTTCTCTCCCCCCGCGGGGGCATAGGTGATCATACTGCCGGCGATGCCGATCCTCTCGCAGAGGCCTTTCGCCAGACATTTCTCCGATTCGGAGTCGATGAGCTGGAATTTCAGGGAAGAACTCCCGCAGTTAATGACTAATATTTTCATGGTCAATATCCTTTCTATAATCGGTCCGGCAACGTCCGCATGCCGCTCTTATGCCAGCTGTGCCTGCACCGCCGTCAGCGCCACCACGCCCACAATATCCTGCCAGGAACAGCCTCTTGACAGATCGTTCACGGGCTTGGCGATGCCCTGCAGCATGGGGCCGTACGCCTCTGCCCCGCCCAGTCTCTGCACGAGCTTATATCCGATATTGCCCGCATCCAGATTGGGAAAGATCAGGACGTTCGCATGTCCGCCCAGAGGGCTTCCGGGTGCCTTTGTCTTTGCCACGCCGGGGACCAGCGCCGCATCCGGCTGCAGCTCGCCGTCAATGGTCAGATGGGGGAACTTTTCCTGTGCGATCCTCGTAGCCTCGACCACCTTGTCCACAAGGGGATGCTTTGCACTGCCCTTGGTGGAATGGCTCAACATGGCAATGACGGGCTTCGGGCCGATCAGCGACTTAAAGCTTCTGGAGGAGGAATCCGCAATGGCCGCCAGCTCCTCCGCCGTCGGGTCCTGATTCAGTCCGCAGTCCGCGAACAGGAACGTTCCGTTCTCGCCCTGCTCCTTGAACTGTGTATCCATGATAAAAAAGGCGGAGACAAGCTCCACGCCGGGAGCCGTCTTCAGGATCTGCAATGCCGGCCGAAGCGTATCCGCCGTGGAATGACATGCGCCGGCCACCATGCCGTCAGCGTGATTCGCCTTCACCATGACAATGCCGAAGGTCAGATAATCGTTCAGCAGGATCTCCCGCGCCTTCTCCTCCGTCATGCCTTTTGCCTTTCTGGTCTCATACAGCAGACTCACATACTCATCCAGCCTTGGTGTGTCAGCCGGATTGATGACCGTCACCTGGGAGAGATCCACCTCCAGCCAGCCGGCTCCGTCCATGATCTTCTCCTGGTCGCCGATCATGATAATATCCGCGATTCCCTCCTCCACGATCTTTGCCGCGGCGATCAGAGTCCTTTTATCGGTGGATTCCGGCAATACGATAGTCTTTTTATCCAGTCTTGCCCTTTCCTTGATAGAATCGATATACGCCATATTCAAACCCCTTTCCGGCGGATTCCCGCTCATCGCTTGGTCCTGCAGAAGCTTTTTCCTCATTTTGCTCAACAATTTGCTTAACAAAACAGACCGTTTATATTATACTAAATATACAGACAAGGCACAAGAAAAATCACCATCGCTTTTTTCACAAGGAGTGTCGCATATGAGAGTCAACGGGATCATCGCTGAATACAACCCCTTCCACAACGGACACAAGTACCATCTGGCGGAGTCAAAAAAATGCACCGGCGCTCAATATACCGTGGTGGTCATGAGCGGCTGCTTTGTTCAAAGGGGCGCCCCTGCCCTGACCGACAAATTCAAACGCGCCGAGATGGCTCTTTTGGGCGGAGCCGATCTTGTCCTTGAACTTCCGGCGATCTATGCCACCGCCAGCGCCGAATATTTTGCCACCGGCGCCGTGACCCTGCTTGACAATCTTGGCGTGGTCACCGATCTGTGCTTCGGAAGCGAATGCGGAGATTCCGAGCTGCTGCGCCAGATCGCCGAAATCCTTCTCGAAGAGCCCAAGGCCTACTCCCAATCTCTCAGGAAATATCTGCGGGAGGGGCTTTCCTACCCCAATGCTCGCACGGAAGCGCTGATTCAGAATTACCCTCATTTGGGACAGTATAAAAATATTTTTTCATCTCCCAACAACATCCTGGGCATTGAATATATCAAAGCCATCCTCAAGTGCGGAAGCGCCCTGAGGCCCGTCACGGTAAAGCGCATCGGCGCCGGTTACCACAGCAGGCTGCCGGAGGATGTCCAGTGTTCCGCCCTCGCCATCCGTCAGGCGCTCTATGCCGGAACGGACATCAGCTTTCTGAACCGGCACATGCCTGAACAGGCCGCAGAACTTCTCTCGGAAAATCTGGCTGCCGCCGGTCCCATTCGAAGCAATGATTTTTCGGATATACTGTATTACAAGCTGATCACGGAAAAGGAAACAGGCTTTGAGCAATATCATGATGTCTCCGAGGAGCTGTCCGACAGGATCTGCAAGCATCTGGACGATTACAGAGGCTTTGACGGCTTCTGCGATCTGCTGAAGACAAAAGACATGACCTACACCCGTATCAGCCGCTGTCTTTTACATATTCTGCTGAATATCAAAAAGACCGACCTGAATGTGTCCAAGGCCGCAAATGCCGTGCCCTACGCCAGAGTTCTGGGATTCCGCAGAGCCTCCGCATCACTGATGGGCGAGATCAAAGAGAATGCGTCCGTCCCTTTGCTGACAAAGCTGGCGGACGCCGATAAGCTGCTGGAGAAAAATGCCCTGGCTATGCTGCGTCAGGACATTCAGATCAGTCAGCTCTATAACGGCATAGCTGCCCGCCGCAGCGGGGCCTCGCCGGCCAACGAGATTTCCACGCCCATCGCAATCATATAAAAATGCGTCTAATTTTTAAAGCTGTGGATGGGCGCCGGGATCCGTCCTCCGCGGTTCACAAATGCATCGCAGGAAAACCGGTTGACCGGCATGATGGGCGCATATCCCAGCAGACCGCCGAATTCTACCGTCTCTCCCACTCCCTTCCCTATTACCGGAATTAACCGCACAGCCGTTGTCTTCTGATTTACCATTCCGATCGCCATCTCGTCGGCGATAATACCGGATACGGTGGTCGCCTTGGTGTCGCCCGGAACGGCAATCATATCGAGGCCCACGGAGCAGACGCACGTCATTGCCTCCAGCTTTTCCAGGGTCAGGGCGCCCTCCCGCACCGCGTCGATCATTCCCTGATCCTCGCTGACGGGGATAAATGCGCCGCTTAACCCTCCCACGTAGGAGGAGGCCATAACGCCGCCCTTCTTTACCTGATCGTTCAGAAGTGCAAGCGCCGCCGTAGTACCGGGAGCCCCCGCATATTCCAGCCCGATCTCGCAGAGAATATCCGCAACACTGTCACCGATCGCCGGTGTCGGCGCCAGAGACAGATCGACGATGCCAAAGGGAACATTCAACAACTTGGACGCCTCTTTCGCCACCAGCTGTCCCACGCGCGTCACCTTGAACGCAGTCTTTTTGATCGTTTCGCAGAGCACCTCAAAATTCTCACCTCGCACCTGCTCCAGCGCCGTTTTCACCACTCCCGGCCCGCTGACCCCCACATTTATGATCTTGTCCGCCTCCGTCACGCCATGGAACGCACCTGCCATAAAGGGATTGTCGTCCGGGGCATTGCAGAAAACGACCAGCTTGGCGCATCCGAGAGAGTCCTGCTTCTGCGTTCTCTCTGCCGTCTCTTTAATGATCTCCCCCATCAGTCTTACGGCGTCCATGTTGATGCCGGTCTTTGTGGAGCCAAGATTTACGGAGCTGCAGACCCTCTCCGTAACGGAAAGCGCCATGGGAATGGAGCGGATCAGCAGCTCGTCCGCCGCCGTCATGCCCTTGCTCACCAACGCGGAATAACCGCCGATAAAATTCACTCCCACCTGCGCGGCCACCTTGTCAAGCGTCTGGGCAATGGAGGCAAAGTCTTCCGCCGTCCGGCACGCAGCGCCGCCTATGAGAGCCACAGGTGTAACGGCAATACGCTTGTTTACCACCGGTATGCCGAATTCCCTTGTAATCTCCTCCCCGGTCTTTACCAGATCCTTTGCCGCCTCATATATTTTATTGTATATCTTTTCCTTCAAACGATTCAGATCCGAATCGATACAATCGAGCAGACTGATACCCAGCGTGATCGTCCTCACGTCCAGATTTTCCTCCTCGATCATCTTGTTCGTCTCCGCCACTTCAAATAAATTGATCATATTTCCCTCATTCTGCCGCTTTGGCGGCCATTTCATAGCAGATCAAGATCTTAAACATCAGATGCGGTGCATCATATCGAATATCTCTTCCTTCTGGCAGCTGATCACTACGCCGATCTCCCTGCCCAGCACTGCCAGTTCGTCAGACATATCGCCGAACGACCTGCTCATTTTCTCCGTGTCGACTATCATCATCATATTAAAATATCCCTGCACAATGGTCTGGGAAATATCCAGGATATTGATTCCGTTCTCCGCCAGATAAGTACAGACCCTTGCTATGATGCCCACGGTATCTTTTCCGACTACTGTTATGATCGTCCTTTTCACTTGCTTCTCCGTTTCTGCGCGCTGCACCGCGCGCTGTCTTTATTTTATATTACAGTTTCATGCTCCGTGCCGTCTATGCGATCTGTATCACCGGGGATATCTCGCTGCGCCTTGCCACCCTGATATCGAAATCGCTCGCCTGATAGGGATTGTCGCCCATATTTATCTCCATGCGCACCGACTCATAGGCCAGCTCAGGCAGATTGTTCTCCCTGCTGAGATGTCCGAGAAGTACCGTCTGAAGGCCGTCGTGAAGGACCCTGCACAGCAGGCGGCCGGAATTCTCGTTGGATAAATGTCCGCGCTCTCCCAGTATCCTCTGCTTTAAGTAGTAGGGATACGGCCCCACCTGCAGCATATTCACATCGTGATTTGCCTCCAGCAGCAGTGCATCCATTCCCTTCAGACATTCCACGGTATAATCGTTGTAGGCTCCCAGGTCCGTACACACTGCCACCCTTTTGCTTCCGTAGGAAATCCGGTATCCCACCGGCTGCGCCGCATCGTGGGAAATGTGCATGGGATTGACGGTCAGATCCTTCAGGACCAGCTTTGTGTCTTCACGGACCTCGCGGAACAGCTCCCCGTCCAGATCCTGCAGCCCCTTGATCGCTCTCATGGCCCTGATGGTCCCCGCCGTGGCATATATCGGTATCTCATATTTGCGAGCCATAACGGCGAGGCCGCTTATGTGATCCGAGTGTTCATGCGTGATCAGAATGCCGTCTATATCCCGGCCGGAAAGTCCCAGCTCCCTCAGCCCGCTCTCTGTGCGCTTGCCGCTGATCCCTACATCTACAAGCAGATGCGTTGCGTCTGAGCCCACATAAATGCAGTTGCCGCTGCTGCCGCTCGCTATGCTACATAATCTCATCTTTATACTCCTTGCGTGCCTTGGCACGCATATCAATCCTTCAGGCCTTGCGCGTCCGCATATTCTCCCAATAAATATCAATCACATCGCCGCTCTTCAAGGGCTCCATATATTCTGCATTCCTGCCGTTCAACAGCGTCACGATCGAACGTCCCGCAGGAGTGCTGAGATCGAAATCAATAAAGGAGAACACATCCACGAACACATAGCTGCTCTTGCCCTGCAGCGTGACGGGAAGACTGTTGACGATCACGTTCATCTCCACTGTACCGCCGTCTCCCTGTAGGGCATCCTCACTGACGCTCCCGTTTTTCCCCTGGAGCATATCCCCGCTGGCATCCGCATTTTTCCCCTGGGACACATCCCCGCTGACGCTCCCGTTTTTCCCCTGGGGCATATCCCCGCTGACATCCGCATTTCCCTTCTGGGGCGCATCTCCGCTGGCATCCGCATTTTTCCCCTGGAATACATCCCCGCTGGCATCCGTATTTTCCTCCTGGGAGGCGCCGGATTCGACTTCCCAACCCTCCCGGTCGGACTGTGCATCCTCCACATCCTCCGGGTCCGCATAAGCGGGGTCGGATTCCGTCCAGGACAAGGTAAAGTTCTCATACACTCTGGTCTGCGGCTGCGCAGGCGTATCGTTTACCAGGATGCCGCCCCCCAGGGGCACATCCATGAACTCTACAATCTCCGAAACGGTGTAAGAGTTCTGGATCTGAATGACATCGTTCTCCCGGATCAGATAATACTCGTTCTCCAGTCGGCCGTTTACCGAAGCCGTCTTGGGCAGATCGATCCTGACACCGTTTACGACCACATGAAGCCGTTGAGCCAATTCGGGAAGTCTGCCCAGCTCCACGCTGGCCGCTTCCCCCGCCGTGGATGCGATCACCTCCACACGGTCTCCGTTATGTATCTGCGTATAGATATCGGCCGTCTCGCCGTTCACGCGAATCACAGCCGCCTCTCCCTGACTGCCTCTCACAATACGGCTCTTTCCGTTGACCGTAAAGGTCAACGCCTGTCCTCTTTTCGGGAACAGCTCTTCGTTGGAAACATTGGACTGCATGGCGGCATCCGCCACAGAAAGTCTTCCGTTGTCATACAGCTTGATATGCTCTCCGTTGAAATCCACAAAGATAAAATTGTTGCTCTGCTCGTAAAAGCTCAGGCAAATGCCGATGGGCGTCACCATCAGGGAATCCTTGCGCGGATCCTCGTTCTCGAATTCAATGCCCTGCATGACTTCCTGTCCGCGGATAGCCACACGCTCCTTGGCAATCTCAAGCTGCCGGGCCAGACAGTCGGTGTAGCCGGGAATGATTCCGCCGCCGCCCACCACGAACACTGCGCTGACTGCCTTCTCGCCGTTCAGCTCCCGGATGCAGTCGGCCACGAGCCGGGTCATTTCCTGCACCTTCTCCGACAGCAGCTGCTCCACCTCCTCGGCGGTGATTACCTGTGTCAGTCCCATGATATCCTGATACTCCACAGTCTCCTTTTCGCCCGCCTGGCGCTTAATGCGCTCTGCGGTGTCAAAATCCACCAGACAGTGCTGTACCAGGATCTCCGTCAGGCTGTCGCCCGCCACCGGTATCATACCGTAGGCGGTGATGGCGCCGTCTCTGGTGATCGATATATCGCTGGTCCCTGCGCCCACATCCACCAGTGCCATATTCAGCATGCGGAATTTTTCCGGTATTGCTACCTGAATGGCCGCTATGGGCTCCAGGGTCAGATTCGCCACGTGCAGTCCCGCCAGTTCCACCGCTTTATACAGGCCGTCCACAACGTCATCCGGCAGGAATGTCGCGATCAGATCCACGGCAATGCTCCTGGCCTTATGGCCCTCCAGATTTCCGATCTGGTAGCCGTTCATATAATAACGCATCGGCGTATGGCCGACACAGTAGAATTTCATGTCCGTATCATTATTTCTCTGAAATTCCTCGTAAGCCTGCTCCACACCCATGGTGGTGAGGGAGTAGACATCCTCCTCCGTGACGTTGTGGTCCTCCCCGAAATCGTGTTCGGTATGGGTGGTCACGGTCCGAAGTACACGGCCGGCAGCTGCAATGCACACTTCCGTCAGCTTTCTGTTCAGATCCTCCTCAAGCTGTTCCTTCACATAGGTAATCGTCTCTCCCACCTTGCCGATGTCATGGATCTGCCCGTCCAGCATAGCTCTCGTATCGTGTTCGCAGAACCGCTGCGCCAGCACATGAAATCTGCCGTTGTTCAGGTATCCCACCGTCCCGACGATGCTTCTCGTACCAATGTCCAGTCCAAACACCAACTGTCCCTGCTTTTCTCTCACTCCCGCCATGTAAAAGCCTCCAGTCTCCTATCGATCTGTCTATAGCTCTCCTCAAGGGTCCCACTGTTGTCAATGACAAAGTCACAACATTCCCGGAATTTTTCCTCAGGCAGCTGACAGGACATGATCCGGGATATCCTGTCCCGGCTGTATCCCCGCTGCTCCTCCAGACGCCTGCTCCTCACCTGCCGGTCAGCATAAATATACCAGAGCTCGTCCACGATCTCTCTGTAACCGCACTCGATCAAAAGCGCCGCTTCCACGAAAAACAGCTCCGCCTCGCCCGCGCTTGCCGCATCATCCAATCTCTCCAGCAAAAACTCCCTCACCGCCGGGTGGACGATCGCGTTTACCCGCTCCAGCAGGGCCGGGTCCGAAAAGATCCTTTCGGACATACGTCCTCTGTCAATTCTGCCGTCAGGCGACTTCACATCCTCGCCCAACAGCTCCACCAACGCCTGAAAGCAAGCGGTTCCCGGTTCCTGCAGCTGCTCGGCTACACGGTCCGCCAGGTAGATCTCGCACTTGTAATGTCTTTGGATATAATTCAGTATTTCGGTCTTACCGGCCCCAATTCCACCGGTAATTCCTATGAATCTCACTTTACTTTGTCTCATACCAATTTTCTCCGGTGTGCAGATCCACCTCCAACGTCACGGCAAGGTGCGCTGCTTCCCTCATATTGTCGGTCAGGATCTTTCGGACCTGCTCTTCCTCCGAGAGCAGCGTTTCAATGACCAGCTCATCATGCACCTGCAGAATGAGCCTGGACCTCAGTCCCGCCTCCTTCAGGGCCTTCCAGACACGTATCATGGCAATCTTGATGATATCCGCCGCAGTTCCCTGTATGGGGGAATTCATGGCCACGCGCTCGCCGAAGGAGCGCTGCATGAAATTGGAAGAAGACAGCTCCGGGATGGGTCTGCGCCTGCCGAACATGGTAGTGGTATAGCCTTTTTCTTTTGCCTCGCTGACAAGGCCGTCCAAAAACTCTTTCACCTTGGGGTAGGTGGCGAAATACTGTTCGATATACTCCGCAGCCTCCTTTCGGCTGATGCTCAGGTCCTGACTGAGCCCGAAAGAACTAATGCCGTAGACAATACCGAAATTCACGGCTTTGGCGTTCCGCCTCTGCAGGTCAGTCACCTGCTCAAAGGGCGTGTGGAACACCTTTGAGGCCGTGATGCGGTGGATGTCCTGATCCGCATGATAAGCTTCTATCAACTGTTCGTCACCGGACATGTGGGCAAGGACTCTCAGCTCGATCTGAGAGTAGTCTGCATCCATGAACTCATAGCCCTTCCGGGGGACGAACACCTTCCGGATCCGTCTTCCCAGCTCCATGCGCATGGGAATATTCTGCAGATTGGGCTCCGTGGAGCTGATGCGGCCGGTGGCGGTAATGGTCTGATTGAAATTAGTGTGGATCCGGTCGTCCTCCCCGATAAATACCGCAAGTCCGTCAGCGTAAGTGGATTTTAGCTTGGTCAGTCCCCTGTACTCCAGGATATCTTTTACAATGGGATGGTCCGCCGCCAGCTTCTCCAGCACGTCCGCCGCCGTGGAATACCCGGTCTTGGTCTTTTTGCCTCCGGGCAGATGCATCTGATCGAAGAGTATCTCACCGAGCTGCTTGGGGGAATTGATGTTGAAGCTGACACCGGCCTGATCACAGATCGATTTCTCCAATTCCTGTATTCTCTGTATCAGCGCGTCCCCGTAAGCCTTCAGCTCCTCCCGGCGCACCTCCACGCCCTCTTTTTCCATATCGTAAAGCACCAGGGACAGAGGCATTTCTATCTCGCTCATCAGCCTGTCCATCCCTGCGTCCCGCAGCTTGTCCCACAAGACCCCGGCCGCACAGGATGACACATAGGCTGCGTAGCAGCAATATTGCGCGAATTTCTCCGGCGACGCCGCGGAAGCGGTCTTCAGACTGGATCTTTCCAAAAGCTCTGTCCTTCCGGGTATCATCAGACTCAGATGCTCTGAGGCGATGGACTCAGGATCGTAATCACTTTTTAAGGGATTCAAAAGATACGCGGCGATCAGTATATCAAAATAATTTTCTATGTTGTCCTGCTGCAGAAAGTCATATTGTCCCTTGATGTCAAAAGTGGAGAGCTTCGCCCGGCCGGACAGCTCCCGCACGGCTTCCCTCAGCTCCGCCTCCTCACCGCCGTCTTTCCGGTCTGAGGCATCAAAAAGAGAAAGCTGCCCATCTTCCTGCTCGGCGACACGATAGAAAAACGTCTCTGTCCCAATGCACACGGCCGCCCCCAGCAGCCTGTTTCCCTCCACTGCCAGATAGCTGCCCACCCGGTCTCCCTCCCGGACCCGGCGGAGCTGCCCCGCAAAATCCTTCAGGTCGTCACAGCAGTGAAAATGACCGGCGGCCTCAGGACCGTTATTTCCCACGGTGTCCTTTTCAAAATGGGATAGCAGATTTCTGAACTCCAGCTGTTTGAACAGACCGTAGGCCTCCTGCGTAAAATACCCCTCCGCCTTGGCCCTGTCATAGTCCAGGCGGACTTCACAATCTGTTTTGATCGTGGCCAAGGTCTTGCTGAGATCCGCCAGGTCTCTGTTCTCCCTGAGAGATTCGCGAATACTTTTCTTCGATATCTCTTCTACGTGAGCATAAATATTTTCAAGCGATCCATACTGAGCCATCAGTTCCGCCGCCGTCTTCTCCCCCACCTTGGGCACGCCCGGAATATTGTCCGAGGTGTCGCCCATCAGCGCCTTCAGGTCGATGAACTGCTCCGGTGTGACCCCGTAGGCTCTCTCCACATCCTGAGGATAATAATCCTCGATCTCTGTCCTGCCCTGCTTCGTCTTGGGTATCCTGATCTTGATGGAATTGTCCGCGATCTGAAGCAGGTCCCTGTCCCCTGAGACAAGAGAGACCCGGATCCCCTCCGCGGCCGCTCTTTTTGCCAGCGTTCCCAGGATGTCATCCGCTTCCAGGCCCGCCTGTTCCACAATCACTATGTTCATTGCCCGCAATACGTCCTTCATGACGGGGACCTGAACCCGAAGCTCCTCCGGCATGGCCTTTCTGGTCCCCTTGTATGCCTCGTAGATCTGATGCCGGAACGTGGGGGCATGCACGTCGAAGGCCACCGCCAGATAATCCGGCTTTTCCTCCTCCAGGATCTTGAACAGAATATTGAGAAATCCGTAGATCGCATTGGTGGGAAAGCCCTGTGCGTTGCTCAGCATAGGCACACCGTAAAATGCTCTGTTCAAAATACTGTGTCCGTCTATCAGAACAAGCTTTCTGCTCTCGCTCATAGTCAGATACCGCCTTTATAACAAGATCCATATAATAAAGCCTGCCAGGACACAGGCCGCTCCGATCTCCAGAGCCAGCCCGATCCGCATAAAGGTGTCGTGAAATCTGACCCTTTTTTCGGCATTGGCAAGATGCATATCCAGTTCTTTCTGAAGAGAAAATGCTCTGCCGTCCTCCAGGCGCTGAATGCCTTCCTTTACCAGGAACTGGATCTCCAGCTCTTCCCTGCAGTCCTTGCATTCGTTCATGTGCCTGCAAAATGCTTTCATATTCCGATCATCCAGTTCGTCCGATATGAAATCGGGAATAAGCCTCTCAAAATCCTTGCAGTCCATTCTACACCATCCTGAATATGCGCATACAAACTCACTATCCAGTATACACATTTGCCGGCGGAAATTCAACTGTTTCTCAAATTTTCATCTGTCTGTCAGGCGAAAGCCTGACCATAAAAGAGGACAGGGTCTCCTGCGATACCCTGTCCCTTTTTATCAGGCGTATTATCCTTCCGATGCCGTATCAATCCTGGGCTACGACCTCCCTGTAGAACTCGGTATAATCCGTCCTCTTCTCCTTAGTGAACTGAATGGCTGCCCTGGGATGCTGATTTAACAGACCTGTCATCAAATACTGCAGATCATAGCCCCACACAACGCCTTCCGCCTTCAGCTTTCCGATATATTCATCGATGAACTGAATTGCGGGATACACATTATACTTGGGATTTTTTAAAAAGCCCAGCAGGAGCTCCATGGCGCAGTTTCCCGCTCCCCGTCCCATGGAAGCATACGTGGCGTCCAGCCAGTCCACGCCGTCGCCTACCGCTTCAATGGTGTTGGCAAATGCCAGCTGCTGGTTGTTGTGGGCATGGATACCCACTTTTTTATTGTATTTTGCCGCCATATTCATATAGAGATCCGCAAGACGTGCGATCTGTTCGGGATACATGGCGCCGTAGCTGTCGACAATATAGAACACGTCCACAGGCGCCTGGCCCAAAATATCCAGGGCCGCTCTCAGATCTCCCTCCTGAGCGTTGGAGATCGCCATGATGTTGCAGCTCACCTCATAGCCCTTATTCGACGCATCCTCGATCATATCCACCGCGCCCGGTATGGTATTCAGGTAGGTGGCGACCCGGATCAGGTCAATGGGACTGTCCGACCGGTCCAAAATGTCCTTTTTGTAATCGCAGCGCCCCACATCGGCCATAACGGCGATCTTCAGATTCGTGTCATTGTCTCCTACAACGGCCCGGATATCGTCGTCATTACAGAATTTCCATTTGCCGAACTTGCTTTCGTCGAACATATCCTTTGAGGCCTTATAGCCGAATTCCATATAGTCGACGCCGGCGCGAAGGTTCGTCTGATACAGTGCCTTCACAAAATCGTCCGAAAAATAGAAATCATTCACCAGACCGCCGTCTCTCAGTGTGGCATCGACCACGCGCACGCCCGCGCGATATTCCATCAATTTTGAAATTTCCTTCATTTTGTCTTCTCCTCTCTGTACTGCCTCTTGATTTTAGCAATTTAAAGTGGAAAAGTCAAGATTTATTTTATCCTGCCCTCACTTATGGTACGGTTCCCCGTTCACGATGCGGAAAGCCCGGTATATCTGTTCGCACAGAATCACCCGCATCAATTGATGCGGAAATGTCATGTCGGAAAAGCTCAGCGCGAGATCAGAGCGCTCCCTGACGGAAGAATGCAGGCCCAGCGACCCGCCGATCACAAATGCGATATGGCTGACTCCCCGGACCGCAAGCCTCTCCATCCACTCCGCCAGCTCTTCCGAGCTCATCTTCCGGCCGGTGATCTCAAGCGTACATACAAAGGCATCCTCCCGAAGCTTTTCCAGAATGCGGCAGGCTTCTTTTTCCAGGATCCTCTCCCTCTGCCCCGGCCCCGCATTGTCCGGGGTCTTCTCGTCGGCGACCTCTGCGATCTCCAGCCTGCAGTACTTGCCCAGGCGCTTTGCGTATTCCTCCACACCGTCCCGATAAAATTTTTCCTTCAGCTTGCCCACGCAGACTATCGTAATTTTCATTTCCGTCTAACACTCATAGTCAAGGCAGCTCCTGTTATGCGTCACGGATCTGACATATCCGCCGGCGGCCACATGATCGGGATGCGTCTGATATGTCTGCAGCGCCTCAAGAGTTTCAAAGGTAGAGATCAGAGCCACATCCCGGTTGCTGGAATCCAGTTCATTCAGGACCACCCGGATATCCACCGCTCCCGGCACCTTACTTTTTATGGGCTCCAAAAGCTCTTTCATTTTTTCTCCGGCCGCCCTTTTCTCATCGGGAGTCATCTCTTCATTAAAATTCCATAGGACTATATGCTTGACCATATTCACCTCTCGCGTCTTATTTTCCGCTCAAATATTCGTCGATGCCTGCCGCAGCCGCCTTGCCGGCTCCCATGGCCAATATTACGGTGGCCGCACCGGTCACTGCATCTCCTCCGGCATACACGCCCTCCTTGGTGGTCTTGCCGTCCGCTTCGTCCGCCACGATACATTTCCACTTATTGGTCTCCAGTCCCTCTGTCGTGGACGAGATCAGCGGGTTCGGGGAAGTGCCCAGGGACATGATCACCGTATCCAGCTCCATGATGAATTCGGAGCCCGGTATTTCCACGGGACGGCGGCGCCCGGACTCATCCGGTGCCCCCAGCTCCATCCTGATGCACTTCATTCCGGTGACCTGACCCTTTTCATCCTGCAGGATCTCCGTGGGATTGGTGAGCAGGTCAAAGATGATTCCCTCCTCCTTTGCATGATGCACTTCTTCCACTCTGGCGGGCAGCTCTTCCTCACTCCGGCGATACACGATATGGACCTCCGCTCCCAGGCGAAGAGCCGTTCTGGCCGCATCCATAGCCACGTTTCCGCCGCCCACCACAGCGACCTTCCGGCTGTGGACGATGGGCGTATTGGAATCCTCGTGAAACGCCTTCATCAAATTGCTTCGGGTCAGATACTCGTTGGCAGAGAACACGCCGTTCGCGTTCTCGCCCGGAATCCCCATAAATTTGGGCAGTCCGGCGCCGGAACCGATAAAGACAGCGTCAAATCCCTCCTCGGAGATCAGCTGATCGATAGTGACCGACTTTCCGACCACCACATTGGTCTCTATCTTCACCCCAAGCGCTTTCACATTTTCAATTTCCTTCGCCACCACGTCGCCCTTCGGCAGACGGAACTCAGGAATGCCGTACACAAGAACACCGCCCGGCTCATGCAGGGCTTCAAAGATCGTCACGTCATAGCCTGCCTTTGCCAGATCGCCTGCGCAGGTAAGACCTGCAGGGCCGGAACCGATCACGGCGACCTTTTTCCCTTTCGGAGCGGCCGTTACGATCGGCTTCAGACCGTTCTCCATTGCCCAGTCAGCGACAAAACGCTCCAGCTTGCCGATGGCAATGGGCTCTCCTTTAATGCCCCGGATACATTTTCCCTCGCACTGACTCTCCTGGGGACAGACGCGCCCGCACACCGCAGGCAGCGCACTCGACTGACTGATGATGCCGTACGCCTCATCCATCTTTCCCTCCTTCACCTTTTCGATAAAACCGGGAATATTGATGGCAACGGGGCATCCCTTGATACACTGCGCATTTTTGCAGTTGATACATCTGGAAGCCTCCTCTCTGGCCTCCTCCTCGTTGTAGCCCAGACACACCTCGGCAAAATTGGCGGCCCGCTCCTTTGCATCCTGTTCTCTTACAGGTACTTTTTTCAATACATCCATCTCTGTAACCATACCTTTCTTTCTATTGACAATTGTTGCATCCGCCGTGATGGGTATCGCCCTCCTGCAGCCGCAGCATCGCTCTGCCCTCCTCGGTCTTATAGATCTGCTGGCGCCTCATGGCTTCGTCAAAATTCACCTGATGCCCGTCAAATTCGGGACCGTCCACACAGGCAAATTTGACCTTGCCGCCCACAGTGACGCGGCAGGCGCCGCACATGCCCGTACCGTCCACCATAATGGGATTCAGACTGACGACCGTGGGAAGATTCAGTTCCTTCGTGAGCAGGCACACGAACTTCATCATGATCATGGGACCTATGGCAATACACACGTCATATTTCTTTCCCTCCGCCACAAGGTCCTTGATCGTCTGGGTCACCATGCCGCTCCTTCCGTAAGAGCCGTCATCTGTGGTCACATACAGATTTCCGGCCACAGCTTCCATTTCCTTTTCCAGGATCAAAAGACTCTTGGTCTTGCTGCCCACGATCACATCGGCATCCACGCCGCGCTCATGCAGCCATTTTACCTGCGGATAGACGGGAGCCGCGCCCACGCCGCCTGCGACAAATAATATTTTCTTCTTTTTCAGTTCCTCCGGGGCCTCGTTCACAAGCTCGGACGGACAGCCCAGCGGTCCCACAAAATCGCGGAAGCAGTCTCCTTCCCGCAGCTGGGCCATCATCTGTGTCCCGGCGCCCACGCACTGGAACACGATAGTTACCGTTCCCCTCTGCCGATCATAGTCACAGATGGTAAGAGGGATCCGCTCACTCTCTTCGTCCATTCTCACAATGACAAACTGTCCCGGCTGACAGGCCTTTGCGACTCTGTCCGCCTCCACCTCCATCAGATAGATATTTGTGGTAAGCTCATTTCTTTTTACGATCTTGTACATTTTTCACCTCTTTACTCTCCCTGGGGAGTATCTTGATTTGCATCTATTGCTGTCAGGACAAGTCTTCCCGCCTCATCCTGCTGAAGCTTAAATAATGTTCCGTCATATGCGTTCACGGCATAAAAGTTTCCGGTCCTGGCCTGTGCACCGTCCGCCTCTCTCTGAACCTCCGCAATCACATAGAAGTCTCCGCTGGAGTCGATGGTAACTACATACAGGAACTCATATATGTACATGGCGCCGGTATCGTCAAAATGGCCGTCGGCATCATATATCTTGCCTGTGCTCAGCGCATACTCCACGACCGCATTCACCGCCTGTTCCGGCAGAAATAAGGTGTCCAGGACAAAATTGTAGGTGCGCTCTGTCACCTCGCTCATGATGCCGTCCTCCACTCTGACAAATTTAAAGACCGATCTGCCGAGAGGCATGGGAACCGGCTCCGTATACGGGTGGGAAGAATTGGTCGGCTCACTGCCGTCCATGGTAAAGTAGATCTCTTCCCCTTCACTGTAATCCTGCACCTCGATATAAGTCGGCACGCTGTAATCTCCGCTCACCTCATTGACCTCCGGGGCCGGGACCTCATTGTTGTCAATGTGGTATTCCTTTCTGACAATATCGCTTTCAATGCCGAATTCATTGACGAACATCGCCTTCACCACATAATCCCCCTCCTCCAGCAGGATGGGCATGGTGTACTGTGTGCCGCTCGGATCCGGATCGCTGCCATCCAGGGTGTAGTAAATACTCCCCGTGCCCGCGGCGCTCAACTTCAGCGGCTGTATCGTGGTATAGTATCCCTCGACGATACTGAACTCAGGCGGGTTGGCAATATAGCTTTGATACGCTGAGATGAGCTTTTCATTGTTGCTTCCGAGCAGCAGTTCATTGATGGTCTTATAATCCTGGCGGTCGCGGTAAATAGCGATCAGTCGCCCGTATGCCGCATCCAGTTGCTCCTCACTTGCATTCCCGCTTTTGGCGATCTCGCGCAGCACATATTCATATTCGACTTTGTTGTTCTTAAGTAAATAGACCTCCGCCAGACTGAACATCAGATCCACATTGTCCGCATCCAGCTCCAGCGCTCTGTTGTAATGGGAAATCGCCTGATCGTACTGCTCCTGCGCCACACACTGTACCGCCCTGTTCACCTGATGTATTTCGGAGTTATACAGATAGACCCAGGCGCCCATCCCGACGGCAGCGCTCAGGATCAGAACCGCCAGCAGTACCGGAAGCGGCCAAAGGCGCTTTTTCCCAAAGTGCTTCCAGTCTTTTGGTTCCTCCTGTGCGCCCTCTGCGGAGCCGCCCTCCTCCAGCTCATCCTTGATATCGTTGATCGTCTGCTGAATATACTGCTCCACTTCCGGCTCAAAATCCGGTACGATATGTATGTCCTCCCCGCAATTCTCGCAGTACAGAACGCCGTCAGCCATTTCTTCCCCGCAATTTGGACATTTCATAAACAAATTCCTCTCATCAGAAGTGACTCTGCTCAGAAAAGGCCGGTAATCTTACCGTCGTCATCCACATTTATCCTGTGTGCCGCAGGCTGCTTCGGCAGGCCCGGCATCGTCATTACATCGCCTGTAAGCGCCACCACGAACCCTGCTCCCGCAGACACATAGACTTCCCTCACGGTCAGCTTAAAGCCCTGGGGCCTGCCGAGCAGCTTGGGATCGTCGGAAAGAGAATACTGATTCTTTGCCATGCAGACCGGCACGTGTCCGAATCCCATTCCTTCGATCTTCTTTAACTGTTTTTCCGCCTGCGCCGAGAAGACAACGCTGTCGGCTCCGTAGATTTCGGCTGCCACCGTCCGGATCTTTTCGGTCAGGGACAGCCCGTCTTCGTACAGCACATGAAAACGGCTCTCTTTCCTGTCCAGAGTCTCAAGCACCTTTTCCGCCAGAGCTATGCCGCCCTCGCCGCCCTTCTCCCATACCTGGGACAGAGCGAACTCACAGCCCCTGCTCTCACAGAATTCCTTCACGAAATCCACCTCCGCCGGAGTATCGGTCACAAAAGAATTCAGCGTCACAACGATGGGCACACCGAATTTCTGTAAATTTTCTATATGTTTCTCCAGATTGGCAATTCCCTTCTTCAGAACCTTAAGATCTTCCGCGCCAAGATCGGCCTTGTCTGCACCTCCGTTATATTTCAGGGCGCGGACAGTCGCCACCAGGACTGCCGCATCCGGCTTCAGTCCTGCAATCCTGCATTTGATATCAAAAAATTTTTCCGCCCCAAGATCGGCGCCGAAGCCCGCCTCAGTAATACAGTAATCAGCCATTTTCATGGCCGCTCTCGTGGCCCGCACCGAGTTGCAGCCATGGGCGATATTGGCAAAGGGGCCGCCGTGGACAAGCACGGGCGTGTGCTCCAGTGTCTGAATCAGATTCGGCTTAACGGCATCCTTCAAAAGAGCAGCCATAGCCCCCACCGCCTGCAGGTCTCCTGCGGTAACAGGCTCTCCCGCATAATTGTACGCCACGATGATCCTGCCCAGCCGGTCCTTCAGATCCTGCATATCGGCGGCCAGACAAAGAATAGCCATGATCTCACTGGCTACCGTGATCACAAAATGATCCTCCCGCACCACACCGTCCGTTTTGTTCCCAAGTCCCACCACAATATTCCTCAGGACTCTGTCGTTCATATCCACACAGCGTTTCCAGACCACCTGCCTGGTATCGATCTGCAGCTCGTTGCCCTGTTGAATATGGTTATCCAGCATTGCGGCCAACAGATTATTGGCGGAGGTCACGGCATGGAAATCCCCGGTAAAATGAAGATTCAGATCTTCCATGGGAATCGCCTGCGCATATCCTCCTCCGGCAGCTCCCCCCTTGATCCCGAAGCAGGGGCCGAGAGAAGGCTCCCTCAGCGCGACTACGGCTTTCTTTCCCAGCCTGCCGAAGGCCTGGCCCAATCCCACGCTGGTGGTTGTCTTCCCCTCACCTGCCGGAGTGGGATTGATGGCCGTCACCAATATCAGCTTCCCATCCGGTCTGTCCTTCAGGCTGTCCAAATATTCCTCTGACAGTTTTGCCTTATACTTTCCGTAGTATTCCAATTGCTCCTCTTCAATGCCCAGCCGCTGTGCCACCTTCCCGATAGGTTCCGGCACTGCCTCCTGTGCGATCTCAATATCCGTCTTCACCCTCGAATTCTCCTCTGCGATCTGTTCTTATATTTCTTCCAGCAGATTTTCAAACTGCTCCAAGGTCATCAATATCTTTCGGGGCTTGGTCCCCTCCTCCTCGCCCACGACACCGTACTCGCTGAGCTGGTCCATGATCCGGGCAGCCCGGTTGAAGCCTACCTTCAGCACTCTCTGCAGCATGCCGATGGACGCCTTATCCTTGTCAATGATGAATCGACCGGCTTTTTCAAAAAGCTCATCCAGCTCTGAATCCGATCCGCCCGGACCGGCGGCTCCGCCTGTGCCCATGCTCTTTATCTTTTCCTCGATATCACTCGCATAAACGTTGCCAAGAGTCTGGTTCTTCAGGAATTCCACCACATCGGCGACCTCCTTGTCAGACACGAAGGCGCCCTGGATCCGGGCCGGTTTTGTGTATCCCTGAGGATAAAACAGCATATCTCCCTTGCCCAGCAGCTTCTCTGCGCCGTTCATATCCAGAATCGTGCGGGAATCCACGCCGCTGGATACCGCAAAGGCCACACGGCTCGGCATATTGGCCTTGATCAGGCCGGTGATCACATCCACGCTCGGACGCTGCGTTGCGATGATCAGATGAATACCTGCGGCTCTTGCCAGCTGTGCCAGCCGGCAGATAGATTCCTCCACCTCGCCGGGCGATACCATCATCAGATCTGCCAGCTCATCTACGATAATGACGATCTGCGGAAGTTTGGCAGGCGCGCTCTCATCGCCGCTCTCCTGCATGGATTCCACTTTTTTGTTATACCCCTTCAGATCTCTAACATTGAAATCCGCAAATTTGCGATATCTGTCCTCCATCTCGGAGACGCCCCAGTGCAGGGCAGCGGAAGCCTTCTTGGGATCGGTCACCACGGGGATCAGCAAATGCGGGATCCCGTTATAAACGCTCAGCTCCACCACTTTAGGGTCCACCATGATCAGCTTTACATCGTCGGGGTGCGCCTTATAGAGAATACTCATAATAAGGGTGTTGATGCAGACCGATTTTCCGGAGCCGGTGGCACCGGCAATCAGCATGTGAGGCATCTTTGCAATATCCGCCACCACCGTCTTGCCCGCAATATCCTTTCCCACCGCAAATGCAATATTGGAGGGAAAATCTTTGAAATCCCGGCTCTCCAGCAGATCCCGAAGGGCCACGGGCATGTTTTCCTTGTTGGGGACCTCGATACCGATGGCTGCCTTTCCGGGGATCGGCGCCTCAATGCGGATGTCCGTCGCCGCCAGGTTCAGCTTGATGTCGTCGGCAAGCCCTACGATCTTGGAGACCTTTACGCCCTGTTCCGGCTGAAGCTCATACCTTGTCACACTGGGCCCCTGACTGATATCCGTGATCGTCACCTTGACGCCGAAGGTATTCAGCGTCTGCTGAAGCTGCATTGCGGTCTCCTTCAGTTCTCTGGTGGAATCCCCGCGGGCAGCGGCGCCCTTCTGCAGTCTGGAGAGGGGCGGGAACATATATTTCTTCGGGATCCTTTTCTCTGCGGGAACCGACCGGGCCGCCTCCGGCTGCACTGCCGGCTTGGAAGCGGAAGCAGGGCCCTGCGGCTCCTCCACTCCCTCCTTATGTATCCGTATGGCGGCGGACTGGCGCGTTTCGGGAAGCTCCTGTTCCCTGAATGCAGGCGTGCCGGAGATCTCTTCCTCCCCGTCCGTGTCCCCGTCTACCGTTACCTGATGCACACTTCTGATCCGCACCTTTTCAAAGTCAAGTCCCGGAACCGAATCCCCCTGTCGGTCCGTGCCGAAAGCCTCCCTGGGAGCGTCCTCCGAATACATGATCTCATGGACATCGTCTCTGTGTCCGCTGTCCTCCTTCTTCGTAAGCGCGGTATCCAGCATGACGCCCGAAACCTTCTTCTCCATGCGAAGTATCTTTTCGTTCTCTTTTTCCTCGGCCTTCAGCCTGCGTTCCTCTTCCCTCTTCGCCCGAAGCTCCTCCTGCTCCTGTCTGCGTATCTGCGCAGACTCCATACGGCGCTCTCTGTCCTCTCTGGACAGTTCACGCATACGGCTTCCGCCGTTCTTTACGCTGGTCAGAAGGGACTTTTCCGTCAACAAAATAATACTCACCACGGAGCAGAGCAGGACCACCAGCACCGTGCCGAGCGTCTCCAGATAATGCTTCAGCAGATAACATAAGCTGCCCGCGATCACACCGCCGCCGGACCTTGTTTCCCGACAGTTTTGATACAGCTCCTTCACACTGTATCCAAGAGAAGGATCGATGCCTGCCGCGATCAGATCGCATACCACGCCCGCCATCAAGAACAGCACAACGCCTGCGATCAGCTTCCTCACGGCATTGGGGCTTCCCTCGTTGGCGAACCAGAAGGCCACAGCCACGAACAGCAATATCGGTGCGATATACGCCGTCAATCCGAACAGACCGAACAAAAATCCGCTGACGGCATCTCCCACCGGTCCGATAATTCCGAAATTACAGAAGAACAGAAAGACCATGGCAATGAACAGCACGATAAGTCCTATCTCGTGGAACAGTGCACCGTTCATTCCCTCCTGTCCGGAACCCGCTCTGCCTCGTCCGTCCGTTCTGCGGGAACCCGATCGTTTTCTATGTGAATCTGAAGATGATGTTCTTCTTCCGGTAGAAGCCGCCATCTCAAGTCTACCTCGCTTATCCGTTTTCAATACCCTACACAGTATAGCATTTTCGTGCAGACTTTTCAAGTAGCAGCCCGCTTGCGCCTCGATATGAGATTTTCACGGCGGCTCCGCACGCAAAACGCCCTTCGCCGTTCCATAGGCAAAGGGCGTTCCACAAGGGATTTTCTCTGTGGACTATAGGGAAGAAAAGGGCGTCAGCTCCAGTTCTTTCGCCTGAAGCGCAAAAAACGAATTGCTTATTTCATCATAAAATGTATCCTCATCCATAGTCAGCATCTCTGTCTGTGCGCCCTCCACGGACCCGTAGCCCGGCGACAGTATCCCACCGGTTTTGTGAGTCACTGAATTTTCCGTGCTAAATGCAAAGTCCCAATCATATCCCTCTATGAGCTCAACTCCATTTCCGGTTACATGATATGCTGCAATACCACCGGCTGCTGCGCCATTTGAACCCTGATTGTAAATAATATTATCTTCCGCCAGCCAATAAACCTCTCTATATCCACTGCGTAATAACAGTGGAGCGGCCGCGCCGTTTTGAAGCGTATACAGTTCCAGAATATCACCGCTCGGAAGCCCCACAACCAGCTCATCAACCCCGTCTCCGTCAAAATCCTGCAGTGTATATCCGACACTGTCAAGAGCCTCCTCCGCAGTACCAAACCCATATTGGTTATAGATGCAGTCCCATGATCCAAAGTGAGCATCAGGTAAATTATCGGATCCAAACCCCTCGTCGTAAAGGATAATAATCCCGTCATGAATCTCATTTAGGATATCCTGATACGCCGCATAGGACACCGAAGAATCTCCGTCCTGCACTGCGCTTTCTTCCCCCTGCGCCGTTGTCGGCACATCACTCGGGATTGTATCACTCGCCGCCTCTTGCGTGTCGGAGGTCACCTTTTCAGGCGTTTCCGCCTCCTGCGTCTGGTCGTCAGTCGCCTCCACGGCCTCATTGCCATCTTTGTCCCGTCCTGAAGCCACAAAAAATATTCCCACGCCCAGGCCCGCCAGAAGCAGCACGCCCAGGAATGCGCCGAGCATGATCAGCCGATTCTTACTGCCGCCCTGCGCTGTCTCCTGCGCTGCACCCTGACTGTTTCCCTGCGGCTCATAGCCGTTCACAGGCTGCTGTGCGGCAGGCTGTGATGCCGCTTTCATGGGCTGTGCTGCCTTTTTCACAGGTGCGCCGCACTTGGGACAGAAGGCCGCACTGTCTTTTATTTCCGCTCCGCATTT
>CANQUQ010000025.1 GCA_947627115.1 uncultured Acetatifactor sp.
CCTATGGCGGCGCGTGTCTCCCAGAAGGTGGGCGCGCAGGCCGATCCTACCAACTTCCTGCTCATGCACGCTATGGGCCCCAATGTGGCGGGCGTGATCGGAACCGCGGTGGCAGCCGGAACATTCATGGCGATCTTCGGAGTGTTCTAAGCTGCGGCGCCTGAAATGCAACACAGAAAATAAATCCAAAATATTATGGAGGAATTCGTAAATGTCAGAACAAGTTAAAAAACCGATCAAAATTACGGAAACAATACTGCGTGACGCTCACCAGTCTCTGATCGCTACCAGAATGCCCACCGAGTTCATGCTTCCCATCGCGGAGAAGATGGATCAGGTCGGCTACCACTCCGTAGAGTGCTGGGGCGGAGCGACCTTCGACGCATCCCTGCGCTTCCTGAAGGAAGACCCCTGGGACCGTCTCCGCAAGCTTCGCGACCGTTTTAAGAATACCAAGCTTCAGATGCTGTTCCGCGGACAGAACATTTTGGGCTACAGGCCTTACGCGGACGATGTGGTGGATGCCTTCGTGCAGAAGTCCATTGCCAACGGTATCGATATCATTCGTATTTTCGATTGCCTGAACGACCTGCGCAACCTGCAGGAGGCGGTAAACGCCACGAACCGCATGAAGCAGCAGGAGGGCAGAGGCCATGCGCAGGTAGCGCTGTCCTATACCCTGGGCGATGCATACACTCTGGAATACTGGACAGATATGGCGAAGAAGATCGAGGAGATGGGTGCGGATTCCATCTGCATCAAGGATATGGCAGGTCTGTTGGTTCCCTACAAGGCAGCCGAGCTGATCTCCGCCATGAAGGGTGCCACCAAGCTTCCGATCCAGCTCCATACCCATTACACCTCCGGCGTGGCAGGCATGACCTACCTGAAGGCCGTAGAGGCGGGCGTGGATGTGATCGATACCGCCATGAGTCCCTTCGCAATGGGAACCTCACAGCCCGCTACCGAGGTCATGGTAGAGACCTTCAAGGGAACGCCCTATGACACCGGCTTCGATCAGAACCTTCTGGCCGAGATCGCGGATTATTTCCGTCCTTACCGGGATGAGTGCCTAAAGAACGGTCTGCTGAATCCCAAGGTGATGGGCGTTGACATCAAGACACTGCTGTACCAGGTGCCCGGCGGCATGCTCTCCAACATGGTGAGCCAGCTGAAGGAACAGAACGCAGAGGACAGATATTATGATGTGCTCAAGGAGATCCCTCAGGTGCGTAAGGATCTGGGCGAGCCTCCGCTGGTGACTCCCTCCTCACAGATCGTGGGCACGCAGGCCGTGTTCAACGTGCTGATGGGAGAGAGATACAAGATGGCTACCAAGGAGACCAAGGCGGTTCTGCGCGGCGAGTACGGTCAGACCGTAAAGCCCATGAGCCAGGAGGTCATCGACAAGGTCATCCCCGGAGAGACACGCATCACCTGCCGTTACGCCGATATGCTTGAGAACGAGATGGATAAGCTGGAAGGCGAGATGAAGGAGTGGAAGCAGCAGGACGAGGACGTTCTGAGTTACGCGCTGTTCCCTCAGGTCGCTACCGACTTCTTCAAGTACCGTCAGGCACAGCAGGAAAAGGTGGATATGACGCAGGCTGATACCAAGAACGGGGCATATCCTGTGTAGATCGCACAATAAACAGGTTTTTATCAGGTCTTGCAGGGACGGCATGATTTCGGTCATGCCGTTTCCTGTTTTTTTATTTGCAATTTTGGGCGCCGGCGGATTTTACATTCATTTTACATAAGTACGATAACGGATTTGATTTTTCGGAGCTAACATATAGCTGTACCAAAAGGAAACGAAAAAAGCAAAGGAGAATTATGAAATGAAAAAGATTTTACCATTGATCCTTGCCGCTGCTTTGACAGTATCGGCGTTTGCGGGCTGCTCATCGCAGCAAAAGAACGGAACAGTTTCTACCGACGGCTCCACCTCTATGGAGGAAGTGATCGGTGTTCTGGGAGAAGCCTTTCAGGAAAAGTACAGCGGTATGACCTTTACTTACAATCCCACCGGTTCCGGCTCCGGGATTCAGGCTGTCAAAGAAGGGCGCTGCGATATCGGTCTTTCCAGCCGCAGTCTGAAGGAGGAAGAAAAAGCGGACGGTCTTACGGAAACGGTCCTTGCCTATGACGGGATCGCCGTGATCGTGAATCCGGAAAACAAGTTGGACGACCTCGATGTAGAGACACTTGCAAAAATCTATACGGGGGAGATCACAAATTGGTCCGATCTCGGCGGAAATGATGCACAGATCGTTGTAATCGGGCGCGAAGCAGGCAGTGGGACAAGAGACGGTTTTGAATCCATTACAGGCACAGAGGACGCCTGTAAGTACCGTCAGGAGCTTACATCGACAGGCGATGTGATCACGACGGTTTCTCAAAACCCGGATGCAATCGGTTATGCTTCTCTCGCCGCTGTCAGCGATCAGGTAAAGGCTCTCTCCGTAGGCGGCATTTCTCCCAGCGAAGCTACAGTCAAGGATGGCAGCTATTGCATTCAACGTCCGTTCGTGCTGGTAACAAAGACTGGTACGGAGCTTTCCGATGCGGCGCAGACATTCTTTGACTTTGTGCTTTCAGACGAAGCGGCTCCGCTCATCTCAAAGGCAGGCGCAGTACCCGTAAAATAAGAGAGTAGAAGCTGGCGGCACTCATTGCCACCGGCTTTTACTGAGATAAAGGAGAGCAAGGATGAAAAAACAAAAAGCATTTGAGAATTTCATTCACGGTATATTCCTTATTCTGGGTCTGATAACTGTCGGATGCGTACTGCTTATCACAGTCTATCTTGTTGTTTCAGGTATTCCCGCAATACGCAAGATAGGGATCAGGGATTTCCTGTTCAATGCAAAATGGGCGTCTGCCGCAAAGGTTCCGTCCTATGGCATACTGCCGTTTATTCTGACAAGCGTTTACGGCACAGCCGGCGCGATTCTGATCGGCGTACCGATTGGATTTTTGACCTCGGTATATCTTGCAAAGCTCGCTCCTGCCAAAATCAGGACGGTCGTATCCGGCGCCGTCAGTCTTTTGGCGGGGATACCGTCTGTTGTCTATGGTCTCGTCGGAATGATGGTGCTTGTCCCCGGTATCAGAAATCTGTTCCATATTCCGGATGGGGCAAGTCTCTTGGCGGCAATTATTGTACTGGCTATTATGATTCTGCCTTCTATTATCAATGTGTCGATCACCGCGTTAGAGGCCGTGCCGAAGGAATATGAGGATGCGTCGCTGGCACTTGGCGCGACGCCGGTCGAGACCTACTTCAAGGTGTCGGTCCCCGCAGCAAAAAGCGGGATTGCAGCAGCGGTAGTGTTGGGCGTCGGTCGCGCGATCGGAGAAGCGATGGCCGTTATGATGGTATCGGGCAATGCACCGAATCTGCCGGAGCTTTTCGGAAGCGTCCGCTTTCTGACAACGGCGGTAGCGAGTGAAATGTCCTATTCCAGCGGATTACAAAGACAGGCGTTGTTTTCGATCGCCCTTGTGTTATTCCTGTTCATTATGCTCACGGGTGCGGCGCTGAATTTCTTTTTGAAGCGCAGTAAGGAGGAATGAAAACGGTGAACGGTCAAATTGGCGCAAAGCGAAAGATCAAAATTGCCATGCTTCGGATCCTATGCGGGATCTGTACAGCTTTCACCTGCGGGCTGGTACTTTTTCTGTTGATCTATGTGTTCGCAAAGGGAATTCCGAATATCTCGTGGGAGCTGCTGTCAACAAAACCGAGCTATCTGTCCGGAAGGATCGGTATTTTGCCGGATATTTTGAATACGGTCTATATTATTGTCGCAGCATTGGCATTTGTGCTTCCGCTCGGTGTGGGAGCAGCGGTCTACCTTACGGAATATGCGAAGACCAAACGGATCGTTGCCATGATCGAATACGCCGCCGAGACGCTCTCCGGAATTCCCTCTATTATTTACGGTCTGGTCGGCATGCTGTTCTTTTGTCAGTTCCTCCATATGCAGACCTCGCTTTTGGCGGGAGCGTTGACGCTTGTTATTATGAATCTGCCCACTGTTATGCGTACAACGCAGGAAAGTCTGAAAACAGTGCCTCAGTCCTACCGCGAGGGCGCGTTCGGTCTTGGCGCCGGTAAATGGCGTGTGATACGGACGGTGGTCCTGCCCGGCTGCATAGATGGTATCATCACGGGCTGTATCCTGTCAGTGGGACGTATTCTCGGAGAATCGGCAGCGCTCCTGTTTACCGCGGGATTTGCCCACACATTGAACGGATTTTTTGAGGGACTCCGAAGCTCCGGAGCAACGCTGACGGTCTCGCTTTATGTTTACGCAAAGGAGCAGGGGGAATTTGGCGTGGCCTTTGCAATTGCTGCGATCCTGATGGTACTTACGCTTGGAATCAATCTTTTTGCCACGCTAGTAGGGCGCTGGTTCAAAAGGAGGCAGAATATATGAATGATATTATTACAGTCCGGGACTTGAATCTTTGGTACGGCAGCGTGCAGGCGCTCCATCATGTCAGTCTGAACATTCCGGAAAAAACGATCACGGCGCTTATCGGGCCGTCCGGCTGCGGGAAATCCACCTTTTTGAAAACGCTGGACCGAATGAACGATCTTGTCTCAGGCGTTAAGATCACAGGTGAGGTCTGTTACAAGGGAAATAATATTTTTGCCCCCGGTGTAGATGTGGGTACATTGCGCAAGGAAATCGGCATGGTCTTCCAGAAACCTAATCCGTTCCCCATGTCGGTCTATGACAATATCGCCTACGGTCCCCGTACTCACGGAATCCGGGCAAAAGCAAAGCTGGATGATATTGTGGAACGCTCTCTGCGGGGCGCAGCGATCTGGGACGAGGTAAAGGGAAGGCTGAAAAAGAACGCACTGGGGCTTTCCGGCGGGCAGCAGCAAAGACTTTGTATCGCCCGCGCATTAGCTGTGGAGCCGGAGGTGCTTTTAATGGACGAGCCGACCTCGGCTCTTGACCCGATATCCACCTCGAAAATCGAGGAACTGGCAATGACGCTGAAAGAAAAATACACGATCATCATTGTTACCCACAATATGCAGCAGGCGGTGCGCATTTCGGACAGAACAGCATTTTTTCTTTTGGGAGAGCTTGTAGAGTGCGGAGATACGGAAAAAATGTTTTCAAGTCCGGAGGATCGCCGTACCGAGGATTATATCACAGGGAGGTTCGGATAATGAGGACACGGTTTGACGAGCAGCTTAACACGCTGGGACAGGAGCTTATCAAGATGGGGGCGCTATGTGAAGAAGTGATTTCTCTTGCAGCTTCCGCCCTTATTCAAAAGGATGATGCCCTGGCGGCAAAGATTGCGCCCCTGGACCATGAGATAGACGAAAAAGAACGGCAAATTGAATCTATGTGCCTGCGGCTTTTATTGCAGCAGCAGCCGGTGGCGCGGGATCTGCGGCAAATATCTGCCGCTTTGAAAATGGTAACGGATATGGAACGGATCGGAGATCAGGCGGAGGACGTTGCGGAAATTCTGCCATTCCTGAACGGCAGAACACTCCCCGAACATATCCAGATCCGGGAAATGGCAAAGGAAACGTCTAAAATGGTAACGGACAGCGTGGATGCCTATGTGAAGCAGGATATTTCCATAGCCGAAGCGGTCATTGCTTCCGACGACATTGTAGACGACTATTTTGTTGATATTAAAAGCAGTCTGATTTCCCTGATCGCGCAAAATCCCACTGAAGGGGAATATGCACTGGATCTTTTAATGGTAGCAAAATATTTTGAGCGGATCGGGGATCATGCCACGAATATTGCCGGATGGGTGCTGTTTTCCGTCACCGGTGAGAAAAAAGGACAGCCGCCGGCAGATTGAAAAAATGCGAAAATGTGTTATGATATTATGGATCCGTACAGGCAGCTCCCTATCTGTCGGTTTTCCATTCCCTGAAAGGAAGTGACGCTTTTGATTTTCTGTGTGGAGGATGATAGCGGAATCCGTGATTTAATGATATATGCCTTGAACGCTGCAGGCTTTACGGCCGTTGGCTTTTCGGACGGAGCGGCCTTTCTGGACGCATTTTATGAAGAAAGCCCGGAACTGGTGATCCTTGACATTATGCTTCCCGGAGAGGATGGTATCAGTATTTTGAAACGGCTGCGGGCAGAAGGCAGCAAGGTGCCGGTCATTATGGCTACGGCAAAGGGGACCGAGTATGATAAGGTGATCGGTCTCGATCTGGGCGCGGACGACTATCTTGCAAAGCCTTTTGGCATGATGGAAATGGTGTCCCGTGTGAAAGCGGTACTCCGCCGCGTATCTCCCGATCCCCAAGGTGAGGTGCTGTCTCGCTGCGGGATACAGATGGACACAGCGCAGCACATTGTAACGGTAGACGGAACACGGGTAGAGCTTACTCTTAAGGAATATGAATTGCTCCGAAAGTTTATGGAAAATCCGGGACGTGTGTATACACGCGACCAACTTCTCGGCAGTATATGGGGCGAGACATTTGCCGGTGAGACCCGCACGGTAGATGTCCATATCGGCACACTGCGGACAAAGCTGGGGCATTTAGGCGAGCGCATTGAAACCGTGCGCGGCGTTGGTTATCGGTTGGAGGAAAAATGACAAAACGAATTTTCAGGTCGATCTTTCTTGTGGCTATAGCGGTGTTCTTGGCCTCCGTGGTATTATTTCTCGGAGTGCTTTATGATTATTTTGGAAATGTTCAACAGAGGGGGCTAAAGACGCAGACGGAGCTGGCCGCGCAGGGCGTCCAGACTGTGGGCGCGGAATATTTTGAGGGGCTATCCCCCAAAGGCTACCGCATTTCCTGGATCAGTGCGGACGGCAGGGTGCTTTATGACAGCGAAGCGGATTTTTCTGAAATGGAAAACCATCTCGAACGTGAGGAAATCAAAGAAGCGCTTGAATCAGGTTATGGCGAGAGCTCCCGGTACTCTGTCACACTGATGGAGCGCACTCTGTACAGTGCGAAAAGGCTGACTGATGGAACGGTGATCCGGCTTTCCGTCGCGCAGAGCACGCTCCTGACATTGCTTCTTGGAATGACGCAGCCCATAGTCATTATCATTGTGATTGCCATGGGGATTTCCTTCTGGCTGGCCCACCGTCTTTCCAAAAACATTACCGCGCCCTTGAATCAGTTGAATCTGGATGATCCGCTGTCGGGCGAGGGATATGACGAGCTTTCGCCGCTTCTCCGCCGGATCGACGCCCAGCAGCGGCAGATCCGGCAGCAGGAAACGGAACTGGAGCAAAAGCAGGAGGAATTTGAGGCCGTTACGGAAAATATGGCGGAGGGCATTATTCTTTTGAATACAAAAGGTATGATCTTAGGAATCAACCGCTCTGCGGAAACCCTTTTCGGAACGACCCACGCCTGCATCGGGAAGCACATTTTGTCGGTCAATCGCAGCATAGAAATTTCGAAGCTTCTTTCGGATATTCCCAAAGGCGTGCGGTCGGAAAAGATCATAGACCTAAATGGAGGAAGGTATCAGTTCGCGGCCAGTCCGGTCAGTGAGAACGGTAATATTTTCGGCGCTGTTCTCCTTATGCTGGATGTTACGGAAAAGGAACAGGCCGAACAAATGCGGCGGGAATTTACAGCGAATGTGTCCCATGAACTCAAGACACCGCTGCATACCATCGCGGGGTGCGCGGAGCTTTTGGAAAACGGCATGGTGAGGCCCGAAGATACGCAGAGATTCTATGCGCAGATCCGAGGCGAGGCCGGACGCATGATATCCTTGGTAGAGGATATTATTCGCCTTTCTCATTTGGACGAGGGTGCGGATGATATGAAGTGGGAGCGTGTCGATCTATATGCGCTGGCTGTACAAACAGTCAGATCACTTTTCCGCGAGGCGGAAAATGCCGGTGTTTCTGTAAGTGTCGACGGTGAAACCGCAGCGTTGGACGGCGTACCGCAGCTCCTTGAGAGTATCGTCTTTAATCTCACGGACAATGCAATCAAGTATAACCGTCAGGGCGGAGCGGTAAAGGTATCGGTGGGGCGCTTTGAAGGGGGTGTTCGCCTTTGCGTAGCTGACACGGGAATCGGTATCCCGAAAGAACTGTGTGAGCGTATTTTCGAGCGGTTCTACCGGGTGGATAAGAGCCGTTCCAAAGAGCTTGGCGGTACCGGGCTGGGCCTATCTATCGTCAAACACGCTGCAAGGCTGCATGATGCGAAAATAGAGCTGCAGAGCGCGGAGGGCGAAGGTACGACCGTTACAGTGATCTTCCCGGATTCAAAAGAAAATATAAAATCATAACGATAAAGGCAAAGGCCGCGGCAATCGTCTGCGGCCTTTTTCCTGGGCTCAAGACCTTCTTGCGGACATTCGCCATCCCGCGCGTCTTCTTTTTTTACTTGACAAGCCCCCTGCCGATTCAGTAAAATAACAAGTGTTATAAACTTGCCGCATGTGGATCGGAAGTATGGCGGCCCAGGCGCCCGCCTCCGGCTTCAGGAAGCGCAGGAGACGGATGAAAGGAATGGTACATATGGCTCGCAAGGAAACCATAACGATGCAGATGATCCTGGACACGGCGTTCGCCATGACCAGGGAAGAGGGATTTGCCAATGTTACGGCCAGAAAGGTGGCGGCCAGGGCCGGCTGTTCTACCCAGCCGATATTCCGCGTATATAAAAATATGGACGAGCTGTGGCAGGCGGTATACGAAAAGGCGGCCGCATTTTTCGGTGATTATTACAGCCTGTACCCCCGAATGGGGAGAGCTCCCTTTGTCAATCTGGGCATGGCGTATATCGCCTTCGCCAGGGAAGAGGAGCATTTATTTGAACTGCTGTTCGTGAACAGCGTACCGGGGAAAAAGAGCATGTATGAGCTCCTGAACGGCGGGGAAGGCAACGTGGTCTATGAGATCAATCTGGCGAAGGCGGCCGGCTGCGCCGACCCCGGCGATCTCTTTATGAAGATGTGGCTCTTTATCCACGGCGCGGCCTGCATGACGCTGACGGGGGACTATGATTTGTCCGACGTGCAGACACTGGAGCTTTTGGAACGCTCGTATCAGGCGTTTGCCTCAGGGAAGCAGTGAGAAGGTCGGGAAAATATTGATTAGTATGCGTGCCAAAGCACGCCAGGGGTACAAGTTTGAAAGTAAACTTTCAAATATTGATTGATATGCGTGCCAAGGCACGCCAGGGGTATAAGGTATAAAATGAAAGAACAGTATGACGTGTTGAGCAGAATATCCGAACGGTATCAGAAGATGAGCAAGAGTCACAAGGCCATTGCCGCTTATATTTCCGAGCACTACGAGCAGGCGGTGTTCATGACTGCCGCCAGGCTGGGGGAGACGCTGGGGGTCAGTGAGTCCACTGTGGTGCGCTTTGCCGACCGCATCGGCTATGAGGGCTACCCGGAGTTCCAGAAGGCGCTGGAGGAGTGTGTCAAGGGCAAGCTGAACAGTATTCAGAAGATGGATGCCAAGTACGGAAGAAGTTCTCAGTCTGAAGTGCTCACCTCCGTGTTGACGGCGGATATCGAAAAGATCCAGCACACCATAGACAATCTGGACCCTGCGGCCTTTGAGTCGGCGGTGAACACCATTCTGGAGGCGAAGACCGTGTATATCATGGGATTGCGCAGCAACGAGCCGCTGGCGGAATTTCTGCATTTTTACCTGAATATGGTGAGAGGCGGGGTGGTCCTGCTGAAGACCACCAGTGTGAGCGAGACATTTGAACAGATGATCCGCATTCATGAGAAGGACTGTTTTATCGGCATCAGCTTTCCGCGATACTCCATGCGCACCCTGAAGGCCATGGAGTTTGCGAACGACAGGAATGCCAAGGTGATCGCCATCACCGATTCCACCCACTCGCCAATGAGCCTGTATTCCTCCTGCAATCTGCTCGCCAGGAGCGATATGGTCTCCATCGTGGATTCCCTGGTGGCGCCTTTGAGCGTCATCAATGCCCTGGTGGTGGCCCTTTGCCTGAAATGTCCTCAGGAAGTGAGAAAGAATCTGGAAATGCTGGAGGATACCTGGAACAATTATCAGGTATATCTGAATGATGAGATCAATTTCATAGACGATGAACCGATCCTCAATTATTCCCTCCGAAAGGAACAGGATGAAAAAGGAAAATAGAGTGCTGATCGTGGGCGGCGGCGCGGCGGGCATGATGGCAGCGGTGGCGGCGGCCGACAGTGGCGCGTCGGTATGTCTGGTGGAGAGAAATGAAAAGCTTGGGAAAAAGCTGTTCCTCACGGGGAAGGGCCGCTGCAATGTGACCAATGCCGCCGATATGGACACGTTGTTCGACAGTGTCTGTACCAACAGGAAATTTCTGTACAGCGCCTTTTACGATTTTGACAATCAGGCCATGATGGACTGGCTGAACAAGGCGGGGTGTCCCTTGAAGACGGAGCGGGGCAACAGGGTCTTTCCCGTTTCGGATCACTCTTCGGATGTGATTGCCGCGTTTGGGAGGGAGCTGCGCAAGAGAAATGTGGAGATCCTGCTGAACACCAGGGCGGAGAGCCTGGTGTTCCGGGAGCCGGACGGTATATTCCCCGAAGTGCAGACAAAGCAGGTGGCGGGCGTGCGCCTTGCAGACGGGCGGATGCTGGAGGCGG
The DNA here is from genome assembly GCA_947627115.1 of uncultured Acetatifactor sp. Classification (GTDB taxonomy): domain Bacteria; phylum Bacillota; class Clostridia; order Lachnospirales; family Lachnospiraceae; genus Acetatifactor. The sequence continues at coordinate 10,620 of CANQUQ010000025.1, forward strand.
ATGCGGTGGTGGTCTGTACGGGCGGCCTTTCTTATCCTTCTACCGGATCCACGGGGGACGGATACCGGCTGGCGGAGGAGGCGGGACATAAGATCCAGGAGTGCAGTCCCTCGCTGGTGCCCTTTCATGTGCGAGAATCCTGGTGCAGACAGCTTATGGGACTTTCCCTGAGAAATGTGGAAGCCAGGCTTGTCTGCGGGGGAAGAGAATGCTACCGCGGCTTCGGGGAGCTCCTGTTCACGCATTTCGGTGTCAGCGGTCCGCTGATCCTGACGGCCAGCAGCTTTTATGACAGGAAAGCCCTCTTCCGTGACACCGTACTGTATATCGATCTGAAGCCGGCCATGAATCCGGAGCAGCTTGACAGGCGTCTGCTGCGGGATTTCGAGGAGAATAAGAACAGGCGGTTCCGGAATGCCCTGAGCGCGCTGTTCCCCGCCAAGCTGATACCGGTCATGGTGGAACTTTCGGGTATAGATCCCGAAAAAAGGGTGCATGAGATCACCAGGGAAGAGCGGAGGAATTTTGCCGCGCTGATCGGGAATCTGCCGCTGACGGTGACCGGGACCGGAAGCTACGCGGAGGCGGTCATTACAAGAGGCGGCGTCTCGGTAAAGGAGATCGATCCCTCCACCATGGAATCCAGGAAGGCGAAGGGACTGTTCTTTGCAGGGGAGGTACTGGATCTGGACGCTCTGACGGGAGGCTTTAACCTGCAGATCGCGTGGTCCACCGGACATCTGGCCGGAAGCAGATGCGGCGAAAGGAGATCAATATGAGTTTTAATGTAGCCATAGACGGGCCTGCCGGAGCAGGCAAGAGCACCATCGCAAAGGCCGTGGCGAAACGGCTGGGATATATCTATGTGGACACCGGAGCCATGTATCGGGCAATGGCTCTCTACATGCTGCGGAAGGGCGTGAACCCGGCAGATACGGAGGCCGTGGTAAAGAGCTGCGGCGGTGCGGACATCACCATACGTTATGAGGATGGCGTGCAGGTAGTATATCTGAACGGGGAAAATGTGAATGCCTTCCTGCGAACGGAGGAAGTGGGCAATGCGACCTCCGTAGTGAGCGTCATCCCGCAGGTGCGCGCAAAGCTGGTGGAACTGCAGCAGGCTTTGGCGGCGGAGAACGACTGTATTATGGACGGACGTGACATCGGCACCTGCGTGCTGCCCGACGCGCAGCTGAAGATCTACCTGACGGCGGACAGCGAGGTCAGGGCAAAGCGCCGTTACGACGAGCTGACTGCAAAGGGGCAGGCATGTGACCTGAAGAAGATACAGGCAGACATCGAGGAGCGCGATTACCGGGATATGCACAGGGAGACCTCGCCGCTGACGCAGGCGAAGGACGCAGTTAAGGTGGACACCTCCGAAATGAGCATCGATGAGGTGATCGGGCGGCTGATGGAGTTGTGCAGGGAGAGGAAGACGGCATGGAGACAAGGTTAGCGGAATGTCTTGGCTTTTGCTTCGGAGTCAGACGTGCGGTCGATACCGTGTATGAGCAGATAAAAACAGGGAAGACTATATACACTTACGGCGCCATCGTGAACAATGAGGAAGTGGTGCGGGAGCTGAGCGGGCTGGGCGTAAAGGTGATCGAATCCAAGGAAGAGCTGGAAAAGCTCGACCGGGGCAGCGTCATCATCCGCGCCCACGGCGTTCCTGAGGAAATATACCGGATATTGGAGGAGAAGGGGCTGGAATGCATCGATGCCACATGTCCCTTTGTGAAAAGGATCCATAAGATCGTGCAGCAGGCAGGCAGCGACGGAAATCATGTGGTGATCATCGGCAATGCGGGCCATCCTGAGGTGGAAGGCATCGTCGGCTGGTGCAGCGGAGGCGTCACCGTGCTGGAGGAGCCGGAGGATGCGGAAAAATTTGTTCCGCCCCACGGGGAAAAGCTCTGTGTGGTCTCTCAAACGACATATAACTACAATAAATTTCATTATATAGTTGAAATTTTTGAGAAAAAAGGTTACAATAGTACTGTTGTAAATACCATATGTAATGCGACGGAGGAACGTCAGCGTTCGGCGAGAGCCCTTGCCGCGGAAGCTGACGTGATGATCGTAATAGGAGGCAGGCACAGCTCCAATACCAGAAAGCTGTATGATATATGCAGGGAGGAGTGTGCGGAGACCTATTTTATACAGACACTGGATGACTTGCATTTAGAACTACCTAAAGCTGTTCGACTGGTGGGTATTACTGCGGGGGCTTCCACCCCAAACAAATTAATTGAGGAGGTTCAAAATTATGTCAGAATTAACTTTTGAACAAATGTTGGAAGAATCTATCAAGACAATACATTCAGGAGAGGTAGTCGAGGGTACGGTCATAGATGTCAAGCCGGAAGAGATCGTGTTGAACATCGGATACAAGTCCGACGGTATTCTTACGAGGAACGAATACACGAACGATCCCAATGTAAATCTGACTGAGGTGGTGAAGCCCGGCGACACCATGGAGGTAAAAGTCCTGAAGGTAAATGACGGCGAGGGACAGGTGGTGCTGACTTACAAGCGCCTGGCTGCGGACAGAGGAAATAAGAGGATAGAAGAGGCCTATAATAATAAAGAGGTGCTGAAGGCAACGGTGTCGCAGGTATTGGAGGGCGGTCTGAGCGTTATCGTGGACGAGGTGAGGATATTTATTCCCGCCAGCCTGGTATCTGACACCTACGAAAAGGACCTGTCCAAGTATGCCGGACAGGAGATTGAGTTCGTTATCAGTGAGTACAATCCCAAGAGGAGAAGATACATCGGCGACCGCAGACAGCTTGTCGCTGCAAAGAAGGCGGAGCTTCAGAAAGAGCTGTTCGAAAGGATCAAAGAAGGAGATGTCGTGGAAGGCACTGTGAAGAACGTTACCGATTTCGGTGCCTTTATCGACCTGGGAGGAGTCGACGGTCTTCTGCATATTTCCGAGATGTCCTGGGGAAGAGTGGAGCATCCCAAGAAGGTATTTAAGGTGGGCGATAAGCTGAATGTTCTCATCAAGGAGATCAGCGGTTCCAAGGTCGCTCTCTCCCTGAAATTCGACGACTCCAATCCCTGGAAAAATGCGGCGGACAAGTATGCAGCAGGCAATGTGGTGACCGGAAAGGTCGCAAGAATGACAGACTTTGGCGCTTTCGTGGAATTGGAGCCCGGTGTGGACGCTCTGCTCCATGTATCTCAGATCGCCAAGGAGCACATAGAAAAGCCTTCCGACGTGCTCAGCGTGGGGCAGGAAGTTACCGCAAAGGTAGTTGATTTTAACGAGGCGGACAGGAAGATATCCCTGAGCATCAAGGCGTTGCTGAATCCTGAGCCGGCTTCGGGAAAGGATGACGACGAGGATGTGGTCCCCGTTGACATTGACGCTGTGATCGCGTCTCAGGAGGATGAGGACGAGTAAGCTCTGATAAATAAATAGGACGGTGCAGCCATGACATATGATTACGAGTACTTTAAGAGAGAGGTCCTGGCGCTTACGGCAATTGATCTGAACTGCTACAAGGAAAAGCAGATGAAGCGCCGAATAGACACCTTGATCGCTAAGCACAAGATCGAGGGATACGACAAATATGTACATGGATTGAAGACGGACAAGGTACTTTTTGAAGAGTTTGTCAACTATATCACCATAAATGTCTCTGAGTTCTACAGAAATCCGGAACAGTGGGAGCTGATGGATAAGGAGATGATTCCGGAGCTGATAGGAAAGTTCGGCAGGAATCTGAAGGTCTGGAGTGCGGCCTGTTCTACAGGCGACGAGCCGTATTCGCTGGTCATGGCGCTGTCAAAGCATCTGCCGCTGAGCAATATCAGGATATTGGCCACCGATCTTGACAAGCAGGTGATCGCGAAGGCAAAGCTTGGATTATATTCGGCGAAAAGTATCGCAGCGGTGCCCGCCGATCTGAAGAATAAATATTTTGCGCAGGTGGGCTCATCGTACAAGATATCGAATGAGATTATGTCCCGTGTGGAATTTAAGGAACACAATCTGCTGAAGGATCCGTACCCTGCGGAGTATCATCTGATCGTCTGCCGAAACGTGCTGATCTATTTCACCGAGGAGGCCAAGAGGGAAGTGTTCCGCAAGTATTACAGAGCGCTGGCAAGAGGCGGCGTGCTCTTTATCGGCAGTACCGAACAGATCATCGATTACAAGGAGATCGGATTCGAGAGAAAGAATTCATTTTTTTATCAGAAGCCGTAGCAGCGGTTTCCGCTCCGAGGTATCGTACATAATGCAAATCAAAAGGAACCCTGACGGGTTCCTTTTTACGTGCGGTGCCGCCTTGTGCTGACCGGTATCTCGGTCCTCTTTAATAGGTGGACGCCATAATGTTCAGTACGTGAGAGGCATAGTCGGAGAAAGCCTTGCGGTCCCTCTTCAGATCGTCTGTCAGCTCGAAGAAGAATTCACGGCTTTTGTAGTCCCTTTTGAAGAACGGCTCAAAGAGTATATCCCACTGCGGAAGATAGCTGGAAAATTTTCTGGTATAGCAGTTCGCGGCCGAAGCGGGGATCCTGTGCTCCTTATCCACAAAGTCGCCGACGGATTTATGAAGAGCTACATCCTCCGTTGGCAGATAATAATAGTCCTGGTAATTGGAGTAAAAATATTTCAGCTCCTCCTCATAGATAGGTATCTTGAGGGTGGCCTCTGTACCCTCGCCCCGGAAAAAGCAGCCGTTCGCGTTCGTCATCACAGGCTTGGGAAGGGGCTGGTCGAGAGCCAGCATGATGATCAGCTCTGCGCGTTGACTGCCGTTGACATCCCGGTAGCGGTTCGCCTGTACCTTTTTGGCGCGGACCGGCCGGTTGAACAGGTCATAGTAGGCAAGCATGGGCAATATCTCCAGCATGCCCTTCAGATCGTCGGCGTTGTGAAGGAACAGTGCATTTTCGGAAAATTCAGTGGGGTTCTTTACATAGTCGTGGTAAATGCCGATGAGTTCACCGCCTGAGAACACATCCTTGCGGTCGATCCCCAAAAACTGTTCCAGGGTCTTCTGCTTGCAGTTGGGCAGCCTGAGAAAAAATTTGTAGGGAGAAATTCGCCTGTACAGATCGATGCCCTCAAAGTCATCCAGACTGTGCGGAAGAGAGTACTGTTCGCACTTTTGGGCAATGTAGGGCAGATCAAAGTTATTTCCGTTGAAGTGTACCAGATAGCGGTACATCTTTGCAAATTCAAAGAAAGCGTTGAGTATTTCCGGTTCCTGATCGTAATTTTCTGCCATCCACTGTATCGTTCTCCATTTTCCCGCCAGATAGTAGCAGCAGCCTATCAGATAGAGATAGGAGGATCGGGCAGCAAAGCCTGTGGTCTCAATATCAATGAACAGGACGCGCTCCAGCGGGGCAAGTCTGTCCAGAGGGTAGGAGATGAAAAAATTTTCAATGGTTTCCTCGGATATTTTCATGGCAGCCTCCGTAAAAAGGGATTATTGAATGAACTGTAAACATCATAACACAAAAATCAAATAAACAGTAGTATTTTATCGAAAAAAATAGTATATTTATCTTAGGATGATGTGTGCATTTCGACAGACATAGGAAGAACGGAAGGAATATTTTCGGGAAAGGGAAATGCTGTATGGCAAAATTAACGTTTGTGGGCGGAATACATCCCTATGACGGGAAGGAGATGTCCAAGGACAGACCGATCCAGGATCTGGTGCCGGGAAACGAGCTGGTATACCCTCTGTCCCAGCATATCGGGGCGCCTGACGAGGCGCTGGTGGCGAAGGGCGACAGGGTGCTTGCCGGACAGAAGATCGCGGAGAGCAAAGCCTTCGTGTCCGCTCCGATACACGCGTCCGTCTCAGGTACCGTGAAGGCCATAGAACCCAGACGGGTGGCCGCCGGGGATATGGTGACGAGCATTGTGGTGGAGAACGACGGGCTCTATGAGGATATCGGTTTCTACCCGCTGGCTCCCCTGGAAAAGCTGAGCCGGGAGGAGATAATCGATGTGGTGCGGGAGGCCGGTATCGTAGGAATGGGGGGAGCGGGTTTCCCGACCCATGTGAAGCTTTCGCCCAAGAGACCTCAAAAAATAGAATATGTGATCGCGAACTGTGCCGAGTGCGAGCCCTATCTGACCTCGGACTATCGCAGGATGCTGGAGGAGCCGGAGAAGCTGATCGGAGGGCTTAAGATCATACAGAGCCTCTTTGAGAATGCGCAGGGGGTCCTCGCGGTGGAGGACAATAAACCGGACTGCATTTCCCTGCTCAGGCAGTTGACGAAAGACGAGCCCGGAATCAGCGTCAGGGCGCTGAAGACAAAGTACCCTCAGGGTGGCGAGAGAAGTCTGATCTATGCCGTCACGGGACGAAAGATCAACTCTCAAATGCTCCCTGCGGATGTGGGCTGCGTGGTGAATAATGTGGACACCATGGTGGCAGTTTACCGGGCCGTCGTGGAGGGCAGACCCCTGCTGGAGCGCATCGTCACCGTCACAGGTGACGCCGTGGCCAGTCCCAGAAATTTCCGGGTAAAGATCGGCACCTCCTATCAGGACGTTCTGAACGCGGCCGGAGGATTCCGGGTGGAACCGGAAAAGATCATCTGCGGCGGTCCCATGATGGGAGTCAGCATGTTCGACCTGAATGTGCCCGTCACCAAGACATCCACGGCACTGATAGGCCTTACTGTCGATGAAGTATCCTCCCTGAAGCCGGGGCCCTGCATCAACTGCGGGCGCTGTGTGGAGGTCTGTCCCGGCAGAGTGATTCCGAGCAGGCTGGCGGATTATGCCGAGCGTTTTGACGAGAAGGCTTTTCTGGATAACTACGGTATGGAATGCTGTGAGTGCGGGTGCTGCAGCTTCGTCTGTCCGGCGAAGCGTCCGCTGACCCAGGAGATCAAGTCCATGCGCAAGATTCAGCTTGCCAAAAGAAAAAAATAGGAGAACAGGAACATGAGCGGATTGTTTAAGGTATCGTCCAATCCTCACATTCGATCGAAGATGACTACCGACATGATCATGATGACAGTCGTTGTAGCGTTGCTGCCGGCGGCGGGGTTCGGAATTTATAATTTCGGCCCGCGGGCGCTTCTGGTGATCCTGGTCACCGTGATCAGCACTGTAATGACAGAGCTTCTCTATTGGCTGTTCATGCGGTATCTGTGCGGGCAGAAACAGCGGGAGCTTACCGTTGCCGATCTGTCCGCCGTGGTGACGGGACTTCTGCTGGCCCTGAACCTGCCGGTCACCATACCCCTGTGGATGGCGGCGCTGGGAGGCGTCTTTGCGATTCTGGTGGTCAAAATGCTTTTTGGCGGTCTGGGGCAGAACTTTATGAATCCGGCCCTGGCGGCGCGTTGTTTTCTGCTGATCTCGTTCCCCGTGCAGATGACGAACTTTGTCTGCGACGCCTACACGGGCGCGACTCCGCTGACGGCGCTGAAGGCCGGTGAACAGGTGAACGTAATGGATATGGTGCTGGGACATACGGGAGGCACTATCGGAGAGACATCCGTGATCGCCATTGTGATCGGCGCCTGTATCCTGATCCTTGCGGGAATCATAGATCTGAGGATCCCCGGAAGCTATCTCGTCACATTTGCCCTGTTCGTGTGTATTTTCGGCGGCCGGGGATTTGATCTCAATTACATAACGGCTCAGCTTTCCGGCGGCGGCCTGATGCTGGGAGCCTTCTTTATGGCTACGGACTATGTGACCCGTCCCATCACCATACGGGGACAGTATGTCTACGGCGTTATCCTGGGGCTCCTTACCGGAATTTTCCGCATCTTCGGTCCGGGGGCGGAGGGCGTGTCCTACGCCATCATTCTCGGCAATCTCTTGGTGCCTTTGATCGAAAAATATACGAGGCCTACTGCTTTCGGATACAGGAGGGGAGGTGCCCGCCATGAAAAATAAGAGCGATGTGCAGAACATGCTGAGAGAGGCGGGAATTCTGTTGGCAATCACTCTGATTGCAGGGCTTATGCTGGGCGTGGTGTATGAGCTGACGAAAGAACCCATAGCGATTCAGCAGGAGAAGACGGTTCAGGAGGCCTGCGAGGCGGCGTTCCCCGTATCCGAACACGACAGGCCCGCTAAGGTATCGGAACCGGAATCTCCCAGATTTTTCTTCACTCCCTGTGAAGAGCTTCTTGGGGATTATGAACCGGATGCGGCACTGGTGTCCGAACTGGCTGCCCAGGGGATAGAGATCGGCACGATTTATTACGTGGCGGACAATTACGATCCCGCGAGGAATCTTGTGACATATTGCGGCTGTGTGGCGGAGGTAAGGTCCAAAAACGGATACGGCGGAGATATTGTCCTGTATGTGGGCGTGGACTATGACGGTATGGTCAGAGGCGTTTCGATCACGGAACTGTCGGAGACGGCCGGATTGGGCATGGAAGCGCCGAAGGTGCTGGCGCCTCAGTTCGCGGGGAAGACCGTGGAGAGCTTCTCGTATACCAAGACAGGCGCAGTGGCGGATAACGAGGTGGATGCCATCTCCGGCGCCACCGTGACGACCTCTGCCGTGGTAAATGCGGTGAACGGCGGCATTCGCGCGATTCAAAGTCTTCGGGATACCGCCGGAGACAATCAGATGACAGCGGGAGGTGGCGGCAATGAGTAGAGCAGGAGAAAGGCTGATCAACGGTCTTGTAAAGGAAAATCCCACCTTTGTATTGATGCTGGGCATGTGTCCCACACTGGCCGTGACCACATCCGCCGTGAACGGTCTGGGAATGGGGCTCACGACCATGGCGGTGCTGGCCCTGAGCAATCTGTTCATCTCCCTGCTTCGGAAGATCATACCGAACAGGGTGAGGATCCCGGCCTTTATCGTGATCATTGCCTCCTTCGTGACGGCTGTGCAGCTGCTTCTGGAGGGCTATCTGCCGTCTCTGAATAAATCGCTGGGCGTATATATTCCGCTGATCGTGGTGAACTGTATTATCCTCGGCCGCGCGGAGAGCTACGCGTACTCCAATCCGCCCCTGCCGTCTCTCTTCGACGGGATCGGTATGGGTCTGGGCTTTACCGTCGCGCTGACCTGCATCGGGGCGGTGCGCGAGATCCTGGGCGCGGGGGAGATCTTCGGCCGTGCGTTCCTGCCGGATTCCTTTGAACCTATTCGGATCTTCGGTCAGGCGCCGGGGGCGTTCTTTGTGCTGGCATCCCTGGTGGCGCTGCAGAATTATGTGAAGAATCGGCTGCAGAGGGAGGGAAAGCCTTATGAGAAGATCGGATCCGGCTGCACGGAGGATTGCATGAACTGCGCGGAAACGGGATGCAAAAAACGTTTTTACGACAATTCCGGGACCGCAGAGACCGGAGCGCGGAAATCAGGAAAACGGCCGGCCGTTCCGGGGCCGGATAAGGAGGGAAGATAGATGGAGAGCGTGAGAGAGTTACTGGTCATATTGATTGCCTCTTCCCTGGTCAGCAACGTGGTCCTGAGCCAGTTCCTGGGACTGTGTCCTTTTCTTGGAGTATCCAAAAAGACAAAGACCGCCGCAGGCATGGGGGTGGCCGTGATCTTCGTCATCACCCTGGCCAGCGCGGTGGCGGGCATTCTGTATAAATTTGTCCTGCAGAGATTTCATGTGGAATATCTGGAGACGATCGTCTTTATTCTGGTGATCGCGGCGCTGGTGCAATTTGTGGAGATGTTCCTCAAGAAGGCCATGCCGGCACTGTATCAGGCCCTGGGAGTGTACCTGCCTCTGATCACCACCAACTGTGCGGTGCTGGGCGTGGCGCTGACGAATGTGAGGAAGGAGTACGGTATCCTGGCCGGCATCGTGAACGGCTTCGCCACGGCGGCGGGCTTTACCGTTGCCATCGTGATCCTGGCGGGCATCCGGGAAAAATTGGAGCATAACGATATTCCCAAAGCTTTTCAGGGAATGCCTATAGTGCTGTTGACGGCCGGGCTGATGGCCATTGCATTTTACGGCTTTTCGGGCCTGCTGTAGAGGAGGTAGTGCATGAGCATAACAGGAATATGTGCCGCTACTGCCGTGGTGGGAGTTGTCGGTATTTTTGTCGGGCTTTTTCTGGGCGCGGCAGGCATCAAGTTCAAGGTCGAGACAGATGAGCGGGAGGAGGCTGTCCTGAACGCCCTTCCGGGAAACAACTGCGGCGGCTGCGGCTATGCGGGCTGTTCCGGTCTTGCTGCCGCCATCGTCAAGGGGGAGGCTCCGGTGAATGCCTGTCCTGTGGGCGGCGAGCCGGTGGGAAAAAAGATTGCGTCCATCATGGGCGTGGAGGCGGAAAGCACCGTGCGTAGAACGGCATATGTGGCCTGTCAGGGAAATTGTGACAGGGCAAAGGCCGATTATGATTACAGCGGCGCGCAGGACTGCAGGATCATGAGCTTTGTTCCGGGCGGCGGCCCCAAGAGCTGCAGGAGCGGCTGTCTGGGCATCGGGACCTGTGCAAAGATATGTCCCTTTAACGCCATTCGGGTGGAGAAGGGCGTCGCCGTGGTGGACCGCGAGGCCTGCAAAGCGTGCGGGAAATGTGTGGAGGCATGCCCGCAGCACCTGATCTCGCTGATTCCGTATGATTCAAAGCTGGCTGTGGCCTGCAGCTCCGCGGACAAGGGGCCGGTAACGGTGAAGGCATGCGAGACGGGCTGTATCGGCTGCGGTATCTGCGTGAAGTCCTGTCCCGCACAGGCTATATCCGTAACGGATTTCCATGCGGCGATCGATCAGGAGAAATGTACCGGCTGCGGCACCTGTGCGGAAAAATGTCCCAGGAAAGCCATTGTTTCCTTTGGCGGCGACGGCGGGAGACAGTAAAAGGAGGCTGAGCATATGCGGATGCCGGATGATTATAATGAACATTCGGGCCTGACTCCGACGGTCATCATGACCATCGTAGCCGTTACGTTTCTTGTTGCGGCGATCCTTGTAGTGGTCCTTATAGTGAACAGCGATAAAGTGGGCAGATCGAAGAACAGAATGGCTCGTCAGGAATCCTCGCCCATCATTACGGAGCCGGAGCCGACGGAGACGGCGGAAAGTCGCCTGCGGCCGGAAGATCTTGAATTCTGGGACCTGTATCCCCCGGAGGAGACAGAGGCGCCTGCGGAATCCGCACCGCCTCAGGAGGTGGCGGAGGAGGACCCCTCTACGGACGGCAGACATACTCTGGTGGAAAATGCGGACGGCAGTCAGGAGTGGGTGCTGATCAGTCCTTATCTGCCAAAGCATGATTATGATTTTACGAAGCTGGTGTGCCAGTCGGACCGGATGAAGTATTATGAAGACGGTACACAGAAGTCATATGAGGGCATCGATATCTCGGAGATTCAGGATTATGTGGATTTTACCAAGGTAAAACAATCGGGGATCGATTTTGTAATGCTGCGGGCGGGGGCCAGAGGCTACGGTACCGGGCAGATCATATTGGACGAGTACTTCGGGGACAATCTGAAGCGCGCTACGGATGCCGGACTGGATGTGGGAGTCTATTTTTTCTCTCAGGCGATTTCGGTCGAGGAAGCGGTGGAAGAGGCGAACACGGTCATTGGAAATCTGGGGGAATACACGATCTCCTATCCGATTGCCTACGATATGGAGCGCATCATCGGAGATGCGTCAAGGACAGACAGCCTGAGCAAATCGGAGAGAACGGAGATCGCAAAGGCTTTTATGGATACCGTGGAGGCGGCGGGATACAAGGCGCTGCTTTACGGCAACAAAGAGTGGTTGATCAAACAGATCGACATGTCAAAGCTGACGGCCTATGACGTGTGGCTGTCACAGGCGGCGGATATTCCCGATTATCCCTATAAATTTTCCATGTGGCAGTACAGCCGCGAGGGAACGGTGGACGGCGTGATGGGGTATGTCGACCTCAACATCAGTTTTGTGGATTACTCCGAGAAGTAGTGTCGGGAAAGCATTCGTACAGCCGGGGCGATACATGCAGTGCAGCGTAGATCTCAGCGTATTTTCTCGGAGGAAGGCCCTCAATATAGTTAGGGGTATAATTTTTGGTGAAGCCGTTTTTTCTGAGGATGTCTATGGCCTTGTTGTAGGCGATCGCAGCCTCCGTCTGGTCCTGATAGCGGCCCACAAGATAATTCCCTCTGACATGGATGCGGACAGCATATAAATGCTGTCCCTTTTTTGTCTCTCTGGTGACCCCGCGGTACACATTGATGATCTCCAGATTCTCCCGGCGAAAGTCAGTGGGATCGCCGTTGATGAACCGATAGTCACGCCCCTCCCGCGCATAAGGCATAATGCCGTAACGGGTGATAATGCTGATCTGCATGCCGTAGTCAGCCACAAAGTAGTGTCCGCCCCGCCGCATGATCTTGTGGGAGGAATAGTAAAAGAGATCGTCAGGATCGAACTTCAGCACCAGAGTTGGAGTGAGATAATAATAGAACAACTTTGTGCTGACGTAGATGGGATTGCCAAAATATAGCCCATTATTGCGAAAGTTGAGCAGACTGACCCATTTTGAGAAGGAAAGAGCGGAGGAAGGCGTATACTGGGCAAGGGTACAGCCTGTGTCAGTAAGGATGGCACAGCCCTCTCTGTAAGCGGCATGGGCCGATTCGGGCAGAGCGTAGCTGCCAAGGCTGATGTGCTTGCGCCGGTAGGTCAGGGAGGCACGAAAATAGACTTCCCCGTTCTTTTTGACGGCGGGGCAGACTCCCTCGTAATGTCCGGTTCTTTTTGGGGCCTTGCCGAAGAGCTCTGTCAAGAGAAATCCTCCTTATTATTTGTGGTGTATTCAGTATAACATTTTATCTGCAGTTTTCGCAACATGAGATATATTTTTCGGACTTGCCTCATATACTGATATATCGGACAGGCTTAGTGCGCACCGGTCAAGGTGAGAAAGGATCTGATATATTATGTATAAAAGGGCAATGGGTCTGCTGTTGCTGGGGAACCTGACGTTTGTTCTCAGCTTTCTGTGCGTTAGGGAAGCGGGAAATGTAAAGATGATGGCGCAGCCGGTGGGACAGCTGCGGCTGGAGCAGCTGGATCGGATGGCCGAGGAACGGGAGCAGGCGGCGTACGGATGTTCCGAGCTGGCGGCCTCGCAGGGATTGGGCATCATGGAGACGGCCGTTTCGGATCAGCGCGTGGTGAAATACGAGCTGGTGGAGCCGGATCCGGTCTATGATCTCTCAGAAGAAGAAACGGAGGTGTTGTGCAGAATCGTGGAGGCAGAGGCCGGGAGCGAGGATGAGGAGGGGCGTCTTCTGGTCGCCAATGTGGTGCTGAACAGAGTGAAGAGCGAACGGTTCCCCTCCACGGTGTCCGACGTGGTCTTTCAGCAGTCCCACGGAATAACACAGTTCTCGCCCGTGGCCAGCGGAAGATACTACAAGGTGGAAATCAGCCGGAAGACCGTGGAAGCGGTGAGCAGAGCGCTGTCGGGGGAGGATATTTCCCAGGGAGCGTTGTTCTTTGCCTCCAGAAAAAAGGCTGACAGCACAAAGATGAGATGGTTCGACACCAAGCTGACATTTTTGTTTGAACACGGGGGACACGAGTTCTTTAAGTGAAAAATAGGGAGCAGATCTCTTTTCCGCAAAGGCTTGCAAAACATCTCGGTTTTGTTATAATGATATGGTAGATTACAGATAAAGCCGCGGTCCGGAGGTCCTGTACCGCATCGGCGGCGCGGAAACGAGGAGATTATGGAAGTATTATACAACAGCACGAGAAGTAAGGGAGTTGCGGTCAAGGCTTCGGAGGCCATTCTGAAGGGACTGTCCGAGGACGGAGGATTGTTCGTCCCGGATCATATTCCGCAGCTGGACATCGGTCTGAAGGAATTGTCAGGTATGACGTATCGGCAGGTCGCCTATGAGGTGATGAAGCTGTACCTTACCGACTATACGCGGGAGGAGCTGGAGACCTGTATTGAAAGGGCTTACGATTCCAAGTTCGACACGGAGGAGATCGCTCCTCTGAGGGAGGCTGACGGGGCATATTATCTGGAGCTGTTTCACGGGGCGACGATAGCCTTCAAGGATATGGCGCTGTCTATCCTGCCCCATCTGATGATTACCGCGGCCAGAAAGAATCATGTAAAAAACGAGATCGTCATTTTGACAGCCACCTCCGGCGATACCGGCAAGGCCGCTCTGGCAGGGTTCGCAGGGGTGGAGGGAACCAGGATCGTTGTATTCTATCCAAAGAACGGAGTCAGCCCTATCCAGGAAAAGCAGATGGTGACGCAGAAGGGTGACAATACGCTGGTAGTAGGGATTCACGGCAATTTTGATGATGCCCAGACCGGCGTGAAAAAAATATTCTCTGACAGAGAGCTGGAGAGGGAATTGAGGGAGAAAGGATTTCAGCTATCCTCTGCCAACTCCATAAACATCGGGAGGCTGGTGCCTCAGATCTGTTATTATGTGTATGCATATGTGCAGCTGCTGGCAAAAGGCAGGATCAGCGAGGGCGAACAGATCAACGTGGTAGTGCCCACCGGCAATTTCGGCAATATTCTGGCGGCTTTCTATGCAAAGAACATGGGGCTGCCGATTCATAAGCTGATCTGTGCCTCCAATGAGAACAAGGTGCTTTATGACTTTTTCCGAACCGGTACTTATGACAGGAACAGGGAGTTCGTATTGACATCCTCCCCCTCCATGGACATACTGATCTCCAGTAATCTGGAGCGTCTGATCTACCGCATTGCAGGAGAGGATGCGGACAGGAACAGAGAACGGATGGAGGCGTTGAGCAGTCAGGGCCTTTATGAGATCAGCCCGTCAATGAAGGAAGAATTAAAGGATTTTTACGGGAATTACGCCGACGAGAAGGAGACGGCCGCGGAGATAAAGCGCCTGTATCAGACCTGCGGCTATGTGCTGGACACTCACACTGCGGTAGCCAGTGCGGTATACCGAAAATATATCGCAGATACCCATGATACGGTCAGGACTGTGATCGCATCTACGGCGAGCCCGTTCAAGTTCACCAGAAGAGTCATGGATGCGATCGATGAAAGGTACAGCGCCATGGGTGATTTTGAGCTGGTGGACGAGCTTTCAAAAATTTCCGGTGTAAAGGTCCCGAAGGCGATCGAGGAGATCCGCACAGCGCCCGTCCTGCACAACAAACAGTGCGATGTGGATGAGATGAAGGACACGCTGATGGAATTTCTGGACCTTTGATTCCGGTGTCGGGACGGTCGGGGAGAAGAATGTATGAAAAGGAACCATATTGCCGTTATCGGTTGTATGATGCTGGCGGCGCTGGCGGTCTCCGGATGCCAGGATGCAGTGACTCAGGAGGAGGGGCAGGAATCCGTTCAGCAGCAGGCCGTTCAGCAGGAATATGCTTCGCCTGACGGTAAGGCAGACGACGAGGGCTGGGGCGTGGCGGATCCGTACAGATTTTTGAGAGAAGCGGGAGTTCAGATGTTTCAGTACTTTCTGGAGCCAGGGGAAAATACGCTTGTCTCTCCCCTTTCTATTCTCGGATCGCTGGGAATGACCGCGTGCGGCGCAGGCGGAGAAACAGAAGCTCAGACGGTGCGTGTGTTCGGCGGCAGTCAGAGCAGCAGGGCTCTGACAATTTACTATGGGGATTATGTCCGGGAGCTTTCCCAGGGCGATAAATATGAGCTGGCGCTTGCCAACTCCCTTTGGCTCAGGGACATGTCGGATCTCGACGTAAATGAAGTTTTTGCCGATTCGTGTTCGGATTACTATCACGCAGAAGTCTGCCGGGTACCTCTTGACGGATCCGCGGCGGAAGAGATCAACAGATGGGCAGATGAGAACACAGGGGGCATGATTCCGGTGATTTCAGACGATATCCCGGAGAGTGCAGGGATGTGTCTTGTCAGCGTCCTGGCGTTTGATGCGGAATGGGCTTCCGGCTATGGGGAAAACGAAGTGCGCGAGGGGATCTTTACTGCGTCTGACGGGAGAAGGCAGAGCGCGGAGATGATGTACTCTGAGGAACAGAGGTATCTTCAGGGTGACGGCGCGGCAGGCTTTATAAAGTATTATGCCGATGAAAAATATGCCTTTGTCGCGCTGCTGCCGGACGAGGGCACCGGCGTATCACAATATGTGTCGGAGCTTGCTCAGGAGCCGGGGGCGCTGACAGAGCTTTTGGAGAATGCCGCAGAGGAAAGGGTAAGTGTTGCCATTCCCAAATTTCAATGCTCATACTGCAGCGAGCTTCAGGATGATTTGAAGGCAATGGGCATGGAAAAAGCATTTAATGCCGAAGAAGCCGATTTTTCATTTATCAGCAGTTCTGCACGGCTCTATATAGACAAGGTCCTGCACGGGACGTATATCGCTGTGGACGAGAGAGGGACAGGGACCGGCGCTGCCGCACCCGGCGCGGAGGATGCTGAGGCCTCTGAGGATATCAGGACCGTATATTTGGACAGGCCCTTTCTCTACATGATCATTGACTGCGAGGAAAATGTTCCCTTGTTCATAGGAACACTGGATCATTTGGAATAGTGCGTCGGATCCGGGATGGATCCGATGTCTCAGAGCAAGACATCTTTGGTGAAAGCACCCGTGCAGAGGGTGCTTTTTCAAAGGGAAGCGAACAATGGCCGGAAACGGCGGAACAGGAGATGCTATGACGACAAAAGAAATGCTTGGCAGGGTAGATCACACACAGTTAAAGGCATTCGCCACCTGGGAGGATATCAGGAAGCTGTGCGACGAGGCGGTCAGATTCGGCACCGCCAGCGTCTGCGTGCCTCCCACATATGTGAGACGGATCCATAATACCTACGGGGACAGGATCAATATCTGCACGGTGGTAGGGTTCCCGCTGGGATACAGCGTGACGGCGGCAAAGGCGGCGGAGGTGGAACAGGCGCTGGCAGACGGCTGCAATGAGATCGACATGGTGGTGAACATCAGCGATGTGAAGAACGGGCTTTACGAAAAGGTGGAGCAGGAGATACGCACTCTGAAACAGATCTGCGGGGATCACATCCTGAAAGTGATCGTCGAGACCTGCTATCTGACCGAAGAAGAAAAAATTGCCATGTGCAGGGCCGTTACCGACGCCGGCGCCGATTACATCAAAACGTCCACGGGCTTCGGCACGGGCGGCGCCACAAGGGCGGATGTGGAGCTTTTCAGAAAGCACATCGGACCGAACGTGAAGATCAAGGCCGCCGGGGGAGTGTCTACGCTGGAAGATCTGGAAATGTTCATTGAGCTGGGCTGCGACCGCATCGGGACATCCAGGGCGGTAGGGCTCTGTGCGGACAGCGCGGAGCAGGACCGTTAGACAATACAGTGGAAAGAGACGGGCAAAGGAATGGAAAATCAAAAAGTCACAGAAAGACTTGCGGCTCTTCGCGCCGTTATGGCAGAGAGGCACATTGACTGTTATCTGATACCAACCGAGGATTTTCACAATTCGGAGTATGTGAGCGACTATTTCAAGGTCAGAGAGTATTTCTGCGGTTTTACCGGCTCCAACGGCACGCTCCTGATATGGCAGGAGGGAGCGGGGCTGTGGACTGACGGCAGATATTTCATACAGGCGGAGAAGGAGCTTGCGGGAACCGGAGTGAAGCTGTTCCGGATGCAGGAGGAGGGCGTGCCCACCGTCGAGGAATTTCTGAAAGAAAATATGCGGGAGGGCCAGACCCTGGGGTTTGACGGACGGGTGGTGTCCGCCAGGCTGGGACAGAGATATGAGAAGGCGTTGGCGGACCGGGGGATCGACATTGCCTATGAGGAGGATCTGGCGGAGAGCATATGGACCGACAGACCCGCTTTTCCCGCGGGAAAGGTGACGGTATTGGACGAAGCACTGGCGGGCGAGAGCGTGGAGAGCAAGCTGGAGCGCACGCTGGCGCAGGTGGAGAAGGAGGGCGGAGACAGTCTGCTGCTGACCAAGCTGGACGATCTGATGTGGCTCTTCAACATCAGGGGCTGCGATGTGGCGTGCAATCCGGTGGCTATGTCCTACGGTTATCTGGAGAGGGACAGAGCAATATTGTTCATTCAAGAGGCTGCCCTGGATGCGGGGGCGCGGAAGTATCTTGCGGAGAAAAAAATTCAGGTGGAGGAGTATTCTTCCGTGATGCCCTTTCTGGAAAGGCTTCCGGAGGGCGGAAGCATCCTGATCGATGCCCGCTGCGTGAGCTATGCCCTGTACAGGACGCTGGCCAGGCGCCATGCTCTGATCGACAGGCCGAATCCCACCGAAGGGCTGAAGGCGGTGAAGAACCCTACGGAATTGGCCCGCATGGAGGAGATTTACTTAAAGGACAGTGTGGCTGTGACAAAATTTATCTTCTGGCTGAAAACAAATATCGGAAAGCGGGAGATCACCGAAATGACGGCTGCCGATCATCTGGAAAAGCTGCGCAGAGAGATACCGGAATTCCTCGATCTGTCCTTTCCTACCATTTCCGCCTACCGGGGGAATGCCGCCATGATGCACTATGAGGCCACGCCGGAGAGCTGTGCCGTACTGAAGCCGGAGGGAATGCTGCTTGTGGATTCCGGCGGACAGTATCTGGGCGGCACTACGGATGTGACGCGCACCATTGTTCTCGGCCCCCTCACCGAGGAGGAAAAGAGACACTACACGGCGGTGGCCGCCGGTATGCTCCAGCTGTCCGCCGCGCGCTGGCTCTACGGCTGCACCGGGCGGAATCTGGATATTCTGGCACGTCAGCCCCTCTGGAATATGGGACTGGACTACAGGTGCGGCACCGGCCACGGCGTGGGCTATATCCTGAACGTACATGAGGGGCCTCACAGTCTGAGGTGGCGATATACCGCCGGCGTCGGAGAGACCGTTCTGGAGGCGGGCATGGATGTGACGGATGAACCCGGAGTCTATATTGAAGGGAAATACGGTATCCGGATCGAAAATGTCCTGGTGGCCCAGGAGGATGTGAAGAACGAATACGGACAATTCATGCACTTTAAGACGCTGACCTGGGTTCCCATCGACATGGAAGCCATTGACGAAGGATATCTGACCGAGGAGCAGAAAATGTGGCTGTACAATTATCAGAAGCAGGTGTACGATAAGGTGTCGCCCTACCTGAGCGAAGAAGAGGCCGAGTGGCTGAAAAAAGAGACCAGGGCGGATCAGACGGCGATTCTGAAATACGAAAAGCGGAAATAGAAGAAGAGCGTCCCATTTTTGTCCGGAGCGGCAGGGGGCGCTTTTCTTGTGCGCAGGACGGAGCTGATAGAGCCTGATGCCGTGCGATGGGCAGATTGCTGTCTGATGCGACCTGATACCTGATACCATGCAAATAAACTACTTTTTTTATAAGGCAGAATCTTGTTTACAATTATCAGAAGATAAGACATAAAATTTTTTATTTTGGTATTGACTCTCCCGCAGCGTAACAGTTTACGATTGAAACGAAAGGAGGAAATCATGAAAACTGTAAAGGAGGTGTCGGAGATAACCGGAGTAAGTATAAGGACGTTGAGATATTATGACGAAATCGGTTTATTAAAGCCAACGGAATTAACGGAGGCTGGTTATCGGCTATATGACAACAAAGCATTGGAAAAGCTGCAGGAAATTATGTTCTTTAGGGAATTGGAAATTCCATTAGCAGACATTAAAAAAATCATGGATAACCCCAATTATGATAAAGAACAGGCTTTATTAGCTCAGAAATCTTTATTAGAGCAGAAACGAAATCGGTTAAATGGGATTATTGAGTTAATAACAGACGTAATGAAAGGAGTGAATACTATGAGTTTTGGAGCATTTAGCAACGAAGAAGTTCAGAAAATGGTAGACCATACTTTGGAATGTATGTCAAAAGAAAGCCTTGATGAGCAAGTGGAGAAATACGGAAGTATGGAAAAGTACAAAGAGCATTTGGTTTCCGGCTTTGCCAATGAGCAGGCTGCCGCAGACTTATTGAAGTGGTATGGCAGCAAAGAAAAGGTAATAGAATCCGTTATGCAGTCAACTGGGAGCAGCGAAGAAATAAAGCAGGAACAAGAGGAAAATGCAAAAATCTATAAACAGTTTATGGCTGCAAAAAAAGCTGGCGATATGGATATGGCACATTCCGCCGTTGAAAGGCTTGCAGAGAATTACAAGACAATGTTCGCGCTTGATAATGCAAGAAATATTCTGCTTGATTTGGCAAAAGAATATTTGCAGGGCGAAAAACTTGCAGAAGCGACCGATAGCCGGTTCGGAAAAGGCTGCTCTGAATATGTTGCTCATGCCATTCAACATTATTATGGGGCATAACAAGGTGAAATAACAACAAACTATTTACAATGGGCAGCGGGATCAGTATATTTTCCCGCTGCCCTGTTATTTCTGCCGGAGAAGAAACGGGAAAGCAAGAATTGCTGTCATTGAAAACGGGCATATCGGCAGGGATACCGAGGACAACATTAAAATCCGGCTTGTTGCAGCCCTGTTCAAGTTCCGTTTTGATGAACAGGAAGTCAAAAGTGCAAAATAGAAAAATTCATAACCGTATGCTAAAATGATATAGAAAACGACAAAAAAGTTCCCCGACCAGTGGTTGAATCTCCCCAATCCAACCATTGGTTCGTGTGAAAAACATACAGTTAGGCGTATCGTTCAAGGCGAAAGGAGAAAAAATGATGAAGAATCAGGCAGAGATTGGAAAATTCATTGCCAAATGCCGTAAAGAGAAAAAACTGACTCAAGCGCAGTTGGCAGAAAAATTGAACATTACAGATAGGGCGGTATCTAAATGGGAAACAGGTAAAAGTATGCCCGATTCATCTATAATGTTAGAGCTTTGCGAAATATTGGGAATCACAGTAAACGAGTTGTTGAGCGGAGAGGAAATTGACATGGAAAGTTTTGAAAAAAAGGCAGATGAGAATTTGATTGCTTTGAAAAGGAAAGATGAAAATAACATGACAAAGAATGTGATTATTTCAATTTTGTTTTCTGTAACTCTTTTGATAGGGATTATGGTATGTCTTATTTGCAATATTGCGATATCCGGTAATTTAACATGGGCACCGATCCCGGTCAGTTCCATTGTTTTTGCATGGGTCATATCTTTTCCAAGTATTATATTGGGGAAAAGAGGGGTTGTTGTAAGTTTAATATCATTAAGCGTTTTTATCATTCCCTATTTATTTTTGTTAGGCAATTTAGTAAAAGTGAAAGAAGTATTTTCAGTTGGTGCAGTAGTGGCGGTAATTTCAATCGTTTTCTTATGGATAATAGCTGCAACTTTTAACTACATTGGAAAAACAAGGAAGTTAATTGCTTTAGGGACAACCTTTTTGTTAACTATCCCATTCGTGATCATTGTCAATGTAGTGCTATCAAAAATGATAGAGGAGCCTATTTTTGACATATGGGATATGCTGTCTATCTTTATATTGTTGATATTTGCATTTGTTTCTTTTATTTGTGACTATGCTAAGAAAAAGGGCTTGATGAAGTAATAAAAAGGATTTCAGTTCTGCCTGGTTTTTTGATTAGTCAATCAAGGTTTGCTTTTTATGACTGGACAGGGCAGGTCTTATCTGTTACAATGCTATTGTCATTGAAAAATCGAACATTCTTATTTCTCACGCAATTCTGCGGCATTTTTCAGGACAAAAATCAAATCTACAGGAGGGATCTGCCTATGACAGATGACAGGACAAATGACCTGGCCGGTGCCGGGACGAAAAAAGGCGGGAAGGAGGTGTCCAACCGGGAGTTAAAGTCCGACGTGTTCACCACTCTTTTCAGTGCGCCGGAAAATGCCGCCAAGCTCTACACGGCGCTGTCCGGGGAGGAGACATCCCCGGAGGACATCCGGATCACGACCCTGGAGGGAGTGCTGTTCCTGGCCAGAAAGAACGATCTGGGCTTTACCGTGAAGGGGAGGATGCTGGTGATCAGCGAGCACCAGTCCACGGTGAACGAGAACATGCCCCTGCGGAGCAT
>CANQUQ010000026.1 GCA_947627115.1 uncultured Acetatifactor sp.
TTCATGTAGGAGGTGCGATATGGCGAAACATTTGACGATCATGCAGAGACATACGATAGAGGTCCTTCTGCGCGAACGTGTTCCTGTAGCGCAGATCGCGGTAAAGATTGGTGTCCATAGAAGTACTGTGTATAATGAGATCAAGCGTGGAAGTGTAGAGCTGTTGCAGTCAGATTTGCGGACAAAGAAAGTGTATCAGTATGATGTGGGGCAGCGGATCAGAGAGGAACGCGCTGCCAAAAAAGGACGCAAGCGTAAGCTGAAGGCTGGTGATCCGTTCCTGCTGGAAGTCCGGAACTGGATCCTGGACTATAGATATTCGCCGGAAGCTGCACTTTATAGATGCACGCATAAAAAACTGTGTATCCATTCGGTCTATAACTACATCTATGCCGGACTGATCGAAGGAGTGACGGTGCAGTCCCTTCCGTATGCCCGGCCAAAGAAAAAGAAGTCAGGAACGACGGTCAAACGTCCGCCCCGCGGTAGGTCCATAGAGGAACGGCCTGCATATGTGCTGCAGCGTCAGGAGTATGGCCATTGGGAAATGGATACCGTCTATAGTTGTAAGGATTCGCTTCCCTGTCTGCTGGTCCTGTCGGAACGTATGACCCGGCAGGAGATCCTGATCAAGATGAAGGACCGTACTTCCAGCTCTGTCATCCGTGCGCTCAATGGTCTGGAAAGACGTATGGGAACGCCGGCTTTCCGCCGGACATTTCGGACTATCACATGTGATAACGGTGTGGAGTTCAGTGATTTTAAGATGATCGAAAGAAGCTGCAGGACAAAAGGTCCCCGGACCGTGCTTTATTATTGCCATCCTTACAGTTCCTTTGAGCGCGGCACGAATGAGAATATAAACAGAATGATCAGACGCTTTATTCCAAAAGGTGATGACATAGGCCTGTACAGTACAGAGGAGATCAGAAACATAGAGCGCTGGATCAATACATATCCCCGCCCGATGTTCCGTGGCAGGTCTGCTCATGACTTGACTCTGTGACCGCATAGCGGAAGAGTCCGCTATGCTATCTTTCATAGATGGGTGCATCCATCTATGAAAGATATGTGTTCAGGTGGAAGTTTTCTTCGCGCAGCAAAAAATCTGTCTTGAATTTTCTGCAGAAAAAATCTTTATGCAATTACTTATAGGCATTTTGTATAAAATCTTATGCGATTTCCATATATAAATATAAGGTGTTATTGTATATTTTGAACAAATTTTGTATTAATGTCGAATTTAATCTTGCAATTCAGCAATTTTTTTCAATTTTTCTCCACGCACGCCCCGGTGTACATCCCGGTCTGTACTTTTTCATCCATATCCCTTTCACATATCCCTTTCAGGCTATCACCCGCGGGGACATACAAAAGTCCCATGATCCGCCGGAACGGACCGTGGGACTCCTGCCGTGAGATCAAGGCCGTCAAAGGCCGCATATGTGATATAATAGTCCTCAGAGCTTACAGCGCCAGCAATTTCTTCTTGAAATCGCTGAATTCGGCATCTGTGATCACCGCCGCTTCCTTGAGGCTCATCAGCGTCTGGGCCCTCTTCTGCAGCTCGCTGATATCGCTGTACTGCGAGAATATCTCATCCAGCACGCCCTGCTTATAATTGTCGTAATCCGCAGACGTGATAAAGTCGACATCCACGAGCAGACCGTACAATTTCATCTTGTTGACCACATCGCTGTCGCTGCCTATCGTCTGCAGTATCTCATCCTTCTTGCTCTGATAGCCGTTCTCGTCCAGCCAGTCACAGCGCTTTAAGGTCATCAGGCGTTCGATCTGTCCTCTGAATTTCGTCTCGGAGGCATAGTCAAATACAGACATATCGGCGATGAAGTCCTGCTTTTTCTGGGCGAACTCTTCCGGCGTGAAAATAAAAGTCCCCGAAAGCGTGGTCAGGCGCGTCAGCTTATGCTCCAGCACGGGAATGCTGTCAGACGCCTTGATCTTGACATCGTCCGCCACCGTCTTGAGGAACTGCTCCGACTGATTGGGCGATAGGAATTCACACTCCTCCATGATAGGCCATCTTTCCACCTTCTCCACCACGACATCTTCCGGATCGTCGGACTCATACTGCACCGACTGGACGATCTCATCGCGGATATTGTTATATTCGGCATCCGATAAGATCCCGCACAGATTGAGCAATGACAGCTTTCTCAGGTTCTGCTTGAAGACATCGTTGGACACATCGGCAAATTCGGAACATTCTTCTATTGTCGCCGACTTATAATCCGCAAATTCCTGAGGGGACAAAAATCCGATCTCGCTGTACTGCAGATTGATCTTCAGCTTGTCGTAGAACTCTCCCAGTCCATTTGCATTGCTGATATACTCCGCCTTGCTGCTCTTGTATTCCTCCTCGGAGATCATGCCCGTCTGATAAACGGCTTCGATCTTTTCGAACTGCTTTTTCAATTCGTCCAGCGGGACATTGGCAGACGCATTCTGCTCTGCCGGCGCAGATACAGTCTGCTGTTCCTCTGCCGCAGCCGGCTCCGGCTCGGAGCTCTGTTCCGGTTCCGCTTTATGCTCCGGATCGATCTTGAGCGGTGTCTCAGGCACCAGAGAGCTGAACGGCCTGATTCCTCCCTTGTTGACCTCCTTCAGCTCCTTCAAAAGATCCAGCGCTTTCGGTATATCCTTCATTCCGGGCAGGATCAACTGGAATTTCTCCAGTCCGTACAGAGTACTTGTACGCGCATAGACGACAAGGGCGTCAAGTCCCTTGTAGAAGGTCTTTTCAAAGTTCGTGACCGCCTTGATGTCATAATGAATATCACTCGTGTATTCATTCCGGGTATTTTCCTGATATACAATCGCTTTGCCGGATATTGTATTCTGAGAGATCTCAAGATAAAGAAATTTTTCGTTACCGGAAATCTTTTTCAAAAAACCTCTGGGCAATTCACATTCAAATACTTCACGTTCCATATCTGTCACCCCATTTTCAATTATGTCGTGATCAACTCTGTCACAATGCCTTCAGAAATCGTAATAAACCGATTCTGAAATATTGTTTTTA
Organism: uncultured Acetatifactor sp.; assembly: GCA_947627115.1. Taxonomy (GTDB): domain Bacteria; phylum Bacillota; class Clostridia; order Lachnospirales; family Lachnospiraceae; genus Acetatifactor. Next base: position 3,044 of record CANQUQ010000026.1, read on the forward strand.
CAATAAAAGTATAATGAAAAACATCAACTCTGTCAATAGGAAGCATTTAAGATTCCCCCTCATATCTTTTATGGCGCTCTTTTCTAATTATTTTCGCGGTCCTGCCGATAATATAAGTAAGAGAACTGAATGACACTGTTGAAATACACATCCAGGGAGGGATCGTCGCAGCAAACGGATTGCAGAACTATTTCAAGGTGTATCCGGTTCAAATGGTTTCCTGCATGTCAGGGCTGAAGCGGGAGAACGAGAGAAAAGGGCAGCGGCGCCCCTATTCCTCCAGGCCTTCGGCATTTGACATTCTCCCGGAGCATGCCGCCGGGGATTCCTGTCCGGCCGACTGTCATACGGTGACCTACACCGCGGACAGACAGCTGCGGACATACTCCTATCATGTATCCAGAGAATATACCTTTTGAACCGACAGAACGGGACATTTGCCGAAAGCATCTGCCCCGTTCTGTTTTATTTTTCTGTTTTATCCGACAAAAGAAAACTCTCAAGAATTTTCTGTGCGCACCAAGCAAGATCAATTTTTTCTACCGTGTCCGACGTGACCACCGTCTCCCGAAGATATACGGTGCCGCCCACTGCGTATTCTATGGTCCCCACCGGCGTACCTGCGGACACCGGCGCCGTGAGATTTTCCTCCATACTGCAGCGCACCTGTATCTGTTCGTCCCTTCTGAGCAGGAGCCCTGCATCTTCCCGGCCGGATCCGTCCTCTCCTCCGCCGTCCCCCGGACCGGTATTCCCGTCCCTGCCCATGATCTCCACTGCCGTGTACGCCGTTCCCCCAATGCTGTCCGTCTGCCCCTCCTCCACCGGGATCGGCCTTAACCGATGCTCGTCGAAGGCAACGCCCTCCTCGGAAAAGCTTCGGTAAAAGAAATTGTCGATCCCGTACTGCATCAGTTCTCTGGTGTCGCTCCACTTATAATTCTTGTTGTTCGGCCAGCCGCATGCCAGCAGGGCAACAACAAAGGTCCTTCCGTCCCTCTCAAGAGCGCCCACATAACAGTAGCCCGCCTTGTTGGTAAAGCCGGTCTTACCGCTGACGGCACCGTCCATCATGTTCAGGAAGGCATTGTGGTTCGTGCAGTGAAAGCTGCGTCCGTTGGCATAAAATTCATAGTCCGGCGTCCTCGTGATCTTCAGAAAGGCGTCCCTTTGGTCGGATTCCCGAATGCAGTACGCCATGATCCTTGCGAGCTCGGCTGCCGTAGTGCAGTGCTCCTTCTGCACCGATTGCCCGTCAGACAGAACGACCTCCTCCGTGGCATCCAGTCCGTTCGGGGTAATGAACCATGTGTTCTCACATCCAAGCCGTGCCGCCATACCGTTCATCAGGCCGGCGAACTCCGCCACCGCCTGCTTGCTTTCCTGTACGGTATATTCGCTTACCGGCTTATCCTTCAATTCCGCCGGCAGGAATTGCCGTCCCACATGCTCCGCCAGGGCCACGGCGGAGTCGTTATGAGATTCCAGCATCAGGGAATACAACAGATCCCGGACGGTATATTCCTCTCCCTTTTTTATGTTCAGCTTCACCTGCGGCATGCTTGCCGCGTAGGAGGATACCGTCACCGTATCGTCCAGCGGGACCTGTTCCAGCACCTGTATGCAGGTCATGATCTTGGTAGTGCTGGCCATCGCCATGGGAGTATTTTCATTTTTGCCGTAGAGCACCCGCCCCGAATCCGCATCGATCAATACCGCCGCAGAGGCATACAGGGAGATATCGGCCGCGGGATCTGCGGTCTCCTGCTCCCCGGCCGCGTCAGGAACCGGCGGCGGAGCCGCCCAAGCCTTCTGTCCGATCAGTGCCGCGATCAGAAGAACGGCACAGAAAAAGCCCCATACTTGTCTGTTGACCCACATATCCCAACCTCGGAAACAGGGATTTTTAACAGTATATGAGGCAGTCCGTTCCGTTTATGATCGATGGCATGTCCCGATTCAGGCGCTCAGATATCCAGCTGCATCTGCACTTCAGCCTCCGCCTGCTGCTTGAATTCCTCCATCTGGACCGGGTTCAGTTCAGGCAGATCCTCCAGGCTCTCCACGCCAAAGCTGCGGAGGAACTGTTCCGTTGTGCCGAACAAAAGCGGTTTTCCCGGCGCATCCAGCCTCCCAAGCTCCGTGATCAGATCATACTCCAGCAATTTGTTGATGGCGTGGTCGCAGCTGACACCTCGCACACGCTCGATCTCGGCCCTTGTCACAGGCTGCTTGTAGGCGATGATCGAGAGAGTCTCCAGCACCGTGTCCGTCAAGACCATCTTTTTGGGCGTCTTTGCGATCCGGATCAGATATTCGTACATTTCCGGCTTGGTACACAGCTGTACGGCATCCTCCAGCCGGGTCAGATCGATGCCTCTGTCTTCACGGCTGTAGCGCTCCGCCATGCCCTCCAGTATTTCATTGGTCGTCCTTACGTCTTCCTCTATCACTTCAGCCAGCTTGCTGATCTCCACAGACTCGCCCATGGTGAACAGCACGGCCTCGATCACGGCTTCCGCTTTGGTCCTGTCCATATCTGTCTCCTCTTGTCTTATGCTCACGCCACATTTGAAGTGATCATAATATCATCAAATATATTTTCCTGACGGATGACGATCTTTCCCGTCCTCATGAGTTCGAGAATAATTAAAAACGTGACAATGAGCTCCATCTTGCTGGACTGCTTCTCCAGCAGCCTGCGGAAGCTGAAACATTTATGCTCTCTGGCATAGGCCTCTACATAGAGCGTCTTCGCCTCCATGTCGATCTCTTCCTTTTCGATATTTCCGTATTGGCTGCGGATAGGATCGATCTTGTCCGCCTGTTTCTTCACCATGGACTGAAAGATCTCATGCAGGCGGCTGAGCGTCATGTCTCCCACCAACTCCTCATAGTTGACAGGCTGTCTGTAGGCGGCCACTTCCTCCGGCAGCCGCTGGGCGCGATAAAGATTTCTCGCCGCATCCATCTGGCGGTCCCTCAGCTCCAGCGACATATATTTATACATCTTATATTCCAGCAGCTTCTGCACCAGCTCTGCTCTGGGATCTTCCTCCTCGCCCTCCTCGTCCGCTTCCTTGGGAAGCAGCATACGGCATTTGATATCGATCAGTGTCGCGGCCATCACAAGGAACTCGCTCATCACATTCATGTCGTCCGTCTCAAGCTGCTGTATGTACTCCAGATATTGAGCCGTTATCTCCACGATCGGTATGTCATAAATATCCACTTTGTTCTTATCGATCAGATGAAGCAGAAGGTCCAGCGGGCCCTCGAACACTTCCAGCTTTACAGGTATCGCCATAGTCTCCTCGCATTACGTCCTCACAGTCAGAGGATGTCCTTTTCCGGCGGCTGCTCCTGCAGTCCGCCAATACCATATTGTACAGGTTTTTTATGCGTATTTCAAGAAGGAACGTACATTCTGCCATGTACGGGGCCATGCGGCAGCTATTCGCCCTCCGGCACGAAATCTACCACCCACAGCTCTCCGGGATTGAACAGGCGCATATACAGCGAATGGGTGCCCAGACCTCTGCTCAGGATCATTGTGCTTCCGTACTCTCTGAAGATGCCGCCGTCGTATTTCGGAAAGGGCCGCAGTCCGGGCGAGATCACTCCCTTTCCCAGGATCGGGATTCTCACAATGCCGCCGTGCGTATGGCCGGCGAGGACCAGATCGGCCCCCCACGCCGCGTATCTTGGGAAGTAATCCGGGTTGTGCGCCAGCAGCACCGTGTACATTTCCCGGCCCGGCCGGCCCAGAATACCGTCCAGATAATCCTCCTGCATTTTTCGAATGCGGAACCGCCGATAATACTCCCTGTCTATTTCCGCCCCGTAGACTGCCAGGCCGAATTCGGCCAATACCGCATGGCTGTTCGCAAGAGGTTCCACCCCCAGCTCTCTCAGTGCTTGTCCATACCGCTCCGCCATGTCGCCGTAGGTCTCCGGATAAATTTTCATCCTGTATTCATGGTTGCCGTTCCCGTAATAGATCGGATACTCCTCCGCCAGCGCCCCGATCAGCTTCAACGCCGGCTCCAGACTTTTCCCCGGCTTGGCCGTGATCATATCTCCGGCAATGAGGATCACATCGGGAGCCTGCTCCCTGACGGCCGCCAACAATTGTTCGTTGTCCTTGCCAAAGCGCTTGTTATGCAAGTCGGCCAACACAACGGCACGGCATTTTTTTCTGATCCTTTTATCGGAAACACTGCAGCTTTTTACCACAAAACGGTTTGTGTCGTAAAGCATCACCCAGATCAGGACGATCAGGACCATTCCAAAAAATGTGGTCAATATCTCCGCCATATTATTCCTCATACTTTCGCCCGCACCGCTTTTTGACGGCGCGGGCAGCTTTTTTATGTTCAGTTACAGCATATCACGATCTCGCGGCTCACAAAAGATAAAGCCCGAAAACTTTTTTGAGATAATCCGTGTATCCCGCCTTTTCCACACTGTCGGCATAAAGGATGGGAACACTGCCGATCTCCGCTCCGTTCAGATAATATCTGGCCCTTCCCGCCTGGCTTCCCTCACCCACGGGCGCTTCCACCTCCTCCGGCAGCTCCAGGACCTTTTCCACCGCGGACAGATCGCTCCCCAGAGTATCCAGATATCGGAACTCACTTAAGAATCTGAGCTCCACCTCCTCCTCTACGCCGCCCTTGACCGCAAGGGGAGCCAGATCCTCGGAGTTGGCATCTATGTATAAGTTGCAGGTGTTAAAGCCGTATGTCAGCAAGGTCTGTGCATCCTGCACTCTGCTGGGGTTATCCGGTGCTCCCATGACCACAGCGATCAGATCGATACCGTCCTTTGTTGCCGTGGCGGACAGGCAGAACTTTGCCTTGGAGGTGGACCCTGTCTTAAGGCCGGTCGCCCACTGATACTGCTTCAGCAGCTTGTTGGTACTGCTCAAGGTAAATGTGCTGGTCCCCTGGGCCGTTTCATGCGTGATGTCTTCCATCCAGATAGTCGTGTAGTTGAACACCGCCGGATATCTTGTGGTCAGCTCTCTTGACATGATGGCCACATCCTTTGCCGTGGAATAGTGATTATCGGAATCCGTCAGACCGCTGCAGTCTTCAAAATGAGTATCTTTCATCCCCAGCTCCTCTGCCTTCTGATTCATCATCGCCACAAAGGCTTCCTCACTCCCCGCAATATGCTCCGCCACCGCAACGCTGGCATCGTTGCCCGAAGCGACGGCTATGCATTTCAGCAGAGTGTCCAGGGTCTGTACTTCATTTTCCGCCAGATACACCTGGGAACCGCCCATAGAACTTGCGTGCTGACTGACGATCACCTGGTCCGACAGGCTGACCTTTCCCCTGTCTATGGCCTCAAATGCCAGAAGCAGCGTCATGATCTTGGTGATGCTGGCCGGGCTTCTCCTCTCAGTGGCATTCTGTTCGTAGATCACCTGCCCCGTGGAGCTCTCAATAAGTATGGCTGACGGCGCGGAAATGGAAACGTTCGCACTGGCCGGCATCACTGTGGCGATCCACAGTATCACGGCCATAACAGCTGCGGTAAAAGATTTCTTAGCATACATAGGCATGCCGCTCCAACTCTCTGTCTGATGCCGCCCGGAAAAATTCCGACGGCTGCCTTTACATAAATGATATGAAAGGGAGAGAGGTTTAAGAACAAATGCGGTCCGCCAACGCCGTGAAAGACAGAAGACCCCCGGTCAGATGACCGGGGGTCTGTTCACGACCTAATTATATTTGCGCTTCCTGGCTGCCTCAGACTTTTTCTTGCGTCTTACGCTAGGCTTTTCGTAATGCTCGCGCTTGCGGATCTCCTGCTGGATACCAGCCTTAGCGCAGCTTCTCTTAAAACGGCGCAGAGCGCTGTCCAGAGTTTCGTTCTCCTTTACGATTACGTTCGACATCCTACCCGACCTCCCTTCAGTCCCACATGCATCTGACTGATTGGGTTAATATTATGTATCGCTTTGGCACATACACATTACACATTATAGCATAAAACCAAGATACGTCAACTATTTTTTTACAGTTTACGCGATCATTTTTCTGCGATCTGTGTTTCCAACACCTTGGCCGCCTCCGCAATGGCTGCCGGAATACCCGCGGGATTCTTGCCCCCCGCCTGTGCCATATTGGGCCGGCCGCCTCCGCCGCCTCCCACGCAGGCAGCGATGCCCTTGATGAGATTGCCCGCATGAGCGCCTTTCGCCAATGCGCCGTCCGTGGCCATGGCGATCATATTCACCTTGCCGTCCAGCTCGGACAAAAGCACCACAACGCCCTCGCCCAGTTTTGACTTCAGCTGATCCCCCAGCTCCCGCAGACCGTTCATGTCCACGCCTGCCACGCTGGCCGCGAGCAGTTTCACGCCCTTCACCTGGATCTGCTGATCCATCACGTCGCCAAGCGCCTCCTTCGCGGCCTTGGACTTTAAGGACTCCAGCTCCGCGGTCAGGCTCTTTACCTCCGCCATCACATGCTCGCAGCGGTCCACCAGTGCGGCCGGAGTGGTCTTCAGCACCTTCGCCGCATCCTCCAGACTCTTCTCCAGGCTCTTATAATACGCGAACACGCCGTTTCCGGTCAGAGCCTCGATCCTGCGGACTCCGGCGGCAACGCCGTTCTCCGATAATATCTTGAAAGCGGTGATCACGCCCGTATTGGACACATGGGTGCCTCCGCAGAATTCCACGGAGAAATCTCCCATCTTCACTACCCGCACCTTCTCGCCGTACTTTTCTCCGAACAGCGCCATGGCTCCGGTCTTTCTGGCCTCCTCTATGGGCAGCACCTCCGTCACCACAGGCAGATTTTCCGCGATTTTCTCATTGACGATGCGCTCCACCTGATCCAGTTCCTCCCCGGTCATTGCCGCGAAGTGACTGAAATCGAACCGAAGCTTATCCCCGTCCACATAGGATCCGGCCTGCTCCACATGGGTGCCCAGCACTTCCCGAAGGGCCTTGTGGAGCAAATGTGTCGCGCTGTGGTTCTTACAGGTATCGGAACGCTTTTCTGCGTCCACGGTCAGAGTGACGGTATCCCCCACCTTGATCATACCTCCGGTCACGGTGCCGATATGGCCCACCTTTCCTCCCATAAGCTTCACGGTATCCTTTACCTCAAAGCTGCCGCCCGCGGCAGTAATGACACCTGTGTCAGCGTTCTGTCCGCCCATAGTGGCGTAGAAGGGGGTCTCCTCCACAATGACAGTTCCCACCTGTCCGTCCGTCAGGGCCTCCACCAGCTCCGTATCGGTAGTCAGCACCGTCACCTTGGAATTATGCTGCAGCCTGTCATAACCCACGAATTCTGTGGTGACGGAAGGGTCGATGGACTCGTATACGGTCACATCCGCTCCCATGTAATTGGTCACCTTCCGCGCCTTGCGGGCGGTCTCCTTCTGCTGCTGCATACATACGCCGAAGCCCGCCTGATCCACGGTAAAGCCCTTCTCCGCCAGAATCTCTTCCGTCAGATCCACGGGGAATCCATAGGTGTCATAGAGTTTGAACACATTCTCCCCGGAAAGTTCCCTGATCCCGGCCGCCTTCATCTCCTCTTCCATCTGCGCCAGAATGCTGAGGCCCTGATCGATGGTCCTGTCGAACTTCTCCTCTTCCTGTGTCAGCACATTCAGAATGAACGCGCGCTTCTCCTCCAGTTCCGGATAGCCGTCCCGGCACTCGTCGATCACGGTCTCGCTCAGATCCGCCATGAATTTACCCTGAATGCCGAGAAGCCTGCCGTGTCTGGCCGCCCTGCGGATCAGCCGGCGCAGCACATAGCCCCTGCCCTCGTTGGAGGGCATAATGCCGTCGCTGATCATAAAGGTAGTGGAACGGATGTGATCGGTGATCAGACGGATAGAAACATCTGTCGCCTCGTCCCTGCGGTACTCCACGCCGGCGATCCCGCAGATCCTGTCCCGGATGGCCTTCATGGTGTCAATGTCGAACACGGAATCCACGTCCTGCACCACTACGGCCAGACGCTCCAGACCCATGCCCGTGTCAATATTCTTCTGGGCAAGCTCCGTGTAGTTGCCCTTTCCGTCGCTGTCGAACTGTGTGAACACATTGTTCCACACTTCCATAAAGCGGTCGCAGTCGCAGCCTACCTTACAGTCCGGCTTGCCGCAGCCGTACTTGATCCCTCTGTCATAATAGATCTCCGAGCAGGGACCGCAGGGGCCTGCGCCGTGCTCCCAGAAATTGTCGCACTTGCCGTTCTCGTCTCTGTAAAAACGGGTGATCTTCTCCGCCGGAACTCCGATCTCCTTCGTCCATATGTCAAAGGCTTCCTCATCCTCACAGTAGATGGACGGATAAAGCCGCTCCGGATCCATTCCGATCACTTCCGTCAAAAATTCCCAACTCCAGGCAATTGCCTCATGCTTAAAATAGTCCCCGAAGGAAAAGTTTCCCAGCATCTCAAAGAAGGTGAGATGCCTTGCCGTCTTTCCCACATTTTCAATGTCGCCGGTGCGGACACACTTCTGGCAGGTCGTCACCCGACGCCTAGGCGGAATCTCCTGACCGGTAAAGTAAGGCTTCAGGGGCGCCATACCGGAATTGATGATCAAAAGGCTGTTGTCATTGTGGGGCACCAGCGAAAAGCTGTTCATCTTAAGATGCCCTTTCTTCTCAAAGAAGTCCAGATACATTCTTCTGAGTTCGTTCACGCCGTATGGTCTCATGGCTTTATCCTCCAAATATATTCATTCCCGTTTTCATCGAATCCTTCAGCAAAACATTATAGGATCTATTTGAATGCTTGTCAAACATTTTACTCGGTTCCTTCCGTCACAGAATTCGCGACGGATCGTTACAGGACATATCCGATCTCGCGGTACACCGGCATGGCATAGCCGAAGACCATCCAGAGCAATGCCGTTACCACTGCCGCCATGGTGACATAACATGCCGCGCCTCCCAGTCTTCTCAATAACGGCCTTGCGCCCTCCGCTCTCCGGGGCAGCCAATCAAAGCCCGCCCATCTCTCAAGCCCGGCCGTCACATAATACATAAAGGGAAGGAGCCCCGGCATGATATACCGTCCCTGGTACTGATAATCCATGGTGTAGGAATAATAGATGCAGAGGACGACCGGTATTGCGATACAGAGGATCAGGCTGCCATGTATCCACAGCCTTTTCCGCAGCGGGCAACCGTCCTCCCGCCTCCGGGGCAAAAGCCCCCCCAGAAGTCCCACGGCAAAGATTACCTTGTAAAGACGATACATCCACAGGCCTCCGTAGATCGCCATGGAACCGTATGAGGCGATAAAGCTGTTCAGCAGCCCGGAAAAATAGGGAGTCTCTCTGAACATTTCTATCAGCGGTATGCCTCTTGCCGCATAGGACTGGGCGTATGGCGGATTCCCGTACATCTGACCGCACCTTATCAGACTGTCAAGGCCCAGGAAGTCACCGTCGTACAGAACGGCGTTCCGGATAAAATACCAGCCGATCCCAAGAAGGACCACCGCTGAGATCAGGCATCCCTTTTTTAACATTTCCGCGCCGTCGTATCGCAGCTTTCCGTTCTCTCTGTGCAGGAAATATCCAAAAAAGAGAAAAATACTGCCCAGTATGGCCCCATAGGCATTGTAGTAGGAAAGGGCGCAGACAATGATGCCTGCCGCGAGCATAAGACAGTTCCTGACCGAAAATCCCTCACCGTAGGCCCGCACCAGAGCATACCCCATCAGAGCCGTCGAGAACAACGCCATGGAGTCCGTGTTGACGTAAGTGTGCAGGAACAGGCTCTGGGGCAGGAACATTGTCAGCAGACAGAACAGCCACTTGAATCGCCGGTCCCGAAACACCCTGTTCCCGATTCCATACACCAGAGCAGCCATTCCCGTTCCGCAGAGGACATTTATCATACGCGCCGTATACAGCAGGATCAGCTCGGAATCCGTAAAGATATGCACAAGGCGCATTGCAAGGCCCTGTATGATGTACGGCAGCATAGTGTAGAACGCATATGATATACCGTAATTCGGGATGCGGATTTCCGGGTCAAAGCCATTGGGAAGCCTGCCGTATTCGCATATATATCTGCTCACCAGATAACGCCCCGGCTCGTCCGGCGGATTGCCGTACAGCGGCGGCGTATCTGCATGCGGCTGTGTCAGGGCGATCATGGAGGCAACAGAAAAGAACACCGCCAGATAAAGGAAAAGCAAAAGCCTTTCCTGCCTGCGTTCCTGCATCTCACTGTGAACCGGTCCTTCCCTGCGCGTCATCAATCCTCTTCCTCCAAAATCTCGTTCCGTTCATTGCGGGCATCCGCGATCTCACCGCAATCCCCTCTTTTCAGGGCCGTCTCAAAGGCGGTGCTGTGGCGATCCCGCTTTCTTCTGTCTCCAACGGCCCCTCATATTAAAAGAAGGCGCAAAAGAGCAGATGATCTGTCTGCCCTTTGCACCCGTCTGAAGCTTTATTAAAATGAGAACCGGTCGGCAAAGTATGTGTCAAGATCTGCGATCGCCACTCTCTCCTGCTCCATGGAATCTCTGAAACGAACGGTCACACAGCCGTCAGTCTCCGAATCGAAATCATAGGTGACGCAGAACGGCGTGCCGATCTCATCCTGCCTGCGGTATCTCTTTCCGATATTTCCTCTGTCGTCGAACTCACAGTTGTACTTTTTCGAAAGAAAGGTGTATACCTTCTCCGCCCCCTCGTTCAGCTTTTTCGAGAGGGGAAGCACGCCGATCTTCACAGGCGCGATCGCCGGATGGAACCGAAGAACGGTGCGTATATCTCCGCCCTCCAGCTCCTCCTCATCGTAGGCCGAACACAGAAAGGCAAGCACCACTCTGTCAGCGCCGAGGGAGGGCTCGATCACATAAGGTATGTATTTTTCGTTCTTTTCGTCGTCAAAATAACTCAGATCCTCACCTGAGGTGTTGATATGCTGGGTCAGGTCGTAGTCCGTCCTGTCCGCTATGCCCCACAGCTCGCCCCAGTCGAAGGGGAATTTAAATTCGATGTCCGTGGTGCCCTTGCTGTAGAAGGAAAGCTCCTCCGGAGAATGATCGCGGAGCCGTATCTCATCCTCCTTTATGCCGAGGGACAGCAGCCAGTCGCGGCAGAACCCTCTCCAATACTGGAACCACTCCAGGTCCGTTCCGGGCGCACAGAAGAACTCCAGCTCCATCTGCTCGAACTCTCTCGTGCGGAAGGTGAACTGTCCCGGCGTGATCTCGTTCCGGAAAGATTTGCCGATCTGGGCGATGCCGAAAGGAATTTTCTTCCGTGAGGTCCGCTGTACGTTCTTAAAGTTGACAAAGATGCCCTGGGCCGTCTCCGGGCGCAGATAGATAGTATCCTTCGCATCCTCCGTGACGCCCTGGAACGTCTTGAACATCAGATTGAACTGACGGATATCGGTGAAATTATGCCTGCCGCACTTGGGGCACGGAATGTTCTTTCCGTCGATGAACTCCTTCATCTGCTCCTGGGTCCAGCCGTCCACACTGCCCTGCAGCTCCACTCCGTTTTCCGCGCAGAAATCTTCGATCAGCTTGTCGGCCCGATATCGCTCATGGCATTCCTTACAGTCCATCAGGGGATCGGAGAAGCTTCCAAGATGCCCGCTGGCCACCCATGTCTGAGGATTCATTAAAATTGCGCAGTCCACACCGACATTGTAAGGATTCTCCTGCACGAATTTCTGCCACCATGCGCGTTTCACGTTATTTTTCAGCTCCACGCCCAGATTGCCGTAATCCCAAGTGTTGGCAAGACCGCCGTAAATCTCCGAGCCGGGGTAGACGAACCCTCTCGCCTTTGCCAGTGCCTTGATCTTTTCCAGTGATTTTTCCATCTGTACTTCCTATCTGCGCGTTGCTGCGCGCGTTTCATTTCAACCGGACATGCAGATTTTCCGGTCTATTTTCTGAGAAGAATATACACCGGTGACTTTGCCTGAGAAGTATCCACGCTTCCGTCCCGATTCAAAAGCGCTCCCTCGCTGATGTGCGTCACCTTTTCCGGGCAACAGACGACCGCAGACGCATCCGTAATGATAAGGTGTCGCTTTTCCCCGTCCGAAAAGTCCTGCTCGGTCAGGCGGCTGCCATCCTCCACGCTCTGCAGCGTCACGCCCTTACAATAACCCTGCGCCACAGCGTCAGAGACCGTGCCGTAAAAAAGCCGGTCGCCCATAAACTCCTGATAGCTGTCGGAGCCGTCGAACCTATAGGACACGACCACACGGCCGCTCCCGTCCTGCGCTGCATCCACACCTTCCACCGTCACTGTCCCTTTTCCGTCAAACTCTGCGGCCTCCTCCTGGACCATAGCGGTCAGCTCGGACAGGTCGTAGTAGGATTTGTCAAATTCTCCCACCAGAAAGACAGTCACTGCGCCGCTGCCGTTCACCGTCAGAGTCGTCTTCTGAATATCATCCGGAACGGCTGTCCGGCCACAGCCTGAAAACATTATCGCGAACAGGCTTAAAATCACTGCGGACTTTGCGATCTTTCTCATAAATTCTCTCCTTCATCCCAGCCTTGCCGAGTCATGCAGCACTATCACCCATGCCAAACCATTGTATCAAAAAGCTATTGCATTTTCAACAAAGAGTTTGAAGAACTTCCAGACTTTTGAACTCCCGTCCCACGAACCGCTTCATGTAATCCGCCGCTATCTGCTTCAGCTGGGCGAGTACGGAATCCTTCACCGCGAACGTATACAGCTTTTCGATAGGGCTTGACACTATGTACTGCAGACAGTAGACAGTGGACTCCTCCAGCTCTCTGTCCGCAGGCGGCCCAGGATATTCGCCGTTCACCGCTATCGCCCTGCACTCAAACACGCATCTCACCAGCGGGTCCGGCAGTGCGTCCGCGCAGAGCGCCTTCAGAGACTGATACAAAAGCTTCAGCATCTCCCTCTCGTCATTGTTCTCTCTGGTGTAATAATCCGCCACTTCCGCAAAGTACATTCCGTAACAGGCGCCAATATAATCCGAGCGGAGTCCTTCAAAATAATTCTGAATATCCGCCTCCACCAGAGTGTACGAGCTTTTTCCCTCGTACAGCTTAAACGAACCGAAGACAAATGGGTCTGTGGCTGCCGCAAGTCTGCTGCCGGATTTCCTGGCTCCTCTGGCAAATGCGGACAGCTTTCCCCGCTCTTTAGTCAGAAGGCTGATACGCTTGTCGAACTCTCCCATCGGGCTCTGCTTCAGTATCATTCCCGTCACCCATATATACTCCTGCATGACCGCTTTCCTTTACCTGTTCTCCTCTCCCGGCTTCCTGCCTCTCACCGGAGACGAACGCCAGATAATCCTCTATCTTCCCGCTTGTTTCAAATTGCTTCCAGTATTTTAAGTTCATTGCAGTGCCCCCTAATCCGTTTGTATTTTACACGGTTTTAGGGTCTGCAAAATTGCTTTTTCTATTCGCCTGCTGAGATATCTTTGGGGTCATATCCATAATTTTTCAGAAGGAGACCGCTGTCGCGCCAATCCTTTCTCACCTTCACCCAAAGCTTTAAATTTACCTGCATTTCAAGTAATTTTTCTATATCCGGCCTGGCTGCGGAACCGATCTTCTTGAGCATCTGACCGCCTTTGCCGATGACGATCCCCTTGTGAGATTCCCGCTCGCAGATGACGGTCGCCTCAATATGGCAGATCCTTCCGTATTCCTTCATGCTCTCTACCGTCACCGCGATGCCGTGGGGAATTTCGTCCTCCAACTGGCGCAGCGCTTTCTCACGTATCAGCTCCGCCACGATCTGGCGCATCGGCTGGTCAGTGATCGTATCTTCGTCATAGAAAGCGGGACCGCAGGGCAGATATTTCAAAATACATTTGATCAGCTCGTCCGTATTGTGTCCCTTCAGTGCGGAGACCGGCACGATTTCCTGAAAATCCAACTCCCGTCGGTAGACATCAATAAAGGTCAGGACAGATTCCTTTTTGACCGTATCCGTCTTGTTGATGACCAGAATGACCGGGGTCTTCACCTTTTTGAGCTGTTCGATGATATGGCGCTCGCCGGCGCCGATGTAGTCGGTGGGCTCTACCAGCCACAGAATGACATCCACCTGCTCCAGAGTATGCTCCGCCACGCGGACCATATAATCTCCCAGCCTGTTCTTGGCTTTATGTATGCCGGGCGTGTCCAGGAACACGATCTGCCCCTCCTTGAGAGTCAGCACCGTCTGGATCCGGTTCCTGGTAGTCTGGGGCTTGCTGGATGTAATGGCGATCTTCTGACCGATCAGCCGGTTCATCAGTGTGGATTTCCCCACGTTTGGTCTTCCGATCAGGGTCACGAACCCGGACCTGTAGGATGGATTTTCTGTCATCTGTCTCCTTTCCGGACTGCAGTCATCCTTGGATCTTTACGCCTTGTTCCCGGTATCGCTCCGATCCTCGGCCGGCGGAACGCTCTTTGTCTGCTGCCGCTTCTTTTCCGCGGATCTCATGGATCTGTTCCAGCTCAGCCTGATGACGATCACTATGACCGCAATGAACAGTGCTCCGAGGATCAGATAAGGGCTGCTCACTATCACGTTGACCGCCAGCTCCACCGCGCCGTCCCGGATATTTTTCAGACTATCCGTAAAGCCTTCGCAAATACGCTCCCATACGGTCTGCTCTGTCACCGGCGTCAGCTCCTGCACCTCGGAGACATCCAGCCGTACCGTGCCGTAATCCACCTGATTGTCCATCGTGCGCAGCTGGGATTCCATGCTCTCAAGCTGATAGCGGACATTGGCCAGCCTGTCCTCGATAGTAATGATATCCTCAAGGGACTCCGCCCTCTCCAACAGCTCCAGCAGCCTGTCCTGTTCCGTTCTCAGAGCGTTCCTGTGGCTTTCCATGTCCACATAGGATAAGGTCACATCCTCCACATTCTCAAATTGGCGCACCACATTGCCCAATCCGGATACCATATCGAGGAAACCGTCCAGCTCGTCCTTCGGTATGCGCAGCGTCAGGCTGACATGCCGCGCGCTCCTGCCGCCACTGTAACTGCTGCCGTTGTAATTATCCATATTTTCTATGTAACCGCCCCTGCTCTGCACCTCATTCTGCAGGGACGACAGGAAGCCGTCGTACTCTCTGGTCTCCACCTCCATATTCACGGTCCGGATCAGCTTTCGACCGCTCGTCGCCGTGCTGCTCTTAGCCTCGCTGGAGGCCGGCTCTCCGGCTTCATCGGAAACTGCATCGTAATCTGCGGATTCCGACGTGCCGTAAGTGTCATATGCGCCCTGGGCCGCCGCAGCATTGCTCTCCGGCGCAGCCGCATACATGGATTTGTCGGAAGATGCGGCGGCATCGCCGCATCCGGTGAGAAATACGGCAGCCAGCAGTTCCGCGGCGGCCAATAGCGCTGCCGCTCTGTGGGCCAGGATCGATTTTCCGGTGTTCTTTCTCTCTTTCATCTTCTACCTCTCATTCTGCCGCCTCAGCGGCCGCTTCACAGCGGCTTGAAAATTTTAGTTCTCAAGCTGCCACTTCCCTGCGCGCCCCGGCGCGCTTTCGCCTTTACATAAACAGACGGCATTCAGCCGAAAAGGTTCTCGATCCTGTCAAATAACTTTTCATTTCCTTTTACTTTGCGGGCATTGCCGACCACACAAAGGCAGTTCTCATCCATGAATGCGTCAATATGGCCGGCAAGCTCCCGAATGCTCTCCTGATCCGCCGCCAGCACCTGGTCTCGCTCCTGCTGAAGCAGTGCATCCGTCACTCCCGTCATGTATGCGCTCAGGCTCCTCAAGCCCTTTGCCGCGGGCGTCAGCGGCATATCCAGCTCGCTGACGGCGCCGATAATATACTGTGTCATGGTGCGCTCGTCAGCCTCAAATTTTCGGATAAATTCAGCCGCATTCTCATACACTTCGACCGTCTTCTCCAGATTGGGATCCCGATAGGACGTAAAATAACAGTCCCCCGCCTTTCCAAAGCTGCACATGCAGCCGTAGGCGCCTCCCTTCACGCGGACATTCAGCCACAGATATTCATAGCCCATCATCACCTTCAGCACCTTCAGATCTCCCCGGTAGGGCAGACCTTTTTTGCGGAAATTGCCCGCCCGGCATACGAACTGCACCTGGGAGGATGTCATAAAGCCCTCGTTCCTCCTTTTTACCGCAGGCATATAGGAAGCTTTTTCCACGGGGGAATCATACAGCCCGGAGCGCAGCCGCTCTATAGGTCCCTCAAGCCGTCTCAGCGCTTTTTCATCCCCCACGAAATCCACCATCAGATTCTCCGGGCGGAAGACCATACGGCTGAGTGTCTCCAGCGTCTTTGTCAGCTTGTCCTTCTCCGCTTCAAAATGGGCCTCTATGTCCGAGACCAGGCGATAGAATGCAATGCCGGAAATTTCTTCACTGGCTGCAGCGGCACGGCTGCTGTAGGATGCTGCGCGGCCCGCAGCCACCAGATGTCCCGTATCGGTCATCTGCGCCTGCATTCTGGACTTGCCTTCGCCGAGGATCTCATATAACCGCTTGGTGTCGGAGAAGTCACTGGTAAGCAGGATTTCCTCCATCAATTCCACTGCCTTTTCCAAATTCTCGTACAGGACCTTGGCCTTCAATTCGACCGTAACCGTGTAATTGTCCGGGTCGTCGACCGCACCGTACACGTTGTTGACGGCCGCGATACCGCCTGTGACCAGATTGATCTCGTTGAACAGATCCCCGTAGGAGTAATGCCTCGTGTTCAAAAGTCCCAGGACGCCCTTCAGCACTCCGATGTAGGGGAAATATTCTCCGGGTATTTCCCGACACCGAAAGATCAGTCTCAAATATCCGATGCCGTTGGTGGGCAGGTCGTGATACAGAGTAAAGGTGCCGGCCAGATCCGTCTCGCAGTTCACAAGTCTCGCCGCATCCTTTCCGATATCCTGTCTCGTCAGCATGGGCAGCTTAGCCAGATCTTCAGGCCGGTCCTCCGCCTCCCGGAAATCGTTCAGAGCCTGCAGGGTATCCCTGATCTGCTGCAGCTCGGCTTCGCTCATACGGCTCTTTCTCTCGGCCAGCTCTTCTCTGAGAGCTTCCTCCTGTCTTTCCCCCAGTCCTTCCACAGGCTTTAAAATGACCGCGCAGGAATGAGGATTCTCCAAAAGGTGTCGCCTGATCAGGCCTTCAAAATATCCTGTTTCCGCTTTTTCGCGCAGAGACGCAAAGGTAGCGTTAGCCTCAATGTGAAGGAAGGGCGCATTTTCATCGTAGAGCCAGCTGTCCAGCATCTGGATGCCGTATATCAGGCCCTTGGGCGCAGTGCCGTAATCCGCTTCGCGGTATTTGAACTCATAATAGTTGATACCTGCAAGCAGCGCTTTTTTGTCAAATCCGTTCTCCGCAATTCCGGTGAGCACCGCACGGATGACCTCCAAAAATTCCTGCTCCCTGTCGAGTCCGGTGTCCTTTGACACCACACTGAAATAGGGCTGCCTGATGCCTCTTTCCCAAATACTGTACACATCCTTGCCCAGCCCTCTTTCCACCAGGGTCTGCTTCAGCGGTGCCCCCGGTGCGGAACACAGGGCGTAGTCCAGGATCTGAAAGGCCACGTAGAGCTCTCTGTCCAGACTGTCCCCCACCGATACATTCCACGAGAGAAAGGTATTCTCGGCCACGTCCTCGCCCGGACTGATGGGATACTCCCGCACCTTTCTTGCCGGTTCCCGGAATGCCTGCTCCGTCTTCACCTCGGAGCTTACCTCCAGGGCGTCAAAGGCAGACAGATAGTGCTCGTCTATAAATTCCAGCTTTTCCGCCATATCCATATCGCCGTAAAGATAAATATAGCTGTTGGAGGGATGATAATAAGTCCTGTGGAACTCTAGGAAGCTCTCGTATGTCAGTTCGGGGATCACATCGGGATCGCCGCCGGACTCACACCCGTAAGCGGTATGCGGATAAAGGCAATTCATGATCTCCCGCTCCAGCACATCGTCCGGGGAGGAAAATGCCCCCTTCATCTCATTGTACACCACGCCGTTGTAGGTCAGCTCGCCGGTCTCCTCGTTCAATTCATAATGCCAGCCCTCCTGGCGGAAGATGGCTTCCTTTTGATATATGTTGGGATAGAATACCGCATCCAGATAGACATGCATAAGATTTTGAAAATCCTTTTGATTGCAGCTGGCCACGGGATAGAGTGTCTTATCGGGAAACGTCATGGCATTTAAAAATGTGTTCAATGAACCCTTCACCAGCTCCACAAAGGGATCCTTTACCGGGAACTCCCTGGAACCGCAGAGCACGGAATGCTCCAGAATATGCGCCACGCCCGTGGAATCCTTCGGCGGTGTGCGAAAACCGATATAAAAGACCTTATTGTCGTCGTCATTTGAAAGCAGCGCCACCCGCGCGCCGGTCTTTTTATGGCGCAGCAGCCAGCCCATGCTTCCAATGTCCGATATTTCTCTTTTTTCCAATACCTCATATGCAGACAGTTCTTCTATTTTTTTCATGATCATTCCCTTTCCGTATACCGTCCCGCCTCCGATATTCCTTCCGTCTAAACGGCGGACAGCGCCAGTTTGCTCACCGACAGTTCCTGTATCACCATGCCCATGCGCTCCTTCTCCTGTGCCGGAATGCCTGTCAGTTCATCTATGGTGATCTGCTTATTGACATACTGTTTTTTGACTTTTCCGAACAGGCTCTTTTTTTCCTCAATGACACTCACCTTGACACGGGCCTTCAACCGCCGGTACAGCTTCACGGCAAAGCTGTCAGGGGCGAGATAGTACAGATGGCTCTCCAGAGTGTCTCCGGGGTCTGCCTCCGGCAGAATATAGCGTTCCACGATCAGCCGGAATTTAAACAGAAGATCCTCCTCGTCCAACAGCTCCTCGAAGGTGTATTTGCTTCCCACGTAGACCCGTCCCACATCCTGCATACTGTATTTAAAATCCTCATAACTCGTCTTCTGCATTTTCGATATCCTCAATTGTGTTACCGCTCATGCGCATGGCCTCCCTGATGCCGTACAGGGAAATTCCCGTCTCCCTGGCCAGTTCCTCCGGCGTCACCTTCCTTTGCAGATCTTCCGCCAGCTCCCTGGCCTTATCGGCGACCTTATTCACCTTCCGCGCGATTTTCCGGTCTGTCCTTTCATTGGAGGCATTTACCCGGATATGCTCTTCCATCGCATCCATGACAAGACGCATCAACATGCCGGGCGCTTCCTCCGGCCCCTCAAGACTTCCAAGCATACCGATTCCAAGCGCAAGAGCTACGTTCCCCTCGCCTATCAGATCCTCCAGCAGGACTCCCTGTCCCGCATAGAGCTTGGCAATATCTGCCACATTCTGGAGATATACCTCCGTCAGGCTCTGTCTGGCCGCCTCCTCCCCCGCCATGGCGGAGATCGTCAGCGCCTCGATCTCCCCCTGACTCCGGGCGGGAATGCCGGACAACTCGTTAAAATAATCCTGCAGATAATCTCTCTCCCTGTCCGACAGCTGATCCTCCACATCCGGCGGCTGCCCAATGCCCACATTATGCTTTACCAGATAGTCGAACACGAGCTGCAGCTGGTCATGATTCAGATCGAGAGAGGCAAAGGCATCTCTCACCTGCTCTTCACTGACGCAATTTCCCTGTTCTCTGGCCAGTTTTCTCAACTGTTCCAACGTCTGCGCGAACAACACTTCTCTATTCATGGCGTTCCCCTCATATTGCAAATTGCAAAGTCCTGATCATTTCACATGGGTATGTGTGAAAAGATGATTCTGACAGTATTCATAATTACCGTTGCATTTTGAACAAAATCTGAATTCCAGATTGGGATCGTCCTCATCGGTCCGTCCGCAGACCGCACACTTGTGCTTTGTGATCCGCGGGTTCGGATTTCTCCGGATATCCTGTCGGAATTCCGCGCGCCGCCTGATCTGCTTGGGATTTAAATGCATCCGGTTCCGGGACCGCAGATAAAAGATCAGGAAATTGAGCAGGGACGCCCCGATAGCCGTCACGCCGAACCAGAGTCCTCCCGCCAGATACTGGAACATATCCAGAAGCAGCATTATCCCGTATATGATCCCAAGCCATTTCACCTTGACCGGTATCACCATCATCAAGAGCACCCTGGCTTCGGGAAATGTCATGGAGTAGGCCAGAAAGATAGACATATTCACATAGTATGTGCTGAAGAACATCGCTCCATAGCGAAACAGGAGACCTGCCGCCTCGGAGCTCATGCTCGGATTGGTCAGATAATAAATGCCCATGCAGATGAACGCGCCCACTACCGTCAGGAACATGCCCGTGAACAGATATACATTGTATTTCCAGGTCCCCCAGACGCGCTCCAGCGTAGTGCCCAGGCTGTAATAGAAGAAAAGCATGATCAGCACAAAGAACAGATCCAGGCCCAGGAAAGGACCGACGGTCAAAGTCGTTGGCGGCGAGATCACCCATGTCACCAGTCTCCACACCTGTCCGTGAAGTATCGCATAAGGATCGAGCGTCAGATAGCTCATCGCCCCCGGCGCCACCCAATTCAAAACATATCCCGCCACATAGCACATGATCAGTATCACCGTCAGATTGGGGACAGCATATTTTCCGAATTTCTTTTCCCATTTGCTCATAGGCACATCTTCCTTTCACCCGGCCAGCAGATCCAATTGTCCAAGTCATGAAAAAAATTTTAACGAATACATTTTAACATCATGAGTTCCATAAGTAAACCAAGCTTTTCCTTTTTTATAGAATTATCATTTTTTTAATAAAGATTTCACAACCTGTACATTTGCAATTTGACGACATGTGTACTATAATGACTAAGTGTGTCGTAATCTGTCATTTACACCGTATGGGAAAACGACTGCATTTTGATCCGGCAATTTGAACAGGAAGGATGTTTTACATGGAATACAGCACCAGAACAGCTGCCTTGGGCATTGATATCGGTTCTACGACCGTAAAGATCGCAATTCTCGATGAGAACCACCATATCCTGTTTTCCGATTACGAGCGCCACTACGCCAATATAAGAGAAACGCTTTCCCTGCTGATAGACAAAGCCTGCCGCCAATTGGGCAATCTGACGCTCCACCCCATGATCACGGGGTCCGGCGGACTGGCGCTGGCCAATCACCTCGGTGTTTCTTTCACACAGGAAGTCATCGCGGTGGCTTCATCGCTGAAGGAGCTTGCGCCCAAGACCGACGTAGCCATCGAGCTGGGCGGCGAGGACGCAAAGATCATCTATTTTGAAGACGGGAACGTGGAACAGCGAATGAACGGCATCTGTGCCGGCGGAACCGGTTCGTTCATCGATCAGATGGCTTCTCTGATCCAGACGGATGCCGCCGGTCTCAATGAATACGCCAAGGAATATAAGTCTCTCTATGCTATCGCCGCCAGGTGCGGCGTGTTCGCAAAAACAGATATACAGCCTCTGATCAATGAGGGTGCCACCAAGGAAGACCTGGCCGCCTCCATCTTTCAGGCGGTGGTGAATCAGACCATCTCCGGTCTTGCCTGCGGCAAGCCCATACGCGGGCATGTAGCTTTTCTGGGCGGACCTCTGCACTTTTTGTCCGAGTTGAAGGCAGCCTTTATCCGCACCCTGAACCTGGATGAGGAACATATTATCGACACGGACAATTCCCATCTGTTCGCCGCCATCGGGTCGGCGCTGAACGCAAAGGATGAAATATCCTGCACCATGGAGGAAATGGCAAAAAAGCTTTCCTCCGACATTAAAATGGATTTTGAGGTGGAGCGCATGGAGCCTCTTTTTGAGGACCAGGCGGCTTACAATGCTTTCCGCGCGCGCCATGAACAGCACCGCGTCGCCACCGGAGATCTCGCCTCTTACCGCGGAAATGCATTTCTGGGCATAGATGCCGGCAGCACCACCACCAAGATCGCACTGGTGGGCGAGGACGGCTCTCTGCTCTATTCCTTCTACAGCAGCAATGACGGCAGCCCTCTGAACACTGCGGTGCGTTCTCTGAAGGAAATTTATCAACAGCTTCCCGCCGGGGTGCGTATTGTCCGGTCCTGTTCCACAGGTTACGGCGAGGCGCTGATGAAGGCCGCCTTCCTGCTGGACGACGGGGAAGTGGAAACGGTGGCCCACTATCAGGCGGCCGCCTTCTTCAATCCCGATGTGGACTGCATTTTGGACATTGGCGGCCAGGACATGAAATGCATCAAGATCAAGAATCAGACCGTTGACAGCGTGCTGTTGAACGAGGCATGCTCCTCCGGCTGCGGTTCCTTTATAGAGACCTTTGCAAAATCTCTGAATTACAGTGTCCAGGATTTTGCACAGGCGGCTCTTTTCGCCGAACATCCCATCGATCTTGGAACACGCTGTACCGTATTCATGAATTCCAAGGTAAAACAAGCACAGAAGGAGGGCGCCAGCGTCGCGGATATTTCTGCCGGACTGGCCTACTCTGTCATCAAGAACGCCCTGTTCAAGGTGATCAAGGTCTCCGATGCGTCGGAGCTCGGCAGGCAGATCGTGGTGCAGGGCGGCACCTTCTACAATGACGCCGTGCTCCGCAGTTTTGAAAAAATAGCGGGCTGCGAGGCCATCCGCCCCGATATCGCAGGTATCATGGGCGCATTCGGCGCCGCACTGATCGCCAGAGACCGCTATGAGGACGGTTACGAGACCTCCATGCTCTCCTATGAAAAGCTCTGTGCTCTGAAATATGAGACCAGCATGGCAAAATGTAAGGGCTGTACCAACAGCTGCCGTCTCACCGTCAACAAATTTTCCGGCGGCCGCCAGTTCATCTCCGGGAACCGCTGTGAACGCGGCATCGGCGGGCAGAAAAATCCCAACCATATGCCCAATCTGTTCGAGTATAAGCTTCACAGGATCTTCTCATATCCCTCGCTGGATGCCGACAAGGCTCCCAGAGGCACCGTAGGGATTCCCAGGGTCCTGAATATGTATGAGGATTACCCTTTCTGGCATGTGTTCTTTACAAGGCTCGGATACCGTGTGATACTCTCTCCCGTCTCCAACCGAAAGATCTATGAGCTGGGCATTGAATCCATTCCCAGCGAGTCCGAATGTTATCCGGCGAAGCTGGCACACGGCCACGTGACATGGCTGATCAGACAGGGAGTGGATTTTATCTTTTATCCCGCTCTTTTCTACGAGCGCAACGAGATACCCGGAGCGAACAATCATTACAACTGCCCTATCGTTACCTCCTATTCCGAAAATATCAAAAATAATGTGGAGGAGATCGGCAGCGGGCAGGTACGACTGCGCAATCCGTTCCTGTCCTTCCGTGATCTCGACACGGTAACGCAGGCCCTGGAACGGGAATTTGCGGAAATTCCTGCCGCCGAGATCAGAGAGGCCGCCTGCGCCGGCTGGAAGGAGCTGGACAATGTCCGTGAAGATATCAGAAGGAAGGGCGAGGAGGTCCTGGCCTTCTTACAAGAGACCGGAAAACGCGGCATCGTGTTGGCCGGACGCCCTTATCACATCGATCCGGAGATCAACCACGGCATTCCCGAACTGATCACCTCCTTTGACATGGCGGTGCTGACGGAGGATTCCATCTCGCATCTCGGCAGCCCTGAACGGCCCCTGATCGTATCCGACCAGTGGATGTATCACTCCCGTCTCTATGCCGCCGCAAGCTATGTCAAGACTACGGAGAATCTGGACCTGATCCAATTGAACTCCTTTGGCTGCGGTCTGGATGCCGTGACCACGGACCAGGTGAACGACATCCTCTCCGGGTCGGACAAGATCTACACCTGTTTAAAGATCGACGAAGTAAATAATCTCGGCGCTGCGAGAATCCGTATACGCTCTCTGCTCTCCGCCATCAAGGTGCGTGAGAAGCTGAACAAGACCCGCACGATCAACTCTTCCGCCATTGATAAGGTCGCCTTTACGGAAGAGATGAGAAGCGACTACACCATCATCTGTCCTCAGATGTCACCGATCCATTTTGAGATCCTGGAGCCGGCCTTCAACTCCTGCGGGTATCATTTTGTGGTGCTGGACAACGATAACCGACATTCCGTGGATGTTGGCCTGAAATACGTGAACAACGACGCCTGCTATCCTTCCCTGCTGGTAGTCGGGCAGATCATGGAGGCGCTGCTCTCCGGAAAGTATGATCTGAATAAGACCGCGATCATTATGACCCAGACCGGCGGCGGATGCCGGGCGACGAACTATGTGGGCTTTATCCGGCGGGCTCTCAGAAAAGCCGGCATGGAGCAGATTCCCGTGATCTCCCTGAACCTGGGCGGCATCGAGACCAATCCCGGCTTTCATGTGAATGCCGAACTGCTGCTGCGGGCGGCGGTCGGCGCGGAGTTCGGCGATATCTTCATGCGCTGTGTATATAGAATGCGGCCTTATGAGGCCGTTCCCGGCAGCGTGGATTCCCTGCACAGAAAATGGCTGAAAAAGGTGCAGAGCTTTGTATCCGGCCGGCATATTCACATGAATAAATTTCATAAAATGTGCCGTCAGATCATACGGGATTTCGACAACATTCCCCTTCGGGATGAGAAAAAGCCCCGCGTGGGCGTAGTGGGCGAGATTCTGGTCAAGTTCTCTCCCACCGGAAACAATCACCTTGTAGAACTTCTGGAGTCCGAAGGTGCCGAGGCCGTTGTACCGGACCTTCTCGATTTCCTGCTGTACTGTTTTTATAACCAGATCTACAAGGCGAAATACCTCGGAACGAGTAAAAAGGCTGCCCATATCTGCAGTATGGGCATCTGGGCAATAGAACATCTGCTGCGGGGCGCCGCCGTGAAGGAATTTGAAAAAAGCACACACTTCACACCGCCCACCCCGATCCGCAAGATCGTATCCTACGCGGAGCCTATCGTCTCTATCGGCAACCAGACCGGCGAGGGCTGGTTCCTGACGGGTGAAATGGTAGAGCTGATACATGACAATGTGCCCAATATTGTCTGCACACAACCATTTGGCTGCCTGCCCAACCATGTAGTGGGCAAGGGCGTCATCAAAGCCCTGCGCAAGACTTATCCCCAATCCAACATTGTCGCCATTGACTACGACCCCGGCGCCAGTGAAGTGAACCAGCTGAACCGCATTAAGCTCATGCTCTCCACCGCTGTTAAAAATATGAACTGACCAGTTCAGCCAGCCAAGCCAGTCTGTGCGAAATCGTGCTTGCACGAATTTTGTACAGGCTGGCTTGGCTGAGAGAGCGCGACTTTGTGAATGCTGCGGCTGAACGTAAAAAGACCAAAACGGCATCCCCGTTTCGGTCTTTTTGATTCTATGACACCATCTCATCGCGATTATCTAAGTACTGCTGCAGCACTGCCGTCACCTCTTCCGGCGTCAGTCCCGCTTCCTCGATCAGATTGCTGACAGCTTCCAGTTCCTTGCGCCTCTTCGCTTCATAGAGTTCCTCCAATTCACGCTGTTCCGATTCCACACGAATCATGAGCGCCTCTATCAATTCCTGCTTTGCGGCAATCTTTTCGTCAATGGTCTTGCGTTGTCCTCTTGCCATATACTGTCTCCTTTCGCAGGGCCGAAGGCTGAGTTCCATAGACTGTCAGCCGTTATCCCTTTCTAAAAGTATATGGACAAGACCGGAAAAATATGACAGCGGAAATCACATTTTTTAATTACAGAGCATTTTAAATCCACACCGGTACTACGCCTTCCTGTCAGCAGCGTCCTTCTTCCAGTCTGTCGAGAACAGCCTCTTCCTCCGGCCCGCATTCTGCATAGGCCTCGCAGATCCGGTCAATCTCCTCCCTGTCTGTCAGAAGGTCCGCCGCGATCTTCTCCGGGGATTCTCCCATCTGCAGCTTGCCGCAGACCTGATGGACCAGAAGACGGCGCTCGCCCTGAGTACGTCCACGCTCCATGCCCTGGGCCAGACCGCGCTCAATACCCTGTTCCAGGCCGCGCTCCATGCCGTCCTCCACGCCCTCTTCATACCTTACCTCCAGCGCATCATCCATGTTGAACTGTGTGTAC
>CANQUQ010000027.1 GCA_947627115.1 uncultured Acetatifactor sp.
AATCGGCGCGTGGCTCAGCTTGGTAGAGCGCTGCGTTCGGGACGCAGAGGTCGCGTGTTCGAATCACGTCGCGCCGACGAAAAAGGGCCCTCAAAGGGGTCCTTTTTTGATAGATATTCCGATTTTACAGGTGTTGACGAGGCGGCGATATTCAGATGGAAGCTGACAGAGAAATGAAAAAAAGCAAATATTTCCGCTGCGCCCTGTGGGTGTTGATCTTAATATACGGCGGCTTCTGTACCTTTTTGTACTATAAGCAGACCTTCCACGTGGAGGGCATGCCCTATGAGTCGGATCTTCCCTACCATATCAGCATGGCGGTGGAGGATCACTGGTTCTACAGCCTGACGGCGGTCCTCTATCAGCTTTTCTTTTTGACCCCCTTCGGCAGCCTGCTGACGGCACTTTTCCTGGGATGTGTGACAGTGGGGACCGTAGGTGCCACGTATTTCCTCCTTAAGGAGATCGTAAAGAAGACCCGGTGCGGCACTGTTTCGGAGCCTCTTCTTTTGCTGTTCAGTCTTCTCTGCAATATTATCATGCCCTTTTATCTGCGCGCCGCCCATTATCAGCGCTATATCGGATACCAATCCCCCTCCGTCTGGCACAATTCCACTTACATCTGTATGAAGCTCTGCGGCATCCTTGTTCTCATACTCTATCTGCGTCTGGAGGAAAAATACCGGACGGGCCTCACTGTGCGGGAATGGCTCTTACTGGCCGGCGCCTTTGTTCTGGTGAACGCTGTAAAACCAAGCTTTTCTCTTGTCTTTCTGCCGGTGATGGCCGTGTACCTTCTGGCGGACCTGTGCAGAAAAGTGCCCTTCACAAAAATATTTATCTTCGGCCTCACCGTGATCCCGTCCCTTCTGGTGATCCTTTGGCAGAATCTGGTACTGTTCGGAGACGAGACGGGAAACGGGATCGAGATCAATTACGGCTACACTCTGACCCTGCACAGCCTGCACCCGAAGGCGACTCTGCTCCTGTCCGTGGCCTTTCCTCTGTTCGTCCTTTTGTTCCTGTGGAAGGAATTATTCCGTGACAAGTGGTATCTGATGTCATGGTCGGTATGGGGCGTGGCTCTCCTGCAGGTGACTTTTCTTTCGGAAAGCGGTTCCAGAGCCAGAGACGGCAACTTCATGTGGGGCTACTCCTTCGGTATTTTTATGATATCGGTGTGGAGCGTGATCAAGCTTCTTGAGGCTGTCACGGACCCTCGCGGCATTTTCCTTAAAAGGGGGATCCGCATAGGATTTGCGGTGACGGGGTTTGCAATTCTGGCATATCAGTGCTATTGTGGACTTGTATTCTTTTACCGGCTTTGTCTGGGAATCACTTATTGGATGTGATCTGCTTAAATATGACCTGCCTGGATATAAGCCGCTTAATTTGACATGCCTGGACATGACCTGCCCCCGACGAATGGAGTATGATTATGAATTCTTTATGCGTTGTCCCAAAAAATGATAATGTGCGCTGCCTTCTCAAGGGCATCTTATCGGCATATGCGCTGTCAGCCGTTTTTCATGCTCCCACGCCGGCTTCCGCTTTTGAATCCGCAGCGGATCTTGCGATCTACTCGATCTATGAGCTCCTGGGCTCCTACGACCTGAAATTCCTTTTGCTTCTCGTTCTGTGCGTCTGCTTCTATAAGCTTTTTTCGGGGGCACGGGTGCAGCGCCCTTCTTTTTCCTGTAAGGCTTCCGCCGCTCTTTCCGTGTTCTTTTCCCTTTGCCTTCTGCTGGGCCGAAGCTACAACGAGCAGGGCACCTGGACTTATTGCTTCGGAAGCGGTGTGAATTTTATCAAATTCCTGCTGGCGCTGACGGGCTATTCCCTGCTGTTCCGGGAAGGGATATGCATTGCCGGCTCCTATCTTGCCTCTCACTGCTTCACGACAGATGCGGAACATTTTTTCACTCATCACGCCTTCCGGAAATCGTTCCTGATCATTCTGGGCTCTTATCTGCCCTTCCTGCTCCTCAGCTTTCCGGGAAATCTCTGCTGGGATGCCATAGGACAGATAGAACAGGTGATCGGCACCGGCGGCTACAGCTCCCATCACCCGCTGTTCCACACTCTGCTCATGGGCGGCCTGATCCGCCTGGGGCAGACTCTGTTCCATTCCTATGAGGCGGGACTGTTCGTCTACATGCTGCTGCAGGATATTATGCTGGCGGCGGCATTGTCTGCGACCGTTGCGGTACTGGCAAGGCGGGGCGCCGCACGCCGGCTGCTTTTATGCCTGCTCCTGATATACTGCCTTGTTCCGATCTATTCCAACATGGCATCCACAGCCTTGAAGGATGTTCCTTACAGCGCTGCCGCGGTGGGCTATACGGTCTGCCTTGCCCTGCTTTTGGAAGCTCCGGAGCTCATCAGGGATCTGCGGTTCGACCTGGGCTTTATCGCGCTGCAGATATTGGTCATCCTGTTCCGCAACAACGGTGTGTACGTAATCCTGCTCTCCGGTGTGGGCTGCTTCTGTTTTCTGTACAAAAAGTATGATTTCCGGCAAAAGCTCCGCTGTGCAGTCTGTCTCTTCGGAGCAGGTGTCCTGGCGGCGGAGCTTATTGTCGCACTGCTGTCTCAGGCCCTCGACGCCGCCCCAGGAAGCAAGGGCGAGATGCTGTCCGTCCCTTTTCAGCAGACAGCCAGATATCTTCAGTTATACGGGGACGAACTCAGCGCGGATGAGTCGGCGGCTATCGAAGCCGTCCTGGGCGACACGGAGGTGATTGCCGCCAGCTATGATCCTGACAGCGCCGACCCGGTGAAGGCCCTGTTCCACAAGGATGCTTCCCTCACAGAGCTGACCGCCTATTTCAAAGCCTGGTCCCGCGGGCTGATCAGGCACCCGGCCGTCTATGCGGAAGCATTTCTTGTCCATATATACGGCTGGTTCGACCCTGCCGTCAGCAACGGCATCCGCTATGAATCGGATTACGATGTCATTCGGCAGGGAGGACTGTTCCCCAACGCGGAAAAGCTGCTGATATTTTATTACAGATTTACGGACCGCATCACGCTGCTGGCCGTGTTCGAAAATGTGGGCGCGGCGGTATGGGCCCTGTTCTTCCTGAGCTTTTACCAGAAAAGAAGGAGGCTAAACGCTGCGTTTCAGGCCGGACTGCCTCTTTGGATCAGTCTCCTGATCTGCATGGCATCGCCCTGCTTTTTCATGCACCCCCGGTATGCGTTCCCAATACTGTTCACGATACCCTTCATGTACGGCTTCACATTGACTGCAAAATAACCGGAAAGGAAAGCAATTATGCAGAAAACATTTACCCGTGACCGCTCTTTTGCCGCAAAGGGACTTGCCATTCTTTTGCTGTTGGCCTACCATCTGTTTGAAAGTGAGGATCTGGTCACTTCCATGGGAGTGATCTACAGTCCCTTTTCCCTGAACGGTTTTCTGACCCTTACCGGATTCGGAAATATCTGCGTATCGGTCTTCGTCTTTCTGACTGCCTACGGTATTTCTACGGGATTATTTGCCCGGAACGAGGGCTTTTGCCTGAACGGCGCCTACAGACAGGCCGCGAAACGGTTCCTGATCTTAATGATAAATTTTCTGACCGTGTATCTCAGTGTGAATCTGCTGTGGTGGTATAAGTTTGACTATCAGTCCCTCTATGGCGTGAACAAGCAGGGATTTCTCTACGCATTGACGGATGCGGCGGGACTGTCGATGTTCTTTGACACGCCCACCTTAAATCTCACCTGGTGGTATATGGAGGTGGCGTATATATTGATATTTCTGGTGCCGTTTCTCGCATGGCTCGTGAAAAAGCTGGGATACCGCACGCTCCTGCTGGCCTTCTTCGTGCCGTATATTCTGGTATTTCAGCAGGATACGGAGCGCTATCTGTTCGTGGCCGTATTCGGCGTCTGCGCGGCTTACGGCCGCTGGCCGGACCGGCTTTTGAATCTGAAGCTGCATCCCGCGGTTCAGTGGGCGATCGGAATTGCAGGCTTTGTACTATGTGTGCTGATCCGTCAGAATTACGTTGTATATGAAAGCTATGTATACCTGATAGATGCTCCCATTGCGCTGTTCATCGTCTATCTGGGCGCTGTCCTGATCGGCTCTGTCCCGGTAATCGGCAAGGTGTTCGTCTTTCTGGGAAAGCAGTCCATGAATATCTATCTGGTCCATACCTTTTTCTATATGGCGCTCTGGCGTAACTACATCTACTACTTTAAATACGCCGGCGTCACCTTCGCACTGCTGCTGACCGTCTGCGTGATATACTCGGTGGTGTTGGAGCTGATCAAGCGTGTGACGGGCCTGAAAAAGCTGCTTGCCCGTCTTCACGGCTGAGCGCCGGCCGGCACTGCACACATTGCACGCTCTTACTGCTGCATGCCGCTCTCCCTCAAAAAGGCTCCTCCCATACCAAAGATCACGAACACAGTAGCCGCATTCATCGCCTGCTGAAAGCTGAAGGCATTGTTTACCGTATAGGCCAGCAGGCAGAACCCGCAGGCGCAGACTATCTTATTTCTTTTCCCCTCTCTGAAAAAGGTGCGGATGGCGGTGACCATCATTCCCGCAAAGGCTGCCAGTCCCAGCAATCCCGTATTTACCAGCACAGTCAGCCATTCGTTGTGCGCATTGCAAAGCGTCAGCTTCCCAAACCGTTCTCTCACCAGCTCCAGCAGCCCTTCACTTCCGTCCCGGTAAAGATACGCCGACATGGCATCGGGACCCGCCCCCACCAGCTTATGGAGCGGATCCTGCTCCCAAAAGCATCTCAGGCCCGCCGCCCATGTAGCCCCCCGGTTGCTGCCCCACTGGGGCGAGAAGGTGAATACAGAGTAATCTGACAACGGTCCTAAGCTGCCCGGTCTGACCGTATTGACTGCGGCCAGCACACCAAAAAGCGACACTGCCCCCACCGCTGTCAGAACTGCCGACCGCGCCAGGACGCGCCATCCTTTTTTGGGGTAGATACCATTCCTTTCGCCCCTGTATATCCATATCAGCGCCGCAGCTGACACAATTGTCATAATTATGGGAAGCCAGCCTGCAGTCAGCCACGTTCCGAAGCCTTCCCCAAGCTGTGCACTGACAGAGAGCAATTTCCGAAGGATGCCCGTGATCAGGCAGACTACTCCCAGCAAGAGCATTTCCCACCAGAACATCAGCATCCGGTCCCTGTCCGGCGCGGACATGACGAACAGTATCAGCAGCATTGCTGCCAGTGTCACCAGACCGCTGTCGCTTCCCTGCGTCACCAGCGTCCCGAAGCCCACCGCCACATAGGCCAGGAGCAGGTACTGCTGCCAGGTCCTTACGCCTTCCCACCTCCACAGGAGCACGGCTCCCGCAAAGAACACTGACACCAGATAACCGCAGTACCAGTTGATATTGCCCACCGTGGAAATAAAATCGGGATTGTCTATGCCCATGTCCAGCGGATCTATTCCCAAGCGGTTCAAATATCCCAGCAAAAAGACAAGGCCGGACGTACCCAGCATCAGATAGTACATCCACGCTCTCGGCTTCCAGAGCTTCGACACAAAAAAATAGATCAATATCAGAAAGATCTGAGGGCAAAAGCCCATATACCATCCGGAGGCCCCCCAGAAGACATCTCTTCTGTAATCGGAGCACAGCCAGGACACCGACACCGCCAGAGCATACCCCGCCGCGAACAGATCCGTAAGGGAAAGAGAGCGGCGCAGACCCTTCCACCACTCACGTCCCATACTTACCGCCGTCACGATCAGGTACGCCAGAACCACAGGAAGCAGTATGCTCCCCATGCGTACCGTAACGGTATTAAAAAAGTAGGATTTATCTGTTCCTATGTGGCTATAACCCTGACGGTTGTAGAGGGGCATCACCGCCAGGATCATCACCAGATAAATACAGATTCCGTAATCCGAAACAGTTCTCAAAAAGCGGCGCAGCATGTTTCTCTCGTCCTCCATATGCCTCAGATCCTAACTCCATCATAGTCCACCGCGCATTTTTCGTCAAATCATTTTGACTCTGCGGCAGGCAGTCGGCGCTCCAGGCTGTGGTAGATCTGATAGATAATGACAAATCCAAGAGGACCCTCCACAATGCCCCAGACGCCAAAGAGCTGTATTCCGGCGTAGAGGGATAACAGTATGGCGATGGGAGGGACTCCCACCCGGCGTCCGATCAGCCGAGGCTCCAGGACCTCCCTGACGATGATGCAGGTCAGGTAGAGCAGCAGGCAAATTACCGCCCTGCCGTAATTGCCGCAGCAGAGCTGCTGGATGCCAAGCGGCACCAGCACGACGCCGGTGCCGATAAAGGGGAACGCATCCAGAATGCCCGCCAGCAGTCCCCACAACACGCCGTGCCGTATGCCCGCCACGCCCAGCATGACCGCCGAAAGCAGACCGATAATGCTCATGATGATGAGCTGTGCCTTGACATAGGTCGCAATGTATCGGATAATGCCGCAGATGATCTCCAGAAGAACATGGCATTCCTCCCGTTCCAGCAGACGGTTCATGATCTCGTCGTAATCCTTTGCCAGCAGTACCGTGGCGATCAGAAAGGTGAGCAGAAATCCTCCGAAGGCAGCCAGCGCCTTTACGTAGGTCAGAGACCGGGATAACATCCCCGGAAGGAGCTGCTCCTGAAAATAGTCAATGCCTTCCTGTATCTGCGTCAGAATGGTCTGCTCCAGATAAACACTGTCTATGCCGATGGCCCGGCCTACCGTGCTGCACACATTGTGGACCACAACGGAAATATTTTCCTCCAGGGAATCCAATCCTCCGATCCAGTCGGGCAGACTGCCGACGATCCAGGAAAAAAGGATCCAGACTAACATGCCAAGAAGCAGACAGGCTACGAACAGCAGAAGGACCGCACCTGCCTGTCTGTGCAAATGCAGCCTGCTCTGCAGCCTTTGCAGCAGTGGGCCGAAAATGGTGACAAAGAGCATGGCGATCAGCACAGGCGCCGTCAGCGGTGCAAACACCTTCAGAAAAAAATATACTGCTCCCGTCGCCAGAAGCAGTATGATAAATCTATTATGCCTGAGCTTCTCTGCCATACCTTCCCCATTCCTCCGTGCATCGGAGATCCGATCGGTTATTTTTCAGGATTAGTATGGTAGTTTTTCAGAAAAATATTTACAGCCGGAAGTAAGAAAAGGCTTTGCCCTGGGGCGTCATCCGAAAGCTCAATTCCTTCCCCGTGACCGGATGCAGGAATTTCAGTTCGTACGCGCATAATAACACGCTTGTCACATTCAGGCTCTTCGCCGCCGCCACCGTGTCGGCGTCTCCGTATTTTGCATCCCCTAACAGGCACATTCCGCCATGGGCCATCTGTGCGCGGATTTGATGAAAACGTCCCGTTTCGATCCGGATATCGGCCAGCGAAAGCGGTATCCCCATCACCTCGGTCTCCTGCAGGACATGATAGTGAAGCACAGCCTTCTTTGCCCGGAGAGCCTCCCGTTCTGCCTCGGCCTTCTGCCCTGTCTCTGCCTCCCGCTCTGTTCCGGACTCCCATACGGTCGCCCTGCCGGAGGCATCCCTGTACAGGTAATCTGTCAGCTGTCCCTCCCTTTTGTCTTTTTTCCCGCAAAATATTCCATAGTAGCGTTTATGCAATGCCTCGCCGCCGGCTGTATCCCCACGGGCCATCCCGGCTGCCAGGGCCGCTGCCGCGCGCTTGTTCTTGCCAAATACCAGCAGTCCCTCCACCGGCTGGTCGAGCCTGTGGACCACGCCCAGATAAGGCGGCGCCCCGCTGCCCTGTGACAGATAATTTTTCAGCTCGCTGACTACGTCCTGCCGGCCTACCTGTGCTGTCTGTGTGGCCAGCCCTGCAGGCTTAAGAACCACCAACACGTCGCTGTCCTCAAAAACGATCTGTGTCCTCATTTTGAACGCTCCGACATTTCTCAATAATTCACGCGCAGACCCTTGGGGTAGTGATTTTTCATCACATTGCCGGTCAGCTTTCCCCAGCCCAGGGAATAGCCGTCCACGCAGATCAGATACCAGCCCTTCTCGCCCTCCGCCGCAAAGGTCTGTCCGTTCAGATATGCGGAGATCACAGGATCCTCCGACCGCAGATCCCACACATGCCTCACGTTTTCCGGTCTTGCCGCCAGCGCCAGGGCATGGGCAGGCTCAAAGCGTCCTTTTTTCAGTTCGCCCAGATGCAGCCCCTGGCGAAGTACCTTCAACCCCTTCAAATCAGGCATCACGGAGGGTACCAGATACAGACTGTCACCGAATCTGATATAGACAGTTTCCTCTCCCATCCCAAGGGCCTCTCCCATTTCCCGGAGCGGACATGACCCAAGGCGCAGACTGTCGCCGCAGAATTCCGCGAACGCTGTCAGCTCTTTGTCTGAAATCCCCCTGATCTCTCCGTTGACCGCACGGCCGGAATGCCCCTGGGAAATGCTCCCCGCCTTCTGCAGGACAGCGGCGAAATGTCCCTCGCCCCTGACCCGGTGAGGCCACAGATGCAAGGTATACTTCAGCTCCGGCAGACCGTTCCCCCATTCCGGGACACCGCCGCAAAAATCCGACCCTGACAGCCGACTGCCGGCGGGTATCAGGGAAAATTCCCTGTTTCGGTCCACAAACCTGCCGACGCTTCCCTCATTCTCCTGGGGCGCGAAGGTACAGGTGGAATATACGAGCCTTCCCCCCGGACGCAGCATCCTTGCCGCACAGTCCAGTATTTCGTCCTGTCTGCCGGCGCATAGCGCGACGTTTTTCGGACTCCACTCTTCACATACCGCAGGGTTCTTCCGAAACATGCCCTCCCCGGAGCATGGCGCATCCACCAGGATCCTGTCAAAATACTCCGGGAAAAAATCCGCCAGCCGCTGAGGTGATTCGTTCGTCACAACGGCATTACATACGCCCAACCGCTCTATGTTCTCCGACAGGCTCCTGCATCTGGACGGATGGATCTCATTGCACACAAGCAGACCCTTCCCTCGAAGGGCCGCGCCTATCTGAGTGCTTTTACCTCCCGGTGCCGCACACAGATCCAATATCCGTTCTCCCGGCCTGACCTCCAACAGCTCCGCCGGCGCCATGGCGCTGGGCTCCTGAATATAGTACAGGCCCGCCTCATGATAGGGATGCTTCCCCGGATGATCCTGAGGGCCGTAATAATAGCCGTCCCGCGTCCAGGGAACCCTTTCGGAATCTCTTACGCAGCGTCTGTCCGCCGTTATCTTCAGGGAGTTGAGCCGCAGCGCCTGATACGGCTCCTGCCGCAGCGCCTCCAGAAAATCCGCATATTCCTCTCCCAGCATCTGCTGCATTCTCTCCAGAAATGCATCCGGAAACATATCTGACCCATGCCTTTCTCACAGCGTCTTTCCACACTGTCCTCACACCCATTTTTTCATAAAATGGGGCAGAAGTCAACATCGCCGGACACGCATGGGGATTTCCGCGATACGGGAGAGAACAGGGCTGCGGTCACTTGGATTCTTTCTTCATGCTCTTTTCGTACTCCTCCAGCAACTTCCTTAATCTCTCAATTTCCTTCCTCCAAGAGGCCTCGACCTCTTCGGGAGGACGCCGGCGGAAGATCGGCTTCAGATAGTTGACGCTGAGCTCATCCTCGGAGCAAAGGTAGCGCAAAAACCGCTGCGCCTCGATCTCCCGTTCTATCTGCAGGCGCTCCGTTCCGTACAATGAGCATTTTTTGTACTTTCTTCGATTGAGTTTTCGTTTTGTTTTTATCATATATTTTTAATACACTCCTTTGTTATTATAGAATAACACAAGGCGTATAAAAAATCTATAGTTTTTTCAAAAAAATTTAGTTTTATTAAAATTATTCAGGTCAGACCTTAAATCTGTACCCGACTCCCCATATCGTTTCGATATACTGAGGCTTTGCAGTGTCCTTCTCTATCTTTTCGCGGATCTTTTTAATATGAACGGTAACGGTGGCAATATCGCCGATGGAATTCATGTCCCATATCTCCCGGAACAGCTCCTCCTTTGTAAATACGTGATTGGGGTTCTCCGCCAGGAACGTCAGCAGATCGAACTCCTTGGTGGTAAAGGATTTTTCCAATCCGTCCACGTACACTCTGCGGGCAGTCTTGTCGATCCGGATGCCCCGTATCTCAACAATATCGTTCTGAGGCTTCTGATTCGTTCCCACCAGCCGCTCATACCTGGCCATGTGCGCTTTTACTCTGGCCACCAGCTCGCTTGGGCTGAAAGGCTTGGTCATATAGTCGTCGGCGCCGAGGCCCAGTCCTCTGATCTTGTCAATATCATCCTTTTTGGCTGAGACCATAAGGATGGGAATATTCTTTTCCTGACGGATCTGCCGGCACACTTCAAATCCGTCCAGTCCCGGCAGCATCAGATCCAGTATCACCAGATCATAGTCTCCGGCCAATGCCGTCCGCAGCCCCTCATCTCCGGTGTGGCAGATGTCCACCTGAAAATCGCTGAGCTCCAGATAATCCTTTTCCAGATCCGCAATGGCGACCTCGTCTTCGATGATCAAAATTTTACTCATGATTTTCTCTCTCCTATCTCTTCAATTATTCTCCGTTGGCAGTTCAATGTATTTCCTCAGCACAAAATGCATGCATGTCCCTTCGCCCTCCCGGCTGGTGGCCCAGATAAAGCCGCCGTGATCCTCCACTATCTTTTTCACGATGGAAAGACCGATGCCGCTGCCGCCCTGCGCCGAGTTGCGGGACGCATCCGTGCGGTAGAACCGTTCAAATATCCTGGGCAGATCCTTTGGCGCGATCCCCTTTCCGTTATCCTCGATCTCGATTCGGATGGAATCCGTCTCGTCCAAAATGCGGATGTCGATCACTCCGTGGGGCTTATCCATATACTTTACGCTGTTGCTGATAATATTATTGATCACCTTTTTCATCTGCTCCGGATCTGCTATGACCAGAGTGTCCTGAGGCGTCAGGTTGGAATAATTGAGCTGAATATTCTTTGACTCCAGATCGAGACCGACCTCCTCCACACAGTCTCCGAAGTAATCCGCAACATTAATGCGATGGTACTCATAGGGAATGCGATTGTTGTCAATACCGGAATAAAAGGTCAGCTCGTTGATCAGCCGCTCCATGTCGTTGGCTTTGTTGTAAACGGTCTTGATGTACTTATCCATCTTCTCCGGCGTATTGGTGACACCGTCCATGATGCCCTCCACGTAACCCTTTATGGCCGTGATCGGAGTCTTCAGATCATGAGAAATATTGCTGATGAACTCCTTGTTCTGCTTCTCATGCTCCCGGTTCTCCTCCGTCGATTCCTTCAGCCGGAGACGCATATCCTCATAATTCCGATACAGATCGCCGATCTCGCCCTTCTCGTCCGTCTCCAGAGCATACTCGAAATTGCCCTCCTTGATCTCCCGCATGGCGGTATTCAGCTCATTGATAGGATCGAAGACGCCCCTGTGTATCCACCTTGTCAGCATGATACCGGTAAAAATGAGGATCAGCAGAATAGCGATCAGCATGTCCACCAGCAGCGGTCTGGAAATCAGCGCGTTCACTCTGGATACCACGAACACGCTGCCCTGGCTGCCGTCCGGAAACAAAAAGTCGATCTGCTTCACATATTTGTCATAGTCATCATAATAATAGCCCGAATCCTCGGAGATATCGCTCTCCCCGTAATCCGGCAGCTTGGGGAAAAGAATGCGCGCGGCATCTTCGTTCCCGGTATAGTATAACTGCTCATCCTTTCTTACGATAATGTAAGTTGATTTCCGCGCGATCCCGGAGCTCACCGATTCCAAATACTCCCTGTCCGCCAGCCTGGCGGGATCTGTCTGCGCCTGCTTCTGCAGGATGAGGTAGGTCTTCTCCGTGGTATTTACCATCTCCTGCATGTTCTCGGACATAAAGGTGTAATCCATCTGCTCCATCGGCAGTCCTTTTTGCACATTCATCAGATAAAGTCCGATGCCGCAGAAGGCAACTGCCATCAGGGCCAGAGGCAGCACAATAATTATGATCAGGGTGACCCGAAGTCTTGTCTTAAATTTCATATTTCCTCTTATCCGCCGTCATCGCGGCATACGCTCCGACCTGTACATGCTATGCATTCATCATACCACATTTATTTATCAAATGTATAAATTGAAACAAATAATATCATTAAAAAAAAATAAATTCCACAGGCTCGCAGGGGAGAGTCCGCGGTTGACAAATCCGGCAGGATAAGATACAATAAATTAATTTCTTTTTTATAAATTTATAAAGGAGGAGCTTATTTATGAAATATGTATGTCAGGTATGCGGTTACGTTCACGAGGGGGATTCCGCACCGTCCGAGTGCCCCATCTGCCATGCTCCCGCTGAGAAGTTCACCGCTCAGACAGGTGAGAAGACATGGGCTGCCGAGCATGTGGTAGGCGTTGCAAAGGGCGTTCCCGAAGATATCTTGAAGGATCTCCGCGCCAATTTTGAAGGTGAGTGCTCCGAGGTCGGCATGTATCTCGCAATGTCCAGAGTCGCTTTCAGAGAGGGTTACCCTGAGATCGGTATGTACTGGGAGAAGGCTGCCTATGAGGAGGCTGAGCATGCCGCAAAGTTCGCCGAGCTGCTGGGTGAAGTCGTCACCGATTCCACCAAGAAGAATCTGGAGATGAGAGTGGATGCCGAGAACGGCGCTACCGCAGGCAAGACCGATCTGGCCAAGAGAGCGAAAGAGCTGGGGCTGGATGCGATCCATGACACCGTACATGAGATGGCCCGCGACGAGGCAAGGCACGGCAAGGCATTTGAAGGCCTGCTGAAAAGATATTTCGGCTGAGCCGCAGACTTTTATGTAGCATATTGCAGAATGTTTTCAGGAGGCCCGGCAGTTCTGTCTGGCCTCTTTGATTCATTTCAGGTTTATTTCACGGAAAGGAATATCCATCATGGAAAAGATCGCAAGCTTTACCATAGACCACATCAAGCTGCAGCCAGGCGTCTATGTATCCCGCAAGGACACCATAGGGGCGGAGGTCATCACCACTTTCGACCTGCGCATGACAAGCCCCAACGAGGAGCCTGTCATGAACACCGCGGAAATGCACACCATTGAGCATTTGGGCGCGACCTTTCTGCGCAACCACCCCTCCTACGGAGACAAGACCGTATATTTCGGGCCCATGGGCTGCCGCACCGGCTTTTATCTGCTGCTGGCCGGAGAGTACACCTCCGCGGACATCGTTCCTCTGATGACTGAGATGTACGAGTTCATCCGGGATTTCCAGGGGCAGGTGCCCGGTGCCGACCCCAGAGACTGCGGCAATTATCTGGACATGAATCTGGGCATGGCAAAATATCTGGCCGGAAAATATCTGGACAACGTGCTCTATCAGATAGACGAGAGCAGACTGATATATCCCCAATAAGCGAAAGGACTGTTTTGAATGATGACTAAGATCGGAATTATCGGCGCCATGGACCTGGAGGTGGAATCTCTGAAGGCGGAGATGGCCGTAGATAAAATAGAAAAATGCGCCGGCATGGAGTTCTTCGAGGGCACTCTGAACGGCGCCCGCGCAGTCGTTGTGCGCTGCGGCGTGGGAAAGGTCAACGCTGCCCTGAGCGCACAGATATTGGCGGACCGCTTTCACGTCACACACATCATCAACACCGGTGTGGCCGGCTCTCTGAATCCGGGACTGGACATCGGGGACATCCTGATCTCCACAGATGCCCTGCAGCACGATATGGATGTGACCGCCCTGGGCTACCGCCCCGGCCAGGTGCCGCAGCTGGACCGTCTGGAATTTCCCGCGGACCGGCATATGGCCGATCTGGCGAAGGCGGCCTGCGAAAAGGTAAATCCCGATATTCACGCCAGACTGGGCCGCGTGGTCAGCGGCGATCAGTTCATCTCCAGCAGGGAGGCCAAAAACCGTCTGATCGGACAATTCGCCGGCGACTGTGCGGAAATGGAGGGCGCCGCCATCGCTCAGGCCGCTTACCTGAACGATATCCCCTTTGTGATCATCCGCGCCATCTCCGACAAGGCGGACGACAGCTCACAGACGGACTATCCCGCCTTTGAAGCTGCCGCAGCCGAACATTCGGCGGCACTGGTCAGAGAGATGGTCCGGAGTATCACCTAAGCCTTTTTGCTCCGGAACACAAAAAGCTTGCTGAACACATAGTTCCCGATGATGACCAGCACAGCGGAGATAACGGTGGCTACAATCAGATTTACGCCTACGGCGGTGAGCACCTGCATGACCACGGTGTCGAGGATCAGCGTAAAGACTCTGGATAGCACAAATTTAGGGATCTCTTTCCCCATGGGCTCATGGCTCTTGAACACAAAGCGCCGGTTCGTGAAGTATGCGAAGATGACTCCCGCCGTCCAGTTGACGATGCTCAGCACCATATTCTCAAAGGGCGTGGGATACATGGTGTTGTGGAAAAACAGTGCGTTTACCAGAAATTTTGCTCCCCACGACACAATGGTCGTGAGCACGCCCACGATCAGGTAAACTATGATCTCCTCATATTTGATCCAGAGAGCTTTTATTTTTTCTGTCATACTTATATCACCACATTCCTTTCTTCACCCTTCAGAAATGCCTCAATGTTCTTATAAGCCTCCTCCACGCACCGGGCGCGTGCCTCCACACTGGCCCAGGCGAGGTGGGGCGTGATAATGAGCTTATTGCTGTCCTTCAGCATGCTCAGCGGATTGCTGTCCTCCAGGGGCTCCCTCTCCACCACGTCCAGCCCGGCCGCCGCGATCTCCCCGGCTGTCAGCGCCCGGTACAGATCGGCATTATTCACTACCGGCCCCCTGGCCACATTCACCAGTATGGCGGAGGATTTCATCCTTTTCAGTGCCGCCGCGTCGATAAAATCTCTGGTCAGATCGCTCAGGGGACAGTGCAGTGAGAGAAAATCGCTCTCCCGCAGCAGCATATCCTTATCGGTCCTTGTATATTCCGTGCAGGTGCTCTTCCCGGTGACAGAGTGAAAGATCACCCTGCAGCCAAAGGCCTCCGCGATCCTCGCCACCCGCCTGCCTATGTTCCCCATACCGACGATCCCCCAGGTCTTGCCGTCCAGCTCTGCAAAGGGCAGGTCAAAATTTGAAAAACGGTCCTGGGCGCCGTACTGACCGGACTTTACATATCGGTCATAGTGAACGATCTTCTGGCTCAGGGCAAGCGCGAGAGTAAAGGTGTGCTGGGCCACCATGGCGGTACAGTAATCCCGCACATTGGTGATCCGGATGCCCCGCGATCTGCAGTACTCCAGATCGCAGTTATCAAAGCCGGTGGCGAACTCGCAGATCAGCTTCACGTTCGGCGCATCCTTTAGGGTCTCCTCCCGCATGGGACACTTGTTCACAATAATGATATCCGCGTCCCTGACCCGCTCCCTGATCTCCTCCACGGTCATCGTGTTGCGATAGGCCGTCAGCTCTCCGAGCTTCTTGATACAGTCCACGGACACATCGGGCCCCACGCTGTTTCTCTCCAACATTACGATCTTCATACTGTCACACTTTCCTCTCACAGACAACGCATGCGTTGCGGAACGCGGCCCGGACCGCAACGGTCCTTTCACGTTAAAAGCCTGCGGAAGCATACTTCCGCAGGCAGTTTTACATCTCTGTTCAGTTCAGTCTTGCGAGCAGAGCTTCCCTCTGCTCCTCGTAACCGGGCTTGCCGAGCAGTGCGAACATATTCTTCTTGTAGCTCTCCACGCCGGGCTGATTGAAGGGATTCACGCCCAGCAGATATCCGCTTACACCGCAGGCAAACTCGAAGAAGTAGAACAGCTCGCCCAGATAGAACTCGTTCACTTCGGGAATATTGACCACAAAATTGGGCACCTGACCGTCAGTGTGAGCCAGAATCGTTCCGTTCATGGCGCTTTTGTTCACAAAGTCCACCGTCTTTCCGGCCAGATAGTTCAGGCCGTCCAGGTCTACCGGTTCTGTTCCGATCACGATCTCTTCTCTGGAGGTCTCCACGTTGATAACGGTCTCGAACAGAATTCTCGCGCCGTCCTGAATGTACTGTCCCATGGAGTGCAGGTCGGTAGTCAGATCCACGCTTGCAGGGAACAGGCCCTTGTGATCCTTGCCCTCGCTCTCGCCGTACAGCTGCTTCCACCACTCGGAAACATAGTGTACCGCGGGCTCATAGTTGGCCAGGACCTCGACGGTCTTGCCCTTGCGCAGCAAAATATTGCGCAGAGCCGCATACTGCAGCGCATCATTGCTCTCAAAATCATTTTCCAGAGCGCGCTTCCTTCCGCTGGCAGCGCCCTCCATAAGCCTGTCGATATCGGCGCCGCTGACTGCGATGGGAAGCAGGCCCACTGCGGTCAATACGGAGAAGCGTCCTCCCACATCATCGGGAACAACAAAGGTCTCATAGCCCTCCTCGGTAGCCAGATTCTTCAGGCTGCCTCTGGCCTTGTCGGTAGTGGCATAGATCCTCTTTGCGGCGCCCTCCTTGCCGTACTTCTTTTCCAGGATCTCCTTAAATACGCGAAATGCAATGGCAGGCTCCGTGGTCGTGCCGGATTTGGAGATCATGTTCACGGAAAAGTCCCTGTCGCCGATCACGTCCATCAGATGCTTTAAATAAGTAGAGCTTATGGAATTGCCACAGAAGTAGATCTCCGGAGTCCGTCTCTTATCCCTGCCCAGCACATTGTAGAAGCTGTGGCCCAGGAACTCGATCGCAGCCCTTGCGCCCAGATAGGAACCGCCGATACCGATTACCAGCAGGACCTCGGAATCACTCTGAATCTTCTTTGCAGCTGCTTTAATTCGGGCAAATTCTTCCTTGTCGTAATCCACGGGGAGATCCACCCATCCCAAAAAGTCGTTGCCGGGGCCGGTCTTTGACACCAGCAGCTCCTTGGCATCCAGTGCCTGCTTCTTCATGTAGCTCACTTCATCCTGTGAGATAAAAGGTGCGGCCTTGGAATAATCAAATGTAACCTGTTTGCTCATATACTCGCTCCTTTTTCAAAATTGAAAGCAGCTTCGGACACTGCTTTGTCCTAAGTTTAGCAAAGATATATGGCAAATTCAAGATAAAGATAAAATATTTACGTGGCTAAAAATTCTCTCAGGAGCGTCTCCAGCTCCTCCTCCGACACGGCCCCCGCGGCGCCTTCCTCCCCGCCCTCACCGATGGGACTGCCGCTATAGGCGCGATCTGCCCTGGAATTCGCGAACCGGTCCGCCACCGCCAGAAGATCTCTTTTTTCATCCACTGTCATCCGGCTGCCGATCGGCATCAATTCCACTGTCTTCTTGCTTTTTCTTGCGCCCTGCGCCCCTGAGCGGCCGCGGTCACGTCGGCCGCCGGCCCGCCTTCTCATCCCGGAATCCGTGTTGAAGATTTCTTCGCCGTACAGCATCTCAATGTCCTGCCTGGTCACATCGATCCTCGGCGAAAGATGATTTTCAAGGTAATCCACCAGATTGACCTTTAAAACACGCTTTTTCCCCTTTATGTCCGTCACTGTAGAAACGGAAAAATACAGGTAGAGTCCCAGGAAGCTGACAATGTAGAACGGCAGGATATCGCCCAGCGTCCTTCCGTGGGAAATGCACCTGCAGATCCCCACTCCGGAGAACACGACCGACAGAAGGATTGCTTGTCCGGATAAGTGATACAGCATATCGAACGACAAATGCCCCAAGGCCATCCTGTTTAGGAACTTATCCACGAAAACGGGAATATTGGCCACACCGTTGCTCAGCTGGTAGCAGTTGGCGAACTTTAGCTTGCACTGCTTCAGCAGCTTGTTGTTTGTGGAAGCCATATTGTCCGCTTCCCTTATCATGTTCCGATAGATCAGTCCCAGGAATACCCGGATAAAAATGCTTAAGATAAGGAACGTCGCCATCAGGACGGACACAACTATTTCCTCTTTAAAAATATCCAACATTTCAGACACCTCTTTTCTTGACGGGTTATCTTCATTTTACTCTAATTATTCCTGTTTTTATAGAAGTTTTCATCGCGAAGTTCCGCTCTTTTCAGACATATCCTCCCATAAGATCTCATATTTTTCGTGAAAGCGCCTGGGGTAAGTATAATTGTTTTCTGTCGCGAGTAAAATGTTACAGCCCCATCATATGCCCCACTGTGCGCCACAAAAGATTTGATTGCCGCGTTGCAGAAACCGGCTTGTTTTGCTATAATATTCTTGTTGACAATAAGCGCGCATATGAGGCGGACAAAACAGAAAGGTGGTCATCTCTATGAGGTATAAGACACAGGGTACCTGTTCACAGGAAATCGACATTGAACTGAAGGACGGCGTGATCGATTCCGTATCCTTTGTAGGCGGCTGCAACGGCAACCTGCAGGGAATCAGCGCACTGGTGCAGGGCATGAAGCCCGAAGATGCTATTGAGCGCCTAAAGGGCATCCGCTGCGGATCTAAGATGACATCCTGCCCTGACCAGCTGGCTCATGCATTGGAAAGTATGCTGTAGAATTTACACGATTTACCTGAAGGGGATTCGGCTATGAAAAAAATCGTATTAACAGGCGGAGGGAGCGCCGGACATGTTACCCCCAATATTGCCCTGCTGCCTTCCTTGAGAGAGGCCGGGTTTGAAATCACGTACATGGGCTCCTACGAAGGAATTGAGAAAAAGCTTATTGCAGATTTTGATATTCCCTATGTGGGTATTTCTACCGGAAAATTCCGGCGCTATCTTGATCCCAAGAACCTGACAGATCCGTTCCGGGTGGTCAAGGGCTTTCACGAGGCACGAAAATTTCTCAGATCCTACCGGCCCGACATAGTCTTCTCCAAGGGCGGCTTTGTCAGCGTCCCCGTAGTCCGTGCCGCCGCTTCCCTGAAGATCCCCTGCATTA
This sequence comes from uncultured Acetatifactor sp., assembly GCA_947627115.1. Lineage (GTDB taxonomy): Bacteria > Bacillota > Clostridia > Lachnospirales > Lachnospiraceae > Acetatifactor. Next base: position 18,860 of record CANQUQ010000027.1, read on the forward strand.
TCCACGAATCGGATATGACGCCGGGACTGGCCAACAAGCTCTGTATTCCCGTCGCCAAAAAGGTCTGCTGCAACTTTCCCGAAACCTTAAAGCTATTGCCGGAAGACAAGGCTGTTCTCACAGGGACCCCCATCCGCGAGGAGCTCTCCCACGGAAACAAGATCGCCGGTCTGGACATGTGCGGCTTCATCGCCAACAAACCGGTGATCATGGTGATCGGCGGCAGCCTTGGCGCCGTCAACGTAAACAAGGCAGTCCGCGAGGCACTGCCGGGTCTTCTCAAGGATTTTCAGGTCGTCCATCTCTGCGGAAAGGGAAAGGTGGATAATCTGCTTTTGAACACGTCGGGATATAAACAGTTCGAATACATCAAAACGGAATTGAAGGATCTATTTGCCATGGCGGATATCGTGATCTCCCGCGCCGGGGCGAATGCCATCTGCGAGCTTCTGGCCCTGAAAAAACCGAACCTGCTGATTCCTCTGCCCGCATCCAGCAGCCGGGGAGATCAGCTGCTCAACGCAAGATCCTTTGAGGCACAGGGATTCTCCGTCGTGATCGACGAGGATGACCTGACGCCGGAATTGCTGGTGGACAGAGCCCACGAGCTGTATTTTACCAGGCAGACCTACCATGACACCATGAGCAGGAGCGGCCAGATGGACTCTGCCAAGACCATTATGAAGCTGATCCTGGAGGCTGTCTGATCCTGGAAGCCGTCTGATCTTCGGAGCAGCCGTTCGTTATATGACACTTTCGTCATATATAGCTCTGCCGCCACCGATATATTTGGGCCGGGTACGTGCGCATACCACGTGGGCATCTCCGATCTCTCCTGTGCGCGTCCGCACCGGCACGGCCACATCCCTCAGGTGCATGCCGATCAAGGTATCTCCGATGTCCATCCCGGCATGCGCCTTGATATGCTCCACGGCTACCGGACAGTCGAACGCCTTATATGCCGCTGTTGCAAAGGAACCTCCTGCCTTGGGCTGAGGGACTACATTCACGATCTCACAGCCATAGAGCAGCGCCGCTTCCCTTTCCAGAATAAGCGCCCGGTTCAGATGTTCACAGCATTGCGCCGCCAGATATACGCCAGCCTCCTGAGTGGCCTGATAGATGCCGCCGAACACCGCTTCTGCAAGGTCGGGACTGGAAAAGGTGCCGATGGCGGCTCCGCCCACCTCGCTGGTAGAGCAGCCGACCACGAGCAGTTGATCCTTTTCCAGCTTTGCAATTTCCAAGAGCTCCTTGGCTGCCCTGTATGCCTCCTCACCGATGATCGTCATTTCCTCTGTCATATCCGCATCCCTCCCAACATTGCCCGCTTCTCACCGCTCGCCGATATATTTTGTCTCCCCCGGCTTTATTTCCAGGAGCTCTGCCCGCGTTTCCACCCACACGCTCACGGCTGCGGGATTGTGTGCGGTCAGACCGTCGGCCGAAAATTCCTGCGCCCGTACGGCCAGGATATAATTACATATCTCTAGGTTCGTGGCGTACCAGATATCTTCTTTCCCCGCCATTTTATCCACAAAGTCCTCGATCACGCTCCAGTCGCCGGACTGGCCGAACTCGTAGCTGTGTCCCCACACATACATGACAGGCAGCTCATAGTAATCCGCTATGTTCAGGAACCGTTCGCCCAGCTCTGCCAACCGGTCAGAATGATGGCAGGTGGGATGCCATTCCAAAAAATCCGCCGGCGGAAAAAAGTCGCCTGTAGACTGGACGGTGCGGGAATATTTAATTCCCAGTGTCCTTATGATCTCTATTATGTCCCGATCGTAATTTCCGAATGCATAGGACATGCCCTGTACCAGCCCTCCGGTCAGCTGCTCCAGCATTTTCCGGTCCTCCTGGATCTCCAGCAGCAGCTGCTGCCTTGTGAGCGTGGTCGGATTTCTGTGCTGCACGCCATGACAGGCGATCTCCTGTCCTTCATAGACCTGCGCCAGCTCCGAAGAACCGACAAATATGTCATTTTCTCCGGACGGGCCAAGATGTCCGGAGTTCAAATGAAAGGTCCCCTTCATTCCCGCACTCCTGAACAGTCCGGCCAGCCGCCGGTCATAGATCTGACCGTCATCGTAACTGAATGTCAACGCTTTTCTTTTTCCATAGGGGTATACAAATCTCATACTCGCACGCTCGCACCTTTCCGAACCTTTTTTACAAAACAAGTCTGAATCTACAGTCATCCGACACTCTAATAGTATCATAATATGCCGAAAAAACAACACTCTTTTGATTCGTTCGGAATATAGTAGATAGAAATGAATCGAAACGCAGGAGATGCCATATGCAATTGGTCTCTTCTCTTCTGTTCGGCGTATCGGCCAGCCTTGACGCCCTTTTGGTGGGCGTCAGTTACGGTCTGCGGAACATACACTTCAAAGCAATACAGAATCTCTTTATCAGCACAGTCACCCTGCTGGGGACCTGTCTGTCTGTGAATCTGGGCAGCATCCTCACGCCGCTGCTGCCCTCTCCCTTCGGCGGCTGCATCGGCAGCTGTGTCCTGATACTGCTGGGGATATACTATATTTCAAAGTGGTCCCTCTCCTCCCTGAAGGACCGCGCCAAAGGCCGGCCCCGCCGGTCAAGGCCGGAGCGCCCTGCACCGATGGCGGCAGCACAGGTCCAGCCCCGACTCTACGTCACAGAGATCCTTCTCTTAAGCCTCACCCTATCCGCAAATAACCTGGGAATAGGCCTCAGCGCCAGCATGGCCGGCCTTGGCCTGGCGCCGGCCGCCACGGCGACCTTTGTCTGCTCCGTCCTTTTCCTTTACATCGGCAACTGTCTGGGGAGATGCCGGCTCCTGCAAACGATCGGCGGTCTCGCGGATCCCATCTCAGGTCTTTTGCTGATCGGCCTGGGCTTCATACAGTTGTTTCTGTAGCTGCGTATAAAACCCCGCGATCGGGAAAAATTAGAACAGAACTTTATTGAGAGAGCAGAAAGCGAGTATTTATATGAATTTGTCCGCAGATCTGGATGACAATATTGATTTTCTGAAAGAGCACCTTCCTCTGGGACGCAGCTTTGATATCATGAGCAGGCCGCTGAAGCTGGGACAGACCAGAGCCTTTTTCCTGGGCATAAACGGCTTTTGCAAGACCGATATCCTGCAGCAGATCTTCTCCGATCTCCAAAATCCTCTGTACATGCTGGATAATAGGATCGAGGACATTGCAGATTACCTGAACACCAGGATCGGATATGCCCAGGCCAGCCTTGCCGATTCCTGGGACACCGTTTTTTGCAATGTGCTCAGCGGCCCTGCCGCCCTGCTGATCGACGGCTTTTCACAGGCTATAATAATCGATGCAAGAACCTATCCCGCCAGAGGCATAGAGGAGCCCGATCTGGAAAAAGTCACAAAGGGCTCCAGGGACGGCTTTGTGGAAACGCTCCTGTTCAACGCCAATCTGATCCGCCGGCGCGTCCGCTCGCCCCGATTATGCTTTTCTCTGCACAGCGTGGGCACCGAAAGCCGCACCGACGTGGCCATAGCCTATCTGGAAGGAGATGTCAACAGAGGACTGCTCCAAAAGCTGGCCGATACCATTGACGCTCTGGAGGTCACCTCGCTCACCATGGGCGCCAAAAGTCTGGAGGAGCTCCTTCTGCCAAAGCACTGGTGGAATCCCCTGCCCGGCATACAAATGACAGAGCGTCCTGATGTGGCCTGCAGCTATCTGACAGAGGGACATATTCTGGTAATGGTGGACAACTCTCCTCTGGTCCTGATCTTTCCCTGCACTGTTTTTCAGTTTACACAAAGTCCGGAGGACTATTATAACAGCCCCTCCGTGGGCACCTATTTCCGGCTGGTCCGCTTCCTGTGCATCCCCGTGAGCCTGCTGCTGATGCCTCTGTTCTTACTGTTTGCGGCATATTATCAGGAGCTTTCTTTAAGAATCGGACTTTTGTCCGAAGCGCTGACGCCTCGGCGGATCCTTTTCTACGTATTTGCGGTGGAATTTCTGCTGGACCTTTTCAAATATTCCTCCGCTCTGAGCTCAGGCAAATTCTCCGGCTCCCTGTCCCTGATCAGCGGCCTCATTATCGGTGATATGGCGGTAAGTCTGCATTGGGCCTCGGCCGAGGTGCTGTTCTATGCGGCGGTGACGCTCCTGGCCTCTCTTTCCATCAACGGCACGGATTTTGCAGACGGCCTCCGTATTTACCGGATCCTTCTGCTCCTCACTACGGGTATTTGGGGCCTGCCGGGATTTATTGCGGGGCTTGGTCTGATTTCGATCTCCATTGCCACCACCCCCACCTTTGGCGGCTTCAGTTACTTCTGGCCGCTGCTCCCATTCAATGCAAAGGCTCTGAAAAGGCTGCTTTTCCGCAGTCCGACTCCTAAAGCGCAGCCCGCCAGCATATGGCGCCGCGGAGCGGTAAAATCTGACAAAAAGCATTTCAAGTGTTAATTTTTTTATTTTACGTGCATTGACAATGATTTTTGCATTTGCTACACTTTTAGTACTTCACACAGGACACAAAATGCTACATATATTTTCTATTGATATCAGGAATCGTAAAAAGGAGGAAAGCTATGAGATTTTCAGACGAGAACGGTTCTCTGGTCTTTTACCACCAGGGAGAAATGACCCGGATCGAAGCATGGGGAAAGGATTCCTTCAGAGTCCGTTCCACGATGCTGGGAAAATTTACCGACAATTGCTGGGCCTTGACGGAAGAGGTCTCCCCTGTGCAGACGCAGGTCACCGTCGGGCGGGAAGACCACTGGGTAGGCGACGGCACTGTTGACCAGAAGGAGATTGCCACCATCGTGAACGGCCGCCTCAAGGCAGTGGTAAATTTTGCAGGCATTATATCCTTTTACCGGGATGACAAATTGATCCTGCGCGAGTATTACCGCTCCTACGACGGAACCCTGTCGAGAGAGAGCAGATGCCTCAAGATCGTGGGCCGCCATTGGAAGGGCATTATCGGCGGGACGGACTATTCCCTCAACGTAAAGTTCGAGAGCAGTGAGGGCGAAAAAATATTCGGCATGGGACAGTATCAGCAGCCCTATCTGGATCTGAAGGGCTGTGCCCTGGAGCTTGCCCAGCGCAACTCCCAGATCTCCGTTCCTTTCGCAGTATCTTCCCTGGGCTACGGCTTCCTCTGGAATAATCCCGCCATCGGTCAGGCTACCTTCGGCAAGAATTACACCGAGTGGACTGCCAGATCCACCAGAGAGATGGATTACTGGATCACGGTTGCCGACACCCCCAGGCAGATCCTGGGAAATTATACGGAAGTGACCGGACATGCCGACATGTTCCCTGAGGAGCTCATGGGCTTATGGCAGTGCAAGCTCCGCTACAGGACACAGGACGAGGTGCTCAGCGTCGCCCGCCAGTATCAGAAGGAGGGCATTAAGATCGATCAGATCGTAATTGACTTCTTCCACTGGACCGTACAGGGCGACTGGAAATTCGACAAAAAATATTGGCCGGATCCCAAGTCCATGGTGGACGAGCTCCACTCCATGGGCATCAAGGTCATCGTATCCATCTGGCCTTCTGTGGACAGAAAGAGCGAGAACTTCGGCCCCATGATGGAAAAGGGCCTTCTGATCAAGACGGAGCGCGGCGCGGCGCAGACCTATGACTATCAGGGCGACTGTGTGGAGATCGACCCCTTCAATCCGGAAACGAGAAAGTACGTGTGGGACGTTTGCAAGAAGAATTACTACGATTTCGGGATCGACGCCTTCTGGCTGGACAATTCCGAGCCCGATTACGGCGTGTACGATTTTGACAATTACCGCTACTGCGACGGTCCGGCGCTGGCCATCAGCAATATGTATCCGCAAATGTACAGCCGGGTCTTCTATGACGAGATGAGCAAGCTGGGAAAGGGACCTGTGGTGAATCTGCTCCGCTGCGCGTGGGCCGGCTCCCAGAAATACGGCAATGTAGTGTGGTCCGGCGACGTGCCCAGCACGTTCGAAGCCTTTGCGGACCAGCTGCAGTGCGGTCTGAACATGGGTCTGGCAGGAATTCCCTGGTGGACCACCGATATCGGCGGTTTTATGACGGACGATGTGAACGATCCCGATTTCAGACAACTGCTGATCCGCTGGTATCAGTTTGCGGTCTACTCCGCAGTGTTCCGTATGCACGGCGACAGAGGCCCTTACAATATCCCGCCTCTCGACGACAGGGACTGGGGCGGCGGATATCTTCACACCGGCCAGCCCAACGAGCTCTGGAGCTACGGAGAAGACAATTACGCGATCATGAAGAAATACTACGATATCCGTATCTCCATGCACGACTACATTAAGAAGCTCTACGAGGAGGCCCACACCGACGGCTCGCCCCTGATCCGCACCATGTTCTATGAGTTCCCGGAGGACGCAAGGTGCTGGGAGATCCAGGATCAGTATATGTTCGGCGAAAGGTATCTGGTAGCGCCGATCCTGCATTTGAACGAGTTCGAGCGCGAGGTGTATCTGCCCGCCGGCCAGTGGACCCTGACCTCCACCGGCGAAAAATTTGACGGCGGCGCCACTGTCAGGGTCGCTGCTCCCATTGAGTACATGCCGGTATTCGAGCGGACGGAGGCGTAAGAAACACAGGGATAAAACAGTACAGGGATGTGACAGCACCTGTCAGGACCGCACCGCAACGCGGTGCGGTCCTGACAAGAGGCTTCACATCCCATTATTTCTGCCATCTATTATTTCTACCATTCCAGACCTGACAGCTCCCCGATTATCTCCGGCGCGTTTCTCGCCAGAAAATCGATGGCCTGTACAATATTCAGCCTTTGCACATTGAACATGAACAGCGCCGCGCCGAACGCCAGCGACAGGATATATTCCTCAAAGGATGAGAACTTCTCACGCGCCAGATCGTGCAAATACTGCATGACTTGGGAATAATCGGCATCGGTAAGAATGTCGCAGGCGTATGCCCAGCGTAGGAACCCTATCTTCTCGCTGATGTCCCACGCCAGCACGCCCGCCTGGGGCAGAAACTCGTTGAATGCATTGATGAACTCTATGTAGCAATCGATCAGATATCTGTTATCAGCGGACATCCCTTCCCTATCGACCTCAGACGTTCCGGCAATATACGCACGCACCTCCTCGGCAAAAGGGGTCACATTGCAGTAGGGCGAGTTCTTGTAGAAATTTATGAAGCTATCATAGTCGAAGAAGCCGAAGCGGCTCTGCAGGCCGTCCAGCACTATCTGCTTCTCGGCACCCTCATACTTTTTAAAATATTCAAATCCTAACGCTTTCTCCTGTCCGGGGATGACGCGTCCTGCGGGCAAAAATCCCAGATACAGCGTAAATTCTTCCTGGGAGAGCGATCTCTTTTCGGACCTGTCGGCACATTTCTGTACCGTTTCACGATTTATTAATTCCGCAAGACTATGCAGTTTTTCAATGCGTTTTTGAATGTCGCTGCGGCAATTATCGATCTGTCCCTGAAGATTCAACCCCACAGAGTCTTCGGGGTCTGCGTCCAGGCCGCGGCGGTACTCCGCAATAGCCAGGTACTCCCGATCCTGAATGTAATGGATATACCCGCCCATATAGTGAAGCCGCGAAAGATCGGCGGGATTATCACAGAACGGCTCGATCTTGTTCAGCTCCTCGCGCGCCCTGTCAAATTCCCTCATATTGTTGTACGCGCTGATAAGCCGGAACCACAGCTTGTTGCTCCAGTTTTCACGGGGCACTGCCAATACCGCCTCCACTATTTTGGAGTATTCGTCCTTCTCATGCCACTCATTAAGCTTCTTGAACAGTTCGCTCTCCGGATCGACCTTCCCGTTTCCGTCAAGGATAATTTCCGTCATCATGCTTCCCCCTTCTGTAAAAAATACCAATCTGTTCGATCTGATTGCACTTCCGGCGTTTTCCTCCGCGCCGTAACTTTCATTATACGCCCCCCGTATTCCTGTCAACATTTTCTCATTTGGATAGATCCGGTAAATTTTTCAATAGAATGATGGCTGTAACTTTTTCGCCCCTACTCATTACTGTTGGTAAAGTATAGATAACCGTCCCCGTAGAAGGGCAGTTCATCGATGGTATAGAGTCTGGCGGCATAGTCGATCTGCTGATTCTGTTCTGTCAATTCAGGCGAAGAATACCCGATCTGGAACACTGTGCCGTCATAGTCCACCGGGCAGGTCACCGTTATTGTCTTATAGAGTATAGGATATTGATTCTCACTATCAAACGTAATCGATACATCGTAGGACGTATCGCCGTTCTGAATGGTCACAAACCCTTCTCTTGCCACATGATCGCCCGGATTCGTCTGTGTCATACTACTGTCAAACTCAAAACTGGTGCCGGTATAGCGGTCAAATGCACTGTTCCAATAGAAGTCTCCATTTCCTGTGTTATCACTCACATCGATCGTAAACCGCATACTTACCTTCTTGAAGCCTTCGTCTGCCCCTTCCGTTGTCTCGGAGATGACCGCATTGACTTTAGCAGGAAAATCGCCTGACGGATTGCTCTCATCATCCTGATACCCGTAAAGCTGTACCGTACAGTCGCCCTGCGGCGTAACGGTGATTCCATGCGCCTCCAGCCAATCGGCGGATTCCGGCTCTTCCTCCGATTCCGCACTTTCCGCCTCTTCCTTGTCGGTATCTGCTGCGTCTGTCTCCTCCTTTTCCGTCTCTGCCGCAGACGTTTCCT
>CANQUQ010000028.1 GCA_947627115.1 uncultured Acetatifactor sp.
CATAAAGCCGAGCAGGAGAAAAGAACGGTCGAGGAGGAAGTCAGGGCACATTTGCGCGGATTTTCCCGCACGATTCCAAGCTTTATTATGGCTTATGGGGACGGTAATCTGACGCTTGCCAATTTTGACGACTATACGGAAGATGATGTGTTCCTTGAAGTGACGGGAATTACGGAAGATGATTTCCGCTTTCTGCGGGACGGAGGAGAATACGAAAATCCGGAGACAGGAGAAAGAGAATATTTTGCAGGGCACCTGTTTGACGAGGTGGTTTTTAATGATTCCATAGAGGAATTTTGGAAGAAAAAAGAGCAGCTAGCCAACTATTTTGATGAAACATTGGAGGAAGATATTTTTGATTACATACCGCCGCAGAAGACGAACCAGATCTTTACGCCAAGATGGGTAGTGGCAAAGATGGTGGACGAGCTGGAAGCAAACAATCCGGGATGCTTTGATGATCCGGAGAAAACATTTGCCGATCTGTACATGAAATCGGGACTTTATATAACAGAGATTGTAAAGCGGTTATATCGCAGTGAGGCAATCAAGGCTGCATATCCGGACGATAAAGAGCGTATCCGCCATATCCTGCAGAAGCAGGTGTATGGAATGGCACCGACTCGTATTATTTATTTGATCGCCACGAATTATATTTTGGGCTTTGATAAGGAGTTGAAAGCGGAAACACATAACTTTGTGGAGGCAGATGCAGCGGAGGCGGCGAAAGAGGGGAATCTGGAGGAATTGGTTAGGCATTATTTTGAGATGTAAGACGAAAGGAATATTTCATGGCAATAAAGAAGTTGTTTATTAAGAATTATAAATCTATTGAAAATATGGTGATTGAACTAAACGGTGATGTTAATATATTTGTCGGAGAAAATGATTCAGGAAAGAGTACTATTCTGGAAGCGTTATCAATTATTACAACAAGTAGATTAAACGGTTTTTCATTTGAAAAGCAAATTAAGGCAAATATGTTTAATCAAAGTATTAGAGAAAAATATATAGATTCGCTTGTAAATGGACAATGTATAGAAGTTCCGCCTCAAATTATTATTGAAGCTTATTTAGATATTGAGGATCAAACATATGCGGGCAGCAACAATGAATTGCGAGAAGATTGTCCAGGTATTAGAATGGAACTGTCTTTAAATGTTGAGTATGAAACTGCATACAAGAAAATGTTAAAAAACAGAGAGATATATGACATACCGGTAGAACTTTACGCGGTTTCATACCATTATTTTAGCTCAGAGCCTGTTGTTTATAGGTTTGCTCCGGTAAAAGCAGTGTTTATAGATACAACAAGAAAAGACTATTCTTATATGATGGATAGATTTGTAAGTGATAATATTTCAACATACTTGAATTTACGAGAGCAGACTGATTTAAGTACAGCTTATAGAAAGAGTAGACATTCTTTTCAAGAGAACAATATTGTAAAACAACTTAATGATTTAGTTAGAAAAAATGTTAAAATGAATAACAAAGAAGTAACAATAGATCTGCGAGAGAATGAAGTAGAGGAATGGAAACATCAAATGTCAATTATGGTAGAAAATATTCCTTTTGAAAATCTCGGTTTTGGTACGCAAAATGCCATAAAAATTGAGTTGGCTATAAAAAACTCCAAAGAGCAAATTGACCTAGTTTTGATGGAAGAACCAGAAAATAATCTTTCTTATACTAATATGGTAAAATTAGTAAAGCATGTACTTGAAAGTAAGGGGAAACAAGTTTTTATTTCTACACACAGTAGTTACATAGCAAATAAACTTGATTTAGGAAAATTGTTTTTGCTTAGAGATGGAAATATTAAGCCTATGTCGGAACTTTCAGAAGACACTAAAAATTATTTTATTAAGTTACCAGGGTATGACACATTAAGGGTTATTTTAGCAGAGAAAGTAATATTAGTTGAAGGCCCCACAGATGATCTTATTATACAAAGAGCATACTTGGATAAATATGGAAAACTTCCAATTGCTCATGGTATTGATATTATAGTTGTTGATTCATTAGCATTTAAAAGATATTGCGATATTGCAGTAATGATGAATAAGAAAATTGTTATTGTTACAGACAATGATGGAAATATCCAAAAGAATATAATTGATAAGTATGGTGAATACATGAAAAAGAATAATCTGGTGTTTTTTTATGAGTTAGATGAGACATTGAATACTATTGAGCCAAGCGTATTGGCAGTTAACTGTGTGGATGGTAAGCCTTCTGACGATTTTAAAGAAGCTATTTCTAAGAAAGGTTCTATGAAATCAAAAGATATGCAAGATATATTGCATTTTATGAAAAATAACAAAGCTGAATGGGCACTTCGAGTATTTGACAGTAATAAGAAGATAAATTATCCGGAGTATATTAATAATGCTATCAAAGAATATAATTAAAGTAGAGGCTGCTGGAGCAGGAAAAACATATAGAATATGTGAAGAAGCTTTAGGTTTAGCTAATGAGGACACAAGTAAGAAAAAAGTGCTTATCCTTAGTTATACAAACAGAGGAATTGATTCAATAAAAACAGAGATTAGAAATCAAAATTTTGGCGTGCTTAGTAAAAGAATTGAAATAATGACTTGGTATAGGTTCCTTTTGGGCGAATTGATTAAACCATATCAATCAGTAATTTTTGATATTAATGAGGTTAAATCGATAGATTTTAGTGAAGCGCATGGAAAAATCAATTTTAAAAAGAAGGGTACTAAAGAAAGATATATGAATTCACTAAGAGATATTCGATCTAATGTTGCTGGGGAGTTGGCTTGCTATATAGAGGAAAAGAGTAAAGGAAAAACCATAAGGAGAATTGGGAATATATATAGCCATATTTATATAGATGAAGTTCAGGATATGGCAGGATATGATTTAAATATTATAGAGTTGTTGATGAAATCAAATATATCTGTAACATGTGTCGGCGATAGCAAACAGGCAATATTTAAAACAAATAATTCTGCGAAAAATAAAAATAAGTCTGGTATTTATGTTTGGGATTTTTTTCGGGAAATGATTCAGTGTAATATAGTAGAGATAAAAAGGAACCTTGTTAGCAGAAGATTCAATCAGCAAATATGTGATTTTGCCAATGATGTATTCCCAAATGAAAATAATATTAGTACTTGCATGGATGAGTCTACTGAACATGATGGTGTGATAATATTAAAACGAAGTGATGTGAACTTATATTATGCTCACTTTAAGCCAACGGTTTTGAGATTTAATTGTAAAACATTAACAGATAGTTATTATGCCATTAATTTTGGGGAATGTAAGGGTATGACATTTGAACGAGTGTTGATTTATCCTAATGGTGTTTTTAAGGATTTTTTATTAAAGAAAAAGGTAATAGAAAGTCCACAGAAGTACTATGTCGCAGCGACGAGGGCAAAGTATAGTATAGCTTTTGTATTGGATGTGCTTCCAAAAGAAACGGATTGGCTAAAGAAAGATTTTTTAAATGTTGGAAGTGGTAGAATAGAGATTAGAACGTATATTACGAAGATTAAGACAAAAGAATTATAAAATAGGCCGTTGGTTAATAAATGAGTCAATAAGATGTTTTTACTTTAGCAAAACATTAATTGCTAGGATATGTTGCTTTGTAAAATGAATATAGATCCATTTGTTGATTAACATCTAAGACATAGATAATATATACTTAAGGTGGGTATAGACATGGATATGAAGTCAATAAAACAGTTGCTTTATAAAGGTGAAAAGGTAGATACTGAGTGTAAAAGAGCTGAAAAAGCTGTGCCAAAGTCTGTATATGAATCATATTCTGCTTTTGCAAATACGAAAGGTGGATATATCATTCTTGGAGTTGAAGAGGATAAAAGTAAGCAGTTGCCAGAGGAAAGGTTTATTATTCAAGGAATTGATAATCCCGTTAAGCAAATGCAGGATTTTTGGAGTACAATTAACAGCGGAAAAGTCAATAGGAATATCCTAAAGGATGAAAATGTATATATTGTGGAAGAAGAGGGTATTAGTGTTCTGGTAATCCATGTTCCAAGAGTGGATTACAAGCAGCGTCCAGTTTATGTTGGCGAGAATCCATATATGGGTACTTATAAGAGAAATAATGAAGGTGATTATCATGCTACAGAGGATGAAGTGCGTGCTATGCTGCGTGATCAGAATCCAGAGGGGAATGATAGCCTTGTATTGGAGTATTATTCAATAGACGATATTGATTCAGAGACTTTAAAGCATTATCGTAAAATGTTTCAAAATCGAAATCCGGAACATATATGGAATTCATATGAAGATAAAGAGTTTTTAGAGGCTTTGGGAGGTTACAGAAGGAATAGGGGAACTGGAACGGAAGGTCTTACATTGGCTGGTTTAATGATGTTTGGAAAAGGTTTGGCTGTGCGGGATGAGTTTGATAATGTATTTATGGATTATCGTGATGAAAGTCATGTAACATCTGAAATTAGGTGGAATGATCGTGTTACTTATGATGGTACATGGGAAAATAATTTGTTTAATTTTTTTACAAAAGTTATTTCCAAGCTTACAGTTGACTTGAAGAAACCTTTTGTATTGGAAAATCAACAAAGAGTTGATGATACACCAGTACACAAGGCAATAAGAGAAGCTTTTGTAAACCTTATTATCCATGCAGATTATTTGCTAGATGCCGGAACATTAAAAATTATAAAAACATCAGATGGATTTAATTTTACGAATCCAGGGATATTGAAACTTCCGAAAGAAGAGATTTTTAAGGGTGGAAATTCTAAGCCGAGAAATCCACGTATGCAGACAATGTTGCGCTTGATTGGATTTGGTGATAATGCTGGCTCTGGCTTCCCGACGATTCTGGCTGTATGGAGAGATTCCGGATGGGTAGAACCAGAACTGATAGAAGACACCGTTTTAAACCAAGTCACGTTAAAATTAAGAACAGTTCCAGTATTGGATACAGTTATGAAATCTATGGTTGAACAATTATCAAATATTCCAACATTTTCAAAAAATGAAATGGAAATGTTTATAAATACATTAAAAGACAACCGGATAAGTTCTACTAATATTTCGCAGGCTGATTTGATTAAAATGGTGAATTTATTATATGACAGACTATCTGATATAGCAAATAACTCAAAAGATGATATTGAGAAAGCATTAGATGTTATAGCTCAAAAGATTTCTGAAATTGCTATAGTATCCGGAGATTCAAGTAAATTTACAAAGGAATTGACAGATATATTGGCAAAAACGGCAGAAAAATCGGCAGAATCGGCAGAAAGGTTATCTGATCGGCAGAAACAGATTCTGTCAATAATGCAAACAGGCGTGGAATACAGTGCAAGCGAAATCGCACAATTACTAGATTTGAAAGGATCTAGGACAAGACAATTACTCAATGAATTGGTAAAAATAGGAGCAATTACAGGTACGACTGCCACAAAGAAAAGAAGATATATTAAGACAGACAACTAATTGTGATTACCTAAGGCGATTAAAGCTTTGGAGACCTCATCAATTAGATACACCACTGAGTATATTAAAAGATAGCTAAATTGTATTGATTTTATTGGGACTAGCCATGCTAAAATGATTTAGAAAAGTTAAAAAGTAAGGTAAATTAAATAAAATTTGACAATAGGTATGGTAGAGAAGTAAACTGAAATCAGTAAACTTTGAGTAGAATAAAAACTTAGGATAAAGTGATAGGTTGAGTTGAAATAAAGTTTGCGGATGTAGAGTGAATAATTCGTGTGGTTTTGAGCCACCATTCCGGCATCACTGAGCCACACTCTTGATCTGATTAAAATGAATTTATGCGCAGAAATGCGTAAATTTACTACAGGAGGACGAAATCATGACTGACCAGACAACTATTGATGAACTTATTGAAATGCGGCATACCATTATGGCGGATGCATCCCGCTCACAGACGATGGATCCCTCAATGAAGGGAGATCCCTTTTGAAGACCGGTTCGGGTTGCTCGTTGATGTGGAATACAGTAGCCAGAAGAATAATCGCCTCAAAAGGCTGATCCACAACGTTGAGTATGACCAGCCATCCGCGAGCATCGCTGACATTGATCATTCATCAGAGTGAAAATTGAACAAAGCACTGATCAACGGGCTTGTGAGTTGTGAATACATCACTGATAGCCGCAACAATCTTCATCACCGGAGTGGACGGAAGTGGCAAGAGTTATCTCGCCTATGCCCTTGGCATGGAGGCATGTAAGCGTTTTATAACACAAAGTACGTTCGGCTCCCCGATCTTCTCCTAGATCTTAAGACCGATCGGGAGAACAACTGCTACAGGAAAACGATGGCAAAATGCGCCAATCCGATATTCCTCATCTTTGACGAGGGGCCGCTGATGAAGCCTACGGAGGAGGAACAGAATCTTTGAACTCCTGCACCGCTGTAGTAAGAGATCTTCTACCATCTTCTGCTCACAATATCAACGAGACGGATAGTATGAGCAGCTCGGAGGGAACGCCTCGCCGCATGCGAATGTGATTCTTGACCGTATCGTGCCCGGTGCCTATATGATCGACATCATTCCCGTCGGTTCATCAAAGGATATCTCCATGCGGGAAGTATATGACAAGAAAGGATCAGACTGTATGTAATTGTAAAGGTACAAACTTACAGTGACTCACACTTGTCCGGACAGGTGGTTCCGCCGAATCGGAATATTCAATAGATGTCATTGCTTGATGGGAATTTGGTATATGCATACATTATTAGAGAGGAATTTATATGAAAAAAATAATATATATAAATGATTATCTTTCGTCATCGGAATTTTATGGATCGATACTTCCTGAAATCCAGATCGTTTTGAAGTATTATGATAAGGTTGATGAGTTGATTTTTGACTTTTCAGGAACAAATAAAGTAGAACCTAATGTAATTCCAAATTTTTTGTGCCTTGGAAAGGTTATAAAAAGTTTACTTGGTTATAAAGCAATTATTCGTATTCCTGATACTTACGAAGGCGGAAAACTTAAAAATTATCTTTACCAGATGAAATTTCTTGGCTTGGCGAAAGAAAGTTTTGATTTTGAATCGGATCCGTATACAGGATTTGAGGGCAAAGCGATTGATCCTTTGTGTGGAACGGTCTATTTTGAACAGGCAATAACGGATGATGAAATTGGATTTGTATTTGATAATATGGTTGCCCCATTTGCTGATAAGTATTTAAAGAAATATAATGAATTAAAATTAGATAATGGTCAAATTGAAAATAATGTTATAAACCTTCTAAAAGAGTTAGCAGCCAACGCTAAAGACCATGGAAAAAGTTATTCATATGCATCTATACATGCTAAATATTCATTGCATACTATTTTTATTGCTATTTCAGATAGTGGAGTAGGATTTTTGAAGTCATGTATTGAGGAGCATTTAGAAGAAATTAAACAAAGCGGATTGGATATTCGCAATGAAGCAGCAGCAATTATGTATTGTATTTATATAAGAAAGACTAGTAAAAAATTTGGGTTATATGCTGTTATCAAAGATACAATAAATTCGGGAGGAACGGTAAGAATACATTCAAATAATTCGCAGCTTATATTTACTCCAAGAATAATAAAAAACTTCGAAAATGGTACATTATTAGAAGACAGTAGTTTCAAAAAGTATAATATAAAAAATGATTTGAAATTTAGTGGAACACATATTGAAATAGAAGTTCCTTTTTAGGAGGGTATGATATATGCAAGTTTACGAAGAACAAGATTTTGTAATGATACCTTTGGCGATGAATGCTTTCTTTTATAATATTCCTGTTGGAACAGATAAAATAAGGTATTCTAATAGTGTGTCAATTGGTGAAAAATTTCTTGCAATATTAGTTCAATATTTTGATAAAGTTGATGAAGGAAAATATATAATACTTGATTTACAAGATACTGATTATGCGTTTCATTTGTTTCAAAAGTTAAAAACAATTACAAGACCTATTTTATTTTTAAATATAATTTCAGAAACACTTCATGATAAGATCAAAGAGGATTTGCCGACTATACAATTTAGTGCAGAACAGAGATATGCTGTTTTAAATATAAGTTTTGATGATACAATTAAAGAAATATGTGAGAAATATTCTTCTTCGGTAATTTCGCATAATATATATGTTAAAATTGTTCGTAATTTAATAGATGATATACCACAAAATCCTGTTGAACCACAAAAATTAGATTCATCGGGGTTATATAGTAATATGTATGTAAATGTAAAACGCCTTTTCAAATATCCAGAAAATTATTATTCGATTGCATTTGGGTTGGCTAAGAAGATTGTAGATTCTAAAATAGAATATGATGGCTTGATTAGTTCAAGTAAAAACGGAGCAATATTAGCTAATTTATTAGGTATGCTGTTGAATAAAAAAGTAATACATATTATTGGATTGGGACCGAAATACTCTATGAATACTGGAAATCTTCAGAAGGAGATTAAAAAGCGGAAAAATTATATTTATGTTTTTGATTTTCGTTGTACTGGAACAGAGATGAAGGCTTTATTAGCACTAATAAGTGCCAATGAAGCTTATGTTACGGGGGCAACTGGTATTGCGGTATATAAAAGCGATCAAATTGATATTGTGAATAATAATTTGATGTATTTAGTAGACCTTAAAACAGAAAATATTCCATATAAAATAGCTGGAGAGAAAGAAGATATTATTACATTGATGAGCAAACAACAGTAAGAAACGGAGCGATAAAATGATAAATCAAGACTATCAAAAATTTTCTTGCATTAAAAATCTTGTAGAATATAAGGATATATTTCATGAATTGGTAAATTTTTATGGTGAAGATTTAAATGATAAAATTGTTATTGATGGGAGTGTATATACACTTCATGATTTTAACAATCATTGTACCGACATATATAAAATTATTAGTGAGGTTTTACTTGATTCGAAGAGGGCATATTCAGATGGGTTATCCTCAAAAGAATTATATCTTTTGGATTTGGCAGTGCTGTTCCATGATATCTCTATGAGTTGTGATATTATGGTGGAACGGACAAATCATTCTCAAAAATCAGCGCAAAAAGTACAAGATATATATGATGATACAGAGAGTCCTTTATATAAAAAAGCTCAGTTAAATCAAAATGATATTAAAATATTAAAGGCTATAATATTGGCGCATAGTGATGTAAAAGACGGGTCAGTACCTGTAGAAAAAAGAGGGTTAAATGATCCAACATTAAGGGACGATATGCCAACAAGAATCGGATCTGTTCGTGCGAAATTATTAGCGGGAATACTTCGCTTGGCTGATGAATTAGATATTACGAGTGATCGATTGGGAAATACTAATATAGAAAAAAACTTAAAGAGTGTTCGCGAAAAGTTCTTAGATATGGATATGCAAGTAAGAAGTAAAGAACAGGAGGTGAATCAAGATAAATATGAAAAATATAAGAAATATGTGGAATCATTATCACATTGGGAGTTTTTACATTTGTTTTCACAAGTGACAAGAGAAAGTCAGGATGATATAGTTTATTTAGTAACAGATGACCAACATATACAAAATTTGCTAGATAGTGGAAGTACATCTGCTGAACTAGCAAGGAAGATATTAAAAGTATATGATAAAGTAATTAAAGAATGGAGAGAGATTAAACATAAAACTATAGACGATTCGCACCAGAAATTGGATGTGAAGAGTTTTTTTCCAGTAACAGATATAAGAGTCAAATGCAGTGTCGATTCTGTTCGAAAAGAACTAGATAGACAAATGGATAACATAAAAAATGTTAAAGAAGTTTCCATGAATCAGAATACTGAAAAAGATTTTAGTGATAATGGAAATGCCACAGAAAATAAATTTTCAAATAGTGGAAATCAATCGGAGCAATGCGTACAATTAATAAGTGATAAATTGTCCAATATGCTAAAACGTGAGATTAAACGAAGGCACCTTTTAAGGGTGGGTCATTTTTTGCTAGATGATAACTTTTGTGCAAGAGATTGGATTGACACTAAGGAAGTGGTTGAAACTAAAGTGATAGTAGATGATATTGTTGAATGCTTTATTAAACATATAAAAGATACATGTGATTTACAAAAAAAATATTTAGTTGTAGGACTAGATTTAGAAGGCGCTCTTTTGGCATCGAGAGTAGCGATGGGGATGAAAATGCCGTTTTCTTATATTATACCTGTAAGGGATCGCTTAAATTCTTCACCTAAAGAGACGGAATTATCCGTAGTAGAATATGATGGAATAATTTTAATAGTAGATGCAATTGTTACATTTGATACTATAAAAAAGGCACTAAATGATATAATGAAAAGTAATCAATTGGGAATGGAACAAATGCAGGAGAAAATAACACATATATATAGTATCTTTTATAGAAAAAACAATTTGGTAAATTTAGAAGAAATGGAAGGGTTGCACAGAAAGACTTTTTATGGAAATGATGATTTCCCAATTGAACTTTTTAAGAAAGAGGAATGCCGATATATTAAAGAAGGACAATGTTTGGCATTGAATAGTCGTTTGAGAGGGAATAACTCTAATGAAATGCATAGCAATATTTGACATAATTATAATAACTAAAAATAATAATAGAAAGGGAACAATACTTTATGAAAATAATACAGCCAAGAATTGAGCTTCTTGATCAAATTAATGGGGATGAGATTTTAAAAAGGATAGAACTTATCGGACGAGTGTGTTATAAGAGTGAGGATAAGATTACAACCGACTCAGCCAAAACATTTGTGTCCAATATACTTAAAAGTGGACATGAATCTGTGATTGAACATGAAAAAATATCGGTACGTATAATATGTGACAGAGGGGTTAGTCATGAAATTGTTCGACATAGAATAGCAAGTTATAGTCAGGAAAGTACAAGATATTGTAATTACAGTAAAGATAAGTTTGGCAATGAGCTGACAGTTATTAAACCGTTGTTTTGGAATGAGGGAAGCGATGAATATCTGCTTTGGTACGATACTATTAAAAAAATAGAAGAGACATATAATAAGATGATTTCAATGGGAATAAAACCACAGGAGGCGAGGAGTATACTGCCAAATAGTTTGAAAACAGAGATTGTTGTTACTATGAATCTTAGAGAATGGAGACATTTCTTTAAGTTAAGGACATCAATGAGAGCGCATCCTCAAATGAAAGAAATTGCCGATATGATTCTTAATGAGTTTAAAAAGAAAATCCCGATAATTTTTGATGATGTGTTACAGGAAAATTGAGATGAGCAATTAGCATAAGGTAAATAATTTATTAAATGGAGTTGTTCAATCTTTTTAGGAATTACTAAAGCTTGTGCTTCTAAAATGCTTCTAAAACTTTCAAAAACTACAAAAATACACTGATATTGTGGATAATATAAATAAAAAAGTTCCCATTTTATCAGAGTTTGCGACATACCATATCCCACCGTAGCAACGTGAGGGCGGCAGAACGGTTGGATCCGGTAGGGTTGCTACGATTATTGAGTAACTTGCACGAAGGTTTTGAGCTAAGCGCATAAAAAGCGATAATAATAGGGACTCCAAGTTTACTTGGATGTCCCTATTTTATTGCTTTCACGGGCATTTAGCGAATGCCCGTGACCGAGGAAATGCGGAGCATTTTCGAGGTGCGCTTAGCAGACCTCGGACAATTTTTGTTCTTTTCAATATATTCTTTCCAGACCGCTTCCCGGTCTTTCTGGTGGGTGTTCTTATATTTTTTCGTATATTCATCGTGAAATGCTTTCGGTTGATTCATAAGGGGTGTATCGGCAGAAAGTTTGCGTATTTTCTAAAATTCCTAAAATGCCTAGCAGGAACTGTAAAAATATCGTTGAGAAATAGAGAAAGCGTGGATATGACAATGAAACTGGCTTATCTGATTCCGAATCTGATTTCCAACCGGGAGCCGGAGGGAGAGCTGCGGAAGTTCGGACGAATGAGGCGGCAGTATCTGAAGGAGCACCGCTCCGGGATCTATTCGGGACTGCTTCTGACAGAAAAGTAGAAAGCTGGATTTAAAGGGATTTCCGAGGAATCGGGGAGTCCCTTTTTGCATCTTGAAATTGGTGGAAAGAATAGTAAAAAATAGAAGTGGAGTCTGGGTAAAGTAAAAAACACCCATACACAACATATATGTGCGTGAGTGTTTTTCAGCCACAATCAATATGGCTCTCTCTGTTTTAGTATATTACCACATTTATAAACTTATGACAAGAGTTTACACTATTTTTTTGTAAAAATAAGTTATAAAGTATCAAATTTGTGGTACTCTATTTTTGATTTTGGTAAAGCAATTAGCGTATCGAAAATATTCAAATTTTTTATTCCCATCTGACCTCTGACATTGTCAAACGCATTTGGCAATAAAGTGCTTTGCAGTTCTATTAACATATTTTTTAATTCCATAATCATTGATGTAAATTCTTCTTTTGGAAGAAAGTATTTAAAATACACAAGAATATCGAAAATATTTTTTTGGTACATCTACTGTACGATGTTGGAAGCTGTGAATAATAAGGGTCTAAAATCCGACCACTTGCAGAATTGCTACGTGCTTGTGTCTGGTGGATACAATAAACACGCTCATTGTGCGCACAAGAGTTACGTACTCTTCGCAGCCAATGTAAACTGCCAATTAATAGTTTGACATTGGGCAAATTATTGCTATCATACATAGAATACAATTTGCAAATAGCATGGGTCACATTTGGTTTACTATTATGAAGAACATCAATGAAAGTGGAGAAATTCACAACTTTTATCATAATCCAGGTCGGAATTTGCTCGTGTTTCTTCATGTAAAATTGTACATATTCTGATTTGCTTTTGCTTAACTCAGAATAGGCAGATGATATAGTGTTCATTTTCGATTGTAAAGTAGCATTGGAGGAATATGCATTTGTTTCATACCAGGGTATTTTCCCATTATCGTTACATTGATCGAATTTGTAACCAGTTAAAGTTCTAACTTCTTCTTCTACTTGAGTGATGTACTTAAGTAAAAATATTCTCAGTGATTCATCAAATTTTTTTAAACTATTAATTTGACTTAAAGATGTATTAGGGAAATAGATATGGTTTCCATTGGTATCAGTACCACAAGTGAAAGGTGTTTTATAGCCATTAATCATATTAAAATATCCGGAGCGTACTAATGATATTTTGTGTGGAGTTCCATTGCAATCAATTTTTTTATCTTTACGAAGTTTTTTCATTTGTTGATTATATGTTAAAAAAAATTTATCATTTGCCATGTATCTGCTCTCCTTGCGGTATATATCTATAACATATTAATGATAACATTTATATTATCAAATCATCCCTTGATTTGTTTTATCTGTTCTGCTTGAAGCTAATGCACCATTCGAACTCTATAATAGCACATTTGCAAAAAAACATAAAAGCAGAAATTGCAAAATAGAATCAGACAAAAAAATTATGTTAAGATATTAAAATAAGTACAAAACGATGGAATGGCACATGATTTAGTGATATAATAATTATATATTTGAAATAAGCATCAGATTTTTTTATCCGAAAGAGATAGTACAAAAAATGGAAAGTAGGTAGTATGAGCAGAAGGAAAACAAAGAAACAAAAGCGACAGATTATTAAGTACGAAAGTAGCAATATATCTCAAGAGCAAATGATAGAAAATCAAGCGGAAGCATATTACAGAGCACTTAAACGTATTGAAGCTGAAAAAGTTAAATCACATGACCCAAAGCCGGAAAAACAAAAGTATAAATGGTATGACAATATTCTTTTTGACTTAAATATATTTTTATGGCCATGGAAAATAAGTAAGAGATTTAGTGTTAGCAATAGAATTTATGATAGCATACCGGTTATGATTGTTTCTGGTTTTTTGCGTCTCATTGGCGGATTTATGTGGTTATTTGGTTTAGTTGGTTGTGGGTTTGGAATATATAACTTCATTGTTCACGAAGTTATCAATGTACTTTTGGTTACTTGTTCAATTTCGTTTGTTATGTTATCTTTGGGAAGTATATTTATATTAGCCGGAGGAAAATTTGAAAAAGAAACGGACAGTAATATAATATATGCATATTCAGCATGTATAATAGCGCTCGTGAGTTGTATTGTAAGCATAATTGCGTTGCTGAAGTCGTAAAATTTGCAAATGTTATGTTGCAGAGACAGAAAAGAGGTATGTGACGTAAAATGAATCAAAAAGTGGCAAGACTGTGACAAATAAGTTCCTAAATAAGACCAGATTCGATTGTGCGGGTGGTCATACCCTTGGTTCCGGTCGATATGCTATGCTTATTGTGCAACTGCAGCTTAGAGCCGAATATTAAGAATAGACACCGCAATCCTTTGACAGTTAATGGATTGCGGTTTTGTAATGCCTGAAAATGGAAAATTTGTTGCCCTTCGAAGTTAAGGAGGTAGTAAATATGGAGCGAAAATGATATAATCATGTAGACAACTCTGGATTCAGCAGGAAAAATTTCATCAGTGGGGGAGATCCCATATGGGCAAACAGATCAATTATTGGATGGATTACAACGACTTTGTGGTATTAGCGCAAAAGGCCTTGGAGATGGGCTGTGTGATCTACAGAAGATGTGCGGAAAAGGACGGAAGGCTTGCCTTTGGCCGGGATATCAGTGTGGTCGCGCCGGAGGTGTACGGGTATTGGTTCTACCTGCCGCAGGCCGGTGAGATCGTGATAGGAACGAGGGGCGGAAGGGAATACGTCGATGTTTTCGACAATACGGCATTGATCGAAGCCGGTTTTTCCTGTGTGGATGCGGAAACGAAAAAGATATCGCGCAGCAGACTGTGGTGTTCCACGGGATTTTATGATAAGGACGGAGAATTTATCAAGCGTCCGGAAGAGCTGACCAGGGTTTACAATACGTTGGCACGGTTCGCCAAAAAATTAGCGCCTTATACCGAGGTGACGCGCTCTTATGTCAGCAGATGGGGTGACAACTGCGGAGAAACGGTCGAGTACAGGAAGAAGGAGTATGTCAGCCAATCCTGCATAGATAAGATGGCGGAAGGGTATGAGTTAGTGACATAAGCGGCATAGACTAGAGGGTCAAATTCATACTGGATTATTCCGGTGTGGTATGCTATACTCTGTAGGGAAAGAAAGGTTTTGGAGAGTTATGTATTACACAAATATATTGGATCTGATCGGAAACACGCCGCTTCTCGGCTTAGAGCAGACTACGGGGCTGAACATCTTTGCCAAGGCGGAATTTTTGAATCCGGGCGGGAGCATTAAGGACAGGATCGCCCTGAATATGATCGAAGAGGCGGAAAAGAGCGGTAAACTGAAGCCGGGCATGACCATTATCGAGCCCACCTCCGGAAATACCGGCATTGGACTGGCGCTGTGCGGCGTCCGCAAGGGCTATAAGGTCATTATTGTCATGCCGGAAAATATGAGTGATGAGAGAAAGAAGATCATACGGGCCCTGGGAGCCGATCTGGTGCTTACGGATCCCAAGCTCAGCATTGACGGGAGCGTACAGAAGGCGGCGGAGCTGGCGGCGTCCTCGGCGGAATATTTTGTGCCCCAGCAGTTCCAGAATCCCGCCAACCCGGATACCCATTACCGCACCACGGCAAGAGAGATCGTAGAGCAGTTGGGAAGGAAGATCGACATCTTTGTCTCCGGCATCGGAAGCGGCGGCACCCTGCAGGGAATCGCACAGTATCTGTTGGAGAAGGATCCGGACTGTAAGATCGTAGCAGTGGAGCCGAAGAATGTCAGCGCCCTCCTGGGGGACGAACCGGGTCTGCACCAGATTCAGGGGATCGGGGACGGGTTCATACCGGACATTCTGGATACCAATATTATCACGGACATCGTGGAGGTCAGCGACGACGATGCGATCGGCACGGCCAGAGAACTGGCGAGGGTCCAGGGACTTCTGGTGGGGACCTCCTCCGGAGCAAATGTATGGGCGGCAAAGCTCATGGCTGAAAAGTACGGCCGGGACAAGGTGATCGTCACGGTCCTGCCGGACAGGGCTGAGAGATATTTCAGCACTGCACTTATCTAAGGCAGGCGGAAGATCATGACGGAAATCAGTGCGGAACTTGAAAACAGGCAATACATAAAGATGACGGAGACACCGGTGGAAAAGCTGGTGGGCACGCTGGCGGTGCCTACGGTGCTCAGCATGCTGGTGACAAATATTTACAATCTGGTGGACACGGCCTTTGTGGGAACGCTGGGGAACAGTGCCAGCGGCGCAGTGGGAGTGGTGTTCGGCTTTATGGCCATTCTGCAGGCGGTGGCGTTCATGTGCGGGCAGGGCGCAGGGAGCGTCATGTCACGCAGTCTGGGCCATAAGGACGATGAGACTGCCACGCGCTATACTTCCACGGGGTTTTTTATGTCGCTCATTCTGGGAGCGCTGATCGGGCTGTTCAGTCTCCTTTTTCTGGATCCCCTGGTGTATGCCCTGGGCAGCACGGACACGATCGCGCCTTATGCCGGGACATACATTTTCTGGATCATCCTGGCGGCGCCCTTTATGTCTTCCAGCCTGACCATGAATAATCTGCTGCGCTACGAGGGACGGGCAAAGCTGGGAATGCTGGGCCTGATGACGGGCGGCGTGCTGAACATCGCAGGCGATGCCATTCTGATCTTTGGCTTCGACCTGGGGGTGGAGGGCGCTGGGATATCCACGGCGGTCTCTCAGTTCATCAGCTTTGTGATCCTGCTGTCCATGTTCCTGTCCGGCAGGACTCAGACAAAGATCAGGATATCCTGCGTAGACTGGCGCCTGAAGACTATGGGAAATGTGGCGGCCACAGGCTTTCCCAGTCTGCTGCGGCAGGCGCTGAACAGCGTGGCAACGATTCTTCTGAATTCCCATGCGTCTGTGTACGGAGATGCCGCCGTGGCGGCCATGAGCATTGTGTCGCGGATCAGTTTCTTTGTGATGGCGATCGCGATCGGCATCGGCCAGGGATTTCAGCCTGTGAGCAGCTTTAACTACGGCGCGGCAAAATATGACCGTGTCAGAAAGGCCTTTTGGTTCACCTTCGGTCTTTCGGAGGTCCTTCTGATCCTGACGGCCATTCCGGTATTTATCTGGGGGGAACCGCTGATCCGGCTGTTCCGGGATGATGCGGGCGTGGTGGGCTTTGCGCTGAGGGCCCTGCGGCTGCAGGCAGTGACGCTTATCACCGTGCCGATCACCATGGTCACGGAGATGGGATTCCAGAGTACGGGACAGAGGGCATTGGCGGCGGTAGCCTCCTCCATGAGGAGCGGCGTGGTCTTTATCCCTGTGCTGCTCCTTCTGGCGAAGCTGAGAGGAATGGCAGGCATTCAGGAGGCACAGCCGGCGGCGTTCGTGCTTACCTTCTTTGTTTCCCTGTACATGAGCAGACTCTTTCTGAAGCGTCTGGAGGTCAGATCGAAGGAGGAAGAGAGCGGGACGGCCCGGCCGCAGGGCTAAAAGTACATCTGCAGTATTGCCGTCCCCAGACCGATCCCGCAGATCAGCCCCAATGTGCAGGTGGCTATGGCAAATCGGTCGAACACTCGTCCCAGCCTTTTGTGAAAAAGAACGTGATAGACCTTGTCCGTTCGGTATAATTTATCCCGAAAAATTCCCTCCTCCGGAAACAGACAGGGAATTTCTCTTTCCTCGATCAGATAATAGGCCACCTTGTATCTGGCCTTCTCCGACGGCGGCTCCACACGCAGAAATCTGGCTTTTTTCCACTTTGATGTCAGCAGAAATCCCCAGCAGATCAAAAAGGTGATTACCAGGAGCCCGGAGAGGATGAACAAAAGACCGGCCGCTCCGAGAAGAAGATACATGACGCTTCCTGTGAGCACACTGACTAAGATTGCGATAGCGAGCAGAATAAATACGTATTCCATAGTCTGATATTCCTTTCGGACGTGGGATTGACTTTATTGTATCATATTTTCAGACAGCGCAACAGGGGCTTTCTGCCAGGGGCGGAGGGGTGAACGGAAGATTTATCAGGAGGTGAACGGTATGGAGAAACGGGATTGCATATCACTGCTTTACGCGATTTCCCCGAACTTTTTTGAAAGAGAGGACATTCGCGGCCTGCCGGAGGAATTGATTTTTGAGGAGATGCTTCTGCCCCTTGCCGAATTCGATATCTGCAGATACGACAAAAAATTGGAGGACGGCATTTCCTTCGGATTTTATACCGGGGACATTGACCGGTTAAAAAAGACCGTGGAGAGGGTGGATCGGGACTGGCCGCAGTTCTTTCGGGAACAGGACAGGGTATATTGCGGTTATGCAGGCTCAGATGTCGCAAGCTTCTGCCTGGTGGAGGATATGGGAACACATGAAATAGGCGGATGCCGGGTGAGGATCGGGGGTCCGGGGTGCGTGGGGACGCTTCCGGAGCATCGCTGTAAGGGCATAGGACTGACGATGGTCCGGCATGTAACACAAATGTTGAAGGAACAGGGCTACGATTACAGCTACATACATTATACGGGCGTAGCGCCCTGGTATGAGAAGCTTGGATACAGGACCTGCATAAAATGGAATAGGAACGGCGTTCTATGAACAGAGAGACCTTTAAGCGTGCTTTTACGGATTCCCTTCCGGTCATGGCCGGATATATCGTGCTTGGGACAGGCTTTGGCATTCTTCTCAGTGCCAAAGGCTATTCTTTTTGGTGGGCCCTTCTCATGAGCGTGACCATCTACGCAGGTTCCATGCAGTACGTGGGCGTGGATCTGCTTGCGGGCGGTGCCTCTGCCGTCTCCACGGCCCTGATGACGCTGGCGGTCAATGCAAGGCATGTGTTCTACGGTATCTCCATGATCGGAAAATACCGGGACATGGGATGGCGCAAGTGGTATGCGGCCTTTGGGCTGACGGATGAGACGTACTCGCTGGTGTGCGGGGAGCCTGATCTGCCCGACGGTGTAAAGCCCTCGGATTACTATCTTCTGCTCACCCTGATGAATCAGTGCTATTGGATCGTCGGAAGTCTGGCCGGCGCGATCCTCGGAAATGCGGTGTCCTTTAATTCCGCGGGCATCGATTTTTCCATGACGGCCCTGTTCGTCACGATCTTTGTGGAGCAGTGGGAAAAGAACAGGCAGCATTTTCCGGCCCTTTTTGGACTGCTCGTGTCCCTGGCCTGTCTTGTGATCTTCGGTGCGGACAGGTTCATGGTGCCGGCCATGGCGATCATCGGCATCGGGCTTCTGCTGTTCAGGACAATAGGGAGGAGACAGAGTAAAAATGGATAGTTACGGTCATTCCCTGATGCTGATCGCCATTATGGCCGGCATCACCATGCTGCTTCGGTTCCTGCCGTTTTTCCTATTCTCCCGGAAAACGCCCGAACTGGTACTGTATCTGGGCAGAGTGCTTCCCTACTCTGTCATCGCGCTGCTGGTGGTATATTGCCTGAGGGGGACCGACCTTGCGGGAAGCACCCACGGACTCCCTGAGATGATATCGGTACTGGCAGTGCTCCTTCTCCACAAGTGGAGGCACAACACGCTGCTCTCCGTTCTTGGGGGGACCTTCTGCTATATGCTGCTGGTGCAGAGCGTGTTTGGATAAAGGCGGCGGTGCTTTGATTGATATGCGCGCCGAAGCGCGCTGAGGGGATAAGGATAAAATGAAATTTCGGGAAATGAGAAGGAACGGGCAGCAGCTCTCCGAAGCGGAATGCCTTGATATTTTGAACAGAAATACCTGCGGCGTCCTTGCCGTGTCGGGGGATGAGGGCTATCCCTACGCGGTGCCGCTCAGCTATGTCTGCTGCGATGGCAGGATATACATTCACTGCGCTAAGAGCGGGCATAAGCTGGACGCGGTGAAGAACCATGATAAGGTCTCCTTCTGCGTGGTCGATCAGGATCTGGTGGTGCCTTCGGAGTACACCACGTATTTTCGGAGCGTCATTCTTTTCGGACGGGCCTGTGTGCTGGAGGACCGGGCTGAGATAGAATGGGCCATCGAAAGGCTGGGGAAAAAATACTATCCGGAGGACAGGGAGGAGCATCTTCGGGAAGTCATTGCAAAATCCCGTCCGGCAATGAGCATCATAAGGATTGAGATAGAGCATATGACGGGCAAGGAGGCAAAGGAGCTTGTCAGGGAGCGAAGCCGGGGGACAGACGGAGAAGGGGCGCGGATATCGTACCGGATCTGTGAGAAAGGGCTGCCGGAGGACGCATGGAGGATCAGGGAGGAAGTCTTCATACAGGAGCAGGGATTTCAGAGAGAATTGGATGAGATCGATGACACTGCGGCGCATATCGTGCTGTATGATGCGGGAGGTATCCCTGTCGCCACATGCAGAGTCTTTCCGGATGCCGAGCCCGGTGTATTCGTGCTCGGACGCCTTGCCGTGAAAAAGGAATACCGAGGAAAGCATGTGGGCTGCGAGGCGCTTGGGGCCGCGGAGTCCTATGTGCGGGACAAGGGCGGGAAGGCCCTGATCCTGCACTCTCAGTGCAGGGCCGTCGGATTCTACCGGCAAAACGGTTTTCGGGAATACGGCGAGGTAGAGCTCGATGAAGGCTGTCCGCACATTTGGATGCGAAAGGAGATCTGATGGGAGGCACATGGGGACGAAAATAAGCCCCGGCTATCCGGGAATGATGTCGCAAAATTGAAATTACGCAGGAAAAAATGTACAGAAAAATACACAGAAAAGGGCGGATCTGCCGTATGGCGGTCCGCCCTTTTAAAATCCACGTGACAGTACTTGACAGATTTTGTCTAATGCGTTAGACTAAATGTGTCTAATGCATTAGACATGAAGGAGGAAGCAGAATGGGAACACCGAAGGTCTTTGAGAGCGAATACCGTTTCTGCCTGATCTTATGGGAGAATGAACCGATCAGCAGCTCCCGGCTGGCAAAGCTGTGCAGCGAAAGGCTGGGCTGGAGCAGGACCACCACATATACCGTCATCAAGCGGCTGTCCGTAAGAGGCATTGTCAAGAGCGAAAATGGGGTGGTGACTTCCTTGGTATCCAAGGACCAGGTTCAGGCGGCGGAGATCGACGAGCTGGTGGAAAAGACGTTTCAGGGCTCCATGCCCGCATTTATCGCGGCGTTCACCAAACGCAGGGGACTGTCGGAAAAAGATGTTGCGGAGATCAGAAAAATGCTGGATGAGTATGGGGAGAAATGAGCATGGAAGGTATTTTCATAAAACTGGTAAATATGAGTATCACGGCGGGGTGGCTGATCCTTGCGGTGGTGGCGTTTCGGTTCCTGCTGAGACGCGCTCCCAGGTGGATCGTCTGTCTGCTGTGGGCCTTGGTGGCTGTCAGACTGCTCTGTCCCGTCTCCCTGGAGAGCGCTCTCAGCATGGTGCCCAGCCGGGAAACGATCCGTCAGGATATCGCCGTTTCCGACGCGCCGGCCATAGACAGCGGGGTCGCGTTCCTGGACGGCGCGGTCAATTCCGTGCTGGAAGGCTCCTTTGCGCCGACTCCCGAAGCCAGCGTCAATCCGCTGCAGATAGGGATATCTCTTGCAAGTGTTCTGTGGGCGGCGGGGGTCGCTGCCATGCTTGTGTATGCGGCCGCCGGCTATTTTCGGCTGTGGCGGCGAGTGCGGACGGCCGTGAGAGCGGAGGGCGATCTGTACCGGAGCGAGTTCGTGGACACGCCGTTTATTCTCGGCGTCATCAGGCCCCGCATCTATCTTCCGTCCCATATGGAGGAGGCGACAGCATCCTATGTGACGGATCATGAGCGAGCGCACATAAAGCGGGGAGATCATTTGTGGAAGCCCTTTGCTTACCTCCTTTTGTCTGTCTATTGGTTCCAGCCGCTCTGTTGGCTGGCCTACGCACTGTTGTGCAGGGATATAGAGCTTGCCTGTGATGAAAGGGTGATCCGCGGTTACGATTCTCACCAGAGGAAGATGTACTCGGAGGCTCTGCTGGCGTGCAGCGTGAACCGGCGGACCGTCGCTGCCTGTCCGCTGGCCTTTGGGGAGGTGGGAGTAAAGAAGCGCGTGAAGACCGTGCTGAATTATAAGAGACCGGCGTTCTGGATCGTAACGGCGGCAGCTGCCGTGTGCATAGCGGCTGCCGTATGCTTTTTGACAGACCCGGTGCAGCAGGATACGGATTCTGCTGACGCCTCAAATACCGTGAATGTTCTTGATCGGCTTTCGCAGGTGGACTGGGACGAGATAAGAGGACGGAATCTCACCGTGGACGGGGACAAGGATTGGACGGATATCGTCTGTATCGGTAAGATACCGGAGAAAAATATCACGGTCTACGGATATAACGATCAGGAGTGTTTTGGTCAGGGGGTTGCCGTTGAAATAGATGATAACATGTATTATTTTGACTGGGTCTATGCCGCGCCCAGGGCATTGCTCCCCGATTGTTATTGGAATGAGAGTGACGGAGAACTGCAGATCGCTCTGAAGGTCTATACGGGGACCGGCGTTTCGGCGCAGGAGCTCCATGTGCTCCGCTACCGGGACGGCACACTGGCGGATAGCGAGTTCAATTTAGGGGATTATTCCGGGATACTTGCCCAGTGCATACAGTCTGCATATGACAGCCGGACCCGTC
This sequence comes from uncultured Acetatifactor sp., assembly GCA_947627115.1. Taxonomy (GTDB): domain Bacteria; phylum Bacillota; class Clostridia; order Lachnospirales; family Lachnospiraceae; genus Acetatifactor. The sequence goes on from CANQUQ010000028.1 coordinate 22,586, forward strand.
AACTTACGCTGACCGATCGAAGAACGGGGAAAGAGCTGTGTGCGGTCGAAATCAGCGGAGAGAATAAGGACATCACGGGGATAGAGGCGGGAATGATCTCGGAATTTATTCTGGGGGACAGCATCAGCCTTCAGGTGGAGCCTGGCTGTTTCTATGAGGGAGAAGCAGCGGCGGTCTATCAGGATAATATGCCTGTGCTGAAGGCGGAGGTCATGGTATCGGAAAACGGAGACGGTCCGGTCTTTGATCTGGGGGAATTCTATGCAGTGCAGAACGGAGAGACTTCGCGAATCATGTACTATATCAGGTCCGTGGAGGGCCGGAATCTGGCCGTAGATACCGTGGAGTGGGTGGAGGTGCCCGGCAGCCGTGCTTCACAGCTGGGACTGGACGAAGACGATGCGCCTTCAGGGTTCGTGCTCTACAACGAGGAGGAAAAGACAGAGGTCTATCCTCTGGCAGACGACTGCACTTGTACGGTCTTGGACTGGAAGAACAACTATGAGAAAAAGGACGTGACGGCGGATGAACTGCTTTGGATCCTGAAGGAGCGGGAAGGCATGGAAATACCTTATCTCCTGACGGTCACGGACGGTGAGATCGTTTCTCTTTCCGAGCAGTATGTGCCGTAGGGAAGAACCATTATACCATGATTATCGTGCGCTTTGGCGCACAATCAATTCAGAAGTCGACAGGTGCTCTTACTGTCGACATTATACCGTGATATCCATGTTCGCGCCTTCCGCAGTCACGGGAGCCGCCGCTGCCTCCACAGGCATCTCCATCCCTGCAAGCTCCAAGGATACGGCGGCGTTTGCATAGCCGCTGTCCGAGCTGTCCGCAGAGTTGCTGCAGGAGCTGCTTTCGGCGCTCTGCTTTTCTCTGGTCAGTTTGTCGAACAGGGACTTCAGATATTTCATATCCGCTTCCATGATCTCCCGAAGTTCATCGGCCCTGTGCTTTTTCTTGAGCCGCTCCAGATCTCCGGAGTCCATGTTTTCCGACAGTACCTCGGAGAGGGCGTCGGTGGATTCGGGGGCGGGAGCGTCCTCCTCCAGGTCCTGCATGGCCTGCTCCAGCTCCTCCATCATACGCCGGATCTCCTCTTCGCTGAGGCCCATCAGCCCTTCCAGATCCATACCGTCCTCCGGAAACATCTCCTCGAATGCCTCTTCCATCTCGCCGGACACAAAGGAAGTACCGTTTCCCTTTAGCGATTCCTCCTGCTGCAGATGACGGACCCGCTTTTTGGCGATCCGGGCCAGACTTTTGGCGTGGGCAAGGGCGTTGTCCAGCTCATCCTCGTCATAGTCGTAGGAGGTGCTGACACCGGCGCGACACAAGGCCTGCCGTCTGAGCAGCTCCACCACCTGCCTCCGGGCCCTGCCGGCCACCTGGCTGGCTGTGGCGGGGGTCTTGGCCATCATGAGCTGTGTGGCGATGGCTCTGGAATTATAGTTAAGACGCTTTTTTCTCTGCAGGCCGGCTTTGCCGGACCTGGCGGCGGACTTGGTATAGCTGATGCTTCCCGCATAGCTTCCGTCCGGGTTCTTCAGATCGATCCTTACTCTGTTGGAATGATTTATGCCGATTCCCATGCCCATAGATTCATCCTCCCTGACAAGTGCGTTCCATCCGTGGTCGCTGAAAGACAAAAAATCTTTCGTAATTATATCGTCAGGGATGACGGCAAAGTTAATTGCCGGGGCGGAATTTGTCTATAAATTCTTCCCTGGGGCAGGGCCTGCTGTAATAATAACCCTGTATGTAGTCAGGATTCAGCGCAACGACCCTGGTCAGCTCATCATAATTTTCGATTCCCTCCACGATCAGATTCAGTCCGATGCTGTGGACCATGTGAATAATATGGATCAGCAGCTCGTGCTCATAGGTATTGTTGAGCGCCTTTACGGTAAAGCTGCGGTCGATCTTGACAATGTTCGGACGGAGATTGCCGATGTTGATCAGATTGGAATACCCGGTGCCGAAATCGTCCAGTGCAATGTTGACGCCCGCATTTCGCAACTTCTGCCAGATGCTCTGGATGGCGGGGCTGTTTTCCAGATGGCCGCTCTCTGTCAGCTCCACGATCAGGCAGGAGGGCGGCATATCGGCTTCGCTCAGGGCCCGTATCACATCGTCATAGACATTGCTCTTCAGAAGCTGGATATAGGAAAAATTGATAGAGATCATAAAATCGGGGCAGAATTCCCGGCACGTCCTGCACATCTGCAGGGAATTGGCAATGATCCACTTTCCCACGGGAATGATCATACCGCTCTCTTCGAGGATGGGGACAAATTCCACCGGCGAGATCTGTTCGCCCATGGGAGTCTCAAAGCGAAGCAGAGTCTCCGCCGCATAGAGCTGCCCGCCGTCCGCCTGAACAATAGGCTGGAAGTGGAGATGAAAGCCGGAAAAATTATTGCTGAGGGATTTCCGCAGGCAGCTGCGGATATAACGCTTGCGCAGGAAGGCGGAGTAATCGTCCGGACGAAAATAGTACATCTGGTTCTTGCCGCGCAGCTTGGCTTGTGTCAGAGCGAACTCCGAGAGCTTCATGGCCTCGTTGTAGCTGTTGTAACCGGAGGCCGATGTATCCACGTCCTTTAAGTCCACCAGCCCTGCGGAGATGGTGTAGATAGCCTTGTACTGCTCCTTTTCCACGACGCCGTCCACACAGACGCGCAGGCGGTGGTACAGGCGGTTCATCTCTGCAAATCCGGCGCCGGACAGATCCAGCACCATGAATTCGTCGGATATGATTCTGTACGCATACTGCATAGGCCCCATGCATTGCTGAATGCACTTGGCGATCTCACGAAGCACGTAATTGCCGTATTCGATGCCGTGCCTCTCGTTGAGAACCTTGAAATCATCGATGCCGATGCGCAGGAACATGGCGTCGGAAACATTGGGGAACAGTCTGACCACCTGGTCGTGCAGTGCGGATTCTCCCAGCAGACCGCTGATATTATCCGCCTTCTGCTTGTTGCCGATCTCGTTGATGCATCCCAGCATAAGGAACGGTCTGCCGTCGTCGTCCTTCAGAATACGCCCCTTGCAGTTGATCCAGATGGGGGAGCCGTCCTTTCCGAGCCAGCGGTATTCCAGATTATGGTAGTCCTTTTTGCCGGTCTTGATCAAGTCAATGTCATCCATCAGCATACTGAAATCTTCGGGATGGACGAGGTTCTGAAGAACCGCTCTCACATTGTGAAAAAGACCTGCCGGAAGCAGAAAGCGGTTCACTGCCTCCTCGGATATGTAGTACATATCTGCCTTCATGTTGTATACATACAGATAGTCGTTCATGCAGGGGGCAAACGCACTGGCAATATCACAAAACATTTCAAAGGTCTGATTTCCGTTTTCCATATATGATCGCCGATCCTTTCTGAGTCTGCAATGTACATCAATACAGCATACTGTCAAAATAATTATACTATATTTTTCCTAAAATACAATTGTATTTATGGCAAGAGCAGCTGAATTGCAAGATTAAATTCGACATTAATACAAAATTTGTTCAAAATATACAATAACACCTTATATTTATATATGGAAATCGCATAAGATTTTATACAAAATGCCTATAAGTAATTGCATAAAGATTTTTTCTGCAGAAAATTCAAGACAGATTTTTTGCTGCGCGAAGAAAACTTCCACCTGAACACATATCTTTCATAGATGGATGCACCCATCTATGAAAGATAGCATAGCGGACTCTTCCGCTATGCGGTCACAGAGTCAAGTCATGAGCAGACCTGCCACGGAACATCGGGCGGGGATATGTATTGATCCAGCGCTCTATGTTTCTGATCTCCTCTGTACTGTACAGGCCTATGTCATCACCTTTTGGAATAAAGCGTCTGATCATTCTGTTTATATTCTCATTCGTGCCGCGCTCAAAGGAACTGTAAGGATGGCAATAATAAAGCACGGTCCGGGGACCTTTTGTCCTGCAGCTTCTTTCGATCATCTTAAAATCACTGAACTCCACACCGTTATCACATGTGATAGTCCGAAATGTCCGGCGGAAAGCCGGCGTTCCCATACGTCTTTCCAGACCATTGAGCGCACGGATGACAGAGCTGGAAGTACGGTCCTTCATCTTGATCAGGATCTCCTGCCGGGTCATACGTTCCGACAGGACCAGCAGACAGGGAAGCGAATCCTTACAACTATAAACGGTATCCATTTCCCAATGGCCATACTCCTGACGCTGCAGCACATATGCAGGCCGTTCCTCTATGGACCGGCCACGTGGCGGACGCTTGACCGTCGTTCCTGACTTCTTTTTCTTAGGCCGTGCATACGGGAGAGACTGCACGGTAACGCCATCGAGCAATCCGGCATAGATATAGTTATAGATCGAGTGGACGCACAGCTTTTTATGTACGCACATATAAAGTGCAGCTTCCGGCGAATATCTGCAGGCAAGGATCCAGTTCCTGATTTCCAGAAGGAACGGATCACCGGCCTGCAATTTACGCTTGCGCCCTTTTTTGGCTGCGCGTTCCTCTCTGATCCGCTGGCCTACATCATACTGATACACTTTTTTTGTCCTCAAATCTGACTGCAGCAGTTCTACACTTCCGCGCTTGATCTCATTATACACAGTACTTCTATGGACACCAATCCTTACCGCTATCTGCGCCACAGGGACATGTTCGCGCAGAAGGACCTCTATCGTATGTCTCTGCATGATCGTCAAATGTTTCGCCATATCGCACCTCCTACATGAA
>CANQUQ010000029.1 GCA_947627115.1 uncultured Acetatifactor sp.
TCCAGGCATTGGGCCTTGATGTATTCCACCCAATCCTCCATGATCTCCGCACAATCGATCTCCGTTGTCTCCACCTCAATCTTGCCGATGGCCGCCGTTATATCGTCGCAGATGTAGAGGATATCTCCGCTCAGAAATGCCTCCAGCACATCACCGTCGAACCCGTTCTCTGTTGCCAGCACCTGCAGGCTCTCCTTGTCTCCTTCCCTTCTCAGGTTCACCGCCGTCTCGTTGATCTCGGCAGCACTGTCAAATTCTCCAAATCTTTCAAACATAATAGTTTTTCTCCTTTCAGTCCAGATAGTTCTTGCCAAATTCCTGCATCCACCGCTCATGCCCGTACCGGTCCTCAAATGCCTTCTGGGCAATCTGCTTCAGATACCTCGACACCTCCGCATTATCGTGCGGAGATTCCGGCCCGTGCTCATGGTGCCTCTCCGCGCACATGTACGCCCAGAGCCCGAAGTGTTCCGCCTTCTTCCGGACCGGCCCCATCAGAAAATGATGCTTGTGCAGGCCAGTGTGCCGGAGCTCTCCGATGTATCCCGTCCTGTCGGCTTCTTCCCGGCATAGGAAACATTCCCTATTCAGCGGATCCGTCCTCTTCTGTACGATGCTTTTCGCCACTCCTTACATCCTCCAGTTCTTTCAGTATCTTCTCCGTCAGATAGTCTGCCCGATTCCAATCGAAGATTGCATACAGGTTCCCGATGTTCACCGGAATCCCTCGCCTGTCGGCCTCCAAGATCTCTTCCCTCATGCCGTCCGATATCTGACTGTACACACGAAGCTCCGAGCAATCCCTCATGAGGTCGAACCCTATCCGGAGCGCCAGCTCTCGCTGCTCCGGGACATCGTCATCCAGGAATGGACCGAAGAACAGGTGCGGGCAGATCGGCACCTTGCCCTCCTCGATGATCTTGCTGCAGTACCGTCTCGCCATCTCCAGGTTGTCCTTCCGGTCCCCCCTGGTGGCATATTGTGAACAGACATACACCTGCAGCGGATCCGGAAGTTCCACGCCTTCCCATCTGGCCTTCCTGACCATCGGATCCGGCAGGCCGTCCGGCCCTGCGTCTTCCTCCGGATCCCAGTACGCAATCTGGACATCCATGCCGGCCTTCACCGACTTCACAATGCCATCCACCTCTTCCAGGCTCCGGAATCCCTCCGCCACAGCATCCATTATCTTCTCTGCCGCCTCTGCGGCCATCTCCGTGATTGATTTGCCGACCTTCGGCTCTATGAGCTTTACTCCCACCACGTCGATGATCAACTTTCTCAGTCTCTCGTGTCTCTCCATATTTGATTCTCCTCTAAGATCTCTACAGCGGTAAATGCCCGGACATCTGCTGCCAGGTGAGGCATGTTCGATCTCATCCATGCACAAAATTCATGTGTTCCCGGCTCTGCTCTGAGGATATGGCCGGCTTCATCCAGTTCTTCCATGATCGCTGCCCACAATCCGCTGTCCTTGGCAGGCCCCCGCGCCGTCATCCAGTCATTAGTTCTCCAGGCAGCAGGCCACATATTATTGATTGCTGCTGCCACATAGTGCGATTCCGTGAAGATCACGACATCGCATGCATATGCAAGCCTTTGCAGGGCATCCTTCAGGGCATACAGGACCAAGCGGTTCTCCGTCGCCTCATTGACCTCCATGATCGCCGGTCTGCTCTCATAGGGGCTGCCGTTTTCCCTGTCCGTCCGCATTATGTACATCACTTTGCCTACACCTCTTGCAGGGCCTCTCAGGTCCGTCCCTATATAGATTTCCACCCTTTTCATTTCTGTCTCCATTTCTGATTTTCTTTATCGTGTAATATTGATATGGATATCCGTTATATTTGTTCTGACCGTTCACCAGGCTCCCCGGTACGATCTGCCACCCAGGCGGAGCTTTCGGCTCTCTCTTCCATGACCTGGAACGCACCTTCTCAGTCCTGACTACCGGACGGATCAGATTGCGCGATCGCATGTAGCTGAGTTTTTCCACCGTCTCCTCGCGGGAGATCCGAGTTCCGGTCTGCTTGACTATATATTCCGCCAAACGCTCATACTCTCCGCTGTCGTCCATCGGCGAAAAATATGGCCGACCCCATGGCCAGAGTCGTCTGATCAGTTGAGCCGTGCTCTGCTCTCCATCATGCTGGTCGTTGACTATCATATGCCAATGAGTGGCTCCACGCTGGCCGACCTCGCAGGTGATAATGTACTTCAGGCACCATCCTCTTTTTTTGTACGCCGTCCGGAGCTTGTCCCTGAAGGCTCTGATCCGTTGTGGTGCTTCGCCCTTTTCCGGTCTATCCTGTGGCCTGCAGGTCAGTATCACATGCCAGTCACCCTCTCCGAAGTTCATCTCTATCAGCCGGCGAAGTTCTCTCTTTCGCCGCCATCTGTTCTGCGCCGCCATCTCATCCGGGGTCTTTTTCCGGCGCTTCTGCCGAGGGAGACCCGGCGCACCGTAACGGAGATCATAATGCTTTTCAATTTCTTTTTTGGCGCCCATGTCACATACAACTTTTAAATAGTGCATATTAACCACTCCATCGCTAAGTTTAATATTCTAATCGAGGTAGCAAAAACGCCTCTAATCCTGTAAAAATCTTGCGTTTTGGGCACCGGTATGCTATAATCTATTTGGGTTGATGTGTCGCATATCGGCACTCAGGAGGTCATCGCTATGGTGATCTCCTTTTTTTATCCGGCGACATGATCCTGGTGCCGGGCCGCTGCCTGGCGCCATAAAATCCAATCTCTCCCGGCACGCGATAGACAACGCATTCATGCCCAAGATTGTCTCTTACGACGCACTCCTCATATACGCGGCTGACCACGTCTCGCGGGAACATGCCCTGTATCTCCGGCTCATCCGGATCCGAGATCCCGAACGCTTGGCGGTAGAGCAGATCCGGGACATCCAAGAACGCCCCGACCACGATCGCCATATCATATATGTACTTGGCGCGATACCATTTCCCGGAATGATAGGCCTCCATAAATTGATCCGGCAAGTCCAGCCATTTGTTCATGTAGCGGAGCGGTACCGCTTGACTGTCCATGAAGCGCATGGCCATTTCGTGTTCGATCTGAGCCTTATTCTTTCCCCGCTTTCCCCATTCTTTCCTTAGTTCGACGTTCTTCATTTCCCGCAGTTTTTTGGTATATTCGTTGTCCACAATTGATCTCCTTTCTGCCGAGCTGCTCTATCTGCTGCTTCAGGGCCTCCTGCCTTTGCTTGTGTTGTCTCCATCTCATCAGCTGATCATCGATTATATTGCATACACTGATCAGGATGCCAACAAGAGCGATCCACAAGCCCATTTTTTCACGGCCGGTCATAGCTATTGATGATAACCTGTCCACCGTCAGCCCTGCTGCCAACATTGCAATGATGGCATTCTTGAACATTTATTAGTCCTCCTTTTCTTACAATTTCATTAATTTAAGGATCTCTTCATCAGTGGCTTCCAGCTTGTTCAGTATTGTCAGCAGCTCTTCATACACGAACAGGCCATTCTTGAGCCTTTGGCAGAATGCCGGCTGTGATATTCCGATTGCCTCAGCCAGGTCCGCCTGTCTCAGGTGCCTCGCATACATGCGCCCAACGATCCATTGCGACAGGTCGGCCTTCATGTAATCCTTTTTCTTGATCGTTACCCTCGGCATATGACCTCTCACCTGCCTTTCTGGTCTGCTGCCGCCTCCAGCGCATCCAATGCCTGTTGATGATATACCAGACCCATTACATCTGTGTCCTGCGCTATCATATTGCGCAAGGCATCTATTGTGGCATCTAATTCTCTTTTGTTCTGCGGAATCGTGACTACCGGTCCGGCCGGAGTATTCAGGCTATCCGCCAGTTGCTGCGCTGTTTCCTCCGGCAAAAATTTCCTGATATATTGCCTGTTCCCGGAATGGTCGACCTCTGTTATATCCAGTAAACGGTATACGCTGTACAACTTTACTCCACCAATCCAATTGCTTGTTACTCTCCATTCAGATTTCATTTTGGGCTCCCTTATGTAGTGATTATAAAATTCCATTGCTTCGTTCATTTCAAAATTGAACAACGGTATGAATCCCATAGTCTCTTCCTCTTTCCTACGAATTAATGTTGTCGAGATAGGCCAGCGCCTGTATCAACTCCGCGATGGCCTTTGTTTCCTTGGTAATTATTGATTCTTCTTCGATCACCAAGCCGTCAGATGGACATGTCTGCTCAATTATGTCATTGATGTGTTCGCAGCTTTTTTTGATGGTGACTTCGATTGTTTTGCTCATTTCGGACATTAATGACTGCCCTTTCCTTGTCTCCATGGCATCAAAGCACTCCTCAAGCGTGCCAATCTGGTGGTATCGCTGTAATTCTGCCAGCCATTCCCTTAACTGCTCATGCTCTTCCTTACATTCCGTACAGTCCGTCCACCTGTCATCATCCATTAGAACATCATTAAGATGCTCAATCGCTTCCTGGATATCCATTTCCCCATTCTCCTCCTTCTTTGGTTGTTTAATTGGCAACGTCAACATATCTTTTTCTCCTTTCCTATTAGTAGCGCAGTGCAACTTCATTTGCAAAAAAATAAGCTGAAAAATCCTCTGCTGATATATCTAATATCTTTGCCAGTTGCTCGGCCTCGGTTAAATCCATTGGGCGAACATTGTTCAACTTCTGGTTCACTGTAGGTGTAGCAATTCCTAAAGCCTCAGCAATATCTTTTTGTGTTAAACCTTTTTCCGCCATTCTTCCCTTTAGTTTCCTTGTGTTCAGCATGTGTTATTTCCTCCTTTCGTCTGCATTGTAGCACTGCGCAATTTTTATGTCAATAGCCCTGCGCAATTTTTTTATATTTTTTTGTTTTTTATATTGCACTATGCAAATATCTATATTATAATAGTGCTATCTTTTAAGGGAGGCTGAACATATGGATAACCAAGAAATCGGCAACAAAATCAAGTACGCCAGAACGATGAGGCATGTTACATTAGACGATGTTGCTCGAAAAATCGGTGTTGCAAAGTCTACTGTTCAACGCTATGAAGCGGGAAAAATTGATAAAATCAAATTGCCCGTCATAGAATCCATAGCTTACGCATTAAATGTTAATCCGGCATGGCTCATAGGCAAATCTGACAACATTGATTTCCCTCTGAGGCCTACTGCCCAACACGGTGTGCCCATTAAAGTCCTCGGCCGCGTAGCTGCTGGAATACCAATCGAAGCTATAGAGGATGTAATCGACACGGAAGAGATTACGGAGGAAATGGCCAAGACCGGAACCTTCTTCGGCCTGCAGATTCGTGGTGACAGCATGGAGCCTCGTATATATGACGGCGATGTGGTAATTGTCCGCCAACAGGAGGATGCGGAAAGCGGTGATATAGTGATTGCACTGGTGAATGGAGACGATGCCGTCTGCAAGCGACTTTCCAAGTATGACGGAGGCATCAGCTTGATATCGCTCAATTCTAAATACGACCCTCTCATCTTCACCGATAAGGACGTGCAGAATAAGCCGGTACGAATCATCGGTAAGGTCGTGGAACTGAGAGGTAAACTATAAAAAATACAAAGGGGAATCTACATGAAAAAATGTGTAAGATGTGGAAAGCTAGCGCTGTTTAACCAATTGAATGCGTCTGGGTACTGTAAACTGTGTGAGGCATGGTTGCTTGAACAAGAGGCAGTCAAAAAAAAGAATGCTGAATTGCGCGCGTCACTGGAACTGGAGCGGGCAGCGGCTAAAAAAAGAGAATCAGATTCTCGCACTAGAAAAAAAGCTGACAAGTTAGCCGAAATTTCAAAAATACCTATTTTTGAAATAACACTATCTGAAGAACCTCGAAAACGCCAGAACAGCTATGAGCCTGTTAATTTTTCCAATATCACCCCGAAAGGGATTTATAACGAAATTGTTGTTTTTGATACTGAGACGACAGGTCTCGCTCCGAGCCGCGATCGCATCGTTGAACTTGCTGCTGTTAAGTATCTGAATGGGAAGCCTGTGCAAACATTTCAGACTTATATTAACCCGGAAAGACCTATGCCTAAGGAGGCTCAAAAGGTAAACGGCATAACCGACGAGATGCTCAAAGTTGCTCCTGTCATATCTCAAGTTTTGCCGGCTTTTGAGGAATTCGTCGGCTCATCTACTATGGTGGCTCATAATCTTAATTTCGATTTGCGCTTTTTGTATTATTCAGGATCTGAAATTACTGCATCGAAACGTAAGTACATTGATACACTTGAGCAGGCTCAGCGCCTCCTTAAAAAACCGCGGGATGTCGACGATCACAAACTTGACACATTATGCGACTACTATCACATATATATTGCCAGAGAACACAGTGCACTAGCGGATGCATACGCGGCAGGTGAATTATTTTTCAGTCTTGTAGATGAAATTCAATCGTAAGCGCTAATTTCCTGTTGCGACGTCGCAACAAGGATCCCAATACCGCCCCGGTGCTGCACCATGACAATATAATATGCTTACAGCAATTTTGCAACTATAATTTAAAAGCCGCTCCGGTGTTGGAAGCGCCGGAACGGCCAGACAGTAGCCCCGAAGGGTGATACTGTACATACGACATGTATATCGTATCACTCCGGGGCCGTGAAGTCAAGACGCCGGGCATTTTTATTTATGCCCAAAACACAAAAGGAGTGATACTATGAAGATTGAAAAACTGCCGTCCGGATCCTATCGGGTCAGAAAAATGTACCAAGGGAAGACCTACTCCGTCACGTTCGATGATAAGCCTACTCAAAAGGCGGTCCTGCAGGCGCTCTCTGCAGAAATGGACAAAGTGCGGACTGTTCGCCATGGCACGACGTTCGCGGCAGCTGCTGCCGAGTATGCAGATAGCAAGCGCAACGTCTTATCTCCCCGTACAATCAAGGACTATGTCGAGATACCGCGCAGGCTGCCTGAATGGTTCAACGCTCTCCCCTTGTCTGATATCTCGCAGGCCGAAGTGAACCGCGTGATCAATGAGCTGGCCGTAAACAGAGCCCCCAAGACGGTCCGTAATTACCACGGATTTATCTCCGCCGTACTTGGTACCTACCGTCCGGATCTGGCTCTCCGGACCAAGCTCCCACAGAAGATAAAAAAGGAGCCCTACATTCCGACTCAACAAGATGTTCAGGTTATTCTGAAAGCGGCCAAAGGTACTAAATATGAGGCGGCGATATGGCTCGCATGTTTCGGTTTACGGCGATCCGAGATCTGCGCATTGACGCCGGAAGACATTGAGAACGATGTCGTTCATATCAATAAGGCGATTGTACTGAACGACAAGAAAGAATGGGTACTGAAGGCTAATAAAACTACCGATAGTTCCCGTGATATCGTGATATCTATGGAGCTTGCGAATCTAATCCGTGAACAGGGCTATGTGTTCCAGGGCAATCCTGGAGCCATAACGCAGTGGCTGTGGGTGACTGAGGACCGTCTTGGAATTCCTCGGTTCTCTCTCCACAAGTTCCGGCACTACTTTGCCAGCCAGATGAGCGCAATGGGCGTTCCGGAAGCTGACATCCTCAAGATGGGCGGCTGGAGCAGCGATTATGTCATGAAGACTGTCTACAGGCATTCCATGATGGATCGGGAAGAACAGGCAAAGAGGGAGGCAGCTGCCAAACTACAGGCAACTCTTTTTTCGTGACAAAATTCGTGACAAAATTTTGTATTTTTGTGGCAAATTTAGTATAAAATAGGCTTATAAAATTAAGCAAAAAAACAGCGGAGAACGCCTATTAAATCAGCATCCTCCGCTATTTTCCTGCATTTCTTCCTTACTGCCGGCAGCGGGACTTGAACCCGCACGTGGTTGCCCACAACAGATTTTGAGTCTGCCTCGTCTGCCATTCCGACACGCCGGCCTCTCCGCAATTTTCCTGCAACGAAGAACATTTTATCATATAAGCCGCTGCTTGACAAGTGCAAAGTTTTAAGGCAGGAACTGCATTTTCACGGTGAGATGAGTCTCGTGAGCCTCCACCTCCGCCAGGCTTCCAACCACTAACGGCATCATGGGCGGTCTGTGTCCCAGATCCGCATCAAGCACTACCGGCACATTTTTTCGTCCCGCCACCTCCAGCACGGCTCCCCTGGCATCCAGATCCATCATGGGCTCCCCGTTGGCCGCGCGGCCCACCAGGAATCCCCTTACATGCCGGAACCATCCGGCCTGCTCCAGCTGCCACATGGCCCGCCGGATACCGAACACATTCAGGTCACAGGCTTCCAGGAACCAGATGATACCGTCTTCCCTATACCACTCCGCAAATTCTGCCGCCCGGTCGAACCGCGTCCCCGCCAGATTGGCGAGTACGTCCAGACAGCCGCCCAACAGTCTTCCCCGGAAACGCACGTCCCCGACGGGCTGTCCCCCCACAGAACACTGCATGGCCAGCTTCTCCGTCAGATTGTAGGGAGCCAGCGGATGCTCTTCGTCCTTCAGAGAATCCTTTTCCCAGAGTCCGTAGCTGCTCACCGTCCTGCGCCGTCCTGTCAATATTTCATAAGCATCCCTCAGAGACTCATGCCATGGCTCCATGCCAAAGGAGGCGGCACACGGCCCGTATACGGAAGCGGTATCCGCAAGCGTCGCCAACAAAAAAGTAAAGTTCGTATTATCCGAATAGCCCATGAACCATTTGGGATCTGCCTGCCTCAACTTTTCCACATCCAAAAAAGGCAGTATCTCGCACATCAATTCACCACCGCCGCAGGAAATCAGGCAGTCCGATTCACGGGATATGTACATGTCCATCAACTCCTGCGCGCATTTCTCCGGGGTATTGCTGATGCCTACTCCCTGCGCCAGACGGGCGTTGGGGCCCGGAAGCGTCCTGTATCCCATGCTCTCCCAATTTCTTACGGATTGATCGAAGGCTGTGCTGTACGGCTCCGTGGCGCATCCGAAGGAGGGCGCCGGAAAACCGATCGTTCCGCCCGCAGGCAGGCTCCGAGGATATCTCATCTACTCCATCTCCATCAGTTTATCATAGATCGCAAATCCGTCCAGTGTGGCAAAATAGTCTCTCGGCGTCTCCGCCCGACGGATCATCTGCACGGTGCCGTCCTCATGCAGCAAAAGCTCCGCAGATTTCAGTTTGCCATTGTAATTATATCCCATGGCATGACCGTGGGCGCCTGCATCGTGGATCACGATGTAATCTCCGACCTCCACCTCCGGAAGCATTCTGTCTATGGCGAACTTATCATTGTTCTCACACAGAGACCCTGTCACATCGTACATGTGATCGCAGGGCAGATTTTCCTTGCCCAGCACGGTAATATGATGATATGCGCCGTACATGGCAGGCCGCATCAGATTGACCGCGCAGGCATCCACGCCCAGATATTCTTTATGGGTATGCTTCTGGTGGATCACCTTTGTCACCAGCGCGCCGTAAGGTCCCATCATAAAACGGCCCAGCTCCGTATAGATCGCAACGTCGCCCATTCCTGCGGGAGTCAGGATTTCCTCATAGACCTTCTGCACCTCCCGACCTATGACAGCAATGTCATTTTTCTCCTGTTCGGGGCGGTAGGGAATACCGATTCCGCCGGAGAGATTGATAAACGTAATACGGGCTCCCGTCTCCTCCTTCAATCTGACGGCCAGCTCAAAGAGCTGCTTTGCCAGAGTGGGATAATACTCGTTCGTCACGGTGTTGCTGGCCAGAAAAGCGTGAATCCCGAAATTCTCCACCCCTCTTTCCTTCAGTATGCGGAAGCCGTCAAACATCTGCTCGGTGGTGAACCCATACTTGGCGTCTCCGGGATTATCCATGATATCCGTGCCCAGCGAAAAATATCCGCCGGGGTTATAGCGGCAGCTCAGAGTCTTAGGAAGATACCCCAGCGTCTCCTGGAGAAAATCGATATGCGTAATATCATCCAGATTGATAATGGCTCCCAGCTTCGCGGCGAGCTGAAAATCCTTAGCCGGCGTATCGTTGGAGGAGAACATGATATCCTCCCCTTTCACGCCCATGGCACCGCTGAGCATCAGTTCCGTGTAAGAGGAGCAGTCGCAGCCGCAGCCGTACTCACGCAGGATATCGATCAGGAACGGATTGGGGGTGGCCTTCACCGCGAAAAACTCTTTGTAGCCCCTGTTCCAGGAAAAGGCCTCCTTTAAGGCCTTTACATTCTCCCGGATTCCTCTCTCGTCATAGATGTGAAAGGGGGTGGGATAGGTCTTTACGATCTCCTCCACCTGCTCTTTCGTGACAAACGGTACTTTATTCATAGCTTTTGTTCTCTCCTGTCATATGTTTTTTTGCGAAATGTTCTCTATTTGCCAATCTATAGGTGTCTCTCCGTTCTCCTGCAGAAAACGGTTCGCCTGGCTGAATGGCCTGCTGCCAAAGAAGCCGCTGTAGGCCGACAGCGGGCTTGGGTGCGGCGCTTCGAGGATCAGATGCCTGGGATTGTTCAACATTCGCTTCTTTGTCTGCGCCGGTCTCCCCCACAAAATAAATACGATGGGCCTGTCCTGACGGTTCAGCGCCTGTATCGCCGCATCCGTGAACTCCTCCCAGCCCTTGCCCCGATGGGAATTGGCCTGGTGGGCCCGGACGGTCAGCACCGTGTTCAGCAGGAGGACCCCCTGCTCGGCCCATTTGACCAGATAACCGTTGTCCGGGATATAGCACCCCAGATCATCGTGCAATTCCTTGTATATATTGGCCAGAGACGGCGGAATATCCACATCCGGCCTTACGGAAAAGCACAGTCCGTGAGCCTGTCCCACATTGTGGTAAGGATCCTGCCCCAGGATGACCACCTTCACCCGGCTCAGGGGCGTCAGATGAAAAGCGTTGAAAATATCGTCCGCGGGCGGGAACACCTGCGTACGGTTATATTCCGTCTTCACGAACTCATACAGAGTCTTGTAATAGGGCTTGCGGAACTCCGCTCCCAACTCGCCGAGCCAATCGTTCTTTATCATTCCCATATCCGTATTTCCTCTCTACAGGCGCACACTGATGCCCCGTTCCCGCAGATACTCTTTTACCTGCCGTATCTCAAGTTCCCTGTAGTGGAACAGAGAAGCTGCCAACACAGCCTCCGCCTTGGCATCCGCCAGGGCTTCATAAAAATGCTCCGGCTTCCCTGCGCCGCCTGATGCAATGACGGGAATCCTCACAGACTCTGCCACCGCCCTGGTCAGCTCCAGATCATAGCCCTCCCTGGTGCCGTCAGCGTCCATGCTGGTCAGCAGGATCTCACCTGCTCCCAGGTCTGCGGCCTTCACTGCCCACTCTACGGCATCCATGCCCATGTCCACACGGCCGCCGTTCTTATATACATTCCAACCGTTTCCGTCTTCGCGCCGCTTGGCGTCAATTGCCACAACTACGCACTGACTTCCAAATTTATCCGCGGCTTCGGATATCAGCGCGGGATTCATAACGGCCGCGGAATTGACGGCGATCTTGTCGGCGCCCTCCCGCAGAATTGCCCGAAAATCCTCCACTGTGCGGATACCGCCGCCCACGGTAAAGGGAATGAACAGACGGTCCGCCACATCTCTCACCCACGCCAGCTGCGTGGCCCGATTGTCCGCCGACGCAGTGATGTCCAAAAAGACCACCTCATCCGCGCCCTCCCGGTCATAGGCCGAGGCGACGCTCACCGGATCTCCCGCATCTCTCAGATTCACAAAATTGACCCCTTTGACCACTCTTCCGTCCTTGATATCCAGACAGGGGATCACTCGCTTCGTATGCATCTATGCCTCCTCCGTGATTTTGATAAAGTTCCTGAGTATCTGCATTCCCACATCGGAACTTTTTTCCGGATGGAACTGACAGGCCAGAACATTTCCCTTTTCCACGGAGGCATGAATGCAGGCTCCGTATTCCGCAGTGGCAGTGACAATGCTCTCTTCCTCCGCGATCAGGTAATAGGAGTGCACAAAATAGACGTAGGCACCCTCCTGCACGCCCCGAAACAATCTCCCCTGCCTGGGAAAATGCAGGTCGTTCCAACCGATATGCGGAATCTTCAGACCGGCATCATCGGGAAGTCTTACGACTCTGCCCTTCAGGATCCCAAGTCCCTTTACACCGGGGCTCTCCTCGCTGCTCTCGAACAGCAGCTGAAGCCCAAGACATATCCCCAGGAACGGTCTGTTCCGTGCCGCACATTTTTGGATCACCGGCACCAGGCCAAAGGCATGAAGCTTTTCCATCGCATCTGCAAATGCTCCGACTCCCGGCAGGATAACGCCGTCGGCCTTTAAAATGACCGAAGGATCCCTGGTGATCACAGTCTCCTGTCCCAGGCTGATCAATGCCTTCTCTATGCTTTTCATATTGCCCGCGTCATAGTCGATGAGCGCTATCATAGTAACCTGAATCCTCCCAAGTATCCGTATCACCGGTTCTCAATAAAAACATCACCGCCCAGTCCGTCCTCCTCCGGGAGCACATCCTGCAGAGATGCGGATTCCTCGCCGGACTCCGGCTGCTGTGTGGGGACCGGCTCGTTCCACGAGCCGAACGGTCTTCCCTCCACAATAGCGACCACCTTTTTTGTGTATTCCAGATCGCTGCTTTCACCGGCAATTTCCAATGCCTGTTCTTCCGTCAGGCCGTACTTCTCGCTCAAAATATTCAGGATATCGCCGTAACATTCCTGGACCTCCGTCCCCGCATTCCACTGAACGGCATATTCGTAGAGCTTCGGATAATCCTCCACCGTCTGTATAAGACTGTCCAGCGCCTCCACTTCCTGACCTTCCTCGGCGAACATCTTATACTCGCTCAGCCAAAGGCGAATATAAAGAATGCTCTCCGATTTGCCGAACATGATCTGCTCCGTCTCATTCAGATTTTTCCCAAAGAGATCCTGGTAGCAGGTCTGATAATCTCCGGCATAATACGCTTCCCTCGCGCTCTGCTTGTCTGTGTGATCTACGGCGGCATTGACGAACACCAGGATAAATACTCCAAGAGACGCACATACCAACAACACCGGCAGTACTTTTTTCAGAGACAGCTTCTTTGAACTCAAGGAGGCAAGCTCCGGGAGCAGTTCTTCCTGCGGCTTTTCTTTTTTTCTCCTCTTAGGCTTCTTCTCCTTTTGAGGACTGTCTTGTTGGGAACCGTCCTGCGCATCCCCCTGCTCCCCGCTCCCCTCGTCCTGTTGGGGTACGGCCTTTTTCCCTTTCTTTTTTCGCTTTTTGCCCGCGGTCTTCTCCTTGTCCAGGTCGCTCAGGATCTCACGGTTCTCATCAGAAAGATGGAATTCCTCGTTCTCTTCCTCGGTATCCTCTTCGGTAAATAATTCAAAAAGACGCGCAAAGAGATTCTTCTTCCCCTTGCCTCTTCCCTGCTTTTTCTCTTCAGGGCCCGCCGCGTCGCCGGCATCCAGCGACACAAAATCCGGGAACTCCGGATCTCCGCCTTCCATGCTTCCCGGATCGCTCTCATCTCCCAGATCACCAAAAAGACTGTCCATGTCAAATCCCAGACCGTCTATTCCGTCCTCCTCACCGGTGGCAGCCTGCACCGCATCTGCGTCTGGCTGCTCCGATTCTTCCGGTCGATCCAGGGCATCTGCCAAGTCGTTACTCTGCCCGTCAGTCCCATCCGTACCCTCGGCTTCCGAGACCAGATCATCCAGAAAGCTCATATCCATCATGTCGTCTGCGTCAGCAGCGGCTTCTTCCGGCACCGGGTCTTCCTGTGCCGTGGGCTCCGCCGGCATTTTTGCGGCGGCCGCCTGCGCTTTCTCTGCCGTCTTTGCTTTTTTTGCCGCTGCCTTTGCAGCTTTTGCAGCCTGCCTTGCCGCGGCCTTCTCTTCCCGCCTGCGCTTTTTCTCCAGCGCCTTCTGCTCCTTGGGGCTAAGCCGGTCAGACTGTCCTTCCTCCGCCGGCTCCTCCTGCACCTGATCTGTTTCATCGGGAAAATCCTGCAAAAGAGCGGCTATCTCGTCATCCACAGCTTCATTGTTATCCGACCTGCTGAGCATCTGCTGGATATCCTGCAGATCGCTGTCTTCGGTCCCGTCCAGCATATCCAACAGGTCCTTTTCGGGGAGCTGTCCGCTGTCCAGAGCCGCATCGTCCAAGCCCATGTCCCCATCCAACAGTCGATTGATCTCCTCCTCAGACATGCCGGCCACCGTCTCCAGGTCAGGCACCAAGACCGATTCCGGCTCGTGACGGTCACCGGCGGCTTCTTCCGTCCCAGGCTCATAACTGCCGACGGATTCTTCCGCCTCAGGTTCATAGCTGCCGACGGTTTCTTCCGCCTCAGGCTCATAGCTGCCGACGACTCCTTCCGCCTCAGGTTCATAACTGCCGACGGCTTCTTCCGTCTCAGGTTCATAGCTGCCAACGGTTTCTTCCGCCTCAGGCTCATAACGGTCGCCAGCGGCTTCTTCCGCCTCATTCATGGCAAGGGCTTCCACGTTATCCGGCTCCGCACCCGGAGTCTCGTCCCACGCAGACTCCGGATCCATATCCTTCAGCATAGCATCCAGATCCATATCTTCCAGCATGGCATCCAGATCCGGCAGCCCCTCTTCCGATACGCCATCCAGATCCGGCAGCCCCTCCGTTATGCCATCCAAGTCCGGCAGCTCCTCCGTTATGCCATCCAGATCCGGCAATTCCTCCGTTATGCCATCCAAATCCGGCAGTTCCTCCGATATGCCATCCAGGTCCGGCAGCTCCTCCGTTATGCCATCCAGATCCGGCAGCTCCTCCGGCGCCGCATCCTCCGGCCGCCTATCTGTCCTATCCGGATCCGCCGCATCGTTATCAGAATGGCTCATCATATTTTTCAGCAGGTCATCCAAATAATCCTCTTGTGAAGGCATACAGTTTCCTCCGCTTTCCCGTTCCTACTTCTCCGCTTTCCGAACGTCTCCAATGTGCGTAAAAATACAGAATCACATACATAGTTTATCACAGCTGTCTCAGCCAGGCAATCGCATTCTGGGGGATTCCGCACCCTTTTGTCGATATTTCCTGCGGAAGCTGGTATATTTTCTCATTCACACGACACAGAAAGGCCTTATTGTTGTAGACCGACACCTTCTCGAAAGGCCATCTGACGACGGTCGGAAAGCGCATATCCACTCCCAGCTCCAATATCAGCAGATCTTTGTTCAAGGTCGCCTGAAGCCACTTCGTATATTTATGCCAATTGTCCAGGTAACCTTTTTCGTTGTAATTGGGCGCGTACACATTATTGAAAATCATTTTGCTGCCGCATTCGGCACATTTATCCAACAGAAAACGGTCTTTGTCCGGCACACGGCCCTGGGCCAGCTCATCAAATGCCGCCTTTATTCTTTCCCGGTCGTCATCCGACACAGGTACAGGCTCCGCTCCGCACCCCTTCCCGCACTGTTTTTTTAAGACACCTCCGCAGGGCATCACAAGCCGGTCCTTCTTTTCTACAGAACATGCGATCTTACTGTTGGTGGAGACCGATACCAAAAAGTAGTTCTTCGACGCAATAAGATCCAACAGCTTCTCCATGGCCGGAGTTACCGTGTCATTCCCCGACAGGGCAGTGCAATACTCGTTCCATGCCGGAATCAGCCAATGATATCCCGCCTCCTGCAGCCTGTCATATCCCTGCCTGTACAAACGGCTTTCCCGCGTCCGGCCGTCAATGTCAAATTCTTCTCCCAGTCCCACCAGCACCATTTCGGAACATCGGATCCGTTCCAAGATCTCTTCTGCTTTCATAACGTCTCTATTCCCTTAATTCCCAATACTGTGATGTCAAAAGCTTTTTGCACAAAAAAGCTGGGACATCGCCCAGCTTTTTTTGATCATCCTATTGATCCAAGTGTCTCTCCTGAACAAGCTGATCAACTATTTTCACCAGATTTCCTATCTCAGGCTTGGAAAGCTGAGCATCCGCTCCCAACGCCTCCCCCTTCCTTTTCATCTCCTCATTCACCAGGGATGAGAATATAACAACAGGAATGTTGGCTGTGGCTTCATCGGACTTCACCAGCTTGGTCAGCCTGTGTCCGTCCATGACCGGCATCTCAATGTCGGTGATGATCACACGCACATGATCCCTCAACGTACCGTCCGCCTTGCACTGGGTGATCACATCGTAGGCCTTCTGACCGTTCTCCGTGTGAATCAGATTGTCATAACCTGCTTTCTTCAGGGCATCCACGATCAGCTTATTTAACAGCGGGGAATCCTCAGCCAGCAGGATCGGCACGTTACTTCTGTTTCGCTGGCCCAAAGCGTAGATCTCGGACATTTTCAGTCCGGTCTCCGGGTTTATATCGGTCACTATCTTCTCAAAGTCAAGGATAATGATCAGCTTGCCGTCTTTCTTGATAATACCTGTGGAAACGCCCTCGTCGGTGGATGAGATGGTGGCGTCCGGCTTAATGATATCCTTCCAGGATACTCTGTGGATCCCCAGCACGTTCTCCACATGAAATGCGATATCCAGTTTGTTGAAATTGGTCACGATGAACAGGCCGCCGGCTTCCGATTCGCCCCGTCCCAGACAGTTCTTCAGATCAATGGCTGTTATCATGGTATCGCGCGGCATAAATATTCCTTCAATGCTGGGATGGGAATTGGGAACAGGCGTAACGGGCTGATACGTTATGATCTCTCTTATCTTCGCCACATTAATTCCGTAGGAATTGCCGGCCAATGTAAATTCCAATATCTCCAACTCGTTCGTTCCGTTTTCCAGTAAAATCTTAGTATCCATCTTTCCACCTCGCTGCTTTTATCAGGTATCAGAATCGATGAAGCAAGTTGAATATGGCTTCTTCACCACCTTTTGTAGACATTGTACCATACTTTCACAGAAAATCAAACTGTTATCTCGAATAATTACTAAAAAACTTCGATGCTCACAAATTTTCGTTCTGTATGGTCTCCACTATATTTTTCCGGTTGATCTTGGTCATGGAATAATGCATGATGCCATACAAAAGCACCGCTACCGCGGCAGCGGAAAGCAGGATGGCCGTCAGAGGAGGCCGGTAATCCGTGACGACTCCTTCGGAGAACAGCATGTAGAACGCCGCCGAGATGGCCAGGCCGAGCGGAATGCCCATCAGAAGCGCTTTCCCGCCGTAGAAGAATCCCTCCAGCCAGATCATTCGCCTAAACTCCCTCTTTGTCATGCCCACGGCCCGCAGCATGGCGAACTCCGGTGCGCGCAGCTCCAGGTTGGTGGTGATCGTATTGAAAATGTTGGTAATGCCGATCAGCGCAACCACCGTGATAAAACCGTACAGCAAAATGGCCGCCAGAAGATAGGTGCTCCTCTCCTCCCGGTATGCGGCCTGAAGATTCCTCACATCGACAGGCTGCTCCGTCCTGAGCTTGCGCACCTGCTGCTCTATTTTTCCGGCATCCTCGCACTGAAGGAACACCTCCGCATCCGGCGTCTCTCCCTCCTTGAACAGGGCGAGCAGTTCGTCCATCCTCCCATCGCTTACCGCCAGGACCAGCGTATTGGCCGCGACCTTCTCCAGCGCCATGAATTTCCGGTCCGTCTGAACCAGGACCGGAATCTCCGTCTCCACGGTCCTGCTCCCGTTCTCATCCTCCTGCGTTTCCTTCAGATGCAGAATCTGGCCGGGCCGAAGCTTGGCCACAGAGCCCCGATAAACGCTGTAACCGGTATCCTCGCTGTATTCGTTCAGGCTGTACTGCGCGTAGACGATCGCCTTATCCTGCGCGTCCTCCGCATCCACGCCCACGCTCTTACAATACGCCTCAAAAGCCTCCTCGCCGAGAGAATAGATATGAATGAACCCATCTCCCATCTGCCCCCGCGTCTGGTGGAAATGCTCCAGATAATCGTCCGTAAGATCCAGTTCGTCAAAATCCGTGGTCACCAGAATCTCACGCGAAATTTCCGCTCTGCTGACCCCTTCCAGAGCCGCTATCTTAAGAGCAGCGTCATAACTGTCCTCCCCCACAAGACCGACGGTCATCTGGTAGGATATATCCTGATAGTTTATTTCCGACGCCAGCTTAAGGAGCTCCACGAAGGTAGACAGTCCGATGAAGACCGCCACACTGACCACGATGGAGACCACTGTCGTGCGGTATCTCCTTCTGGCCCGCCGCAGGTTGCGGTAGGCAATCCTCCCGCCGATGCCGAATACCTTCCCGATCAGGCGGGGACACCGCATCTCCCGCTTTCCGATCCGTATGCTGTCGTTTGCCCGGATGGCGCTCAAGGGCGTGACCTTCGCGGCTTTTCGCGCCGACTGCCAGGCAGACACATAGACGGTCACCGCAGCCAGGACCGCAGCCGCCAGAACGGCCGGGCCGGAAATGCTGAACACCATGGGGATGCCGGCAGCGTCGTCCAAAAGTCCGCTGATTCCCTTTACGAGGATCACGGAAGCCAGAATGCCGCCTGCAATCCCCAGCGGAATCCCGGTAAGCGAAAGGAACGCCGCCTCGTAATACACCATCTTTCTCTGCTGGGCGGATGTGGTGCCCACGGACGCCAGTCTGCCGTACAGCTTCATTTTTTCCGTCAGGGAGATCATAAAGCTGTTGCGGATACAGAACACACTGGTCACCATGATCACCGCAACGGCCAGGACCGCCATACCGTACAGCATCTGCAAGGTATGGCTGGAAAATTGCAGAAGCTGCCATTTGACCAGTTCACTCTGTACATGCACATCAGAGGCCACCTCATGGAGCATGGCGTACTGTTCCTCCGTACATTCGCCGGTACGGCTGTATTGCCGGAACAGCTCCTCCGGCACGCCCAAAAGTCCCGCCGTCACCTGATCTGCATGCTTGATGCCCCAGGGAGTATATGTGGCATAGACCTCGAAACGGCCCTGCCCATCCGGGTCAAGCGCCGCGTCCTCACTCATGCAGGTAAAAGCGGAATACCCCGGCGCATAACGGTTCTCCACAAAATATTCCGGGCGGTCGACGATGCCGACCACCTTGTAGGTCTTTGTAAAGGACGGCTCCAGCGTCTCCGCCTCATAGGTGTAGGAAGCCGTCTGCTCCAGCGAAAGACCGTCGGCCCTGCGCTCTCCCACCTGAAGCGTCAGCTCGTCCCCTACCCTCAGGTCCACCATACCGTTGTAGATGATATGCCGGCCAATCACAAGCTCATCATCCTTTTCCGGCAATCTTCCCTCCAGCAGCTGAAGGGGCATGGCTTCCACGCCGGCACGGTCCACCGCTCTGATATAAAGATAAGGCTTGTCGGGATTCTCACTTCCCTTCAGCCAGGCGTAGCCCACTTCGCGGGCGAGCCCCACCTTTTCCACATTCACATTCTCCAGAAAAAATTTCAGATCCTCCCTGTCCACGCCGGTGAAGCAATAGTGATAATCGCCCTTCTGCCTGGCCTGTGCGATCAGGCTCTCCCGCATACTCTCCGCGAGGCACGCCACGCCGGTGATCAGCGCCGTGGCAAGGATCACCCCTATGACCGTCACCGTCGTCCTTTTGCGGTTCTCCTTCAGGGAACGCATACAGCAGCGTTTCAGTACGTTCATTGCCGCTCCCCCTTCCCGCCGTCCACCTTTCCGTCTTCTATGGTCAATACCCTGTCCGCCTGTTTGGCCAGCTCCAGATTGTGCGTGATCATGATTACGGTCTGGTCGTATTTTCGGTTGGAAAGCTTCAGGAGCTCCATGATCTCATTGCCTGCGCGGGTATCAAGATTTCCGGTGGGCTCGTCAGCCAGCAGTATGGCCGGCCTCGTGATCAGGGCTCTTCCGATGGCGGCTCTCTGCTGCTGGCCGCCGGAGAGCTGATTCGGAAGCGAATGCATATGCCGGGAAAGCCCCAGCGTCCGGGCCAACTCCTTTACGGCCTGCCGGTCCACCTCCCTCCCGTCCAGCTCCAGTGGAAGCGTCATGTTCTCCTCCACATCCAGCACGGGAATCAGGTTATAGAACTGATAGATCAGCCCCACCTGCCTTCTCCGGAATACAGCAAGCCTGTCGTCCTTCATTCCGTAAATGTCATTGTCCTCGATGAACACCTTCCCGGAGGTGGGCCGGTCCACGCCGCCCAGCAGGTGCATGAGCGTGGATTTGCCGCTCCCCGAACTCCCCACAATGGCAATGAACTCTCCCTTTTCCACCCGGATCTCCACGTCGTTCACCGCCGTGATCCGATTGTCCCCCGTCCCGTAGATCTTGAACAGATGCTCCGTCCTCAATATCTCCATTCCTATTCCGTTCCTTTCCGCCGCCTGCCGGCTCATGCCGCATCCGGCCCCGACAGTTCTCTCCGGAACTTGTCCGATTCATCCGCAGTTTCTTCCGACCTTCCGGCAGGTGCATTTTCTATTCCGGAACAGTATAAAAAATGAAAATGACATTTCAGTGACATTTCATAAATTTTATGGAAAATACAGTTCCCTTCTCCCGATCGGATTCCACCGAAACGGAACCGTTCTGCCGGATCAGGATCTCCTTCGTGAGGGCAAGGCCGATCCCGACGCTGTCCTTTCCCGCCGAGGAGCCCCGGTAAAAGCGCTCGAATAAGTGCTTCTGATCCTCCTGTGATATCACCTCGCCCCTGTTCTTCACCGTCACCGAGGTATAGACTTCATTCTGCTGCGCGCCGATCTCCACCTTCCCGCCCGGCTCGCTGTGCTCCACTGCGTTCTTCACCACATTCAGAAAAGCTTCCGTCAGCCACTGCCTGTCCCCGAAGATCTGAATTTTTTCCGGGATGTCCCGCTGCAGTTCCACCCCGCTCAATTCTGCCGGCAGCTCCAGGCGGCCGCACACCTCTTCTATCAGCCCGTGCAGCTCTAGCGGCCCGTTTTCCAGCTCCACCACTCCCGCATCCAGCCTGGACAGCTTCAGCATGGCCGCCACCAGCCAGGAAACACCTGAGATCTGGCTGCTGATCTCCGCCAGGAAACGCCGTCTGGTGTCCGCATCCATGTCCTCATTGTCGGCCAGGTCGTCCACCAGCACCGTCACGGAGGTGAGCGGCGTCTTCAGCTGATGAGAGATATCCGCAACGGAATCCGCCAATGCCCGTCTGTTCGCCGCCGCCTGGTTCGCCTGTTCCCGAAAGAAGACCGTCAGCTTATAGACCTCGTTCTTCAGCCCGCTGAGTTCGTCGTCCGTGTTCTCCTGTATGTCCAGCTTATAGTTGCCTCTGACCAGCTCCTCCATATAACCGCATATTCCCCGGATCCTTTGCTGCCGTCTCGCCAGACCGAAAAGCGCGATGCCTCCAAGAACCGCTCCCAGCACCGCGACCGTCAGGTTCAACCGCCGCTGAAGGTCATTCACCTGCTGTCTTGCGCCGTAAGGGACAGCTCCGTCCGGAAATATCCCGTACCTTTGCAGCAGCTCTCCGCCGTCCTCGTCGGGGCAGCGTCTGTTAAGCACCGAGATCACATCCTCCACTGAAGTCTCCGGATAAGCCTCCTGCACACTGCCGACCAGCGACGCCAGGACCGATTGATATTCCCGGTTCCACGCCGCACGATACCTCGCCACCGAAAGATTTAAGACAGCCAGCGCAAGCAGCCAGACCGCCGCAAATACTGTCACCGTTTTTTTCAGTTCCCTGCTCCAGACGATTCTCAAACCGTTTCCTCCTTTATCCGACTCGCTCACAGTTCCTTTTCCAGACGGTATCCCATGCCGCGGACAGTAACAATGATACTGCCGTCCTCATCTCCCAGCTTCTCGCGGATCCTCTTCACGGTGACGCTGAGCGTATTATCGTTCACAAAATTGTTGGAGCTGTCCCATATGCCCGCCAGGATCTCCTCCCTTGTAAAAAGCTTCCCCGGATATGCCATCATGGCGGACAGTATCCTGTACTCCAGCTTTGTGAGCGGAATTTCCCTGTCTCCCCTGCAGACTTTTCCCGTCTCCTGATCCAGCGTGATGTCCCCGCACTTTAGGACGGAGCTTCCCCTGCCGTTCCGCCGCAGCACGCTCTTTATCCTGGATACCAGTTCCCTGTTGCGGAAAGGCTTCACCACATAGTCGTCCGCTCCCATATCAAGCCCCTGCACCACATCACGCTCTTCCTCGCGGGCCGTCAGAAAAATTATGGGAGTACCGCTTTTTTCCTTCACCCGGCGGCAGAAATCAAAGCCGCTCCCGTCCGGCAGCATGATGTCCAGCAGGATCAGGTCCGGCGATTCCGCGTCCACAAGATGATACGCTTCCTGCAGACCTCTGGCGGTCCGGACCCGGTAGCCCTCCTGTCGGAGCAGATACTCCAGCCCCAAAATAATTGCTTCATTGTCCTCCACAAGCAAGATCGTCATTCCTATCCCCCCCAGCGCGCCCTGGCGCGCATACCGATCAAAATTTGAACGGTTATTTAATAAATATAATTAATCAATACAATTGGCGGCCTGAGAGTATAAAAAGCCCCAGAGGGTACACCTCTGGGGTCATCTTTTCACTCTGAAAAAACCGTACCCTCAGGACCGAACATTGAATCATCTCCCTGCGACATCCCTCTCTTGGTCAAGCGACCGATCGATTAGTAAATGTC
>CANQUQ010000030.1 GCA_947627115.1 uncultured Acetatifactor sp.
AAAAAACGACCGTTTTTTATACGACATCATTGTAAAATGATTTACAAAAAATGTCAACAACAAAGAAAACCGCCGTATAGGATTTCATTCCATACGGCGGTGTCTTTACCGGTGCGAGCCAATGTCAGCACCAGCACATCGTCCTCAATGCGGTAGATCAATAACCAATCCGGCTGAAGACGTGCTGGCGTAACCTTTTGATAGCTCTGTTGACTAAAGGATTTTTTTGCCTTTTTGACTGCGTACAAGCCTCATAGAGCGAAAAAAGGAAGGTCAGACGAGGAAAATTACCTTTGCAGCCCTTAAAATGGCTTTACGGGCCTTCTGCGTGGCTCCAATTTGTTAAATATCGTCATGCAGCCATCGCTGTTTCCGTTCTGGAGCGAAGATTTCGGCCGTTTGAAAAATAACTTTTTGATAGCGAAAAAATTGCTATATATAAGTTATATAAAAAAGATAATTATATAGTTTTATAATTAGATACCCAAAAAATCGACCCATCGACTCTCGTTAAAGCCAGTAATATCAGTGCTTTCCAGAGTTATCCACAGAAATTTAAAAATAACCTTTTGATAGTTAAAAAATAACTTTTTGATAGTTTTAAAAATACCTTTTGATAGTTTTTGCAATGTGGATAACTTTGTAAAAATAACTTTTTGATAGTCTTTTTTTCAAGGTTCCGGACAAAAAATAACCTATTTACAAAAAGGTAATTTTTGGTATAATGAGCATAAATAACCAACTTTCAGAAAGGTGATTTATATGGCGAAAAGAAAAACGAAACAAATAGAAGGACAGTTGTCCTTCGACTTTTGCCTGGATACTCGGAATTATGTAGTACAGGCTAATTCGCTGATTGGTGGAAAACAAGCATTAAAATTGAACAGCTCCAAGCTGATCAGGAGCGCCATCATGCAGGTTGTCCGTTCCGATGAGGAGCTGAAGCCATATATCATCAGTATACATGATCTGGCGGATCTCCTGCAGGTCTCTCCGGAGAACATATATCGCGATATAGAGGATATCACGGAAGATATCATCAGGAATCCGGTCTATGTCAGGGAGGTCTCCAAGGGCAAGACGGTCAGGTTTATCAAGATTCCGTGGGTCAGCAGATGTGAGTATAAGGCGGGATATGGAGTCGCAATCAAGCTGAACGAAGAGCTGAAACCGTTCCTCCTGAACCTGAAAGAGCACTATACGCAATACACATTGGGCGAAGTCCTGGCAATGAAGTCGGTGTATGGAATCCGGATCTTCGAGATCCTTCAGAGCAAGATCATGCATGGAACTGTGCCTAATAATGGATCTCATGTCATAATCACCCTGCAGGAGCTGCGCGAGTGCTGTGATTGCGAGGACAAGTATCCGGCGTTCGGTAACTTCAAGAATAAGGTACTGGATAAAGCAAGAGATGAGATCAACCGTGTCTCAATGTATGATATGAGCTATACGTATGTCAAAGAGGGGCGCAATGTAGTTGCCATCGATTTTTTCCTCACATTCAAGTGGAATGGTTAATCCATAGGTTGACTTTTTAAATTTAAAATGTTATAATATTATAAATTTATGAAGTTAATCGAAAGGAGACGGTAATATGCTAAGATACGAAGTGATTTCTAATTACGCAGCAAGTATTTTTAACGATCGGCATGACGCCATTGGTGCGATCATGCTCCTGTCCGATTACGGGCCGGAACCGCTCAAGCGAGAAGAAATTGAACGTGAATTAGAGCAGAACGGGTCCTTTGAGCGTTTTCCGTTGGCGATCAATGTCTTTGAAGATCCTGAAGAGGAGGGAGTGAGATGAAGATCATATCGATAGCGAACCAAAAAGGCGGTGTCGCTAAAACGACCACGGCTTCTACTATGGCAGCCGGGCTCAAGCGCAGAGGTTATAAAGTGCTGGCCGTCGATTTAGATGCGCAGGGCAATCTGACGACCAATCTGGGAGCAGAGACAGATGACCGTGCGACCACATACGATCTGATGAAGGGCGCTGCGTCAGCAGAAGAAGCGATTCAGCATTTGAGTATCGATCTGATTCCTGCAGATCTTGCGCTGGCCTGTGCGGACATGGAATTTTGTCAGACCGGCAGGGAGTACAAGCTGAGCAGGGCGCTGGAGACAATAAAGGAGCAGTACGACTATATGATCCTTGATACGCCGCCGACTCTTGGCATAATGACGACCAATGCGTTTTTTGCGTCGGACGAAATCATTATTCCGGCCTGCGGCTATGATGGAGTTAAAGGGATCATTAATCTGTATAATCTTGTCCGGACTGTTCAGGAATACGGAAACAAAAAATTAAAGATCGCAGGAATCCTGATGACACGATATAATCCAAGGACAAATATGGAGCAGGGAATCCGCGAGCTGGCTGCGTCGATTGCCCAGCAGATAGATGTCCCTTTGTACAAGACATATATCAGAACATCTGTGATAGTCGAGGAGGCAAAGGCCAACCTGACTGATATATTTTCATATAACGACAAGAACAACGTGGCGAAGGATTACGATCAATTCATCGACGAATATTTGAAAGGGGATAAAAAATGAGCAAAG
Organism: uncultured Acetatifactor sp.; assembly: GCA_947627115.1. Classification (GTDB taxonomy): domain Bacteria; phylum Bacillota; class Clostridia; order Lachnospirales; family Lachnospiraceae; genus Acetatifactor. Next base: position 2,569 of record CANQUQ010000030.1, read on the forward strand.
AAAAGTTTGATGTTCAGGGCGCTACCAAAAAATTCATTTCCGGCATAGGAGCAAAAGAAGAAAGCACGCAGGCATCTTCCGGAGGAAGAAGTAAAGGGAGAGGGAACCGGAGCGTTGATAAGGTGTCCGGAGCCGTAACTAAACAGGTCGGCTATTATGTCACATTAGAGCAGGACAAGGATTTGAGCATCGCCGCGATCAAGATGGATTGCGATAAGTCCACTTTAGTGAGAGAGGCGCTGGATAACTATCTTGTCAAGCTGCGTGCAGAAGGAGTGATCTGATATTGACTTTCAATTTATTGTTCTTTGGAAAATGTATGCTTTATATGGTACTTGTATTTCTGATGCGTAGAGTGATCGATATATTTCCGGTGGAAGTGCAGAAAATAATCTTCAGCGTAGTGATAGTGTGTCTTTTTGGCATATTCCAACTAACTATATTCCTACTAACGTGACCATTGTTCTTCCGGAAAATAAAGTAGAACCGCCTTTCGGCGGTTTTATTTTTTCTTGTTTTTTTTAAAGAAAGCTATTATAATACAGAAAAAAGGGCGAAGCACAGGAAGAACAAGCAAAGCAAGTGTTGCCACACTTGCGGAAATCCCAAAAAACGGCCGTTGTCCTTTTTTGGAGATTTAGCTTGTTGAGGCTCCGCCCCAAACCCCGAAAAAAGACATAAAGGAAAAAGGCAGGAATCCTATGGCGAACAGAGAACGGACAGTAACATTGCGCGTCATGGTAACGGAAGAGGAAGCGCAAAAGATCAAAGAGAACATGATGCTGACAGGGACAAATAATTTTTCTCTGTACGCACGGAAAATGTTGCTTGATGGTTATGTGGTAGTCAGAGACTTTGCACCATTTAGAGAAGTGGCTGCGGCGATGGGAGTGATCGCACGCAATTTGTACCAGATCGCAAAACGGGCAAATGAATCGAGATCCGTTTATGCAGATGACCTAGAAGACATCAAAACGGCATATTACAGAGAATGGAAGAACGCAAAAACTCAATTAATGAAATTGATCAAAGAAACGAGACAGGGAAATGGCATATACGAGAATACACCCAATCACCAGGACGCTGAATAAGGCGCTCGATTACATCGAAAATCCGGAAAAGACACAGGACTATCTCTATATTTCGGCCTATAATTGTACCGCAGAATATGCGTCCCTTGATTTCGCAATGACGGCAGAACTGGCGGCATCGGTCAAAGGTAATTATGATCGAACCGGAGGTAATAATGTTCTGGCGCATCATATGATACAGTCATTCAGCCCGTATGATCAGATCACTCCGGAGCAAGCGCATGAGATCGGTAAAAAATGGGCTGATGAGATCTTACAGGGACGGTACGAATATGTCATAACGACGCATTTGGACAAGGGACATATTCATAATCATGTCATATTTAACGCTACCTCTTTTTATGATTTCCATAAATTTAAAAATTACAAAATAGCAGCACATCTTAGAGAGGTCAGTGACCGAATATGCGAAGAGAACGGATTGACTACGATTAAAAATCCTGATCAAAAGAGAAGTCCGTCGAAATATGAAATGCATCACAGAGCTGCCGGCACTTCCTGGAAGGCGTTCGTACAGGAGCGGATCGATCATGCTATACAAGTGACTAACGATTATGACAGCTTCCGAGAGGAGCTTCTGAAGGACGGAATTGAGATCCTGGAAGGCCAGCGGATCACGTTCCACAAAATAGGCGTGGAAAGCAAAAACGGACGTGCAGCGAAGGTCCGAGGAGACAGATTGGGCATGGATTATACCAGAGAAAGGATAATGGAGCGGTTAAAAGATCCTGAAAAGGGAACGAGGCCGATCCAAAACAGTCCCAGCAATCCAAGTCCGGTCAGATCAGAACGGACTATGCCCTATGATCGACAGATTCATGAGAAGATTCAAGCATTGTCCGGCCGGAGTAGATTAGCAGCGAGTGCTAAGGATCTTGCTGCAGCATTGATGACGATCAGGCAAGAGACAATATCAGGATATTCGGACTTTTCCGTCCGCATCACGGAGCTGCAGGACAAGAGCGCCGGCGTCCATGATCTGATCCAGCAGATAGATCAGAAGAATCTGCAATACAAAAATGCAGCAAAATATCTGATTACTTATAATAAGATTTTTCCAATATACAAGGAGCTGCAGCACCAATCCGGAATAAATAAGAGCAGATTTGAAAAAAAGTACCATGGTGAGTTGGCAGAATTTAAGTATGCTGCAGAACAGCTGGAGAAGATGGGCGTCAATCCGGCAGTAGATCCGAATAAGGTACTCAGTCTTATCCAGGATCAGGATAAACAAGCTTCAGAACTGTCTGGAGATATCAAAAAGATTGACCAGCGCATCACGGATATACGTAGAGCGCAGGATATAGTAGAGCAGCTGCAGAAAAGCGGTAAAGAAGGATATGAGACCAAAAAAGAGACTGAACAACAGGGACATTCTGCAGAACAGAAAAACGCAGGAAAAGGCAAGGAAGAAATTTGAAAATGCGTTGACTTTTTAAATTTAAAATGTTATAATATTATAAATTTATGAAGTTAATCGAAAGGAGTTTACAGTATGAAAGTAGCTGAAGGCGGTATGATTGAGATTGAGCAGAGGGACGAATTGGATACGATGATAGCCATGATCGAGTGCTATCTGAAGAACGGCGACAGGATACCAGAAGGCACAAAAGAGGATTTGCTGCAGCTGAAGCGGCAACTTGATTCCCTCTGGTATGCGTGGTGATACTTTAAAAGCCTCTCAAAAGAGAGGCTTTTTATAGCTCTTCCTGGGAATGATTATGTTTATCCTTAGAAATAGTTGCATTATGTAAACTGGCCTTCTGTCTCGCAGCTTTAGCGATATCATTAAAGGGTAGCTGCGTATGTCCTGAAGTTTCAGTTGTATTCTCGCCTTCCAGCGCCTGTCCTGAATCTGCTGGAGCTTCAGTTATATTCTCGCCGGACTGTTCCTGTTCTGAAGCTTCAGTCTCATGTTCTGATTCCTGAATATTTACATTATGTTGATCGAGTTCTTGAGGTGGTCTATATAGGGAAGCGGCTTGTTCCAGTTTTTGAAAATCACAGTAAATTTTTTCTATGAAGGAATTTGGAGTTAAACGTTTGTTGTAGACTGCTTCAGCCTTTTCTTTAATTTCTTCTGAATGATTATCGCAATATACAAATTGTCTTATTAATTTTTTCTTATTTGGGTCATTAGAAATATCAAACGGAATTAGTTCTGAGTTTGGAACAGGAATCATATTATTTAAACCTATGAGACCTAATTTCCCCTCATCTATTTTAAAAATATGAATATTTTTTTTAATATTCTGATGACTTGGCCTAGGGTGTTCCAAAGGAGCAAAATAATTTTTATCATTTACAGAAAGTAAAATGCCGATATAAGGCCGGTTCTCATTATAGGAATTTGGTTTGCCTTCGTGGAGCTGGACGCGGTTGTCAATATTATGCAAGTATTTGATATAATCTAAGTTGACTTTGTAAAATCTTATTTTCGACATATTTTTCCCTTTAGTAAAAACAGTGGTGAGAAATCCCACCACTGTTTTCTATCCCTACTTAAGGCAAGGGGTTTCCTCTTTGCAGTACTTCCCTACTTAAAGGCAAGGGGTTTCCTCTTTGCAGTACTTCCCTACTTAAAGGCAAGGGGTTTCCTCTTTAATAAGTATTATACAAAATCATTAAAAATATGTCAACATATTTAAAAAAATAAATTTAAAAAGTTAATTCGGGTTCCGGAACCAGGGTACCAGGCGGGTCCGAGTGTAGCAATTCGGTGCAGGCGTCCTTCTTGGCACACAAAATGCACTTGTCCGATGTCCGGCCAAAAAGATACATGCAGGCAGCCATGGAGCTGTCACAGTGATTTTTATACTTACATTCAAATACGCACGCAGCCATATCTTTTCTCCGATCAGTTCTCTTCTTCCGGATCAGGATCATTAGGATCTACATAAATAGCATCTGAAAGATCTATCTGCCGGAAATCGTCGTCCGAAATAATAATCAATTTTTGGGCAACGGTCTTTATCATCGCTGCCGTCATAGGATCTGAAAGTTTGAGATCCCTCTCCAGAGCTTCTATCAGATCTGTCCGCGTGGCCATTGGCCCGAACTGTCCCATCATATACAACTTGATAAGGCCCTTTTCTTCACCGCTGAAATACATTTAGATTACCTCTCTTTCCTGATTTGGTGTCTTGTTGATTGGTGACTGCAAATTAGCCTGCTCTTTGGCCCAATTAAACCGATCTGCCATGCTGCTCGGCTGATCGCCCTGGGCTTCTTTTCCTGATTTTTCATCTGCAGAAGCAAGATGGCCATTTTGGTAGGTAAATCCGGCCTCCTGTATGGTCTTGAGCGTGTCCTCCTGTACGACACCGTACAGAGCCAGGTCATTCTCAATCGCGAAGAGAGCAACGTCTTTTTCCGTCCAATTTGCCACATCTTTCATATTGCGCTTGGTAGATGTCAGATTACCTGTTTCGTCCAATTTGATGGTGCTGCCGGCGGCGCGAAAAGGGCTCGCCTCATCAGGATATTCGGTCAGATTTTCGATGGATCTATCTTGAAGCAGCTCCTTGAGCTGCTCATCGAGCTTGTCGATCATATCTTCAGCTTGTTTCTGGATTCTGTCCAAGCTGTTCTGCAGCTCAGACAGCTCTTTAGAACTGCTCCAGGAGGCAAGATAAGGAAAAGAATAGTCTGACGTGTCAATTCCGTAATGGTCACAGACAACATAGGCCGTGCTTTCGGCCTCTATTTCTTTCGTGTGGCGTTCCGGAGCATCATCACCATAATGGAGATCGGCATGAGTTATTTCATGGACTAATGTTTTGATGGTCTGTGCCGGACTCATATCTTTTTGTATGCAGATTCGATCCGGCTTGCAATAGCCCCTTGCGGAGCCGTCGATATCGTCAAAAATGATAGGTCTATCAGAGATGTTGGTAAGCGCCTGCAGCAACGCTTCATAATTTTCCGGCGTGCCGGTCAGATCGGTAACTAAGGTAGGGAGCGGTTCCCCCTGTGTCTGTGACACATCAAATACATAGGCCGGCTTATAGGCCGGTATCGTCTTTAATACAGTCCTGGTCTCCGGCTGGCCGTCCGGATCTAATATCACATTGCCGTTCTGATCTTTGACCTGTTCGGTCACAGATACTTTTTTGGGCGCATAGGCGAGGATCTTGATCCCTCGTTCGCCCTTCTGGACTTGCCGGCGAAAATTTTTCTGCCATGATGTGTAGCCGGCTACACATGTGGCATTAGGCTTCTGCAGGATTATCAGCATGGTGTTCCGGAAGCTGTAATGATGGAATTTAGCCATCTGCCGCAAGAAATTTTTATATTTTTCGCTCTCAAAGACGGCTCTGGTCCCTTCTTCTGCCTGTTTCAACAGATCATTGATCTGTTTTTTTTTATCTCCCTTGTCTTCCGGATTCGGCTGCGGAGATCCATTGGCCAGAAGTTCTTTTTCCAGCGCGGCAAAATCGTAATCATTCTGCTGAAAATCGTTAAATTTATTCTTTTTGATCCGTGTGTTTTGTTTTGTCGTCATATCCATCTCCTTTTGTCACGCGCCTATAGAAGGCTGCTTTAGATATGCCTGTGGCGTCAAGGATTTCCTGAACGGAAAAATCATTTGACAGCCACATTTTTCTGGCTGTTTCGATCGTATGCTCTGCAATTCGGGGACGTCCCCCTTTCCGCCCGCGTGCACGTGCAGCTTCCAGGCCGGCTTTGGTCCTTTCCGAGATAACATCACGTTCCATCTGTGCTGCAGCGCAGAACATATGAAAACAAAATTTTCCTGTGGCAGTATTGGTGTCTAGGTTCTCCTGCAGGGAAACAAAATGAATGCCGTTTTGCTCGAATTCTTCAGCCAGGGCGATTAACTGTTTCATCGTGCGCCCTAGGCGGTCTAACCTCCAGACTACCAGTACATCTCCGGTCCGGAGCTTAGATAGTAGTTCCTGCAGCGCGGGGCGCACGTTCTTCCTGGTAGAGACCTTTTCCTCGAAGATCTCATCGACGCCGTATTTCTTTAATGCGTCGATCTGCAGATCTATATTCTGTTCCTCTTTACTTACTCTTGCGTAACCAAATATCATTTTTGAGCCCTCATTTCTTTTATTGGTTACTTAATTTTATCTTATTTGCCTCCTTTTTTCAAATCTATCGCAAATCATTAATCTAAAAAACGGTCGTTTTTTTCTAGAAAGGAGAAAATTGAAAAATGTCAGAACAAATGGGAGAACAAGCGGCACAGGTTTTAATACGCGCCGGCACGGAAGTCACGCTGGATCTTATCCGTGAAATTATCGAAAAACTGTTGAAAGATCGGGCGAACCATGTGCCGCACGGTCAACAGAGCATTAAGCAGCTCACTCAGCAGCATAACCAAAAGCTTGAGAATATAGAGCTGACAGCTGCCGATCTGAAGGCCCTGAAGACAGAACTGCAAAGATATGGCGTGGATTTTGCCGTAATGAAGGACAAAGAGACCGGTAATCACTCTGTATTTTTCAAGGCAAAAGACGAAGCGCTCATATATAAAGCTCTTTCCGATGTGGTTAAAGGCGTCCTTAAGGACGATAAGAGCCAAGATCAAGACCAAGAAAAACAGCCTATGAAGGAGACTATGCATCAGGCAGAACAGAAAGCTGCAGCACAGAACCAGAATCAACAGCGGCAGGAGCAGAACAAGACAGCAGAAGCCGACCGGGGGGATAGATAATGGCCCAGAAGAGCAAAAAGCCGGCCTTGATCCTGAGCTTGATCGCGTCCATCATACTAGCGTTCATCGGCAACCGCATGATGTACCTCTTTAATTCCTATACGGACGACGGGACTATCCTCGACAGATTAACTGCAATGCTGAACGTTTTTTCGAGTATAGCAGAAAATCCGCGATTTTTTTATTTTGAATCTCCTGGGATCATAGGTATCATTGCCGGAGCGGCGATTCCCTGGCTCGTTTTCCTGTACTTCATGTTCGCACCGTCCAAGCACATGTACGGACGCGAACATGGATCTGCGGCATGGGGCACGCCCAAGGACATTGAGAATTATATAGATCCGGATTATCAGAATAATCTTCTGCTGACCGCGACAGAACGGTTGTCCATGTCCGACCGCATGAAGAGGACTAAGACGGACGATTTCAACCGGAACAAGAACGTACTGGTCATCGGCGGATCAGGATCTGGTAAGACGAGATTTTACGTCAAGCCCAATTTGATGCAGCTCCATAGCAGCTATGTGATTACCGATCCCAAGGGCACACTGATCCATGAAGTGGGCAAGATGTTCGCTGACGCTGGATATAAAGTGAAGGTCTTTGATCTGATCAATCGTGATAAGAGCGATCTCTATAATCCGTTTGCATACCTGATGACTGAGGACGATATCCTGAAGCTTATTAATAACCTGATCACAAATACCAATTCTCCGCAGAGCAAGAGCGCCGGAGACTTTTGGGAAAAGTCAGAGATCGCGCTGCTGGAGGCTATCTTTGGCTATATCCTGTTCGAGGCGCGTCCAGAGGATAGGACGATCGGCACTGCCATGGAGATGATCCGGCTGGCAGAAGTCAAAGAAGATGATGAGGACTATAAGAGCCCTCTTGATATCTTATTCGACGAGCTGAAGGAGCGCAATCCGGATCATTTTGCTGTCAAACAATATGAGATCTATAAATTTGCAGCTGGCAAAACGGCAAAGAGCATTCTGATCTCTGTGGGCGTCCGGCTGGCTCCGTTCAACATCGCCTCTATCCAGCATATCGTATCCGGTGACACGCTGGAACTGGATCAGATCGGCAGCGAAAAGACTGCGCTCTTTGTCATCATTCCGGATACGGACCGCAGTTTTAATTTCTTGGCTGCCATGATGTTCCAGCAGTTGTTCGATATACTGGTCTACCGTGCTGACAACGATTATAAAGGCAGGCTGCCGTTCCCGGTACGCTGCATCATGGACGAATTTGCAAATATCGGCCAGATTCCGCAGCTCGACATCTTGATCTCAACAATCAGATCCCGCCGGATCAGTCTGAATATCATCATTCAGAATCTCGCGCAGATCAAGAATCTGTATAAGGACACCTGGGAGGTGATCACCGGTAACTGCGACACGCTGCTGTTCCTGGGCGGCATGGAGCAGAGCACGCTTGAATACATATCCAAAATGTGCGGCAAGATGACGCTGGACAACCGCAGCACATCGACCAGCAAGGGCATGAACAGCTCTTGGACGACCAATGATCAGAACATGGGCCGCGAACTGATCACTCCGGACGAAGTGGGCGCCATGAAGGGACGTACATGTATATTGAAAATCAGAGGCTGTAATCCGTTCATGTCGCAGAAATTTAATATCGAGGATCATGCGAACTATAAGCTGCTGGCTGATGCAGATGAGACGAACTGGTTCAACATTGAGGACCGAGCTGCCAGTGCCGCGACTGCGTTCCTTAGCACGGTTAATAAGATCGAGACAGTGGATCTTTCGGAACTTAATCAATTTATAAAATCATAAGGAGACAAAGAAGATGAAAAAAAGAATCAAGAAATGTTTAATGGGGCTCTATGTTGGAATGTGTACCATCGCAGGAACGACCCTGCGGGTCTACGCTGCTGATGGCGGAGTGACATTGGATTCTGTCTTGTCGCTCATTACCAAGTTTGTGACCATAGGCGGCGGTCTGTGGCTGGCATGGGGTGCTGTAGTGTTGGGAATCTCCCTAAAGGATCATAACGGCCCCGGCATACAGAGTGCGATCTGGCAGATCGTAGGTGGCGCTTTGATCTTAGCTGCCGGCGCGCTCTTCGGCAGTATTTCCACCTGATCATACGGAGGAAAATAAAATGAGTGATGCCATTTTAAATGTTCTAAACTGGATCAATGCTTGCATGAGCAATATGAGCGGCAAGTCCAATGTTCTATACTGGCAGTTCGGGAATTTTCAGCCAGGACTATACAACTATGCTAAAAACGTCATGAATAATGTCGTTATGCCCGTTGCTTATGTAATTTTGGCATTGTTTTTGCTACTTGAGCTGCACAAAGCGTCGCTGCGGATGGAGTCGGCCCATATGGGCTCAACAGGGAACGTGACGTTAATCTTCAGGGTACTAATAAAATGCGCGATCTGCAAGATCGTGCTAGATGAGACACCCAATCTCCTGAAGGCCATATATAACGCGACGGCGGAGATTACTCGCAGTATTAACAACCTAAACAGCACGACCTCTATCTCGGACGGTTTGGATCTTACATTAATCGGCAGCCAGATTGAGGATTTGAACATCATCACCGGAATCATTCCGCTGCTCTTGTCGTTCGTGACGTTCCTTATTGTCTGGATTGCTACGATCATGGCAAATGTGATCATCATCATACGGTTCTTTGAGCTGTATCTGTATGTGGCCATTGCACCAATCCCAATCGCGACACTGCCACACGAAGAATTTTCTCAGATCGGCAAAAATTTTTTAAAATCCTTCACGGCAGTCTGCGTGCAGGGTACGCTGATCTTCCTTGTCCTGACATTTTTTCCTGTTATATATAACTCGAAGTTCTTATTACAGCGGAATGCAGGCCAAGTCGTGACGATGGGCACCGGCGAGATCTACACTGCATTACTGGCAATCGTAGGCTATGCGATCGTGCTGATCATTGCGATCTTCTCAACGAACAAATGGGCCAAGAGCATTTGCGGCGCTATGTAATGTTTTAAATTTATAAATTTATAAAATTAGGAAAGGAGGCAGTCATGTCTATAGAGGTCGAAGTCCCCGTGGAGATCGAGGACTACAAAGAAAAGATCATTTTTGGTTTATCGCTGCGACAGCTGGCGTGCATGACCATTGCGATTGCTCTTTGTGTTGTTTCGTACTTATTTTGCACCAAGGTCTTGGGCTGGACTATGGACAGCACCGGTTATGTCATCATCATCGAGGCCATGCCATTCATGGCGGTCGGCTTCGTGACGAAGGACGGAATGCCCTTTGAGAAATACGCTAGGTTGATGATCCGGCACTGCTTGGGCAGCAATAAATTACCTACGGCGATCCTACTGGAGGAGGAAGAACAAGAAAGGAATTATCAAAATGGAGCAAAAGGAGCAAAAAATCCAAGACGAGAGGCTGAAATCTTCGTCCCGAACAAAAAAACAACAAAAAAATGCCGCAAAGCAGCAAGACAAACACTTAAAGCAGCTCAAAAAGAGCATCGCGCAGCAGAACGCGCAGCAAAAAAAGCTGGCAGCACAGCAGAAAGCACCTAAGAACGCCGTTGATTACATTGATTATGTCAGAATGTATGAAGACGGCATCTGTGAGATTGAGAATGGCCTTTATTCGATGACACTTAAGATCTCCGACATCAACTATCAGACCGCCAGGCGGGACGAACAGATCGATATATTTTCGCGGTACTGCGAGATCCTGAACACGCTGGAAGATCCTCTCCGCTATCAGATTACTATCGACAACCGGACCATCGACAAGGACGCCTTTAAAAAGAACATGTTTTTAAAAATGGCTGGTGACGCTGAAGATCCTTATCGGGAGATCATGAATGAAATGCTGGCAGATAAGGCGTTAGAGGGAGAAAACAGCATTATCCGCGAAAAATTCATTACAATCACGACGACAGCCTCTAACTATGAACACGCAAAAGCCGCCCTGTCCAGAGTAGAGGCGGACTATACCGGCCATTTCAAGAGCCTGGGGTGCGATGTGGAGGCCCTGACAGGAGCGCAACGCCTGGAACTGATCCAATCGCTGACCAGGCCGTATGAGCCGTTCCGGCTGAGCTACGAACAGCTCATATACAGCGGCCTGACGACCAAGCAGATCATAGCGCCCATGTCCTTTAATTTCTCGGATAAGCGGAGCTTTGAGGTAGGAAATTATTATGGCCAGGTGCTGGCCATCAGAGATTACCCGTCCACTATGAGCGACCAGCTGCTGAGCCGGCTGACGGATCTTCCGATCGACATGGTGATCACTGTCCATCTGCAGAAGATCAAACAGGATAAGGCACTGGACAAAGTGCGGAAAACGTTGGCGTTCATGGAGATGGAGCAGTCGGCCCATCAGGAAAAGGCCGCCGAAAAAGGACGAAATCCTGAATTTGCGACGCCGCAGGAGGTCAGGCGCAAATATGCCGGCGCCGAAAAGCTCCTAGACAGTCTGGAGAACGACAATCAGCGCATGTTCCGGAGCACGATCCTGATCTATACGTTCGCGGAAGATCAGGCCAAACTAAATGATAATGTCATACAGATCTGTTCTATCTGTGCGGAGAAGAGCTGCATGGCCGCGCCGCTGGATTACAGACAGCGTGAGGGCTTCAACAGCACCCTGCCGATCGGGCGGAACAGCGTGGAGATGCAGCGGACCCAGACGACGGCCTCCGCAGCCGTATTTATTCCATTCACGTCCCAGGAACTGTACCAGCAGGGCGGCATGTACTACGGTCTGAACGCGCTCTCCAGGAACATGATCTTTTTCAACCGCTACAGCCTCAAAGCTCCGAATGGCGTGATCCTTGGGACGCCAGGCTCCGGCAAGAGCTTCGCCGCTAAACGAGAGATGATCAATGTCCTGCTCAATGATCCGAATGCAGAAGTCCTGATCATCGATCCGGAGTGCGAATATGCGCCTATCGCTGCCGGCTTCCATGGGGAACATATCCATATATCTGCAGGCAGCACAAATTATATCAATCCTATGGACATCACGGACAACTATGCCGATGAGGACGATCCGATGCTGCTGAAGGCCGAGTTTGTCCTCACAATGGTGGAACTCTTGGTGGGCGGCAGGACAGGACTGACGCCAGGGCAGCGATCCCTGGTATCGAGATCCTGTACGCTGGCATATCAAAAATATTTTGCAAATCCGGTAAAGAACTGTGTGCCTACGCTGAAGGACTTCTATGCGATCTTGAAGGAACAGCCTGAAGCGGACGCAAAGGCATTGGCGCTATCTCTGGAGCTGTATATCGACGGGACGCTGTCGGTGTTCTCGCACCATACCAACGTCAACACCCAAAATCGGCTCGTGGTCTATGACATAAGGGATCTCGGAAAGCAGCTCCGCACCTTGGGCATGTTGATCGTCCTGGATCAGATCTGGAACCGGATCACCCAGAATAGGGCGATCGGCAAGCGCACCTGGATCTATATAGACGAGATCCAGCTATTGTTCAGCAATGAATACAGCGCCCAGTACTTTTTTGAGCTGTGGAGCCGCAGCCGAAAATGGGGCGCGATTCCCACGGCGATCACCCAAAACGTGGAGACGCTGCTCCTGTCCGATCTTGCCCGCCGAATGCTGTCAAACAGCGATTTCATCATGATGTTGAACCAAGCACAGCCTGACCGCGTAGAACTGGCAGGGCTCCTCAACATGAGCGACAAACAGCTCTCCTATGTGACCAACACTACTGCAGGCAGCGGACTGCTGTTCGCCGGCAAGAGCATCGTGCCTTTTGTTGACAATTTCCCGAAAAACAACGCCCTCTATGAGATCATGACCACCAAGATCGAAGAAGTGACGGCCCAGCAGCAAGGAGAACAGAATGACGGAGCAGATCAGGGAACAGATAGGTCATGACAATCACGACAACGCTGCTTATTATCAGGCCGAGAGATACCGGCCCCATAGCGTCGAAGACATAACGAGATCCGCGGAGAATCCCGCCATCAAGAAACAGTTCCAGTTCGTTGAAAAATCGGTCTTGTCACAGATCAGAGGCTCTGAACTGAACAGCCATTCGGCAGAGCTGGCCGGCAAATATGCGTACAAGGCGGGCAAATACGCTGCGCTGGCCGGCAAGACGGTCGCCGGCGGCATGGTCAAGACCGCAGCGGCCATGACCATTTCCAAGGACGACTACGGCGGCTCTGCCCGTACCGCATTGAAGACTAAAATGCGGCAGGGAATCAATCGCAGCAGTTCCAGCGTCAAAAGGATCGTGACATTCGAGGCAAAGAACGCCATCAAGAATTTCCACGGCTCCGATGACCTGGGCATACAGGCCATGGTCAAGACAAAGGACGCTGTCGTCCGTGCCAAAGGTGCGGCGCAGGCGGCCAACACCGCCCGAAAAGCCACCGTCAAGACCGCTAAGATGACCTATAGAGGCACAAAAGTAGTAGTGAAGACAACGGCCAAGATCGCCAAAAAGACGACGGAACTGGCCATTAAGCTGGTCAAGGAAGCGGCGAGCCTTATTGCCAAATTGGTGACGGCGGCAGTGGGCAATCCCGTTGCTCTGATCGTGATCGCCGTCATTGCGATCGTGGCCGTGCTATGTATGTTCATCAGTTCGATCCTGCCGGCCATCAGCCTGAAGGCGAACGATAAAGATCTCATGGAGGCATATCTCTATGTGACAAGGCTCGATGCGAAATATGCAGAAACGTTGCGTGATTTCTCCGATCCGGCCTTGTACCAGGAAGCTGTAGACGAGGTGGATTACTATTACGATGACCGGCCGGGCAGTCCGGAAGTGCCGGCCGATGACATCACCATATACACCAACGCGGACTATGTGCTGATGTATCTGGACGCCAAGTACCAGGACTATCATTTTGGCGATGTAGAGGCGGACATCGAAGATCTGCACGCCAAGCTGCATACCTATACCAGCCGACGGTGGCGGGAGCTGCGGGACGGGGAAGAGGTATGGCACATGAGCATCTATATCTCATCGATCGACGTGGCCCAATATCTGGAGGAGGAACCGGACGTACTGACGGCGGAAGAGCAGGCGCTCTTTGGTTGCATGTACACCGTGGGCTGCTATACGGCCAAAAAGGAGCTCGGCAATCCGTTCCGGAGCACCAATGACGGACAGTATACCGTCAATTCCAGATGGGGCTGGCGATGGCACCCAATTGATGGCCAGCTGCGCATGCATAATGGCATAGATATCCCACAGCCGGACGGGACGACGGTGAACAATGTCCTGACCGGCATGGTCATCGATGTGGGCTATGATGCGGACGGCTGGGGCAATTATGTCAGAGTGCAGAACGAGGCCGCCACGGCCGACGTGGTCTACTGCCACCTGTCATCGGTCAGCGTCATCAATGGAGACGCTGTCCAAAAGGGAACGGTCATCGGAAAGGTGGGCTCTACCGGATCGGCCACTGGCCCGCATCTGCATCTGGAATACACTATCGGAAAGAGCTTTTTTGACGGCGACGGCTATAAAACGTCCGCTGCATTCTATCTGGACGGTTACACCGGCCCGATCGAAGAGGATCAAATTCAAGACTAAGAAAGGAGAAAGAAAATGGCAAAACCTAGCCTGGCTGAAAAGCTGGAACGAAAGCGCGCAGAACTGGAGCGGGCCCTGCAGCAACAGGCAGCCCTGCAGCACCGGATCACAGAGCTCAAAAAAAGCATCGCGGAAATGGAAACGTTCGAGATCGTCGCACTGACGAAGGAGCTGAACATGCCTACGACAGAGCTCCGCTCCCTTCTGGTGGAGCTGAAGAACAAGCACCAGAATTTATGACTTCTTAAATTTATAAATTCAAAAATTCAAAGGAGATCTATATGGCAGATGAGGTTTTTGGGATTTCTATGTATCGTCTAATTTTGGCCTTTCCTGTGATTTTGTTGTGTTGTAGGTTTGGCTTTGCTCTGGTCTTGCCAAAGTATTTTGCCAAATTAGCTTTTCGTGGAATGTTGCTTGTGATGATAGCGCTTATTTTGGTAACTGTAGGTCTGGGTCTATATTTGTAAAGGAGGAACAAATGAAACTGATCATTGCAGAAAAACCTTCCGTGGCCGGAGAGATTGCCAAGGTCGTGGGCGCCACGAAGAACGAAAAGGGCTATAAATCCGGAAACAATTATCTGGTGAGCTGGTGCGTCGGCCATCTGATCGAACTATCCCCGCCGGAGGCATACAGCGAGACGTACAAGACCTGGAACCTGGCGGATCTTCCAATCCTTCCGCGCGCAGATTCATATCGCACAATGGTCTCGCCTGGAACGCGAGATCAGTTCGAGATCGTTAAGGAGCTGATGCACCGTGCGGACGTGGACGAACTAATAGAAGCTACCGATGCAGGACGGGAAGGGGAACTGATCTTCCGGCTCGTCTATGAACAGGCCGGCTGCACAAAGCCCTTCTCGCGGCTCTGGATATCATCAATGGAGGAAAAGTCCATACGGGACGGTCTGGCCTCTGTCAGGCCCTCCAGCGATTACGACAGCCTCTATTATGCTGCACGATGCCGGCAGCGGGCAGATTGGGTCTATGGCATGAACCTGACCCGCCTATACACGAAGTTATACCAGAATGCCGGCACGCTGAACTGCGGCCGTGTACAGACGCCCACGGTCAATCTGATCGTGCAGCGCTCAAAGGACATCAAAGATTTTAAAAGCACGACCTACTATAACCTGATCGCAGAGCTCGCATCAGACGATCTGCATTTTGAGGCACGTACCAGAGCAGATTCCTCCGAGCGAGCAGAAGAACTGATCCGGCTCTGTGCCGGCAGGACAGGCACGGTAACGGACATAAAAGAAGAAAATAAGACTGAGAATCCTCCTGCCCTTTATGATCTGACGACGCTGCAGCGAGACGCGAACCGTCTGCTGGGCTACTCCGCGCAGCAGACACTGGATCTTGCGCAGACTCTTTATGAAAAAAAATTATCGACATATCCCAGGACGGACAGCCGGTACTTAACGACGGATATGACAGGCTCTACCAAGATCCTGATCGACGGTCTTCAGGATAACGGATTTTTTGAAGTCTTAAATTTAAAAAATTATGACTTTAACAGTATCAATGTAGAAAATGTGATCAATGACGGTAAGGTGAGCGACCACCACGCGCTCCTGCCGACCGTGCTCCTGACCCCTGAAACATACCAGGAACTCCCCACTGCTGAAAAGAACATCATCGCACTGATCACGTTCCGGCTGTTGTCTGCAGTCTATGCTCCATACCGATATATGACCACGAAGGTCGCCCTGGACATCGAAGGCGTCACTTTCGACGCTGCCGGAAAGACCGTCTTAGACGCCGGCTTTCGGAACATCGTGAACTGTATGAAGGCATTCCTGAAGAAGGGCGCCGAGGAGCAGGATAAAGAGCAGATCCTGCCGGCGCTGCAGGAAGGCGGTCAATATACAGCCAAGGCCGTCCGGAAGGAGGAGAAAAAGACGCAGCCTCCTAAACCGTATACAGAAGATACGCTCCTGTCAGCCATGGAGACATGCGGCAAGGACATAGAAGATGAGGCGTTCAGGGCTGCCATGAAGGATCGCGGCCTGGGATCTCCGGCAACAAGAGCCGGAATCATTGAAAATATTATAAAAACAGGTTATATTATAAGAGATGGTAATAAACTATTACCAACGGATAAGGCAGTTCAGTTCATGGGCGTCGTTGTAGATCAGATCAAACAGCCCGATCTGACCGCAGAATGGGAGTATCAGCTCGCCGAGATCCAGCGCGGCAATCTAACAGAAGCGGAGTTCATGCTCGGCATCTATGATTTTATCTGGAAATTCACCAAAGCCTGCCTGACCGCCCTGGAGAACGGAGATCTGAAGGCAGCATTTACAGAAAGACGCTCCCAACAGCCGAGCTTAGGCGCCTGTCCCAACTGTGGCGGAGATGTGGTCAAAGGAAAATTTGGCGCATATTGTGCCAAAAAATGCGGCATGAACGTGTCCAGGATCATGGGTGCAGAATTATCCGACAGTCAGATCAAGAACCTGCTAGCCGGCAAGAAGATCCTGCTCAAGGGTCTGACGTCAAAGAAAGGGGGGACATATGACGTCTATCTGATTCCGGAAGGCGTGGAACCGTACAGCTATGTCAAGGCGGACGGGACGACGGTCAGCGGACATCAGTTCAAGTTCAAAAAGGAATTTCCAAAAAAAGAGAAATAACGAAAGGAGAAATATGGAAAAAAAGAAAATAGTATTGATCATTTCTGCTGTTCTTGTAATTATCGTGCTGATCATATTCGCCCTGGTCTTCAGAAAGGGCTCAGATGATGCTCCTGCAGGACAGGAGCAGTCCGCCTCATCGGTACGTACCGATGAGGCGGATCAGAGTCCTGTACGGCCAGATCAGGATCAGGAAGGGACGGACACAGACAGTCTTCCGGATCAGGATCAGGAAGAAGCAGCTGCATCGGAGCCGGCAACCCAAGTGACAGATCCTCCGGACGGCATATACTATCCCACAGAAGAGGAGAACAAGGCCTTTTATGATGGGTCCGCTCAAAAACAGATGGCAGCAATCCCCGGCACGGAATGGGAAGGCACCTTCGATGAATACGACAGAGAAGGCACCTTCTGGAAGCTGTCCTTGAACGAGGACTATACCTTTACATGCTACAATGCCGATTCAGGAAATACTACGACAGGGACATATGAGCTGATCCCAGAGGAATACAGCGGCAATGTCATTCCTCAGATCCATATATGCTTTACGGTCATGGACGGGGATCAGGTCATCGAGGTGGATTTTTCTCCGGTGTTTATTGGCGATACATGGCTTGATATTGGCAGCACGGACGATAGTGATAATCCCATCACTGCACCGTATGATTTCCACCCTTCGTACCAAAAGGTCAACGCCGAATAAATGTCAGTCTAAAAATCGTTCTGAACCTTTTATAAATAGACTTTGATTTATAGACTATTTTATAGACAATTATTTGACCATGACCGTCCATAAATCGTATTTTTTTATTTGCCGTATAAAAAACGACCGTTTTTTATACGACATCATTGTAAAATGATTTACAAAAAATGTCAACAACAAAGAAAACCGCCGTA
>CANQUQ010000031.1 GCA_947627115.1 uncultured Acetatifactor sp.
GGTAGGTAACAATACCGATTTTCTAAATAGCGCCATCATTTTAGTACCTTCCCGTACTCAATCAAAGGAACGTATACATCACTTATCAAGCGACATATACGTTCCTTATCACAAGAACATTCTCGTCCCTATTTCATTTCTTCTCCTCTATAGCGATCCAATCCACGTACACATACGAAACTGCAATCGAAGAAGCCGAATCCTCAATCAGTGCCGCTGAAAGTTTGAACCCTGTATTCGTAATCGAATGGGCGTCAACAATCACGCACCCGAAGCTCCGATCCTCCGGAGACGGTGGCGTCGGCTCTGTCGCGTCATAATGTGACCCATACCAGCTTATAGCCACCCTAGGCGTAGAAGTGAACGCTTTCGGGAACGTAACTACGTGATCCAATCGGTTTGCCCCAAGCGAAATATTGTCAAACTTCTCATGCCCCGTTTGAATAACCGGGAGTTTGGCCAGCGTCGCTTGAATCTGTGCCAACTGCGACGGCAAATTCTTATAGTTGTCTGGAAGTTCAAATGCAACATACTTCGCGCCCTTTCCGTCTTCTACTGGCGTTAGGCTTTCCTCGCCATTCGCCGCAACAACCTTGATTGTGTTGCTTGACCGAATCGGAAGAGCCAGATTATATTCAAAGCTGTGATAATCTGTTCCGTTGAAAACTTCGCCAGTTGTTGCAATAAACACGCCTTTGTCTTGTGGACCTGTGCCTTTCGGGTTTACGGTTGCGCCGCTGTCTCTGAATTTATTCGTCTGTCGAGTTTCCAGATTCGTCCATCTCGTGATCTTGTCCAGCGTGTTCTTCTTGATACCTTCCAAATCCGCAGTATGCTGTGTCACGGTACTAGTCAGTGAATTCAGCGGCTGCGTCAGGCCGGAAACATCCGATTTTAGTTTTGTTATGTCCTGCTTCGCAGTTGACATATCCGATTTCAGGTTCGTTATATCCTGCTTTGCCGTTGCCATCTCCGACTTGAGCGTTTCCACGTCTGCCTTTAGCTGTGCCAAGTCCGGTACATCCGTCATCTTAACCTTGCTCTCGTCGTTTGGCATTTCGGAATACTTTCCCTTTGCCGTATAAAGCTTTCCGTCGGTGGTCAGAATCATGAACTGCCAGTCATCGTCTTTTTGATCAATAACGAAAATCAGGCCGTTCTCGATCGTCTTTCCAGCAGAATCAGCGAACAGGTGATTGTTGTTGTTGTCGTCCTTGATCCATGCGCGCACAAGCTCGACTTCGGTTAGGTTGGTAACCCAAATCCCACTTGCTCCACCCTTTTCAAACACTCGTTGCTGATACGGGGTATCTCCGCCCGGTACCTCCTTTACTCGGCTTACCGTAAACACTCCCGGAACCCCGGTCAGGTTCTGCAACTTCACAACGATCTCATTTACAGTCTTTGTCAGTTGCCCAATATTATACATATTTTTCGCAACCACCTCGCCCGCCGAAAGAGCTTCAGAAAACTCTGACGGAAGCACCGGAACAAAAGGTATCCATGCGAAATCCCAAATAGGCGCAAAATGCAACATTTGTTTCAAACCCCCTTAATAAACAAGCATGAAGAGCGTAGCCAACTCATCGAGAACCATCTTGTCGATATTTATCAGTGTTTGCCGATATTCCGCAATCTGTTTCCCGTAAGTGAACCGTCCATCTCTGCCACTTAATATTTGTTCATAGTCAATTTTATTTTTTCTGTTCGTGTCGCTTGTGTAGTTTTCAGAACCGCTTTCCTCGTTTGCTGTGTTCTCCGTTTCGTTAAACTTGTTCTTATTTGTTCCGTTGCTCTCGCTTGTTTCATTTACGGTTCCGCTTGTATTCGCCGTGGTGGTGCCTGTATCTTTGCTTGTCTGCTTGCTGTCAACGATTCGTGCATTGGTGATCCATTCGTTATCTTCTAACCGCTCCCCGAAATTTTCCATACCGCCTTGCGGAGTGTCGGAATATCGGTCGGTGTCAGTCCGATAGGTATCGCTCGAATTGGTAGATGTTCCGTCAGATTTTCCGCTGGACGTGGTGTTGACCGTTCCGTCGGTTGTCGTGGTCGTGTCGCTGGTGGAGCCTGTTTCTCTGCCGCCCTTGCCCTGCTTCGATGTTTCGGTGTTCCCTGCCCTGTTGGTGACGCCGTCTTCTTTAATGTTCCGTTCAGTCACAAGGTGAACATTGTCAAAAGGATTTCCTGCCAGAAGGGCGGCCTCTTCGTAAAGCTGATTATAGTAAGGCATGATCTCGTTAAGTTTTTGATCCAGCCTTAGCCGCCATAGCCCGTAAGTTTCGCAACCGATTTCCCGAACCCAGAAATGTTTCAGGAACTTCTTGTTGAAAGCTTTCTGCTTTGATTCGCCGTCGGAGATATTCGGAGCAGGATAGGCCGGGATGATCTTATCCACAACCTGTGCAATAACTTCGTCAATCTGTGGATATTCTACGTGTTCAGTCTTCCCTGCCAGATTCTCGCATATCGTCCGAAGCTCTACTGTATACGTTGCCATCGTCTGCACCTCCGCTCAAAAGTTCATCTTGTGCTTGCCTGTATTCGCACCAGATATTGGTGCCGTATGCTTTGTTAACTGCTTCACAGCCCATCTGTCGCATAGCTAGCGCGTTGTTTCTGAATGCCATTGTGGAACCGCTGTTGACAGCGATTTCAGGGTTAGTTAACCGTTCCTTCTTTGTTTCACTCTCATTGAGAATGCCAAAGTAAGTGTCGAACTCGTTTTGCAATTGAATCTTGAGTGCATAGATTGCGGGAGCATTGAAGGGCGCGTCCGTCCGTAGAACCTCTAGGGCATTCGGCGAAAGGTGGTCGCTCCCAAGAATCAACGGCTCATTTCCGGCAAATTTCTGATACACCTGCAATAGGCTGTATTTTTCCTGTTCCGTGGATCGAATCAGGATCGGGGTCTTTTGCGCTCGGACGTTAATGTCTATGATCCGGTCATATTCCCATAGCCGTGAAGCATAATTTCGAATTGTCATCCAATCGCCATTGCGGATGAAATTATTGTAGATCAAAACGCTGTCATTGATGGATCGAACGGTATGATACCCACTATTCGAAAAGACATCCCGACGAAGGGCTTCGTTGTAAATATTGAATCCACCAGTCAGCGTACACCGAAGAGCCAGCAGGCCGCCCAGCTCCTCATCCTCGAAAAAGAGAACATGGCCGTCTGTCACAAGAGCCATCTCAAGGAACCTTGCGTCTATCGTGTCTGGCAGATTGAACCATTCGAACCGGGCTAGAACTTTTTCCAGCAGTCTGGTATAATAGAGGTAGTACGCCGTGCTATTTGAAATTTCAGATTCCCAGAACCGTTTCTTATTTCCCATTTACTTCACCCCTCAATCGTCTTGTTACTGTGCGAATAGTCACCAATTGTGACAGTAGCGTGCTCGACATTCCAGAACGTGATCCCGTTGTCATAGATTTGGCAAATCCGAACTTCGTCATCCGCCGGAATAGAGTATTTGCCATTTTCAACTGTCACATCAATTCGACAGCCGTTTGTTTTGAGATAATACCACGCTTCGCGGGGGAACTGTGTTGCACCGGAGATATAAGGCTTTTTGAGTTTCTTTTGTGCATAACCGTATAGGTCGAAATAGCTGTCAAGTACTTCTGCTTGTTCGCCAGTAATTGCATAATCAGTAGCGTAGAACCCTATGCGGTTTCTCCAGAACGATATATCGCTAGATGTTTGCCCAGTTTGGCAAATATCAAAGGAATCTTTTGCTTTTTGCACCTGTGTAAATGCACTAGCAACATCTCCAGCCGCTTGCCCGATTTGTGCGAAGTCATACGGCGATGCGCCAGCAATAAGTCCTTTAGATAATGCAATAACCGCGCTTGTCGTTGTACCCATTGCAAGAGCAGTTTTATTTTCCACCATCCATCTGGTATAGTAATCTATAGTATAATTTGCTGTTGGTATATTATCATAGCCCAATTGAATATCGTCATTCAGGGATATACCCTTATAGTCTTGTGGAAAGCAAGTTGCCGTCAATTTATTCGCGGTATTTATTAGGATTTTGAAGGTAGCAAGGCCGCTAGTCTTAAAGAATTCCCAACGTAGTTTGGTATTATCCCCACCATAAGACGAAAGTTGACAAAATCTATACGGATAGGTTTCTAGTTTTTTGTTGCGGCAGGTATAAGTTTGAGAATTATCTCTATATTTGAATCCGTTTCTTTTTTGAATTTCAGGCGGTGGAACTACTTGATTCAGGTCACTACCCGTCTTGCCCACTATCCGTTCATAATCAACAATGTTTGTTAATAGGTAATATTTATCCACGAAACTATTTTCAATAGAGCCTGCTTCGCCCACTAGCGCACTGAGAGACGTTTCGGTACCTAGTGTGATAACGTACTCTGGTGCGCTTTGCACATTTGCAATTGTGCAACCTGCCTTTGTCAGTGCGTTAATTGTTTCTGTTGTCCCTAGCGGTATATCGTATCTATTAAGAACATTAGTAGCAAATGTCAATCCGACACAGGTAAGTCCGCAATATTTTCCACTGTTCTGAGCGTAAAATAAACCCTTCCCCTCGTCAATGCTCGGTAAGCCTTCGCCGATATTTGGAAAAAAATATATTACTACACCTTGGTGTACACGGCTATTTCCCCCTTGACTTAATCCAAAAGTTGTGAGGTTAACTTGCCGTTGCGGGAGCATATCCCATGTTTCAAGCGGCTCCGGAACTAGATTATCTCCCGGTTCATCCGTCAGCGCGTGTTCCCTCTCCACCATACAATACCCGACGCTGTAATCGAACATATACGTCTGGATCGGATCAACGGTGAAATAGATATTCGTGCATTTCTCATTGACATATTCCCGGCGGTCAATAAAGGCATAGTACGTTTTAGCATAGTTCCCCTGATCAGTTTGGCGGTAATTTTGGAATCGCAAATAATTGTATTCCTTCAAATCCGTAACAAGGTCTGGAACCTGAATCACGTTCTCATACTTGCGGATATAAGTAAAATCGATATAGCTCTTGTAAACGTGCTTGTTCACAAACCACGCCGCTTGACGGATTTCATTCGGGAACCACGCCGTCGCACGATAGTCCTTGTCAAGCTCCACTCCGGCGAATAGGATCAGGTTCGAACTCGGTTGTACGTATGCCATCTTTTAGCACCTCTTTAGAATGGGGGCAAAAGTTGCCCTCTGCCCCCACTGTCTTTTTACTCTTCTTTGTTAAGAGTAACCGTCTTGCCCACGTCAGACGTTGCGGCATTGGCCGTGATCGTGCTTGCGGCCTTGTATGCCTGTCCGTCAATGGTAGCCCAAATCTCGATTTCGGTAGCTTCTTGATCTTCCGGAATCAGGATCGCGCCATATTTCTGTACGCCGATTCCAGCTTGCGAAAGCGTGTCGGTCTGCGTGTAGTTGATCGCGCTCGACGCAACGCCCGAACCTTCGGCAGGCACACCGTCCAGCGTCAGAACGGTTGCCGCCGCAGACTTGGTCTTTCCGGTGATCGTGACGGTGATCGATTCGGGAAGAGCAACATCGGTTTCGTTGGTGACAAACGCGACGATATTCGAGAACGGCGAATACGAAACGGTTTTCCAGCTAGTGTAGAAGTAGTTGTCATACAGCCCGGCATTGACTCTCGTATTGGAGAACTCGGCCAGATTGTCGTAGACTTGGAACCATTCAGAATCACAGAGGATCGCTTTCACGTTCTTCATCTTCTGAAGCTCCGCGTCGGTCACTTCTTCCAGCATATCGCTGTTTTCCCGAATCACATTGAATCGGTCGTTGTCGAACGTGGTGAAGCTGTCGATCAGCATGAGTTGCCCCATGAAGGTGGCCTTGTCCATGTTGAACGCAGAAGCCAGCGTCATAACATCGTACTGCGCATTGAATGTAGAATCCATGAAAATGTACTGGTCGGCGCGGGGTGTAGTGGTATGAACTCCGGCTTCGTTGTACATCGTGGACGGGAAGCCCAGCAGATTGGAAGTCCCACGGAATGCAATTGCGGCGTCGTCCGTTCCGGCTCCGCCAATCTTGATCTGCTTCATCTTGCCCTTGGTGTAGGCCTTGATCAGCAGATACTTGAAAAGCAGGAATTCATCGTATTCTGCGGCCTGATAGACGCTATTGATGATCCGCTCAATCAGATCAATCACTCCGTCCGCAGAGGAGAAAGCCTGTTTAATGTCCTGCCGCTGGATGGTGATCGGATATTGAACTTTCCAATTGATAACGTGGAAAGCAGAACGCACGTCGGCGGCGGTTCTCTGGAATTCACGTCCGGCGGCCTTCGCGACAGAGAATTCTCTCGCCTTAGCCATTTCGACAAAGACTTCCTCGATCGTTTCGCCAAACTCAATGAACCCCTTCTTGAATCGTGCATAGGGGTTATTGAAGATCATCGAACGCGCGCGGAAAACTGCGATCCTGTTAATCAGGGCATTGAGCCACTCATTGGCAAGGGCAGGATGTCCGTAGAGAACAGAACCGACAGCGGGGCGATCAGCGTCCGATTCCATTTCCGGGACAGACGCTTTGTATTCGGGGGACGCATTCAGTCGAATCACATTCATAATGTCGACGACGGAAGCGTTCAGGGTTTCCTCGCTGATTTTTCTAGGCATAGAAATCACTCCTTCTTTTTGAATAAATCTTCGTAGTTCATCGGCTTCTTTGCGGGTTCTGGATCAGGAGCGGCAAACTCTTGTATTACCTGTCCGTCCCCCTCATAGAAGCGGCTCCGATATTTTTCCCGCCATGCTTTGTCATTCTCTTCGTATTTCTGCTTCCATACTTCGCTATCATTCGCGCCAGCGGACAGCGCGTCGTATGTGTCGCATAAATCTCCGATCAGGGCGGTCGCTTCATCGGATTCATCTTTTCCAATTGTTTCCTTAATCTTACTTACATACTCTTCTCTTGTCAGTTTCGGCATTCTTACCCTCACCCTTTCTTTGCGTTTTTCAAGGTATCAATCATTCGCTGTATCGCGTCCGTGTTGGCCTGCACGACGTCTTGCAATGATTTCAGAGTTTTCGTGACCATGTGGTATAGCCCGACGCACGCTATTATCGGGAATCCCACTGAAGAGATCATCGCAACAATTTGATCTATACTCATATAATCCTCCACCCTTTCTATCCCATTATAGCATTTTTTGCAACACTTGTCAAGAGTGTTTACATATTTTTAACATTTATGTCTCATATTTTTTGCACGCTCATCTTGACAAAATGCTATAAATGTAGTATAATGAGCATGAAAGGAAAGTTAACTATGTCATACTACGATGGCACAAAACTGCTGTCCCTATCAGATATAAACGGCCAAAAGCCGGAAATCTATATTGCAACAACAAACCGAACAGGCGGGAAAACGACGTATTTCTCCCGGCTTCTGATGAATCGGTTCTTTAAGCAGTCGCAGAAATTCGCCCTGATCTATCGGTTCATCTATGAACTGGATGATTGCGCGGAGAAGTTTTATAAGGATATAAAGACGCTGTTCTTCCCCGGAACAAACATGACTTCCAAACGCAAAGCGAGAGGAATCTATCATGAACTGTATCTTGACGGCGATCCCTGCGGCTATGCGATAGCGTTGAATTCGGCGGATCAAATTAAACGGTATTCGCATTTGTTTTCGGATGTTTCATGTATGTTCTTCGATGAATTCCAGTCGGAAACAAATCATTACTGCGACAATGAAGTAGAAAAGTTTATTTCCCTTCATGTCACAATTGCCCGTGGGCAGTTAAAACAGATTCGGTATGTTCCGGTCTATATGTGCTCGAATGCCGTTACGCTGATCAACCCCTATTATACGGCAATGGGAATTGCGGAACGTCTTAATTCGGAGACGAAATTTCTAAGAGGCGAAGGTTATGTCCTTGAGCAGGGCTATGTGGAATCAGCGGCGCAAGCTCAACTTTGTAGCGGATTTAACAAGGCCTTTGCTTCAAACGCCTATGTCGAATATGCCGCGCAGAATGTATATCTGAATGATAATCTCGCCTTTGTGGAACGCCCTGCCGGACAGTCAAGATATATCGCCACGATCAATTATAACGGAAAGCCTTTTGCGATCCGTGAATTCCGGTCGCTTGGCTATATGTACTGCGACGATCATGCCGACCCCACTTTTCCAACACGAATCACGGTGACGGTTGACGATCATTCGATCAATACCGTGCTACTTCGGAAGAACGATCTTTTCATTGCCACTCTGCGTCAATATTTCGAGAGAGGATTTTTCCGGTTTAAGAATCTACAGTCAAAACAAGCGTTGATAAAATGTATTTCATATTGAAAGGAAGGAATTTTTTCTTATGGTACTTACTTTTTCTAAAAAGCTGGTCGGTTCACAGAAAATCTCACCGAACTTCAAAATCTCCGAATTTGCCTGTAAAGACGGATCGGACGAAATCCTGATTGACACCGACTTGGTGGTGATCCTCCAGCAGATCAGAGACCATTTTAATACCAATGTCAACATCAATTCAGGCTACCGCTCACCCGCACACAATAAAGCGGTCGGCGGCTCTACCTCTTCCCTGCACCTCAAAGGTCAGGCGGCAGATATTGTTGTGAAGGGCGTGACCCCGCTCACCGTCGGGCTGTATGCCGCAGAGCTTCTCGGCACAAAAGGCGGAATTGAAATCGGGGACGCTTACACGCACATTGATGTCCGCCCCGGAAGGTGGAGAGCTTTCACAAAAAGCGGCGGCTCGCAGTACACCACGGTGACTGACTTTGGACCGTCCCTCAAACGGGTTTAATTTGGTATCATCCGGTGTGTTCTTACTTGGTGTCGGACGGATAGCAGGGCTGAAAATATGCCTCCGTCTGATCGCCCGCAGTTGCTACGCGCTCTTAAGACGCAACGGTGTCTGATACTGTGGGGGTAGATCGTTTTGATCTGCCCCCACTTTTTTATCGCATTTCAAAGGTCGTCGGGACTAGAATCACGCCTCCGCTGATCCGCTTTGCCAGCAGTTTGGACGGTACTTTCAGTCCGATGTCAAAATCTTTTAGCTCCCTTTTTGTTTTCACAAACTCATATTCCTCGTCGGTTAATTCGTCGATTTCCTTTTTCTCTTCCTCTGTCTTTTCCTCTTTGTGAACGATGTCCAGCAGGCTTAGCTCGAATAATCTTTTACAGTTTTCTGGCATACCCGCGCATTTTATATTGTAGTATGGGTGTTCAATCTCTTCCAAATCCTCGTGCGTGACGTGTTCTATATACGTTTTCTGCCTAGTGAAATAGGCTACGTCCCAGCATGATTCCAGTTTCCAACAGCAAAAATTGGTCGGATGAACGGTGATCCCCTTGATCTCCTCCGGTGGAAGGTCACAATGGATCGAATCCGTGTCGGCATAGATAAACCCGGGTTTGTCCACTCCGTGAAAATTTTTCTGCGCGGCTCGGACGGTGAAGCACCGGGCATAGCTGGTGATCGCCGCTCCTGCCGGAATGTACACCGGGTTCTTGTCGTGTTCGTCTATCGTGTAAAATTTCAATCCATCGCGTCCCTCCACGGCTCGGGCGATCTTGAATGAAGAGTTTGTGCTTGTTGCCAGTTTGCCGTAAAGGTTATTTAGGAATAGTTTTGCCAGCGTTCGAACTGCCCCTTTAGAATGGATTTTTATTTCCCGATATTTGTCGATGTACTTGTCAAATAGTCCGTACTCGGCATAGAATCGGCAGCCGTCGTGAAGTTCCAAATCCTTAATGATATAATGCTCTCGGAAGAGTTCGAAATCGTTCCATGTCATTGTTAATGTTACTCTTGTATCATGTATCGTTCCGTCTCTGCTTGTCCAGTATCTGTAATATTTCCCTTCCTTGCTAGAATAAAAATCCGAAGTTTTCAGGCACTCATTCCCGCAGTATAGCGGATTCCCCTTGATCTGGATGAAAGGCAGGTAGCCCTCTCTGATTTCGAACCTGCACGAAAAGCGGATGAAATAAAAGTATTCAGGATCGCTTGAGAAATCCAGATTCTCCCCTGTCCCCAGCAGTTGCGGCCAGCGTCCAGTAGAGTCAAATTTGAACATCTGGCCGTCACCTACCGGGTACTTGCTCCCCGATTCGCTGTGCATAACGGACGGATAAAGGGAATTTACGTCGGCGGTGGTTCCGTTTCGGTGGATTCCCTTCTTCCCGTCTACCAAATAGCACCATGCCCCACGGTATGCCTTGCGTACATACTCGTCTACCGTACTTGATCCGAAGTCCTCCGGATCAATTGGATATTGTGAAAGATTCGGAAAAAAGGCCTTGTATTCTTTGTAGTCAATTGCCGGATTGCATTCGGTCTGAAATTCGTTCAGGCAGCAGGAGCCGATCGTCAATCGATCATGCCCTTGCGAAAACATGAATTCCAACGCCTCCTTGACAACTAAAACATCATTGGCGATATATTCCTTCTCTTCCGGCGTGATCGTACACCCGGCATAGCGTTCACCCTCATATTCCATCGCCAGCTTCCGGTGCTTTGTCTGGAAGGATTCCCCTATCGTTTTCACGGAAAAGGGCAATAGCTTCAAACTGTCCCGAAACTCAATAAAGCGTCCGCCTTGGTGGTATGTGATCGAATAGAATTGCCCCATGTGCGAAATGCTGTATTTGATTGTCCCGCCCGGCATTGCCTGATCTTCGTAAAATTTCAAGTCAAGCTCGCCGTCTCCGGTATGGTAGAGGGCTTGCGGAACGCCCTTCTGTGCGATGAAATAGTCCAGCAGAAACGCTCCATCGAATTTTAGGTTGTGATAGTATATGCACAAATTCCCGGGAATCGTTAGTAGGAAATCCATTGTCTCCGGTAGGCTATGAAAGATTATAACATCTTCCGTGCCTAGCTCAACAATCGCGCTTGCCCAAACTTCGGTTTTTGTCTGCCCCTTGTAAACGCTTGTTTCAAAATCGCCTACAAAATACCGAAACTGCTTGCGCTTCATTCATCCCGACGCTTCCTTCTTTGTGCGTCGGCGAACCGCTTGATCACGGAGTGATAGCTAAGTCCGACTCGCTCGTAGGCTTCGGCTATTCCAACCTCCCGTTCATACAGTTCTTCGATGTCGTCTTCATCTAGCCCGATGTCGATTCCTTCATTCTTCAATGCACTCACCACGTTTTTCATCTCGGTCAGCGTATGTTCGGAAAGATACCCATGCTGGACTCGTTCGGCTAGTTTCCCGTCCCAGCGCAGACGCTCCAAAATGTCGAATAGCTTCGTTACGTCTCCGCCTTCGCGCTGTACGTATTGGAGCAGGTGGCGAATATATTCATCGTATACGCCAAGTCCCCTGTTGAAATCGAATAGATAGTTTTGTATATATTCATCCTCAACTGCGGCATACGGTGCGACGTATTCGGGACGTGGCTGTTCCGGCGAAGGCTCAGGAGCAGGTTGATCATCCGGCTCTTCCTCCTCTTCCTCTTCTTCAAACTGCCGCTCCTGTCTTGTTTCCCACGCTTTCTTTCCGGCTTCGGATCGCTTCTTTCTCTCTTCCTCTTGCTCCTCCGGTGTCTTGTCCTTGCTCGCTTGCTCTTCTCTATATTTCTGCGCGGCCTCTCGCAGTCGCGCCTTGATTGCTTCTTTCTCTTCCTCGGATTTCTTATTCCATGCTTCCCTTGACCGTCTGGATCGTTCCCGTCTTAACTCTTCCTTTTCGTCCTCCGGTTTCTTTGCCCATGCATCCTTAGATTGTTTGGAGCGTCTCTGCCGTTCGTATTCACGCTCTTCGGGGGTCATGCTCTCCCGACGTTTGCGCGCCCCCTCACGCATACGGCGGATCGCGGCGTCCTTGGCTTCTTGGCTCATGTTCTGCCAGCGACGTTTTCCGGCCTCGCTTCGGATTCGTTTTTTCTCCTCCGGTGTCAGCGGCGGCTTCGGGGGCTTTGTCTGCTTCTTACGCCCTCCGCCTGATCCTCCGGTTCCCTCAGTACCCTTTACTCTTAACTGTGGCGTGTGCGTCCGGCCTTTTGGGATTTCAGTATCGGTAGACGTTCGCCTTATTCTCCGTGGCGGCTCACTCTTCTTTCCGACGGTTTTCGGCTCGCCCGTTTCGGGTTCAGCACCGAATTTGATCCCCTTAATATTGCCCGGTGTGATTTTTCTTAGCTTGGCTAGGTCTGCTTGCGTGATCTTCTGTGGCTTCTTCGGGATATATTTTGTCAGCTTCGGTGCGTTGCCTGTATTTTGCAGTTCTCGCATGATCCGCTTAATCTCTGCGTCCCATGCTTTTTGATTCGGTGTCTTTGCCATGTAAAATCAACCTCTTTTCCTCTTTTTTGGTTTAGTCAACCCCCGACGGCGAATCGGGGGGTTGACTGATTGCTAGTGGTAAGCCTTAGACCACGTCGCAGGTCAGGAAGGATTTACCTTGATAGTTCTTGGATGGCTTCTTGAAAATCTTGATGGGCATAACCTCACCGTTGAGTTCGTCCCAGATGTCGATAAACGTAGTCCAGAACGATTCCGATCCGGTGACATAGGCAGTCCCTTCAAGATCAAAAAGCACGTACTTTTCGTAATCTTTGTTTGTGGATTTGTCGTTGTGTACCTGCATTCTTACCCATGCGGCTACTTCCATCTCCACGCACTCGCCGTTCTCGGTCAGCGCGTCAAGAGATTTTGCGTCGGACAGATTCTTGACTTTGATTTTCTCACGGGTGGACAGTTCCTTGCTTGCCTCTAAAATTTTTGCTTCGTAACCTTGCATTGCGTTTGATCTCCTTTGAATTCATAAAATTTTGTTTTTGTACTGGTGTCTGTGCTAGTTTTTACGCTCGGCGAAGAATAGGAATTTCTCCTCCGGCATTTCGTATTGGACTTTGATCTTCTTCACACCCTCAACGGCGATTGCCATGCGCTCCACTCCGTTCTGCTTGTACAATTTGTTCGCAGACGTCAGATATTCCGCTTTGGCTTCTTCGGTCGTTTCGGGTTCGTCGCCTTTGCCGTATTTGCCGATAGGGACTTCAACGGTATCTTGCGTCAGTTCCTTCGTAGTGCGATCATACGATGTCAGCGAGAGCTCCAGACGGTCAAAGGTCCTCAAAACTGTTCTTGCCCTTGGCATTGCTCTTACTCCTTTCTCTTATTCGTTCTGTTTTTGTTGCTATGTCCGGCCGGACTGGATCAGGGCGCGGGACTTGCACCCGCGACGGTAGAGGAAAATAGACCGCGCGCTTGCCCCTGCGTGTGGGGATTCGATGGAATCCCCGTTGTGATTTTAGCCGAACGGCGACTCGCGATCGTCTCTTAAATCTTCGCCACCGGAAGAGGAACCTCCGGATGAGCCGGGACTTACCCCCCTGCGCCGTCACCTCGTAAATAGGTGAAAGTAAAGTATCCGGTTCCATATGCGTCTACACGCTTGGAGACTGTGCTGTCTTGGGCCGGAATCCATGGGCAATAGAATGTTGCTGTTCCACTTGGCTGGATCAGCATTGCTATTCCGCCCGGCATTAGAACAGTCATGTCTCCGTCAGGTTTGAAAATAGCTTGCGGAATCGTGAAGGAGAGTTGTTCCAGTTCGGTGGACGTGTAATTGCAGAACGACCAGTTGACCAATTCGACTGCTACTGATACTAGGCCGCTGACGGGGTAGTAGACCATGCGGTATTTTCCGAATTCTATGATTGCCGTCTTTGCGTCCGGCGTTACTGGATCGCCTGTAATGTTGACAATTAGGCCTCCAAAGCTGTCTCCTCTATAAACATCAGGCGGATATACGGTTCTCTGTTGCAATTTTGCGATTGCTTCGGCGTTGGCGTTGATGTCAACCGTGGGCGGCGTGTAGATGGGAAGATCGACGTTGCCTAGCTGGACTTTTAGGCCGACGTCTAGGATATTTTCGGGGGTGATTGCGGGGGCGTCGTCGGCGCGGCGGATAATGATTGCAATCTTGGCGTAATCGGTGTCGAAATATTGCTTTCCTGCTACATAATGCGCCGTCAAATTCGCCTGATACAAGTCTGCGTCATTAAAGGCTATTACACCAAATTCATAGTCTGGATTGGAAACGCTAACCGTGAATGGATGATTTGTTCTAATCGGTTTTACTGCTCTGATTCTTGCACTATCAGTTGTCTTTATTGTATCGTATGGAAGCCCCGTAATACTACTGTCAACCGAACCCTGCTCCCAGTTCTCTACCAAATTGGAAACGATGTTTGCCCCGTTCTCGGTGATCTTGCCGACCCCAGCCGTCTCAGCCTGTATGCCCGTGACGCTCTGTTCCAAACTGGAAATGCTCTCGTCAATGCCCTGTATGCTGTCGTGTATTCCGGAAACGTCAACGTCAACAGTGTCCAGCTTTGCGGCTAGTTCGGGGACTTCGTAGGGGTTCGGTTGCCAGTCACGGTAGCCACCTTCGCCCTCCACGAGGGAGAGGTTGCGGATTTCGATTGCGTCCCCCTTGGTCATTGCCGCTTTGACGACGATCCACAAATAGGGCTGTTGCAAATCGGCAAATTCCTCGGTTGTGGTCAGCGTCAGATGTATTTTCTGGAATGCCGCCGTCCACATGATCGTGCCGGATTGTACGTAATCTGTCCACGCTCTCGCTAGGTTATCTTCAGGGTTAAATAATCCAATGCACGCGCCGACTTTTGCACTTGGCACAATACCGACAGCACAAGAAAATTCCATTGACAGAGTATATTTTGTGTTGGGCTTAAGCGTCTGTTTGGCCAATTCGCTGTTGACCGTAAATCGGAGTACTGGAGCTTCGTTCTTGCTGGATGTTGCCTTCATCGTCTGATAGGGAAGACTGCCGTAAGCATTGGCATAACCGACCCCCTGAACATCAGCATTCGCACTCGCCCAGTTATCTGCCCCTCGGTTGGTGCCAATCAGCAGGTTTATTCCTGCCTTGCTTGCCTCTTCCTTAGCTTCATCGGCGGCGGCCTTGGCGGCTTCGGCGGTTTCGGTAGCGGTTGTGACATCCGCTTCCAGCGTCGTGATCCGCTCGCCTATTCCGTCGGTCGCCTCCTCGATCGCTCCGACGTGGTCGACGATTGCCCGAAGGTATTGCTCCTCTCGGTTCAGATCCTCAGTTGGTAGCTCCTGCGTGTTGTCTCCGGAAATCCTGTTCAGGTATTGCTCCTTGCGATTGAGCGGCTTATCCGGTTTTGTGTTAGGCATGATTTTTTACCCCCCTTGATTTAATTCTCGTAATAATCCGGTATACTGTGGATCGGTCTACGCCCATTTTCTCGGCGCATTGCGTGACTGTGTAGCCGTAGATATAGCGATATTGCAAAAATTGCTTTTCCTGCGCTATATACTTGGCCTCTCTAGGCGTCGTTGCGACGGGGTCATAGGCGTTGACTAAATCTTGTCGGTCTTTGAGTAGTTCTCTGTAAAAATCCATTAGCTTACCTCCTTGCTCCTAGTATAGCATAGTCACTCGGAAAAGTCAACACATTTGTGGTATTTTGTTTGTAAACAAATTATGAATGATCGTCTTGATCGTGAGACAAACAATGAATCATAATGCCTAGGCCGACGCCCCACGAAAGGGCGGAGACGAAGAGAGCATAGACGCTTAAAACCCTGCCGGGGTCGGTCATCCATGATAGGACGGCTCCGAAAAGTAGGACGGTTGCAAGTATAAATGCTGTGATAGCGATTCGCGTGCGCTTGCTCATTTCTCTGCCTCCTTCTTATCGTCGTAAATTGCCTTATATTGTTTACATTTTTCCAAATCAAATATTGGATTCTTTACGTTTATAAGCACGGTCGCACTCCGCTCAATCGCATATCTATTTTTTCTTGATCTGCGTAGTAGTCGCTTTGCGTCAGTCTCATACACTCCCGTGCATTTGACCCACGATTCCAACAGGCAATTGACTTCTTCGGCGGTCGCCCGACCCGGCGACAATTTGCTCAATTCCGCAGTAATGTCTCCGTATTGGTGCCTTGTCCGAAACGGCGTCCGTTCGCACACCTCAAACACTATAATGTGCGTCTCGTTCTCCCAAATCATGTTAGTACCACCCTTCCAAATCGTGATAGAAATGATCGGTCTTGTCAATCCAACGCCAGAACGCATTGATTTTCGCGACGGTGTCGTAAAATACCTCCCGTTTTTTGTAGTTGTGGCAGACGGGTTTGTCATAGGCATGGAATTCCTTTGCATACTTGACGGCGGTCTGATAATCGGTTGCCCAGAAAATCTCATTGTGCGCTCCGTCCGGGGGATAGTAGACCCGGACGGAATATAGCTGATATTTGGGTTTGGTCAACATTGTTGTGCCTCCCTTAGGTGATGTCCTTGCTGTCCAATGGGTAGTGCGCACCGGAAACGTCGCACCAAAATAGGATAACGGATATTCTGATGTTTTCGTATACGTTCGTTTCCCTCTTCATGTCCAATGCCGCTTTTACAATTTCATAATAGTCGCGCATTGCCTCGGACAATCGTGGCCGGAGTGGTGTTTCGGTGTGCTCCATTAGCTGTTCGGTGGGGTTGTGCCAAATCTCCTTAACGGCGTAATAGCCGGATTTGTGCTTGTTCTCTTCCATTCTTATTCTACCTCCTTGATTTCGTCCAATTCCCCATAGTTAGGGCGGGAGAAAATTTCCTTGTAAATGCTCATGATCGGCGTTCCGGGGATGTTGCTCAGGCGGGTAACGTATAGTCTCATCTTGCACTTTAGCTCCCTGTTCTGTTCGGCGGAAAATGCTCTTTGTAGATGGCCGTCGTCCAGCATATCTTGGGTGCAAGATATAGCTTGCTTGATTTGTCTGTAATTTCCAATCCGGGTGCCAGTTGACATCTCAGTCAATACCCACATCGCCGACCCGGTGGGTTTACGAACAAAGAAATAATAGGGTAGGCCGTGGGAGTAGATTATTTTGATTGACCCGGCTGTCTCGTCGTATGCGACTACGTCGGACGCTCTTGTCGGTTTGACTGCAAATACGCAGTTCGGCTGTTTGACCCGGATTTCTCCAGATTGATTCGGTACTTTCATTTTGACTTTCCTCTCTGCCCTGTCATCTTCGGGACGGGTGGGGCGGTTCCCGCCGACGGGAGCGGTTAAGCTCCCGTTTCGACTGTTAGGGATTTGCGGGGTCGTAGTCGTAGGTTTCCATTGTGTATTCTTCACCGTCTTTGCCAATATACTTTAGGCGGCATACCATTGCAAACCCGGCGTTCGGAAATGCTCTCAAATCGTGCTCTTCTTGGTCGCAAAACAGGTCAAATTCTTCACGGACTTGGGCTAGTTCGGTACTTTCGCATTCGCGCTTATACTTATACTCGTCCCCGCTTTGTTTGTGTGTGATCGTTTCTCGTATAATGTATTTCATGTTTGTTCCTCTTTCTCCCCGTCTCGCCGATAGGGCAGCCTCTTTATTGTCTCTATTATAACGCATTTGTGGTATTTTGTCAATAGGCAATTTGCACAAAATTTTGAAACAAATGTTGTATTTTGTGTACTATCCCAAATTGTCAAGCATACCCACGCGCCTTATTACCGTTACCACGGTTTCGGACAAGTTAATGCCTCATCAATTCTCCAATCGCCGTAAATGGATTTCTCAAAATCAATCATTGCTTGCGACTCTTTCGGCAACCGATATTCCGGGGCAATTTCCCTGCCACAATAGGCGGAGAGAAATGCCGTAAACCCTCGATCCGCTCCCTTCCAAAATTGGATTATTTTGTTTGCGTCATCGATTTTGTTGGCATATTCCAGCAATTTGGGGTCATCCGCTCCAGATGGCTGGTAATTAGCATATTCCCGCTGTAGACGGTCGCGATCTAATATCGCCCTGCCCCATTTTTCGGTGATCATGTTGTATACTGCCCCCAGCCTTTCATATTGCTCTTTGGAGACGGTATATTCAGCTTCAGCTTTTCCCATTTTTTCTTTTTCCTCTCTTTTCCTCTTTCGTTTTGCCCTGCCATCATCAGACCCGGAAAGGGCGGCTCCGGGTGACGGGAGCGGTTCGGCTCCCGTTTCGGCTAGATTTCATCTTTGCGGAATCCCATTCCCAGATATACGGATTCCAGCATTTCGCATTCCGCTTTTACATTGATTCCGGCGTGTTTTGCAAATAATTCGTCCATTTGCGTGTACGCGCTTTCTTGGTTACAGTGGTTACGATATAGAACGCGTCGCGCCTCGTCTTGCTCAGCCTTGTTTCGCACGTATTCGGGCAAATCGGCGTAGTTTCTGTGGTCGTAAAAATACATAGCGCCTTTTTTGGTCCAGAAATATTCAGTGCAAGTACCGTTGACTCCCAAAACTGCAAATCTTACTTTATACATTTTTTATTCCTCTCTCCCCGTGTGGCCGATAGGGCAGCCTAATAATTAGTGCCAATATATATGGTGCTTGGCAACGTCAGCTTTTACATCTTCCAGCGTCTCAAAATCATGTGACACTATGCCTTTGTTGGTGACCCATACCCAATGTTCCAAATCCGCACGGGTCGGAAATGGATTGATACTTTCGATTATGTCTAATCGTATCATTTCATCAACCCGGCCTATAATTGCAATAACTTTGGTGCCGTTTTCGTCAACCCACGCAACCCGGCGGATAGTCTCAGTCTTGGCGGGTCTGTAATACTTAATCATTGTTTTTTTCCTCTCTTTCTGGGGGCTTGTCCGCTCCCTTTGTTGTCTATAGTATAGCACAACTGTCGCATTTTGTCAATAGCCAATTTACACAAAAATAAAACAAATGTCGCATTTTGTTTATAGCAGTTTGCACAAATTGTGAATAAGGACTTTCACTGGTATATTTTTCATTTTAATATGGCGTTATGCGTTCATATGAATTGTATTGTTTATGTACCTATTATGAGTGCTTTATATGTTCTTATGATAAGATAATATTATAGTTATTTCAATCAGTATGTTATATTATGCAATAATTGCATTTTATATGCGCATATTGTGGGCGCATTATACGTTCCTATGATTAGATTATACAATTAGCTTATCAATAGGCTCTATAGCTTACCAATTATATTGATATATAATCATTTGATTATATCTACACGTTATGTTCATTATATTTATATTCACTGTACTGTGATTTGGTACGTAGATTGACGTTTCAAAAGGTACATGTACGTTCCTTTATTTTGGTACGAGATGTAACCGGATTATGGGTACGGTTACAATACCTGTTTGGGGGAATATTTACGGGAGGCGTAATGTTAC
>CANQUQ010000032.1 GCA_947627115.1 uncultured Acetatifactor sp.
TTTGTTCACATAGGTTATAGATTGAAGCAGATCCGGGATTCAGGGATGTATGACGGTGCTGCGGACATATTTGAATTCGCTCATAAAGAGTACGGACTGGGCAAGAGCACGGTGAGCCGCTTTATCGCAATCAACGAAAAGTTCAGCGACGGCGGCAATTCGTTGGAACTAAAAGCGGAGTACCGAGGATTTTCCAGTTCTAAACTCTCAGAAATGCTCACGCTGCCGGACAGCGAGTGCCAGCTGATAACGGAACAGACGACAATTAAGGAAATCAGAAATTTGAAAGATTTCGCACGGGAAGAATCTGCAGGGCAGCAGGCGTCAGAAGAGATCGCAGGGCAGCAGGCGTCGGAAGCACATGTTGCATATACTCCGTTCGAGAAGTGCGTTGCGGACTTTTTCAGAGACAAGAAAGATCTCCTAAATACGATAATGACAGGAATGGTAGAGGAATCGCTCAATCCAAAGGACGCAGCGGAGCTGATCAATCCCTCCGGTGTAATGTCTCATCGAAAAGGCGTCGTCTATCTGTGCCTATATGATTATTCCGGAGGCGTGAAGTATAAGCAAATGGGGTGTGATATTGTGGCCATGACCTGGATGGACTTTTTGCGGGACGTATTCCGGCTGTATATATGGCCTAATGTACAGGGCGGGGACTATCATGGAGCGTTTTATCAGGATAACGCCGTGGCAGAGAACGATGTAACAGAAAATGATATGGCAAGGAACGACGCAGAAGAGAATGACGCAGAAGACAAGGAAGATGTCACTGCGAAAGTAAAAAAGACCGTTGCGGCGCCCTGTCCGAGCAATGCGGAGCCCGAAAGAGCCGTTGCGACGTCGCAACAAGCAAAAGAAAAACCAGCGAAAAAAGAGCCGGAGGAAGCAGTGGAGCCGGTGGAGCCGGAGGCAGCAGGGCAGGAGGAATCCTCTCAGGAAGTTGCGGAGATAGAGGACGAGCTTTTATGCGATGAATGCGCCAACGCCTCGGACCTTACCGGAGACATAAGAGCATGCCAAAACTGTGGGCCGGAAGGTCTTAATTATAAGCCGTTGGTCCAAGAGGCTGAGGCACCCGTAGACGAGCCTGCTGCCAGGAAAGAGCATTCCGCTTGGGACGACGTCAAGAGGCGAGCACATCAGCTGAATGAGATGATTCTGTCGGCCGGAGATAATCCAGATATGCAGGCCATGGAGGCAGCCTACAGAGAGGCGATGTGTCTAGCCACTGACATCGCTAACGTGATGGACGTGCAGGCCAAAGACGAACAAATTCAGGGACAGATGACCTTGGAAGAGTTCACTCAGGAAGCATAGACAAATATATATAGCCTTTTGGGGACTTGATTGATACATCACAAATACGCAAGGAGCATCGGATTGGGTGTCCGGTGCTCCGGAAGGAGGGAACAAAATGCTGAGACCGGCGCAATTATATAAAACTGAGTTGCAAGAGGAATATGCGAGTCACTGGTATGATCCGAAATACAGGTTTTACACGGCATCATGCGGGCATTATGGCAATGAATTGCCGGATAACAACGAAAACTGCCACTGTCTTGTGTCTGTATCACGGCATAGTGACAAGGTTATAGGATACATATCGTATGACATAGACTGGAAATCCATGTCTGCATTACACTTCGGTCTCATGGGCTTTATGGATACGACTGAAAGCATCATGGAGTTTATTGGAGATGTGCGTAAATGTATCTTCGATCTGTTTGAGGTCTATCACATGAACCGTATAGGGTGGTTGTGCTATGCAGACAATCCGGCAATCAAGGCATACCGCAGTTTTATCAAGCGTTACGGCGGTAAAGAGTGCGGCTATCTGAGGCAGACAGCCAAACTGCAGGACGGCTTGCTGCATGATGCTGTTATGTTCGAGATTCTGGCCAGTGATTTTCATCATTGCAGGACCTCAAGGAATCGAGACCTTGGATAATTTATAGAACAGTACGGGAGGTACAAGATGGAACTGGAGAACAAAAAACGATGGCTCCAGCGGTATGAGCAGGCCCAAGGCAGACTGAAGCAAAAAGAAGAAAAAATCAGGATTCTGCGCTCCAGCAAGATGGGCACTGCGATTATACTGGATGGGTTGCCTCATGGGCATGGCAGGCATGGCAGTGGGGATTTGTCCGAATACGCAGCGCGTCTCGACAGTGAGGAGGCGGCATATCGGCAGCTCCAGTATGATTGCATTAATATATGTCAGGAGATATGTGATGCAATAAAATTGATTAAGGAACCGGAAGAAAAGGACATCTTGACATGGCGCTACATTGCCCTCCTCAGCTGGAATGATATAGAAGCGAAAATGAATAAAAGTAAGCGACAAATATATAGAATACATATAAAAGGTTTGAAGGATCTCACCATATAGACTAACTATTAAAAGTCAAGTCTAAAATGAGAATTTTTTGAATGAATTGCCAAAGCGCATTTCAGATAAAACAGAAGCGTGTAAACGGCTTCTGTGCACCTTGAAAACTGCATGACAAACAGAGCATCTGTAAAGGTGCTCTCAGAAAAGGATATGGCGTTTAGAAAATTATCCCCGGTATGTTTCTCCGGTCAGTTCCATCCGGTAGATCGTCCGGATCAGCTTTTTTGCAGCATGTGACACGGCAACATTATAGTGTTTGCCCTCCCCGATTTTTTTCGCAAGATATGCCCCAAAGGTCTTATCCCAGAGACAGACATATTTTGCCGCATTGAACAAGGCATACCGTAGATAGCGAGAGCCGCGCTTCTCCATATGGGCATAGGCAGAATCTAGTTGCCCGGATTGGTAAGTAGATGGGGACAGTCCAGCAAAGGCGAGGATCTGGTCGGCGTTGTCGAATCTGGAGAAATCCCCGACTTCCGCCAGGATCATCGCACCCATTCGGTAACTGAGACCGGGGATGCTAGTAATGGGCGACTGACATTGTTCCATGATGGATTGGATGGAAGTTTCAATCTCGCCGATCTCCTGTGACAGTACCTGTATCAGATGGATGGTGTGTTTCAATTCCATGGATTTGGCTGGAAGGATGGAGCCAATGGAGTTTCTGGCAGCATCGCGGATCATGATAGCCGTGTCACGCCCGTAACGACCATTGGAGGCAATTCTCAAAAGGTTTTTCAGCCTTGTCAGATGGCAGCCGGCGATGTAAGAGGCGCCGGGGAATTCAGCCAGCAGGGCATAGACAGAAGCCATATGGAGGGAAGGAACCATGTTTTCCAGTTCCGGGAACAGGATGTTCACAAGACGGGTAACGGAGGTTTTCAGCTTAGCACGGTCCTGAACTTTATCAAACCGATAACGGGTTAGTGACTTTAGCTCTTCGTTGTGATATGATGTGTTCGAGTAGGGCTTGAGAGTCCTATCGGTCATCAGCATCATAGCGATCGAAAAGGCATCGACTTTATCCGTTTTCGTCTTTCTAAGGCTTAGACCTTTTCTGTAAAGATTAGTATGTAACGGGTTGATAACACAGGTGGTCAGACCTTTATCAATGAGCGAGCCAAGGAGATTGAGTGAGTAGTGGCCGGTAGCCTCAAGTCCTACTTTTATTTCGGTCTTGTCTTCACACATGGAAAAGATCTTCAGGTACAGTTCGTCAAAGCCGGGCCTGTTGTTTGGGATGGTAAAAACAGGACAGAGCTTTTGGGCGTCAGGACCAAGGATACAGCAGTCGTGCTTGTCCTTGGCGACATCAATGCCAACATAGATCATAGAGATGATCCTCCTTAAAAGTATTTGATGCTGTAAGATCCACAGGGCTCTCTGCCGATGTAACCTCGTTCAACATAAACCGTCATGCGGTATCTAACTGATTAACATTGTGACAAAGAGGCTGTGGTTGGAGCCTACAAAAAACCGTCTGTGCGGTAGGAGGAAAAAACCAATCCACAGCATCTTAAACAGCATACCCGAAACCATAGAGTTGGTAAAGAGTGGGTATAACTCTATAATACGAGGAGGATAAGAAAAATGCAGATTAGAAGAACGAGAGGAGAAAGAACGAAATGGCAGCAGGTGAAGGAGATGGTCAAGGCCGGAGAGGGCGGGCTCCATGTAGGGGATGAAATTCTGGACACGCTGAAGGATGGCCAGAAGATGGCTTATGTGGTGGCGCACATCACGGAGAAAGAGGCGCATTTCATCAGCAAGGATTGCATGCCGGAAAGGGTGGCATGGAATGAGCAGGGCGGAAATGCCGGAGGCTTCAGGAAGTCCACATTGTGCAGGCACCTGAATACCGAGGTATGGAAGAGGCTGCCGGAGGGGCTGCGGGCGGTGATTGATGAAAGAGAATGCCTTCAGATCGTGGATGGTGAAGAGGAGCATTTTCCGCTGAAACTGTGGCTGCCAACGGAGTATGAGGTGTTTGAGGATTCCTATTATAGCGAGGTGCAGGAGGGAGAGCAGTTTGAGATCTTCAAGGATGTGCGGAACCGGATAAAGGGGGCCGGTGACGGAGGAAGCCGGGACAGTTGGTGGCTGCTGTCGGCCGTGGGCGACTCTTATAAAGGCGCTTGCGGTGTCGACAGAAATGGCATTTCCGGCGCTGGCAGATGCAATACGAAACTCCGGGTGCCGGTCTGCTTTACAATTAAAATCTGAAAGTCGTGCGGACGGATTCAAATATCACCAAAATGACACTTGACGTCACCATGCGCCTGTGCTATAGTGTAAACTAAAGAAAGGAATCAGAGGAGATGACTCTGGTTCCTTTTAATTTTCCATTGCACCATCCAGGTGAAGGCATGCGGCTGGCGGAAGTCGCGAAAAGGAAAGGACATGAGGAGGGATATAAAGGACTCGTTATTTGCTGATGTGGCTCCTAAAAATGTGTAAAAAATGTGTATTTTCTTGTTGACAAATGCGCATGCAGTGTGTATAATTAAATCATAAGGAGGAACACTTATGAAGAGACGGGACCTCATAAAAAAGTTAGAAGATGCAGGATTTCGTTTTAAGGAACATGGAGGAAATCACGATACTTATAAAAGGGGAAGTGATACAGAACAGGTTCCACGGCACACTGAAATAAACGAGATAACGGCAAAGAAAATCCTAAGAAAATGGGGACTTAAATAGTCCCCGGATTCTTTGGCTTATGAAAATATACGAAAGCAAAAAAATGCAAATGGAGGAGCCACTTATGAAACAAGCATATCCCGTATTTATTGCTCAACATGGAGCGGATTTTTTGGTATATATACCGGACATGGATATTTATACCGAAGGAATCAGCGTTGTAGATGCAATTGAAATGGCACGCGATGCAATTGGACTAAAAGGAATTGATTTTGAAGATGATGGTATCGAATTACCGATTCCTTCGACCTCAGAGGAAGCTATAAGGCAAGCGAAAAAAGATACAGAAGATTTCGATTATTCAACAGGGATTCTTACGTATGTCGATGTTGATTTTTCCGAGTATCGAAGAAAACACGAAAATAAAACCGTCAGAAGAAATGTTACACTGCCCAACTGGTTGAATATTGAAGCAGAAAGGGCGCGTATAAATGTATCCAAAGTACTGCAAGAAGCTTTAAAAGAAAAGCTGCAAGTCTCAAAATAAAATAAATGGAAAAGGAAAAAGAGAGCTACGGCTCTCTTTTTTGTTGCGACGTCGCAACAAAAAAGAAAACAATGACGGAACGTGAAAAAGACTACGCAAAAAAATGCGCGCGGGAAAATCCGCACGCATTTTATTGTTGGTCTCGCTGGGAAAAAGTGAGGGCAGCAGTGCTGGCGTATGACAGGTATGAGTGCCAGACATGCAGGCACAAGTATCACAGGTACAAAAAGGCCACAACGGTGCACCATGTCAATCACTTAAAGGATCATCCGGAACTGGCACTGGAGATGTGGTATCATGATCCGATCACGCATAAAAAAGAGCGCAACCTGATCAGCCTGTGCCATGACTGCCATGAGGAGGCGCACGGATACAGATGCAGGAAGTGGAGCGAGCCAGGAGATCCGCCGTTGACGGAAGAACGATGGGATTAGCACTCCCCCCGGTCGGAAAATGGATGATTGAGCGGCGCGCCACTGACCGGTGAGGCCCTCGACAGTTCCAAAAAAATGCGGTCGCGCGTAATGGGAGGTGGGATCTTGCGGAGAAATGTTGAAAATTACAGAAAAACAATCGAAAAGGACTTAAAAAGGCAGCTTGAGCAGAACGGTACGACAGGGAAATATTATCTTGACCTTGTAGACGATTATATGCGGCTATGGGACATCAAGAACAAACTCTTCCAGGATATCACGGATCGGGGTGTGGTCACTCCATACAATAACGGCGGTGGCCAGAGCGGCACCAAGCAGAACGACAGCGTTGTCAGCGTGCTTAAGGTGTCCGAGCGAATGACAAAGATCCTTGATAACATTGGGATCAAGCCGTCTCTGGTCTCGAAGCAGGAAGATAATGACTGCGACTTATAAGCATAAG
Source organism: uncultured Acetatifactor sp. (assembly GCA_947627115.1). GTDB lineage: Bacteria > Bacillota > Clostridia > Lachnospirales > Lachnospiraceae > Acetatifactor. The sequence continues at coordinate 6,465 of CANQUQ010000032.1, forward strand.
CAGCTGAGCAGACATCTACAGCCGTTCGTAGAGCTTGTGGAGTCCGGCCGGCTTAATAGCTGCAAAGATATCAAGGCGTTGGTCAAACATATAAGATATTGCTTCGAGACGGAGGACATCTATGTAGACGAGGATCTTGCGGATCATTACATGGGCCTTGTTAAGTATTTCCCGTTCGAGCAGCTGTTCCCCTGGCAGGAATTTGTGATAACGCTGCATGACTGCACCTTCTGGAAAGACTCTGGGATGCCAAGATGGCCGGAACTGTTCTGTCTGACCGGCAGGGGAGCAGGAAAGGACGGCACCATTGCATTCGAAGCGACCTGCCTGACATCCCCGTACCATGGGATCCCAAAGTACGACGTGGATATATGCGCCAATAATGAGGAGCAGGCGCTGCGGCCTGTGTTGGATATTGTGGACGCTTTCGAGCATTCCGGATTTAAGGCACGGCTGAAAAAGCATTACAAGTGGAAGACGGAAAGCGTGCAGGGCCTTAAGACCAGGGGAATGGTCCGTGGGCGGACGAACAATCCGAGCGGTAAAGACGGTATGCGTTCCGGGATAGTGGTCTTCAATGAGATCCACCAATACCAAGATTATAAGAACATCAATGTATTCGTCACCGGGCTGGGGAAGGTGAGGCACCCACGGCGCAGTTACTACACCACCAACGGGGACAACAGAGAGGGACCGTTGGATGATCTTATCGAAACAGCAGAGGGAATTCTGTTCGGGGGAGACCCAGACAACGGTCTATTGCCTTTCGTCTGCCGTCTGGACAAGAAAGAAGAGGTGCACGACCCGGCCAACTGGGAGAAAGCGAATCCGTCGCTGCCATACCTGCCGGATCTTAGGCTGGAAATTGAAAAAGAATATCGCGACTGGAAAAAGAACCCACAGAGGCTGCCGGCGTTCATGTCGAAACGGATGAACTGCCCGGACGGAGCTACGGAAATACAGGTGACGGATTACGCCAACATCAAAGCGACGAACAGAGACCTGCCGGATCTGTCAGGCTGGAGCTGCGTTGTCGGGATCGATTTCTCGAAAACGACGGACTGGATGTCAGTAGATCTGCACTTCAAGCAAGGTGACCAACGCTATGACATCTCGCACTCGTGGATGTGCACCGCATCTAAGGACATTCCGAGGCTCAAGTGTCCTTGGAAGGAATGGGTGGACAAGGGCAGGCTCACGCTGGTGGATGACGTGGAGATACATCCGGAACTCATTACGGAATATATCTATGACAACAAGCGCAAGTACATGATCCGTGCCGCAGCGATAGATGATTTCCGGTATGCGCTACTTGCGAGATATCTGACCGATCTTGGTTTTACCAAGGGGAACAAGAACTTAAAACTGGTGCGCCCGTCGGACATCATGCGGGTGGTGCCGGTAATCGATTCCTGCTTTGTCAATCAATGGCTCGTATGGGGCGATGCCCCGGAGCTGAGATGGGCGACGAACAATGCCAAGATGATCCGCTCCGGCAGAAAACTGGGCTGTGCGGATGATGCGGATATCGGTAACTATGTGTATGGCAAGATCGAGGCAAAGAGCCGGAAGACCGATCCGTTCATGGCATTCGTCGCGGCGATGACCTGTGAGGATATGATCTTGGAACGAAGGGCGCGATCGAGGCGCAGTCTGGATGTGGCGACATTTTAGAGAGGTGATGAAGTGGCGTTTAATATATTTCGGTGGATCTTTGGAGGAGATAAAGAGAATACGGGTCCGGCTACACGAGTTGCAGTCAAGGATTTTCTGGACAACGAGACAGATATGGCAATGGACGCGATATCTGTATATATACAACGCATGGCATTCTGGACATGCGTGCGGCGGATCGGTGATGCATTGGGCGCGGTGGAATGGGAGACATACCGTCGCGGGAAAAAGGTAAGATCCGGCGAATATTGGGCATGGAATTATTCTCCGAACCCGAAGCAGACGCGCCAGGAATTCATGTCGTGCTTAGTCGCGCAGCTGTATCTGCATCAGGAGGCGCTGGTCGTGGAATATCATGAGTTCCGCTATGTGGCTGACAGTTTTTCGGTGCAAAAGCGTCTTTCCGGTGATGTCTATTCCAACATTGTAGTAGACGGTGAGCTAATTCCAGGCGTTTTCCGGGAATCCGACGTGATGCACTTACAGATCGAAGGCACGAGGATCCGGAATCTGCTCAATGGCATCACAGCAGCGGAGGGCAAGCTCCTTAAGACCAGCACAAACGCTTACTCAAGGAACGTAGGGCGGCGGGGCATATTAGAAATCGATGATCTTGCGGAGGCGGAGCCCGATTTCGATGAGAAATATAATGAACTGATCAACGATAAGTTCAGACGCTATTTTACGGCAGAAAATGCGGTTCTGCCCTTATTCAAAGGGTACAAATACGAGGAACAGGACAAAGGATCCGCACAGGCGTCCACGACGCGGGATATACGAGCACTGATGGATGATATCATAGAATTTACATCATTGGCGCTTGGGCTGCCATCCTCTATTGGCACCGGCAAGGGAATCACGGACACGGAATTCGCTGCGTTCATGACTTCGCCGGTGCAGCCTCTGATCAAAATGATAGAGACAGAGATCAATCGCAAACTATATGGCCAGTCGCTGGTATTCGCCGGAACGTATGTGAGCGCGAACACAAGCGGCATAAGGTATGCCGACCTGTTCGATGTAGCCAACCCGATAGACAAGCTGATTGGATCGGGCGCGTTCTGTGTAAATGATATCCGGACGCGCCTTGGCCTTGATGTGATTGATGAGCCATGGGCCTGGCAGCATTGGATGACCAAGAACTACTCCTCCGTTCAGGACCTGCTTACATGCGTGGATCCGGAAGGAGTGGATATAAATGCCCCTGCAGAACAGGGAGAAAAGGAGGTACTTGATGACTAACATACCTTATTTTTCGTTGATGAAGAACGACGAAAAAAAAGAGGCAGACATCGTGATCTTCGGGGACATCGTAAGCAAGACTTGGGCTGATTGGAACGAAATCTTCCCGGCAGATGTCAGTTCGTATGATTTGGTGCATCAGCTCGGCGAGATCCCGGAAGACTATGCGATAACAGTGCATATCAATTCTTACGGCGGCGAAGTTAAAGAAGGGCTCGCAATCTACAATGCGCTGAAGCGGAGGAATGTGACGACTATATGCGAGGGATTTGCGGCCAGTGCAGCGTCTGTTATTTTCATGGCCGGCCAGCGCAGGATAATGAATGCTGCGTCCCTGCTCTTTATCCACCAGGCATTGACGAGAGCTGCAGGGAATCCTGATGAGCTGGAAAAGGCAGCAGACGACCTGCGCATCATCACGGACGCGGCGGCAAATGCCTACAGGGAGGGCGGCGTCACAATATCCGATGGCCAGCTGACGAAGATGCTCAAGGATGAGACATGGATCAAGGCGGAAGACGCTCTGGCGATGGGATTTGCAACGGAGATTGCAGGCGCAGCAGAAGAAGACGGCGTGCCAACGAACAGCGCAATGGGATCCATCATCGCGGCAGTAACGACCGGCACGCTCGACACGGTCAGTATTGACACTGCTCCTATGGAGAGGCTTGTAGTCCGGTTGACGGAACAGGTAGACAGGATAGCCGGAATGGCAGAGCAGACACAGCAGACACAGAAACCGAAGGCAAAGGGCTTTTTCAAATTTTAAGCCTTTTAATTTTCCAAAAAAGAGAGGAGACATCATGAAAAACAAAGATTGTAAAATGACACAGGCGCAGATGGAGATTAAAAACAAGATTTCCGCTGCGGCAAGAGACGGAAACGTCGAAGAGTTCGAGCAGGGCATCCAGGAGATGTTCGAGAACATCCATGACTCTATCATGGAGCAGGCCTCTGAGATGCGCGACAAAGCAGACGATGCGGCACTCGCACAGAGAGGCTTGCGCCTCCTGACGAGCCAGGAACGTGAGTTTTACTGCAACCTGATCGAAGCAATGAAAGCGAACGGCGGGGACATCAAAATGGCTTTGGTCAATGCCGATAAGACGTTCCCCGTTACCATTATCTCTCAGGTAATGGAAGACATGAAGCAGGAGCATCCTCTGCTGGCCGCAGTCGACACGGTCAATACTACGGGCCTCACCAAGTTCCTCGTCAATGTGGACGAGGGCGGCACCGCTACCTGGGGCGAGCTGGGCAGTGCGATCACGCAGGAACTGGAGAGCGGATTCGATGAAATCCAGCTGGGCCAGTTCAAGCTCTCCGCATTCATGCCCATTGATCTGGATATTCTTGAGCTGGGTCCCGTATGGCTCGATTCGTATATCCGCACATGCCTCTCCGAGGCGCTGGCTTGCGGCTATGAGAATGCGATCGTGACCGGCACCGGAAAGAACATGCCTATCGGCATGGACAGAAATGTTGCAGACAATGTTTCCGTCGAGGGCGGCGTTTATCCGCAGAAGGACAAGGTCGCAGTGACTGATCTGGGCGTGGCCACCTATGGAAACCTGCTCTCACAGCTGGCGTTCCGGATCCCGAAGGCAGCAGAGCCGACAAAGGGCAAGTATCGTCCTGTAAAGGGACTGATCTTGGTGTGCAACCCTGTCGATTATTTCAAACTGGTAATGCCGGCGACCACTATGGTGACACCGGACGGCAAGCATGCCAATGATGTGCTGCCCGTACAGACGCAGATTATTCAGTCTACAGCTGTTGCATCAGGCGAAGCGATTCTCGGCATGGGAAAGAGATACTTCCTTGGCGTGGGCGGTAAGCGCGGCATCCAGTTTTCCGATGACTATAAATTCATCGAGGATCAGCGTTATTACAAGATCGTGGCGTATGGGAACGGCAAGCCCAAGGACAATCAGTCGTTCCTGCGCTTGGACATCTCTAAGCTGGAGCCTAAGTACTGGGGCGTTAATGTCATGAACACGGTGACCACGCAGGCAGTTGAGGCGTAATCGGGAGGAACAAGATGAGCGCGATAGAGATCACAGAAGAGTTACTGCAAGAAGCGAAGAACTACCTGGATATCACTTGGCAGGACGACGCAACGGACGAGAAACTCAAAGGGCAGCTCAGGCGCGGCATTACTTACTTATCAGACAAGACCGGCGTCGAGAGATCGGCGCCGGCGTTCTTAGGAGACGACCGTGCGCTGGGGCTGTTATTCAACTATCTGATGTATGACAGGGCAGGAATGACAGATGAGTTCACAGTAACTTATTCACCGGAAATCAACTCTCTGCGCCGGAAAAAGGAGGTCGCACGATATGAGGCCCAAACAAAAAGTTGAGACATTTCCGGACGGTGTAGTAGCAGTCTATCAGCCTGCGGACGGGCGGAAGGTAGGAAAGCGCAAATGCATACTGCGGTTCGAGGAGCAGTCTGTCGGCATCAACCGGTTTTATCAGGCGCAGGCCTCTGCAGGCACGGATCGCATAGATAGAGTGATCAAGGTGCCAAGGACAAAACTTGTCAGTGCGCAAGACATTGCCGTCGTCCTGACAGATGGCAAGCAGTACCGGATCAAGCGCATACAGGTCAAGCCGGAGCGCGGCGTGAGCCTGTGGGAACTACAGTCAGTACAAGTCAGCATTGAAGAGGAGGACAAAAATGCGAATCATAGCGATTGAAACATTCGCCAAAGGGGCGAACTTCGTACAAAAAGGAACCGAGGCAGATATTCCCGATAATATTGCCATATCGCTGATCCAGTCGGGATTAGCCAAAGCCGTAGTGCAGCAGAAGGATACTGAGCCGCAGGAGGAAGATTCCTTGACGGATCCGGGGCAGCAGGCAGAAGAACCTTTGGAGCCGCAGAAGGATTCGGAGCCGCCTAAGAAGAAGGCGGGGAAAAAGTAATGGCAGGGAAAAGGAGCATAAAGATTCCGGATTTTCAAAAAGAGATTCAGAAAATATTGGATGACTACGGCGATAATCTCACGGAACAGACCAGGCAGGCGGTCACCAAGGTCGCCGAAATTGCCAAGAAGGAGATCCAGTCAGGCTCTCCTGTGCGGACAAGCAAGTACCGGTCCGGATGGACGGTCAAGACGGACGCAACTTCCCGCCTGAGGACGGAAACGGTCATTTACAACAGGAGCAAATACCAACTCACGCACCTCTTGGAAAAAGGTCATGCTCTCAGGCAGGGCGGGCGAGCTCCGGCCTATCCGCACATCAGACCGGCGGAAGAGCACGCCGTCAAGAACATGAAGGAGGCGATTGAGCAAATTGCGAAGAATGGATGAACGGGTCGAAGATATTCTCGGCCGTATGCGTGATGAGGACGGATACGATTACCGATATGATCATTTCAAGCAATCGGACGCGATACCGCCGCCCTTTATTGTTTACAGGAGAGTGGCCAAGTCGAATTTTTCAGCGGACGGTGTGGTATACACTCACGAATCCGGCGTCGATATAGAAATCTATGCTTCGACGCCCGACGAAATGATGGATATGATGCTGAAACTGGAAGCACTCCTGGACGCAGACGGTCTGTACTACAGGCGGACGGCGGACACGGTATATCTGGACAGCGAGGATTTCTACGAATCGCTTTACGAATTGTAAAGGAGGATCGAACAAAATGAATAAAAACAAAGTGAAGTACAATCTGAAGAATGTGCATTATGCGCTGGCGACCATTGCAGAAGACGGCACCGCTACCTACGGAGATGTGAAAAAGTGGCCCGGCGCCGTATCAATGTCGTTCAGCGCAGAAGGCGAAACTAAGCCCTTTTACGCAGACGGCATCACTTATTACGTAACGAGTGCAAATAACGGCTATACCGGCGACTACGAGAGCGCCCTGATCCCGGAAGAATTTAGAGAGGACGTACTTGGGGATATCAAGGACAAGAACGGTATTTTGATCGAGAACGCGGAGGCGAAAAGCGTTCCGTTCGCATTGCTGTTCGAGTTCGACGGAGATAAGCACCAGATCAGGCATGTTATGTACAACTGCACGGCTTCACGGCCCAGCGTGGAAGGAAAGACAAAAGAATCCGGTATTGACGTACAGACGGAGAAGTTGAGCTTGACCGTCGCACCTATATACAACGCGAACATGGATACGAACATTGTGAAGGCCCGGAGCTCTGCCGAGACCAAGCCGGAGGCATACAGCAGTTGGTATGAGACGGTATATCAGCCGGAACTTGCCGCATAATAACAAGATGGAACAGCGTCATGCGATTCAACATCCATGACGCTGTTTTATTTTCCGTTGCGACGTCGCAACGGAAAAAAGAACAGGAGGAACCAAAGTATGATATCTAACATCACTCTGACCACAGCTGACGGCAGCGAGAAGACGCTGCCTTTTTTTGCCAATGCTACAACAGCGATCCGTTACAGGAATCTCTTCCATAAGGATCTGATGGCATCAGTAACATCTATGCTCGCGGCTCTGGGTCCGAATCAGCTCAAAGACATTGCCGCCGCAATGAAAAATAAAGGGGCTGGCGAAGCGCTGAGACTGGAGGATCTGTCACCGGACATGATAGAGCCAATGCTTCAGATTGTAGCTTCCGGGAATCTGGAGACGGTGCAGCAACTCGCGTATATCATGCACGAACAGGCAGAAAAGGCGGATATGGGGACATTGAACGAGGACACATATCTTGCATGGCTGGAAGAATTCGACACACTGACGATCCTGACACATGCAATGGATTTTATAAATCTGTACATGGGACAGAAGGCGAAGACCTCTGAATTAAAAAAAAATTCAGACCAACTGACCGAAAAATAAACACGGCCCTCTATCTGCTCAGGGCGAAGCAGTTGGGACTGACGCTGGATGAAATGGATCAGATCGACGAAGGCATGGTCCTGGACATGATCATAGAGCTGGGCAACGACAACGACAAGGACAGCTACCAGCAGGTAGCGACACAAGATGATTTCGACGCTTTCTAGGAAGGATAGGAAGGAGTGAAGGAAGTGGCTGATCGGATCAAAGGCATCACGATAGAGCTGGACGGTGACACAACAAAACTGACAAAGGCATTAAAGGAATCAAATCGAGAGATAAAGAACAGTCAGATGGCGTTGAGAGATATCGACAAGCTGCTTCAGCTCGATCCGGGAAATACCCAGCTTTTGCAGCAGAAATTTCAATATCTTGGACGTGAGATCGATGCGACAAAAAATAAACTAAATACCCTGCATGAAGCAGAGAAGCAGGCCCTGGAGAGCGGGAACATGCCTGCCGATGATTTTGACAAATTGCAGCGCGAGATTGTTGAAACGGAGCAGGAACTGAAAAATCTCGAACAAGGCTACAATGAATTAGGCAACTCAGCATCTCAACAGGTTGAAATCGTAAGTGTCAAGATGGAGACCTTAAGCGATAAGATGCGGAAGGTCGGCGACAGCATGCAGAATGTCGGCGACAAGATGACGAACATCGGAAATACAATGACTAAGAGCATCACCGTGCCGATTGTTGCTGCTGGTGGAGTCGCCGTTAAATCAGCGGCAGACTTTGAAGAAGCGTTGGCCAAGGTGTCTACAATCGCAGACGAAACGGAAGTATCGGCAGATGATATGCGAAAGGCGATTCTGGACTTGTCCAATGAGACGGGTATAGGAGCGGCCGAAATTGCAGAGAGCGTTTACAATGCGATCTCGGCCGGGCAGAAGACCGGAGATGCCGTGAATTTTGTCAGTAAGGCTGCGAAATTGTCAAGGGCGGGATTCACGAGCGTGGCGTCATCGTTGGATATAATGACGACGACGATGAATGCATACAAAATGAAAGCCAGCGATGTTACGAGAGTCTCGGATGTCCTCATACAGACGCAGAATCTCGGAAAAACGACGGTGGATGAACTGGCAGCATCAATGGGTAAGGCAATTCCGACAGCGAAATCTAACGGTGTCGAACTGGAGACACTCGCAGGTTCTTATGCCGTGATGACGGCCAACGGTATTGCCACGGCCGAAACTACGACCTATCTGAACTCGATGATGAATGAACTGGGCAAGCAGGGCACGTCTGCCGCAAATGCGTTTGCGGAAGGGACCAAGGAAATCAAAGAGGGCGGCCTGACAATGAAGGAAGCTATGGACATGGGCTGGTCGCTCAC
>CANQUQ010000033.1 GCA_947627115.1 uncultured Acetatifactor sp.
GCTCCATGGTCAAGCGGTTAAGACATCGCCCTTTCACGGCGGTAACACGGGTTCGATTCCCGTTGGAGTCATTGAAACAATACGGTGCGATAGCCAAGTGGTAAGGCCCCGGTCTGCAACACCGTCATTCGCCGGTTCAAATCCGGCTCGCACCTCTTATGAAAAGGACCTCCGAAAGTGAATGACTTTCGGAGGTCCTTTTTTGTAATTTGTCTATGCGATTCTAATGAAATTGCGCCGCATATTGCGAAGTAAATAAAATACAGGATTGCCAAAGAAAGTACAGCATGTTAATATATAAGAGCAACTTGCTGCCATAGCAAAACAAATGTATAAATAAGATATTTAGCAGAACACGGAGATAAAATGGCCAGCGAAGAATACGAATCGGCAGAAATTTTATTTGAGATTGCGAGGTCTGAATATCAGAATGAATTTAACAGGACATCCGTGATTGATTCTAAAGTCGGTGTTACATTACCGATCATTGCAACATATTTCTTTTTGGTTCTTCAGTTCGACAGCATAAAGGAGATCTTTTTTAATGAATTTAATACAGAAAATATTTTTTCCGTGCTGTGGTCTGTACTGATACCGCTCATTTATCTTGCAGTGATCATCTGTGCGGGAATTTCACTGATTTATTTGTTCAGGGCTATTATTGCTCAATCTTATCATACGATTGGTGCCGGTTACTTTAACGACAAAGAGAAGATGTCTCAGCCCAAAAAAGTTTTTTCGGCAGTAATGGTCACGTTTTATGTGGAGGCCACGGCGTATAACCGCTCCGCCAACAACCGGCGCATTACCATGTATAAGCGGGGCTGGAGTTTTGCTTTAATCTCACTGTTTTTATTCGTGTGTTACGTTGTTTTTACACATTAAACATATAAAAGGAGAAAATCAGATGGGTGATAGGTTTGATGAAGTAATCGAATTGTTGGATGCCGGAGAAAATCCTACGAAAAAAATCAGTAAGGAGATAACGGTAGTTTCTCAACGCTGTCTTGATGTCGCAGGCATGCAGCCTAAAAAAGGTATGAGACATATTGCGGAGCATGTGAGGATTCCCAAAGACAAATAGGGATAGTTCATCATTCGAAGTTCCCTGTTGATTTATTGCTTTTCCTGGGCCGACCAAGTATAATATCTAGTAAAGCAGTTCAAAGGAGGGTTTGGGTATGATTTACAGGGAATTTCAGGATCGGAAGCTGTCTATGCTGGCATTCGGCGGAATGCGTCTTCCCGTGATCGACGGCGATGACAGCAGGATCGATCGGGAAGCGGCGGAAGAGATGGTGGATATTGCCATAGCGCAGGGCATCAATTACTTTGACACTGCGTGGGGATATCACGGCGGCAATTCTGAGCTGGTTCTCGGCAAAGCGCTGAGCCGTTATCCCAGGGAAAGCTTTTGTCTGGCGGACAAATTTCCGGGCTATGATCTGTCCAACATGACCAAGGTAGAGGAAATTTTCGAGGAGCAGCTGAAAAAGTGCCGTGTGGAATACTTTGATTTTTATCTGTTCCACAATGTATGTGAAATGAATATTGACGCCTACCTGGATGAAAAATACGGAATTTTTGAGTATCTGATGAAACAGAAGGAAAACGGCCGCATCCGCCATCTGGGCTTTTCCGCCCACGGCAGCTACGATGTGATGAAGCGTTTTCTGGAGAAATATGGCCATGCGATGGAGTTCTGTCAGATTCAGCTGAACTGGCTGGATTGGACGTTCCAGGATGCAAAATCTAAGGTAGAGCTGTTAAAGGAATATAAGCTGCCTGTATGGGTCATGGAGCCACTGCGGGGCGGAAAGCTGGCGTCGCTGTCTGAAAAGGACGCCGAAAAGCTGAAGGAATTGCGGCCCGACGAGGAAGTGCCCGCCTGGGCGTTCCGTTTCCTGCAATCCATTCCGGAGGTGACGGTGATCCTTTCCGGCATGTCCGACAAGGCGCAGTTGACGGACAATCTCCGCACCTTTGGAACGGATAAGCCCTTGGACGACCGGGAGATCTCGGCGCTCCTTGAGATTGCGGGAGGGATGCTGAAGCAGAATGTCCTGCCCTGCACCGCATGTCACTACTGTGTCAGCCATTGCCCTAAAGGGCTGAATATTCCGGAGCTTCTGGAGCTTTACAATGAACATAATTTTACCGGAGGCGGTTTTATCGCGCCTATGGCCATGATGGCAATACCGGAGGACAAACAGCCCGGCGCCTGCGTGGGCTGCCGCAGCTGCGAGGCGGTGTGCCCACAGCAGATCAGGATATCCGAGGCACTGGCGGATTTCAAGGCCAAGCTGGCAATGTAGCGGAAATAAAAAATGAGACAAAGAAGGCCCGCATCATCCCAACAGGAGGACGGTGCGGGCCCGTTTTTTATATTCGTTTTTTATATTTCGGAAAAAACCTCCCCGATGGGAGCCTGGATCAGCAGATCCGCATAGGCGTCTCTTGGCGTGGGGGCCTTGTTGATCACTACCAGCTTGTCGCCGTTGAAGTAGTCGATCAGCCCGGCGGCGGGATATACGGCCAGAGAGGTACCGCCGATGATCAGCACCTGGGCGTCGCGGATGTAGCGGACAGCGTCGTTGAGCGTCTGCTGGTTCAGGCCTTCTTCATACAGTACCACATCCGGCTTGATGGGATTGCCGCACTTTTCGCAGACGGGAATGCCCTCCGAATGCAGAATGTACTGTATATCATGAAAGTGACCGCAGCTGACGCAGTAGTTGCGCAGTACGGAGCCGTGGAGCTCCAGCACGGTCTTGCTGCCGGCGGCCTGGTGCAGCCCGTCGATGTTCTGAGTGATGACGGCGCGGAGCTTTCCCTGGGCTTCCAGTTCCGCCAGCTTTTTGTGGGCCGCGTTCGGCTGTGCGTCCGGGAAGAGCATCTTGTTGCGGTAGAAGCGGTAGAATTCCTTTGGATTGCTCCGATAGAACGTGTGGCTTAAGATCGTCTCCGGCGGATAGTCGTACTGTTGATTGTACAGACCGTCCACACTTCTGAAATCGGGGACTCCGCTTTCCGTGGAAACGCCTGCTCCACCAAAAAAGACAATGTTGTCATATTTCTGGACGATTTCCTTCAGTTCGTTGATCGCTGTCTGATAATCCTTCATAGGGCACCTCCGTTGGCGTGTTTTGCTGTCTCTATTTTACCACTTGCCCGTATATTTGTCCAAATATTAGAAAATCTTAAGAAATCCATAAACTGTGGCTATTGAGAAACATTGTCACGGTATGGTAAAATAACGAGGAAAGCACCGACGGCGCTTGCGTCGGCAGGTGTTTGACGAGAAAATCCCATCGAGACGTGAGTCGAGATGGTAATTGTATTGCTGTATTGCCGAGCCCAAATGGAGAGAACTATGAAAAGACGTAAAAACCATTTGATTCCGTTCGAAAAATCCAAGAAAGTGATCCGCCTCGAAAAACGCGGCCGTGTGGAGCGCGGCGTGCCCGTGAGCGCAGTGATCTTCTGGCTTATGGGAGCTTGTTCCGTCTTTTACTGTATCGGCATTGCCGGCATGGGATTCGGCACGTACTTCTTTTTGATATGGGGCGTTCTGGGGGCTGTTTTTGTGCTGCTTGGCGCGCTGCTGGCCAACAGGGCGCTGATCCGCAGGCTGCCGGGGTGGCTGAAGGCCGTCTGTCTGACAGTCTTCTGCCTTGGCGCGATCGTGTTCGCGGCGGTGGAGGGGATGATTCTTACAAAGTACGATGCAACGCCCACGCCTGGAGCGGATTATGTGATCATTCTTGGAGCCCAGTGGAAGCCGCAGGGGCCCAGCAATGTCCTGCAGAGGCGGCTGGATAAGGCGATACCGTACCTGAACGAAAATCCTGACACTATTGTCATTGTTTCGGGAGGACAGGGGCCGGACGAACCCGTCAGTGAGGCGGCGGGGATGCGGCAGTATCTGGTGGACATCGGCATCAGCGACGACCGTATTTTAATTGAGGACAGGTCCACCAACACATGGGAGAATCTGGCATTCAGCGGCACGATGCTGGACAGGGAGAACGACAGAATAGTGATCGTCACCAATAACTTTCACATGTTCCGGGCAATGCAGATCGCAAAAAAGCAGGGTTACAAAAATGTGGAGGGACTGGCCGCCGATGCGCTGAAGGCAATGGTCCCCAACAATCTGCTGCGGGAGTTCTTGGGAGTCGTGAAGGATTATCTGGCAGGCAATCTGTAAATGGGGAAGGGCGTGAATGGATTGGATATCAATGTAGGAGATACCGTAAAACTGAAAAAGCAGCATCCCTGCGGCAGCAATGAGTGGGAAGTGCTGCGCGTGGGCGCTGATTTCCGGCTGAAATGCAAGGGCTGCGGTCATCAGATCATGATAGCCCGCAGATTATTGGAGAAGAGCGTAAAGGAAATTTTGTAATTTTCCAACAAAATGCTTGAAATAGGCGCGTGTTTATGCTATCATATTTATCCGTGATGAATCAATTTCCTTGCTCGCACACCCGATGCGGGCCAGAGACCAAAAGGAGGTAACAACGATGAACAAGTATGAATTAGCGATCATTGTCACGGCTAAGATCGAAGATGAGCAGAGAGCAGAAGTTGTCGACAAATGCAAGGCGCTCATTGAGAGATTTGGCGGTACAGTGACTAACGTTGACGATTGGGGCAAGAAGCGCCTGGCGTACGAGATTCAGAAGATGAAGGAAGGCTATTACTACTTCATTGCATTCGAGGCCGAGAGCACTGTTCCTGCCGAGATCGAGAGCCGCGTTCGTATTATGGACAACGTCATCAGATACTTAGTCGTCAGACAGGATGAGGCTTAATTAGAAAGCGAGAATAATATGAATAAAGTAATTCTTATGGGACGTTTAACAAGGGATCCTGAGGTGAGATATTCACAGGGAGCCAGCCAGACTGCAATTGCACGTTTTTCTGTAGCGGTAGACAGAAGATTCAAGCGGGACGGAGAACCCACCGCAGACTTCTTCAACTGCACATCCTTCGGCAGGCAGGCCGAGTTTGTGGAGAGATACCTGCACAAGGGAACGAAGGTGGTCCTCAGCGGTCGGGTCCAGAATGACAACTACACCAACAAAGAAGGACAGATGGTATACAGCGTCCAGATCATGGTGGAGGACATTGAGTTCGCTGAGAGCAAGAATGCAGCAGGCGGCGGGAATGAAGGCGGTTACAGCAACGGAGGATTTGGCGGCGGCAACAACAGTGCGGCGGCACCTTCCGGCGCAGGGGACGGCTTTATGAACATTCCGGACGGAATCGACGAGGAATTACCGTTTAACTAAGTTTGATCAAGTGAGATAGGAGGCAACAAAATGGCTTACAATAAGGCAGAGAAACCTGACGCTCCGGCCAGGAAGAAGGGCGGAGTCCGCAGAAGGAAAAAGGTCTGTGTGTTCTGCGGCAAGGATAATGTAATTGATTACAAGGACACGAACAAGCTCAAGAGATACGTTTCCGAGAGAGGAAAGATTCTTCCCCGCCGTATCACCGGCAACTGCGCAAAGCACCAGAGAGCGCTGACCGCTGCTATCAAGAGAGCGCGTCATATTGCCTTGATGCCCTACGTGCAGGACTGATCTTTAAAACGAAGCGCTGTGCAGGCGGTCACGACCCCTTGCACAGCGTTTTTTAAAGAAAACTTTTTATTTTGACAAAACAACCTTTTATTTGACAAATTAAATTGTGGCATAGTGTTGCTAAGTATGATAAAATAGCTTTATTCGGGGTGGTTGGGCAGATGGTCCGATGTCATATGCCGGAGAGGAAGCCCCATGCTTTTGAGAGGTAAGATGCTGCATGAAGAAAAGGATAAAGTTAAAGGGCCGTATTAAGACCTACATACAGTTCAGTATATATCTCGGCGTGCTTCTCGGCGTGATAGACGTGGCTATGTTTATCATAGACATTCGGGGAGGAGTGCTTCTGGCGGGCTTTACCCTGCTCTATTTTGCGATTACCCTGTCCCTGTATTTTTATAATAAGCCCATACTGATGAATGAGCTGGTCAGCTTTGCCACCGAATACGGGCAGATACAACGAAAGCTGCTGCGTGAGCTCGATCTGCCGTACGCGCTGCTCGACGACGGCGGCAAGGTGATCTGGACCAATTCGGCTTTTGAGGGCGTGGTGCATCAGCCCAAGGGTTACAGCAAATCCGTCACGTCCCTATTTCCCACCATTACCAGGGACAGGCTTCCCGACGACAGCGGTGTGGACGAGGCCCAGTACGATCTGGAGTACGAGGGAAATGAGTATGTTGCCAAGTTCCGCAAAATATCTCTGAAGGAGATGGCGGAGAACAGTGATATCATTGATGCAAAGGACTATAACGGCTATCTGATCGCCATGTATCTCTACGATGAGACCGCGCTGCACATTGCATTGCAGGAGGTGGACGACCAGAGCCTTGCCGTAGGCATGATCTATCTGGATAATTACGAGGAGGCGCTGGAGAGCGTGGAGGAGGTCCGCCGTTCTCTGTTGATAGCGCTGATCGACCGAAAAGTGAATAAATATATTTCCGGCTTCGACGGTATCTGCAAGAAACTGGAAAAAGACAAGTATCTGGTGATCCTGCGAAAGAAGACCATCGCTCAGCTGCAGGAGAGCAGATTCGATTTGCTGGAGGATGTTAAGACCGTAAATATCGGTAATGAAATGGCAGTCACCATCAGTATCGGAGTAGGAATGGACGGACTCACCTACGCGCAAAATTATGAGTTCGCCCGAAATGCAATTGATCTGGCGCTGGGCCGGGGCGGCGATCAGGCTGTGCTCAAGACGCCGGAAAGCATCACCTATTACGGAGGGAAGAGCCAGCAGGTGGAGAAGAATACCCGTGTAAAGGCGCGGGTGAAGGCTCATGCTCTCCAGGAGATCATTACCGGAAAGGATCAGGTGCTGGTCATGGGGCATCGGATGCCTGACGTGGACAGCTTTGGCGCGGCAGTGGGAATTTACCGTATCGCGCAGACCCTGGAGCGAAAGGCTCATATTGTTTTGAATGATGTCACTCCCGCCGTTCAGCCGATGGTGGAGCTGTTCCAAAACAATCCTGAGTACGAAGAGGACATGATCATAAATAACCAGACGGCTATCGAGGCTGCTAACAGCAACACGGTACTGGTGGTGGTCGATGTAAACAAACCCTCCATCACCGAATGCCCGGAGCTGCTGCGCTTCTGTAAGTCGGTGGTGGTGCTGGATCATCACAGGCAGGGAACGGAGACGATTGAGAACGCTACGCTTTCCTATGTGGAGCCCTATGCATCCTCGGCCTGTGAGATGGTGTCGGAGATCCTGCAGTACACCTACGACAACATCAAGATCCACACGGCAGAGGCGGACTGCATGTATTCCGGAATTATGATAGACACCAACAACTTTATGACCAAAACGGGTGTGCGGACCTTTGAGGCGGC
The DNA here is from genome assembly GCA_947627115.1 of uncultured Acetatifactor sp. Taxonomy (GTDB): domain Bacteria; phylum Bacillota; class Clostridia; order Lachnospirales; family Lachnospiraceae; genus Acetatifactor. The sequence continues at coordinate 7,434 of CANQUQ010000033.1, forward strand.
TGCCTTTCTGCGGCGCAACGGCGCGGATGTGACCCGTGTGCGCAAGCTGTTCAGAGAGGATGCGCTGGAGTATAAGGCAAGAGCGGATGCTGTCAGTCAGGCTGAGATATACAAACAGTTTTTCGCCATATCCATCTGCACTGCGGAGGAATTGCCAAGTCCTACGGTGATAGGAGCTCAAGCGGCCAACGAGCTGTTGAACATACGCGGTATCAAGGCAAGCTTTGTCCTGACGGACTATCAGGGGAAAATTTACGTCAGCGCCCGCTCGATAGACGAGGTGAACGTGCAGCTCATCATGGAGCGTATGGGCGGAGGCGGCCACATGAGTACTGCGGCCTGTCAGCTGGAGGGCGTGGGCGTCATTGAAGCCATCGGCGTACTCAAGCGGACTATCGACAGTATGCTGGAGAGCGGAGAAATATAGTGCAATAATAGTGCAATAGTACAGAGAGGATTTGACCGTATGAAAATAATTTTATTACAGGATGAAAAGAAGCTGGGCAAAAAGGGCGATATGATAGAGGTCAGCGAAGGATATGCCCGAAATTATATTCTGCCCAAAAAGATCGGCGTAGAGGCCACACCGAAGAACAGGAACGACTTAAAGCTTCAGAAGGCCAATGCGGATAAGATCGCAAAAGAGCAGCTGGACGCCGCCAAGGCTCTGGCAGCGGAGCTTGAGACAAAGCAGGTGACGGTGAAGATCAAGGCCGGGGAGGGCGGAAAGGCCTTCGGATCTGTATCAAGCAAGGAGATCGCGGCGGCCTTTAAGGAGCAGTACGGCATTACGCTGGACAAGAAAAAAATTCAGATGTCGGAGAGCCTGAAGAATTTCGGCTCCTACGAGGTAGGCATCAAGCTGCATCCTCAGGTCACAGGGAAGCTGACCGTGAAGATAGCAGAGCTTTAAGAGTCACAGGCCCGGATGCTTGAAAGACAGCTACGGGGAAATGAAAGAGGTAGTCGGACATGCCCGCTATGGAAGAAAATGTGTTGAAAAGAATATTGCCCCACAGCGTGGAAGCGGAGCAGTCGGTGATCAGTTCCATGCTTATGGATCGGGAGGCAATTGTTGTGGCTGCCGAGATCATCACTGGGGAGGACTTTTATAACAGACAGTATGGCATTTTGTTTGAGACCATGGTAGAGCTGAACGACGAGGGAAGTCCTGTGGATCCGGTGACACTTCAGGACCGCCTGAGGGAGAAGGACGTACCGCCGGAGGTCAGCAGCCTGGAGTTTGTCAGGGATCTGCTGACAGCGGTGATTACCTCTGCCAATATTAAATATTATGCCAATATTGTGTTTGAGAAGGCCATGCTGCGCCGGCTGATCCGTCTGAACGAAGAGATCGCCAATACCTGCTATGCAGGCAAGGAAAGCTTGGAATACATACTGGACGACACGGAAAAGAGGGTATTTCAGCTCATACAGAAGCGCACGGTGGACAATTATGTCCCTATAAGACAGGTGGTCATGAATGCCATGGACAGGATCGAGATGGCTGCCAAAAATAAGGGCAGTGTCACCGGCATTCCCACAGGGTTTATCGATCTTGACTACAGAACGGCGGGCATGCAGCCCTCGGATCTGGTGCTGATCGCGGCCAGACCGTCCATGGGAAAAACAGCATTTGCTTTAAATATAGCGGAGTATGTCGCCTTTAAGAAGGAGCTGCCGGTTGCGGTCTTCAGCTTGGAGATGAGCAAGGAGCAGCTGGTGAACCGTTTGTTTTCCTTGGAATCCGGTGTGGATGCCCAGAAGCTCAGGACGGGGCAGCTGAACGACCATGAATGGGAACGGCTGATAGAAAGCGCCGGCGTGATAGGGAAATCCAATCTGATCATTGATGATACGCCGGGCATTTCCGTGGCAGAGCTGCGTTCCAAGTGCAGGAAATATAAGCTGGAGCACAATCTCTGCATGATTATTATAGACTATCTGCAGTTGATGACGGGCAGCGGCAGGACCGATTCCAGGCAGCAGGAGATTTCTGATATTTCCCGCTCCCTGAAGTCCATTGCGAGAGAGCTGAATGTGCCGGTCATTGCGCTGTCCCAGCTGTCACGTGCGGTGGAGCAGAGGCCGGATCACAGACCGATGCTTTCCGATCTGCGTGAATCGGGAGCCATCGAGCAGGACGCCGACGTAGTAATGTTTATTTATAGAGAGGAGTACTATCATCCCGATACGGAAAAGCGAGGCATATCGGAGATCATCATTGCCAAGCAGAGAAACGGTCCCATCGGTACTGTTGAATTGGCATGGCTGCCCGAATACACCAAGTTCGCCAACTTGGATCGGGGGAAGGGCAGCGGACGTTAAGACAGCAGATATGAGATTTACGAAAGAGAATGAGCATAGCAGCTCATTCTCTTTTTGTTTTCAGCAATCAAATAAATTGAAAGGAGAGGCTATGGGCAACTATCTGTTTATTTCAGACGCTGCAAAAGAGGTCAACGTGGAAAGTCATGTGCTGCGCTATTGGGAGGAGGAGCTGCATCTGCCGATCAAGCGCAATGAACTGGGCCACCGGTACTATACGGAAGAGGATGTAGAGCGCTTTAAACAGATCAAGGGAATGAAGGAGAGAGGATTACAGTTGAAAGCAATTAAAATGATCTTGCGGGACGGAAAGCTGGACGTGCTGTCGGAGGAGCAGCAGAATCAGGAGGCGGATCGGGCGGATACGGTCCGGCGGGATGAGGAGCCGGAGCAGCAGCCGGAGACGGGGCTTGCCATTGACATTGTAGATACGAGACCGCATCAGATCGCCGCGGAGAGCAAGGCGGAAAAATCCAGAAGACTGCAATGGCTGCTGCAGCAGCTGATCCGGGAGACATTGCAGGAGAACAACGGCGAGCTCTGCCGGGAGATCAAGGACAGTGTTGTGAAGGAGCTGGACTATCAGTTCCGAATGCAGGAGGAGCGGGAGGAGGCCAGAGACAGGATGCTTGCCCAGCGAGATGAGGAATATTACAAAAAGATGGACGAGCTTCTCCGCAAGAAAAGCAAGGCCCCGTTCCGTCTCGGTAAAAAAAAGAAGGGCACCTCGCAATGAGGTGCCCCTTTTGTATCTTGACAATAAATCTTAACCCTCAGAGATTGCTCCGGTAGGGCAGGTGCCTGCACAGGAACCGCAGTCAATGCATTTGTCGGCATCGATTTCAAACTTTCCATCCCCCATGCTGATCGCACCTACAGGACACTGACCTTCGCAGGCGCCGCAAGCCACACAAGCATCACCGATTACGTATGCCATAATAGAATCCTCCTTCATTTGATAGAAATAATCAATAACTGTATTCATTGTAATATAAATGTCAGACGAATACAAGGGAATTTTTATTAAATTTCAGTCTTGTTCTGAACGCCTTGCGCTATGCCTCCGTCTCCGCCCGGCGCTTCCGGATCCCCTCTAATATGACCTTCTTTTTGTCCAGAAGCTTGTCTTTGTCCATGGCGGGAACGCCCTTTAATTTATACTTCATGCCAAGGCTCTCATATTTTTTCTCACCCATGGTATGGTAGGGAAGTACATCCAGTGCCTTCAGGTTGCTGAACTGTCCGATATAGTATCCAAGCTCATACAGATATTTGTCGTCATCGGTGATTCCGGGTACGACCACATGGCGGATCCACATATCCACATGCTTGTCGTTGAGATACTCGGCAAATTTTAATATATTCCTGTTTGGCTGGCCCGTCAGCTCCTTATGCTTCTCAGGGTCAATGTGCTTGATGTCCAGCATCACAAGATCCGTCAGCTCCATGAGACGGTCCAGCTTCTCGCATTGTGCCGCATTGTCCGGATTGTAGGCTATGCCGGAGGAGTCGATACAGGTGTTTATGTCCTTTTCCTTTGCCAGTGTGAACAGATCGATCAGAAAATCAATCTGCATCAAGGGCTCGCCGCCTGTGACGGTCAAGCCGCCGCCGTTGGCATAAAAGGCACTGTTTCTCTCATATTGTTCGATAATGTAAGAAGGCTCCATCAAGGTGCCGCCGTTCATATCCCAGGTGTCGGGATTATGGCAGTAGGCACAGCGCATGGGGCAGCCCTGAACGAACACCACGAATCGGGTGCCGGGACCGTCCACCGTGCCGAAGCTCTCCAAAGAGTGAATCCTACCCTGCATAGTACATCTCTCCTCTTTCTTATTTTGTCACAGGCGCCGAAAAAGAAGCGCAGTGTCAGCAGAATTATTATACCACACGAGGGAGGAATTGGAATGGAAATTTTTAAAATAGTCTGCCTTACTTGCCTATATCCGAATAAGTTCGGTATAGGCAAATTCGGCATATTATAAAAATTTTATCGACTAAAAAGGAGCACCGCCGCGGCGGTGCTCCTTCCGGTCAGTCACTGTAGCTGTCCCTCGCCTGACTTTCTCAGATCGACTCATGGAAAGTACGGGAGATAACGTCAGCCTGCTGTTCGGGAGTCAGCTTAATGAAGTTCACTGCGTACCCGGACACGCGGATAGTCAGCTGAGGATACTTTTCGGGATTCTTCTGTGCATCCAGAAGAGTATCTCTGTTAAGAACGTTTACGTTAAGGTGATGGCCGCCCTTTGTTGCGTATCCATCCAATAAGTTTACAAGGTTGTCAACCTGTGCTGTGCTAGCTGCCATGATTTTGTCCTCCTTATATATTATTTTGTTGTTCCCAAAGGACGAAGGATCCGCCCTCCGGGGAATTTGTGATTTGATCTCAGGACCGGCTCAGTGATAATCGTCCAGTCCCTGTTCTAAGGTGGGTACACTGCAGGCCAACGGTGTTCTGGAACAATCCGTGCAGCCCATCGTCTGAACGTTCTTTGACTGTCCGCCCTGTTGATCGTAGTCCACGTTCACATGTCCCACGCCTTCGGTCATACCGGAATCAAGCATTTTCACCAGGTCATCAATCATTTTCTTTTCGTCCATAGTGTCTCTCCTTATAGCATATTCAAAACAAGGTCAATTATTTCTTAAGATCCAGCTCGATGTCACCGGCAAATACCTTGTCTTCCTTGCCAAGAGCGCCGGGAATGATGGTGAAGGTATTGGAGATACCGTCCTGCGCATCGTTGAAGGGAAGCTTGGATACGGAAGCCAGGGATGCCACTGCACCGTGGGTATCGCGTCCGTGCATAGGGTTGGCACCGGGAGCGAAAGGCTGGCCCTTCTTACGTCCGTCAGGTGTATTACCGGTAGCCTTACCGTAGGTAACGTTAGAGGTAATGGTCAGGATGGAGGTAGTAGGGATGCCGTTCCGGTAGGTGTGATGCCTTCTCACTGCGGTCATGAACTTGTGGACGATATCCTGTGCGATCTCGTCAACGCGGTCATCGTCGTTGCCGTATTTAGGGAAGTCACCTGTGGTCTCGAAGTCAACGATCACACCGTCCTCGTCGCGGATAGGCTTAACCTTCGCATACTTGATAGCGGACAGGGAGTCGGCTACGATGGAAAGGCCTGCGACACCGGTCGCGAAGTAACGCTTTACGTCTCTGTCATGGAGGGCCATCTCTGCTCTCTCATAGCAGTATTTGTCATGCATATAGTGAATGATGTTCAGAGTGTTCACATACACGTCTGCCTGCCACTCCAGCATATCCATGAACTTGCTGTAAACATCGTCGTAATCCAGAACGTCGCCGGTAACGGGACGGTACTTGGGACCTACCTGCTTCTTGGTCACTTCGTCGACACCGCCGTTCAGAGCATACAGCAGGCACTTTGCAACATTGGCACGGGCGCCGAAGAACTGCATCTCCTTACCGATGACCATGGAGGATACGCAGCAGGCAATACCGTAGTCGTCGCCGTGGGTCACTCTCATCAGATCATCGTTCTCGTACTGGATGGAAGAGGTCTGGATGGACATCTTCGCGCAGTATTTCTTCCAGTTCTCCGGAAGTCTGGTGGACCAGAGAACGGTCAGGTTGGGTTCGGGTGAAGGACCCAGGTTGGTCAATGTATTCAGGTAACGGAAGCTCATCTTGGTCACCATGGGCCTGCCGTCCACACCTACGCCGCCGAGGGACTCGGTCACCCAAACGGGATCGCCGGCGAAGATCTGGTTGTATTCGGGCGTGCGCGCGAACTTGATGCAGCGCAGCTTCATGATAAAGTGGTCAACGAACTCCTGGATCTGCTCCTCGGTGAATGTGCCGTTCTTCAGATCTCTCTCTGCGTAGCAGTCGAGGAAGGTGGAAGTACGTCCCAGGGACATAGCCGCACCGTTCTGCTCCTTTACTGCGCACAGATATCCGAAGTAGGTCCACTGGATAGCCTCCTGCACATTTGCAGCGGGCTTGGAGATATCGCAGCCGTAGGATGCAGCCATCTCCTTCATCATCTTCAGCGCGGTCATCTGCTCGGAGATCTCCTCGCGGAGACGGATCACATCGTCGGTCATCACGCGGCCGGTGGAATCCTTCTGAGCCTGCTTGTCTTCGATCAGTCTGTCAATACCGTACAGAGCGATCCTTCTGTAGTCGCCGATGATACGTCCGCGGCCGTAAGCGTCGGGAAGACCGGTGATGATGTGGGAAGAACGGCAGGCTCTCATCTCCTGGTTGTAAGCGTCGAAGCAGCCTGCGTTATGAGTCTTTCTGTGGGTGGAGAAGAACTCGGAGATTTCGGGGTCTACCTCATAGCCGTTGTCGGAGCAGGCCTTCTCTGCCATACGGATACCGCCGTAAGGCTGCAGGGAACGCTTGAAGGGCTTGTCGGTCTGAAAGCCTACGATAGTCTCTTTGCTCTTGTCAAGATATCCGGGGCCGTGGGAAGTGATGGTAGAGATTACCTTTGTGTCCATATCCAGAACACCACCGGCCTCTCTCTCCTGTTTCTGCAGGTCGAGAACCTGTGCCCACAGATCCTTGGTGTTCTGTGTCGGCCCGGCCAGGAAGCTCTCATCGCCGTCGTAGGGATGATAGTTTCTCTGGATGAAGTCGCGGACATTGATTTCTTTGTCCCA
>CANQUQ010000034.1 GCA_947627115.1 uncultured Acetatifactor sp.
AAAAAGCTGAAAAGAAAAAATCCGAATATGACAACCTGATAGCTTCAGAAAAGAAAATTATAGACAGAAAAGCAGAAAAACTTAATGACCAATTCCGCATAAAATGGCAGTGGGTTATGCTTATTTTGATTGTTTACAGTGGATTGGCTACCCTGTTTACAGCAGGTAAGTCAGAGCGAGTTATATTAGATTGTACAGATGCTTTTAATGCGGTCAGAAATGTGATTATGATTATTTTTAGTTGGATTAACAATATATCTGAAAAATTGGCAGATTTTACAGGTATTCCGAATGTTATTGTATTGATAATTGTTGCTGTTGTGGTATTCGGAATAATCGGATTGGTTGTATTTTTCGGTTGTAAGGTGATTTTAAAGCTGTATCGTTACTGTTGTTATGATGAAATCAGTCTGCTTGTAGCGTTGATGAGTATAGTAATACTTGTATGGTTTGCCGAATTTATGCCATTAAATATAGTGCTTATGCTGATTTTAAGCCATATTGTGTATATTGGTGTTCTGTGGTATATCAAAAGCTATAAAGAAAATCACTAAAAACGTTGAAAAAATCGCTTAATTATGATATAATAAAATAAAAAGGAGTTGTGAATATGAATAAAATAGCAAAGCCTAAATTAGACCTTGTTTTCAAGAAGATTTTCGGAGATACTAATAACAGTGATTTGCTGACCGATTTTCTTTCGTCGGTTCTGGACGTTCCAATAGACAGAATACAAGGAATTGAAATAATTGACAATGAAGTTATTCCTGATACAGTTGAAAAGAAATTTAGTCGTCTTGACTTGCTTCTTTTGGTAAATAACGAATATATCAATATTGAAATACAGGTGAATAATTACAACGATTACAAGGAAAGAACACTGTTTTATTGGGCAAAGGTTTATACTAATCAGCTTGGCAAAAGTGAAGATTATATATCTTTACAAAACACAATAGCTATCAATATAGTTGACTTTAAGCTGTTTGAATGTTCAGAATGTCATTCAAGTTTTATGATATACGAAACTCATCGTCATGAAAAGCTGACCGATAAATTACGAATAGACTTTCTAGAACTTCCAAAGGCTAAAAATCATAAAACTAATACTAGACTTCAGGAATGGCTTGATTTCCTTAATGTTACTACTGAGGAGGGATTAGAGATGTTAGAAAAGAATACAGTTAATCCGACAATCATGCACAAGGCTGTTGCAATAGTAAGACAGATGTCCGCTGATGAAAAACTTCTTAGAGCCATACAGAAAAGAGAAGAAACCCTTATGAATGAACGTTCAGCCCTGAACAGTGCCAAAAAGCAGGGCATAGAACAAGGTATAGAGCAGGGAATAGCACAAAGAAATGCAGAACTTATTGAAAAATGGAGAAAAAAAGGCTACACTGACGAACAGATTCAAGAATTATTAAGTGAATAAAAAACAAGAATGGTTAGGTTATAAAATCTAATCATTCTTTTTATATTTTAATAATTACTTATTTGCCAATTATTGAATAATATTGATAAAAAAGTGTTATAACACATTATCAACGTACTTAATTAAAAAAACTGACTTCGATTGAATTACGAAGTCAGTTTTATCTTATTTATTTTTCCATAGTTTTTTTCTCTATATAATTTAAATTACCATCAGTTATTTTTTTCATAATAGAACATGGATATTTATTCCTGAATAATCATCTCTGTCATTAAAATATCTGAAATAGATGGGTTTCCTGTTTTTTCGCCGTTAAACTGTAAAGTAATACTTGAATATGCCGGAATAGGAATGTTTCCATTATATGTACCCGTAATTGTATAGTTATTTCCAACATTTTTAAGTATTTCAAATTGACTTGTTGAAGCTATTATGAAATTTTCAGCAGTAAAATTAAGCTCCCATGCCATAATTGGAGTATCTGTTGTGTTAGTAATTGTAATATTACCAATAAAACCTTCTCCCCATTCTGATAATACATCAAAATCAACAGAATAACCATCATTTTTAGCATTACGGAAAGAACATAAAGTAAATTCAGGAACTTCACCTGTTGCATTAGTTAAAGTATAACCCATTGTTATTGAAGAACCAGAAGCAATATCAGAATTATGTATATCGTTTCTTATAATATTATCTCCTTGTAATTTTCCATTCCATACATTTGTAACCGTTCCAAAGAAATTATCACACTGTAAAGCCCAGTTTCTTATAGGTCTATCCCCAATATTAGTAATTGTTATTTCAATATTCTGACCAACTCCCCAGTCCTGAGTAACTTTGTAATCAATAATATAATCTAAAACTGCTTTTTCATTTTTTTCTGCAACACCAGTAACAAATGAACTTGTGTATGGAAGATGTGAAATAACTCTGTAGCTCCAATGATTATTTTCATTACTTAAATTATCAGGATTTGAAATACGCAAACCTCTTTTACCTAAACTATATACCTGAACGTTATCAGATGGGTCACTAACTAATCCGGATAAAAATTCCCCGTTTTTATAGTTTGTATATACATTTCCGTCAGGAGAAGTTAATTCAATAGAAAAGTTTCCTGCTTCATCGGTTATAACTGCAAATTCTTTACTATTTTCAAGCTTGTCCAGTACATAACTTTTTGATGACATATTTGCATCGGCAATGCCAACATTATGCATTATAGAATAATATTGATTAATCTGCATCCATTCATTCAAATCATTTATATCTTTATTATGATTAATTGTAAGTATTAAGTCATTCAAAACATCTTGCATTTCATCAGTCATATTTGCTTCATGGTGGAAAGAGGTATAGAATACTTTTCCGCCATTATTACCGTACGGAAATGAAAATACTAAAGGAAATGTATCGTTGCTTGCAGCTACTGAACCATTGATATATGTAGTAACATCATCTTGAAGCATTGAATTAATTAAACGCCAGTCAGGTAAATTAAAGTTAATCGGTATTGTATCCAATCCAGTAGAAGTAATAAGCCCTCTATCAGTAATATTAGCAGTTATGTTTTGAGGATTTGCAGTGGTATAAGTAATATTGCGTTCAGGAAAGGCTTCAATTAAAGCATCCAACGCCCAGTCAGAAGCATATACTGTGCCACCCTGTTCTACAAAGGATTTTATAACTTCTCCATTAGTTTCTACATCTTCTGCACAGTTAATAAACAATACATCATAGTTTCCATCAATAAGAGTTTGCAAACTAACATCACTCGGAACTGAATCCCATGCTATATTTCCGACATTTAAATTATCTAATACTTTGCCTATATCATCATATCCAGACGGTGTAATAGCTGCATGAACTGAAAAGTCTTTATTCATATTGCTTGCAAGATATTCCTGAAGATTTGACAGTTTTTCATTATTATATATTGAGTTGAAAAGTATTTTAGAATCATTAACATCAACAACACCGTTATAATCCAAATCCCCCATTGAAAGATTAATAGGTTTATAGCTGTCTCCAGTGCCTATTTTTCCGAAATCAACAATAGTATTTGAAAGATTGTCAGTAATCTTGAAAGATAAACTATTATGATTGCCCTCTACATTGACAAACCAGTTATATCCGTTTATATAATCTGAAATCGGCTCGCATAAATCATCATAATCAAATACTAATGTTCCATTATATGGAAAATAAGTTGACTGTTCGTTTTCTCCTAAGAATGATATAAATTTCTGCTCTGTTTGAGTTTCATTAGTGTTCTTATTGATATTTCGTCTGGAGTTGACATTAAGAGTGTGAGGATAATCAGTATTAATATTCAATTGTCCAACATAATTAGGCGATTTATTTTCTACATCAATATAATAAACTACATTATCATTTCCATATCCAAAAACAGCTACTCTATTACTTTCATTTGTGGACATTTCAGGTACTTTAGTATTACTATTTAGTGCATCATAAGCTATCCATATAAAACCATCATTTACATAGCCATCCGTTCCATTATCATCTCCTTTACCATATGAATTGGCAATTTTAAAAGCACCAAGTTCACTAATATCTTTTACACCATTATTGTTAATATCACACCATACATTATCATCATATCCAACAATGGTCATTGCATGCCCCATACCAGATAACTCATTTGCTCTATAAACAATACGTTCTTTACAATTATTTTTAGGATTTATATAATCTGATATTTTATTATCTATAATTATGCTTCTATCGCCATATTCATAATTTAACGTAGTAAGAAAAGTAAGTACTTTGCCATTAGCCAATAAACTTTTTATTTCATTTAAATTTTCTGAAGCAGAAGCGTTTAAACCATTAATAACCACTCGGTGTTCATTTCCAGACATTCTTGTATTAAGTGCTTTAATCATAGCTTCCGTATTATCAGACCAACTAAAAAAATTCTCAATATTACAAGGATAATCACTCATTGTTAAAGCTCCATGTTCCTTTAGTACACTATATGTAGCTTCAAAACTAGTTCCATTATTTTTTCCTTTATTAACAAAGTTATATGTCCATCTTGGAGAATAAGCATTTTCTTCTGTAGTAGTAATATTATTTAATTTATTTGCCTCATATGTAAATTGATAATAAGTAGCAGCCCAAGAAACACATGAATTAGTACCTGCTTGATTTCCTATTGGAGGAAAATAAATTGACTTACTTAAATCACAAATTTCAGGTAATTGTGTTAAATCACCATCTAACATTTTAAAACTCTTTTCTGTTGTACTATGATTAATATTATTTACATATTCTTCCCATTCTTCAGGTGTCATAGGCAATGCACCTGTTCCATGTTCGCTATCCCTTATATCATATTTAATTGCAAAAGATTCAAAAGAAGTTCCCTCATTTTGAGTCATATAAAGAGAAGCACACATAAGGCTTGAAAGAGTTCCTGTTATAATTATTTTTGATAACCTTTTTAATTTCATATTTTACACTCCCTTATAATTATTTATACCTAATACTGTTTACATATTCTTCCCATTCTTCACGTGTCATGGGCAATGCACCTGTTCCATACTTAAAGACAAAAATTTTCTTGATTTCAGGTAAATTCAGAGTTTCTATATCCTGAACCATTTTCATTACATTTTCTTTTGAACATTCTTCCAGATTTACGGTAACAATCTGTCTGTATGGTTTTTGGTCAAATAACGGAATATTGTAATTATTATAATCGTCCTGAGAAACGGATTTTATATTTTCTACTCCCTTAAAATCGTCAACCGTCCATACACGGTCGGAAACACTATATTGATGTTTAATTTCAATATGGATTCCTGAAGTATCAAAAAAATCTGTAAGTGTAGCCGTACATGGTGTAAACTCATCTATCACAATAGGATTTTTGACAGGATATTCTTCAGAACTATTATAAGTAAGAAGTTCACTTTTCATCATACATAGGTCAAAAGAATCAAGTACGCCGTCGTTGCAGAAGTCAACAGCCTGACCGTTATTCAAAGTGACATCTTTTCCCATAATCCAGCTCTGAAACAAGGTTACATCAGCAATAGTGAATTTACCATCTGCGTTAACATCACCCATAACATTATCAAACGAATTATCCACAACATCTGCACTGACAGTCACTCCTATCATGCCAACAGCGGATAAAACCGTCGCTATAACAGAAGTAATTATTCTTTTGGATTGTTTTTTCATAATAAATTCCTTTCCGATTGGTTAAATCAATCTAAATATTGAGATGTAAGAATTTTATGGAATCCATACAGATGAAGATGTATTTTCTACGCTTTGAGAATTCGGAAAAAACCAAGTTTGTTCTTTTGCATAATGAGTAAGTTTAACACGATAATAATATCCGCCTGTAACAGATATCGAATAGTTTTCAATAGAATGAGATAATGCATCATCTGAAATGCTATCACTGATGGTAGTTTCTGTTGTCCAATTTTTATTATCAGAACTTCTTTGAACAGTAATATTTTTAAAACCGATTTTCCCCATTGTCTCAGAACCTTTTGTACGAGCAGTCAAGTATAATGTCTTAGAACCTCCAGAACAATAAACAAAATAACTTTCTATTAATCCTTCTGCCAGTGGTGAAACAATTGCTTCATCTGTTGATACCGTTGTTGAAACTGTTTCAATATCCAAAGCACTGACCTGCATTTTCGGACTTGTTGACAGGCATAATATCAATGCCAACAAAACAGATATGTTTTTCTTCATAACAACATCCCTTTCATAAAAATTTTTTACCGTCTATATAATAAATGTCATTTTATGTTCAACTTTTTCCAATATTTTTGAAATTTAAAAAAAAATCGTATACATATACAAAAATTTATATGTATAATTGTTGAAATCAGACAAAAGATTCAAGGATTTTTTCACATTCGTTATAGTCAACATTGTCAGTATAAATAAGATATACTATATTATCAATAATATATGTAGCTGTAAATTGATTATCTTCTTTCAATATATATACTGTATTATTATTAACTTTTGTTTCGCTAAGGTTATATGTATCAGCCGGAATACCTAAAGGGGGAATATCATCTATATTAAACTTAGAATAAGAAATATTTATCTTCATTTTATCATTTTTATAGTAAAAATCTATGCATGTACAGATTTCCATTTCATCAGTTTCGAGATTAACCAAATCGAAATTTTCAGGCAGATATTCAGGAATTTCAGGGTATAAACCTAATTCCGCACATTTGCTTTTTATTCCGTATGGGTCATTTGGAGATTTTGGCAGATTTATTATTTCTTGCTGCTGTTTTCCAAAATCAATTGATATACTGTCTTTATTCAATTTAACTATAGCAGAAAAAAGATTTGTTCCCCATGCTGATAAAGACATACAGTTAAAAATAAAAATAACTGCAAAACACATACATAAGCCTACAATTTTCTTTCTGAATTTAAATTTCATAACATTGTTATTATTTTCATATATTTTTTCTTTTAATATGGCTATACCGTTTTCAGTTTTTCTATTTATATCTGCCTCATCTTCGGTAAGTTTATGTATTAATTGTGTAAGTCTTTCAATTTTATCAAAATCACGTTTATTAAATTTTTTCTTCAATTCTTCATTCAGTTCTAAATATAGATTGCCAAGCATTTTTAATCTATCTTTATCCATAAAAATTTCACCTTTCTATCAAACTAATGTTTAAGTTTAGATTTTATCTTATGTATTTGTTTATATAATTTTTGAACTGTAATATTAAATTGATTAGCCACTTCTTCTTTATCTCCGTATTCATTGCTATAATAAGTTTTAAGCAATATATAATCTTCTTCTGAAATATTATTAAACATTTCATTTCTATCAATAATCTCAAAGTTATTCTCAACAGCTATTTCAATTTCATCTATATTCAAAGTTTTATCATTTATTTTATTTTTTCTTTTATAAGCTTTAACAACATTATCTGCTGTCTTGTATAACCAAATTTTTATATTATCCGAAAGATTAAGTTTTTTCTGCTTTTTCATAAGAATAAGAAATACTTCCTGAGTACAATCTTCTGCATTAGTATGATTAAAATTTAACTTTGCATAACAATAATTGTATATACTTTGATAATATTCTTCTATAATTTTAATTAAAATATCATTTTCCACCCTGTAACTCCTTTTTAAATTGATTATACGTATTGCACGATTTTTTGATTTATTTTCTTTTTTGGTTTATTTGTAGAATTGCAACACAAAAAATTGTTCAATGAAAGAAGTATGCCTAAGCTTTATCTGTTCTTCTTAGCTCTTGATTCTACAATGTTCTATAAACTCCTTTATTGATTTTTTCTTACCATTAATTTTCATACTTCACAAAAATATAATCCAATTATAACACAAATTAGAAATTCATTCAACAGAACAAAAGTTAAAAATCAAAGGTTGGTTCGTCATTTTGCACAAAATAAAAATGTTTGTAAGTGTTGCAAGGTGTTGCAAGCAATTAAAAAAATGCTTGCAACAGTTTTTTTGGCTATAAATAGCCAAAAAACAAAAAGTGTTGTAAGTGTTGCAAGCAAATTTCTTGTAAAAGTCTGAAATAATGCTTTTTTTTATTTTTTTGTTACTGTTTTGTAATAATTACATTTCATTTTTTTCAAAAATTTTTAAGTTCTATAGGGAAATGCTTGCAACGCTTGCAACATTAGTATGTTTTAGGCTATATACCGTAAAAAAAACGTTGTAAGCATTATTTTTTCGTGCTTGCAACATTTTTGCATATTTTTCCGAAAAAACTCCTATTTTTAGGCGTTTTTTAGTGTTGCAAGCATTTTTTTTAAATGCTTGCAACACCTATGTTAAAATGCACAAATCAATAATATAAATGGCTATAAATAGCCAAAAAAAAGTGTTGCAAGCAATAAAAAAATGCTTGCAACACTTACAGGCTATATGGAACTGTAATAATATTTGTATGGAAGTTTAATAACTTGTGTTACTATTCCATTTATTCTTTTTTTCACAGGCACATAACAATATTTTTTCAAAACTTTACCTACTACATTAGCATCATATTTCAAATTATTATGCTGAATAAATTCTGATACAGTCATTTCTTTAGTAGTGCAGATATAATTTTTTTCTTGTGTTTGTTGTTCTACTAATACATCAAGTACTTCGCATTCACCTTTCATCGGCTTTACAAATGCAGAATTACGTTTTTCGAGGTATCTTTTTTCATCTTCCGACAGTCTGAAACAGCTTGCCTTGTCCTCATTTCTGACAAGTTCATATATCTGCGACCACAATTGAAGAGCGTCAAACGGCTTTATTTTCGTGTTGTAGTCAATTACAAGGTCTGAGGGCAAGGGGATTGTTACAAAACGTCTGTTGCCCGTCTGGTCTATCAGGAACTGCTCATCATTGACCGTACCAACAAAAGAAGTCATACGGGGATAGTGCAGGCTTGACTTGCCGTAAGGCGTTCTGTATTCGTCTGTAGACTTCGAGAGAAACGCCTTGACACTATCCATATCCTTACGCATTGTAGAGCCAATCTCGCCCAGTTCGCTTATCCATTTACTTGTGGCTTGCATAACACTGTCCTTATCACGAGGGTCAAGACAGATGCCCTCACCGAAGAATTTAGAGTTTAAAGCCAGCATTTCAAAAAATCTTGTCTTGCCTATGCCCTGTTTGCCCTGAAATACAAGTATAATGTCAAGTGAGAATGGGTTGTCAATGTCGTTGAATAGCCCACAAACGCACTGTTTCAGCCATTTGAAGATAAAAATACGGCTGTATATGCCCTCTTCCGTGTCAGCAGGGATTTTGAATATATCATAAATCTGCCCTACACGGTCTAAACCATCCCATTTTATTGACTGTATGGCACTCAGAACGGGATTATATCTGTTTCTTGTTGCATACAATGTGATGTAGTTCATGATAGTTTGAACTGTCACATGGGTATAAATCAATTTCAGTTGGTCTTGCAGGATTGTCGGCACGTTTTCTGCAAGATGTTCTTGGCTTTCGTTCTTGCCAAAGCCGAAGAACTCGAAATTATGGGTAATCTGATTGTATCTTATGGAATATCCCTGTTTTTCGAGAAACTTGGCAAATAATTCATAGTTAATAATTTGTCTCTTCCTGTTCGGAATGTTTTGTTGTTCATACGACGGTTCTGATGACGTCTTAGAAGTAAAAATATATTCGTTGCCTTTCAGAACGCCCTCAATGAGCTGTACAGCCCTTTCAGAGCCGACACACTCTACAATGTCGGATATATCCCCTTTGGTCTTTAAAGGCTCGTATAAGGATTGTGAGGGGGCTAATTTGACGGAGCGTGCCACATTCAGAATTTTTTCTGCAATATTTTCAGCGTGTTTCAGACCGACTTCATCATTATCAGCAAGAATAATCACGTCAAAATTTTTAAAATATTTGGTGTAGTCGTCTTTCCACTTAGAACCTGCACCGTTCGGACTTGTTGTTGCAATATATCCGAGACGTTCCATTGTTTCAACGTCTTTTTCACCCTCAACGATAAATACAGGCTTTGTGCTGTCGGTGAGGTTGTAGACGTGATACAAGGGCATTTGTAAGCCGTTCAAACCTTTGACAAGGGTATTGCCCTCATATCTGTGCCATACAGCCGTTTTAGAGCCGTCAAGCTTACGGTAGATAGTCTTTGTGGCTATTTTGTCATGGTTCATATTTTGATATACATGGGTACGGAGTTGTACCCATGTTTCAGATTTAGGCTTGCTTTCAGAATATGTTGATAACATATTGAATTTCTTTTCAAGGTCATCAATAATTTGTGGGAAGTCTGTATTCAATGATAAATTGTTCAGCTTTGCGTGTAATGTGAATATATCGCCGTGTTCACCGCAGGCAAAACAGTTGTATCTGTGTGTATTAGGGTAGTAAGTAAATGCTCCTGTGGCGTTCCTGCCTGTTCCACTATTGCAGAATGGGCATATATACTGGTCTTTGCCTTTTGATTTCTGCGTAATTTCCTGTATGTAGTCAAGAAGATATGGCTTTAATTTTTCGGTTATTTCATTCATAGTAAGTCCTTTCCTGCTTTAAAAGCGTATTTTCTGCAAAAGGGTATAAAAATACCCTGTATTCGCAAATACGGGAAACAACAACTTACTATTTTTTTGAATTTATCGGTCAAAGTCTTGACAAAGCTTTTTTGATTTGATATAATCAAAATATAGTATGGTAATTTCTTTGCTCGGAGATTACGTGCTGTTCCTCTGCCGTTAAGGTGCTTACTACACCTTGACGGCATTTTTATTTGCTTTTTTAATTATAACTGATTGAAATTATTTTGTCAAGAGTAGCTGAAAAAATAGCGGAAAACTTTCCAAATGAAAAAAAGATTGTCACCATGACAATTATTTTTTTCGCTCTTTTTCCTGATGAAAATCTCGTAAGTTTTTTATAATTTCGAAAATGGTTTTGACAAATTAAAAAATGCGTTGTATACTGTATAGTGTAGTACAATACAGTGTATTTTATGTATTACACAAAGGTGTATTACATAAAAATACAGTGTAGTGTAATACAATACAAATACAAAAAGGAGTGTTTTTATGGCAAATAATCCATTACAAATCAGAATTGACGATGAAACAAGAGAAAAATTCAAGCGGATTTCTGAAAGCTTCAGCAGTCAGGGTGAATGCGTTCAGGCATTAGTCAATGCTTATGAAATGCAGAGTGCTAAGAAAATTCTCAAAGGAATGGAAACAAATATCAGCGATTTTCAGGCAATGGTTGACAGTATTATAAAGGCTTACATCAATGTTCTTGAACTTAATGCAAACAGTGAAAACAGAATACGTCTTGAATTTGCAGATAAACTTGATAACCTTAATGTTACAATCGTTGAACTGCGTGAACGTCTCAGGAAGTCCGAAGAAATCAGGAAAGTAGCAGAGAGCAAAGCAAATCAGGCTGAAAAAGAACTGTCGACTACAGTTTCAAGCAATTCTGATATAATTAATCGACTTGAAAAAGAGTTGGAACAAGTGAAACATAGTGAGATGCAACTTAATTCATTTTTACAGGATAAGCAGAAAATTATTGATAATTTGAATTTACAGATTGTACAAGCTAATGACACCATCAAGAAAGCCAATGAAGCTATAGCAACAGCAGAACGGGCACAGAACTCACAAAAAGAAGCAGAAAGTCGAGCAGAAGCATTACAGGCTGAACTGGCAAGGGCAAAAGAAGAAGCTGACAAATCCAAACAGAATGCTTTAGAGCGTGCAGAAATCGCACTTGATAAGGCAGTTATTGAAGTGGAGAAGAAAGCAAATATTGAATTGAAAAAGGTTACTGATGAAGCTACATCAAAACAGAAAGAACTTCTTGACAAACTTCATGCTGAGCAAACAACTGTTATAGAACTCACTAAAGAACTTGCTGAACTTAAAGCGAATATAAAGAACAATACTATTGACAGTACCATATAAGGTGCTGTTTTTTTTGTGAGTTTGCTTTCTTGACTTAATTTGCATTATATGTTATAATTAAGCTGTGAGGTAAAGTATAATGCAAGCTACCTAAAGTGTTATCACTATGTGATAAACTTCAGTAGCTTGCAAGGGGGACACCCCCCTTGACCCCCGAATTGATGAAAGGAGAAAACAATGAATACAAAAAGACCAAAGCAAATGACATTCAGAGTATCGGTGGAAGAATATGAAATCATTATGAAAAAGATAGCCGAAAGTGGATTGAACAATCAAGAGTATATACTTCGAGCCGTCTTGAATACTACCATCCAGAGTAATGCCGAACTAAAAGAACTATTACCTGAACTGAAAAGAGTCAGCACCGAGTTGAAACGACAGGGAAACAATCTCAATCAGATTGCCACCATTCTGAACCAACGAGGATATGTTGACTACAAGAATACTTTATCGCAAACACTGGAAGCTGTTCAAGACGCTATTGAGGGAGTGAAAGAAGTATGGCAATTATTAAGGCAGTATCTTCAAAGTCGCCGATAAAAACGGCTATAGTATATGTCAGCAAAGAGGAAAAGACTGACCAAAAATTATTAAGCGGTTATAATCTGACTGCACCTGAAACCGCATATGACGAAATGCAGATAACAAAAGAAGTTTGGAACAAGACAGACGGCAGAACATACAAACATTATGTTCAGAGTTTCGCTCCAGATGAAGAAATAACACCCAAACAGGCTCACATTATTGCAAAGGAATTTGTAGAAAGCTGTCCTCAATTCAAAGGATTTGAAGTGCTTATAGCAACGCATCAAGACCGAGAACACATACATACTCACTTCATTCTCAATTCCGTGAGTTTTGAGGACGGGCATAAATTTCAGCAGAAAAGTACGGAATTACAAGTAATGAAAGACTTATCCGACAAAATATGCCTTGAACACGGACTTAGTCTGACTCAAAAAGGAAGAACATTTGACGGCAAGGAGCGAGAAGAAACAACAGCATACAAGAAAGAGCAGTACAGGTTGTTACAAAAGGCAGAACAGGGCAGAGCGAAAAGTTATGTACAGGATATTGCCCTTGCGGTTATGGCGTGCAGAGAGCAAGCCAATAGCCGTGAACATTTCATTGAACTGATGAACGCTAACGGCTATGGTGTTGTCTGGACGGACAGCCGAAAATATATTACATTTACAGACATTGCAAGGCAGAAACAGGGCGAAAAACAATGTAAAATCAGGAACAGCAAGTTAGAAAAATATTTTCATATGGATTTCAGCAAGGAGGGATTAGAAAGTGAGTTTGCGGGCAATGCACGAAAACAACAAGAAGAACATAATCAAGCAGTCAGAGCCAACACAATCGTCCAGAACGGAAGAGTTGCTCTCCTTGATACAAGAACTGTCATCAAAGAATCAGGAACTATTCTTGACCAATCAGAAGCTATCAGTGGCGAACTCAGATTTGACCGAGATGATACAAGAACTACGCTCAGACGAGCAGACACTAAGGTTAAAAGTAGCACAGCAAGCCGAACTGATAGAGAAGCTGAACGGGAGCGACTTAGAGTTGAGGAAAGTCGAAAAATTGCAGAACAGCTTGAAAGAGAAAGAAAAGCATTGGAAGAACGAAGTAGAAAGAAGTCGAGAGGAGGCTTTGAACGCTGAAAAACATGCAAATATAGCTATTTTACAGGCTAATTCTGAAAAAGAAAAAGCTGAAAAGAAAAAATCCGAATATGACAACCTGATAGCTTCAG
>CANQUQ010000035.1 GCA_947627115.1 uncultured Acetatifactor sp.
GTTATCTGCCGCCTGTAATCTGTCTTTATCTGCTTTGCCTGCGCCGTCCTGTTCAGACTTTGCAGGACTTCCTTTGTGTCGAGGAACAGCTTCATGTGCATCCGCAGGGCATCTTCCACCGCCTGCTCCAAGTCCTGTACTTTGATTTTCTTCTTTTTGCAGAACTTTTCTCCGTAAGATTCAGAATTGGGGCAGATATAATCATAGTAAACTCTGACAGTCCTGTTCCTGTTATTCACTCTCCGGTGAAATTTCAGCCTGCCGCCGCAGTCACCGCAGAAAAGGATACGTTCAAACTTGTTTTCCCTTTTCTCTATATTGCCGTACTTTCCACGGCTTGCGATCACTTTCTGCTTTCTTTCCTCAACCAGCTCCTGCACTTTGTCAAAAAGCTCACGGCTTACAACAGGCTCATGGGTTCCTGCCACATATATCCTGTCCTCTTTCTTTATCCTGTGCTTTTTTATCCCCATGTGCATTGTTTCTTTTTGTGTCCCCTGCTCCATATCGCCAATGTAGACCGGATTGACAATCATTGCGGCGATTGTGCCGTCATTCCAAAGGCTTTCGGCATACCGCTTGTTTTTCGTCAGCCCCTTTTCATATTTGTAGCGCATCGGGGAGGCAATCCCTTCATCATTCAGCATTTTTGCAATGCTGCCATTGCCCATGCCCTCTGCCTTGCACTCAAATATCCTCACTACGATGCCGCTCACTTCCCTGTCAACAATGAGCAGGTTCTTATCTTCCGGGCTTTTCATATATCCGTATGCCGCCCTGCACCCTATGAACTTCCCCTGCCGCTGCTTGATGTCAATGGCAGTGGAAATCTTCTTTGACATATCCTTTGCATATGCCTCATTGATAAGGTTTTTAAGCGGCACGATCAGACCGTCATCTGCCGTGTTCGGATTGATGCTGTCATAGCCGTCCGTGACTGCGATAAAGCGTACCCCGAAGAAAGGGAATATCTTTTCGAGGTAGTCCCCGGCTTCCAGATAGTTCCTGCCAAGCCTTGAAAGGTCTTTTACCACGATGCAGTCAATCTCTCCTGCCCGCATGTCTGCAACCATCCTCATAAACTCCGGTCTGTCAAAGCGTGTGCCTGACACTCCGTTGTCTATGTATTCTGCCGTCTGTCTGAGGTATGGTTTGCTTTCTATATAATTCCTTACTAATGATAACTGGTTCTCAATGGTGTCACAGTCAGGGTTTTTGCTGTCCTCCACGGACAGCCTTGCATATACCGCCGTCCGGTACAGCTTCATTTCCGTTTTTGCCTGTGCCGCCGCATTCTGCATACCCTGTCCGGAAACAGGGGGCTTTCTGCTCTTCCTAGCCATTTATACTGCCTCCTTCCTGCCATACTCCCCGTATGCAGCCACATATTCGCTGCACCTTGCAAATTCATCTTCAAAGTTGTATGTGATCTCTATCCTGTCCGCACTGTAGACCATGACACGTTTTATCATCACTACCGCCGCACTGCGTTCTAAAGACTGGATATTCTGGTGCCGCTTAAATTCATTGATCCATTCGTGCATACTGCTCTTGTTTTCCAGTATCAGCTTCATTTCCCGCTCATAAGAGCCGATTGCCGTTTCCGCCTCACTGATCCTGCGGTCATACTCTGCTTTTAACTGTAAGTATTCCTTTTTGGAAATGATGCCGTCCTTTAAGTCCTCATACAGATTCAGCTTTCTTTTTTCCGCTTTTTCCAGTTCCGCACGTTTCCTCACAATGCGTTCATCAAACTTTGCCACATCTGCCTTTAGCTTCGGGGCTTTCTCAATGACCTGCATTGCCGCCTCCAGTGTCAGGACGCTTTCAATATGCGTCTGTAACAGATAAAGGACGGAATCTGTCAGGTCGGCTTCCGAAATCCTGTGCGGCGAACATGAGGTTTTGTCCTTTTTATTGCCGGAGCAGACATAATACACATACTTTTTACCGCCTGCCGGAACCGTCTTTCTTACCATTGGTTCCATGCAGTCCCCGCAGTAAAGCATCCCTGCCAGCGGAAAGAGCGCCTCTTTATCCGGTGAAATCCTTGTGTCCTGCTTTAGAAGTTCCTGCACCAGATTAAAGTCTTTCCTTGATACGATAGGCTCATGCGTGTTTTCCACCTTTACCCATTCATCTTCCGGCTTCATTACCCGTGTCTTTACCTTGTAGTTCGGTGTTGTCTGCTTACCCTGTGTAAGCACCCCGGTATAGACCTCATTTTTGAGGATTCTAAGCACCGCATTGTAACTCCATTTTGCCTGCGTCCCTTTTTTGAATGTCGTCTCAAGATTGATGCCTATGCTCTTTTTGTACTCCATCGGGGAAAGGATACCGTCATTGTTCAGCCTGTCAGCGATTGCCTGCTGGTTCAAGCCGCACAGCTTCATTGCAAAAATATCCCTCACAACGCCTGCCGCATATTCATCAATGACAAGGTGGTTCTTGTTCCTCTCGTCCTTGAGGTAGCCGTACACGGCAAATGCGCCGATGTACTCCCCTCTTTTCCGCTTCATATCCAAGTGGCTTCTGATCTTAATGGATATGTCCCTGCAGTATGCGTCATTTATGAGGTTCTTGAACGGGACCACCATATCACTGCCATAGCCGCCTGCCGCCGCCATGCTGTCGTAATTGTCCGTAATGGCAATGAAACGGACGCCGAGCATCGGGAATATCTTTTCGATATACCGCCCTGCTTCAATATAGTTCCTGCCGAAACGGGACAAATCCTTTACAATGACACAGTTGACCGTGCCTTTCCGTATATCCTCCAACATGCGCTGGAAGTCCGGGCGGTCAAAATTGACGCCGCTGTAACCGTCATCCGCATACACGGAATGTACCTTGATTTCAGTGTGGGATTTCAGAAAGTCCATGATTAAGGCTTTCTGGTTCGATATGCTGTTGCTTACGAGCTTGCTGCCCTCCGCAACATCGCCATCCTCCCTTGATAGCCGGAGGTAAATGGCTGCCTGATATATGATAGAATTGATGTTTTCCATCTGCAACACTCCTTATCCTTGATTTTAATTAAGACAGCCCTATCTCAATCAATCTAAGACTCAGAGGTTTGCACATGATTTAGTTTTCCTATTGAGTCTTAGATTAACATATTTTCCGGGATTTTTCCACACTTTTTTCAAAATTTTATACAGACATCACAAGTTCCTCAAAACGCTCATTCAGGGAAACCCCGTTCTCACTGTAGCTTGACTTGACAATGACATTCCCCACACGGAAACAATAGGGGTTTTTTACCTGCCTGATAAATTCCCTGCGCCTTTCCTCCTGTGAAAGCCCTTTATCTATCTTTATCTGCCGGATATCAACAACATCTTCCGGTCTTACCGTCCGTATGTCCACCGCCTGCATTTCCTCAAGTGACATTCCATTCCTCCCTATGAAAAATTCATGCTGCCATATGGAACACTGGCAGCTATGTAAAGAACCGGACATCTGCCCGGTTCTGCCCTATTTCCCATTAGGTATGTCTGCCCTGTGCTTCATTTCTGCATGATATGGGAGCTGCTATCTCGATTTTTTGTTCCTTCCACTCTGCTGTTGCGGAGTGTATCCGCCAGCCGTCCGGTGTTTTAACCTTTCGCAGTAGTTTTCAAATTCCTGTTCTTTCTTTTTATTATCCGTTTCAGGTGCCAACTGATCCTTATTTCCCACCCGCATATAAATCGCAGCCTTCATTCTGCAATCCTCCATTCTGCAATTTATTAGAACAGCATATTTTGCCCCATTACGGACAAATATGTAAAAGCCGGACAACTGCCCGGCTCACAAAATATGATGTTATGTCCTTTCCCTAATTATATCTGTCATACACGCCCACCTGCACCTTTACGCCCTCCGTTATCCTGTCAAGGGTTACTTCATCCACTTTTCCCATGTGGTCTATGATGCGGTCAAAGTTCAGCGCCGTTACCTGCTCGCATAATGCGATGCTGTGCTGGTCCAGCCCTTCCGCTTTATATGCCGATATAAAGACATGTGTTGGAAGGTTCCGTTTCTTGTAAATCTTCGTAGTCAGTGGAACAACCGTAATCACCGGGCTGTTTTTATTTGCCTTGTTGTTACTGACTACCACCACCGGGCGCATACCGCCCTGCATACTTCCCTGATACTGTACGCCCAAATCAGCATACAGTATGTCGCCTCTATTTATCTTCATCAGCAGCCTGCGCCTCCGTCCCATACAGGTCTTTCCTTATCGGCAGGACACTTTGTTGTGTCATACATATGGTACTGCATGGTAGAAAGCTCAAAAAAACCAACACCGATGTTGGCGGCATCGTGCATAAATTCCTCCAGATCGGACTCGTCCGCTGTTATGTCAGCCATGTTTTCCACTACAACCGTATCGTACTGACCACTGATCAGACGGGTAATCAGCATATTTACCGCATCACGGTCAATGTCCCTGTTCGGTCCCTTGTTAATGATGGCTTCATTCATCAACGCTATCCCTGCCATGCTGCACTTCTGGCGGTTCTCCTGAATGAGCTGGCGGATATTGCTTTCCGATTTGTTGGAGTTCATAAACATAATTGCCGGATGCACCAATGCACTGACAGCGACACTTTTCACATTACTGTACATGATAATCACCTGTTCTTTCTTCTATTTTCGTTGACTGAAACAAAAGAGAAGTTTTTGCCGGCATTATCCTCTCATACAGGAAAGCCTTGTCTGCTGTTACCTGATAACTGCAAGGCTTGCCTGTATCAGAGGATAACGTGGCGTTTCCGCCACATTACCCTTCTGTTTCATCTGAAAATATCAGATTATGCTCTCGCTTGTCCCCGAAACGGGTAACATACACTGGGACGGCTACATCCCACACTGCGCCTCCATCATGCCCAGCCAGACGGAATCCACAGGGAGCCACTCCCGGAAAATGCTTTTCGCTGAAATCCCGGCGCTGTTCTATCTCATTACCTCTGGCTGCCATGCCAGTAGGCACAATCCTCTGCTCCATACCTTCACGGGCAACAATGTTATCCATTGCAGGCATATCTTCGCACGAAATGGGATTCTGCCACCCCTTAATCCCTGCATAAGCATAGACGGATAAAAAGGCGAAAATAAAATCAGGTGTATGCGTGTCCTATTAAATTGTTTTGGCTTTTTCAAGCCTGCAACTATCATAACTGAAAGGGAGTTGTTTTCAGAGTGCCAGAATGCACTATTTATAGCTGATATATGCCACCTTGACTATCAGATAAAACAAAAAAGACCAGACTCCAGATTATAATCTGTTGTCTGATCCCCTTAACATAGAAAACAGCCTGAAAACATTTTTCCCTTTCAAACTATCTCCATATTTATACGAGCGAATAAACTTTTTTACTTTCAAGTGGCTCTACAAAATTGCTATATAACATGATACCACTCTTTATTGTCATACCCCGTTTTCGTCTTATCATACTGAAAGATAATGGATTGGTTTATATCCTTTAATCCATTTCGACCAAACAGAATACTTAATTTCATATCTGGCACATTATTCCAGCCGATTTTCGATATGCCAGATACCAACTCATGTATCCATGCCTTCATTTGTGCTTTGTAATCTTTTGGAACATCATCTGACTTATCAATAGCAGTATTTACTACACTTAAAACATCCTGACCATCCTCTGTATAATATGTGCCATTTTTTTCTGACATTTCATTAAGCTTCAAGCCCGTAAATGTATATACCTGCTGATATGCCTGATATTTCATATAAGATACTGATGATACCTGTGTACTGTTGCATCCGTCTTGAGTTGCACACTTATAAATATGAGTGAATAAATTTTTTCCATTATCACCTACATTCAAAGCATTTTCCATAGCAACTTTCAAATCCTGCCCTACCCCATCAACAGATATTTCATAAGTATATGGATCGACCGTGAATTTGCAGGTTTCAGGTATTTCATTGGTATTAATTCCTGATTGTTGCAATATATTAGATATTTGCGTATTTACAACCTGTCTCTCAAATTTAATCTGATCAAGACCAGCAACATCACTACTAACTTCAATTTCCCTGAATAAAGAATCCTGATAGCTTACACCATTGATTTTCCCAGTCTTATACATCTGCATTTCATAATTGTAGGCAATCTGGCGCTCTGTGCCGCTCAGGTTCGTTTCGTAATACTCAGAGCCTTTATCATAATACTTCTGATAAATATAGTTTTCCGGATTAGAGTGACTTTTGGCTTCTGACACAAGTCTTGAATATTTTTCTGTTAAAGCATCATAAAATGCCAACCCTAATCTGGTATAAGATGCTGCTTTAGCATTTATTTCATTTCCGGCATTTGCTATGGCATCCTCATTGTTCTTTTTTGCAGCATCTACATAGCTCTGCAAATCAATACTACTGTCAATTCTTGTATTATATGTCCTTCCAGAAGAAACTTTCTTTACAGACATTTCTTGTCCTGTGCTGCTGATTGTTACAGTATCTCTTTTACCGCAGTTAGTATTTCTACTAACTGCGGCACTCTTTGTTTTCTTGCCGAACAATATACTAAGCAGCGACTGGTTATTGTGAATCTGATTATTTATGAAAATACTCATATTCTCTCCTTAATATGATTTATAACCTGTATTGGCAATATCATACTCCCACGCAAGAGTCAGCTTTACGTTTTTCATTGTGGACTTTGCGGTTGCCAAAGCATTGTACTTAAACTGCCATACCTGTCTTGCGGCAAAACCATCTGTACTGCTAATAGTATAACTTCCACTTGTCGCACTTGCATAAGTAGATGTATACCATATTGAAGATTCTGTAGCAGGCAAAATCATATGGTGTACATTTCCCTGACTGGGTGACTGTGTGCCAGATGTACTTACTGATGTAACAATAGCTCCAGGCGGAATATCAGAATTATTAGTTAAGTTCAATGACAAAACTGAAGAATCCACTCCGGATAAACTGATTGAACTATTTCCGGGATTCGATGCCGTACCGCTAAATGAAAATGTTCCTCTTCCTGTTTTAATCCGTTCATTCATAGATAATGTAAAATACATTTTCCCGGTACAAGTTCCACGATTAACATGAATATAAAAAGTCTGTGTTGAAGAGGTAAGATTATCGCAAGCCACAGCCATGAATGGAATCACAGTATCCATATCTAAAACATCTCTAGGGCTAAGTTTCTCATCCAAAGTTCTACCGCTTGAATTTACCATTTCTATGTACATGCCCTCATTTTCGTTGCTATAAGAACATCTTGCATAAACCCTTTTGTCTCTCGGCAAAGTGAACTTTACCCAAAAATCATCCTCATTCTCCGGCAACACAACTGTTATAGAGTTTGTTGTACTATACGCTCCCCAATTGTATGCCGTTGCTCTTGTTGTGCAGCCACCATTTACAGTTACAATTCCTGCTTCCGCTTCCATTGTCGGAAATACAGCTAAAACACATACCAATGCTAACATTGTTGCTAAAATTCTTTTAAATCTTTTCATAGAATAACTCTCCTTTCTTTAGAAAATAAAATAATCTTAATTATGATTTTCACTTTCCAACCAACAGCTTGAGTTTTCTCATTTGGGTTGGTTTATCTTACCCCTTGTATTTAAACACGCAAAATTTTTACCATATACACACTAAGTATTCCATTATGAATGAAACCCACAGTGCCTATATACTTTCAAACACCGCCCTTATAAAATATACATTCTTTCCCTAATTGCGTATCTAAATGCTTACTAAAGGGCTTTGTAACATATTCTTACCATTTATCTTTTCTCTCATTTTTATAATAGCAAAATATGATTAAAGGTCAATTACTCTTGCAGAAAGTGGACTGTTTTTGCAGAAAACGGCACAAAATCTTTTTGGACAGATCATACCAGGTGCTTTCACTTTTGGATATATGATGCCATATGTAAAAAATACTATAAACTATTCAAATTGTCATAAACAGCTAGTCACCATCACACATACAACCTCCTATTTTTGAATGTTTCAGCCATCCCATCTACTAAGTCCCACTGCCTTTTCATATAACCTCTTAACTCTCTTGTACTTGCTTCATAACTTGCCCTTACCTTTTCTGGGGAATCAAAACAGCTTTCGATTGCACAGGCTGCATTATAGGCGCTTTCCATGCCCGCAGATATTCCTTCCCCCATAGGATTTAGAAAGCCTGCAATTTCCCCTGCAAAAATTACTCTTCCGATGCCATAATCTACCTTACATTCCTGCCTGATCCGTGGCATTAACCACTTTTCTTCTTTTACTTGTTTGAAAACATGCAAGTTATTACAAGTTTCCATATAGCTGATAAATTTGTTATAGCAGTCCCTGATCTTGCTTACATCTTGAACTGCCACACCAAAAACTAAGAGATTATCCTTTACGTTAAACCATGCATCATACTCTGAAAGCTCTGGCTGCAAATATGCGTAAAAATAGTGTGAATCCAAATCTATACTTCCCTCATTGAAAGTCTGATATGTTGTAATATATGCAGGCGTAATATTTAACAATTTTCTTTTTATCAAGCCAATTACCCCTTCACAATCTATAACATATTTTGCTTCTACTAAACAGTTTTCCCCATTGTGTAGCGTAATGCGCACTCTGTCCTTTATTTCCTCACATGAAACAGCCATAGTACAATCCCTAATTTCTACGCCACAATCTGCTGCTTTGATTGCAAGCCAGTTATCAAATGAACTTCTCCAAACATTCGCCCCTTCTTGCTCAAACCGATACTCTTTTCCTTTATCATCAATAAAAATCATCCCTTTATTCTCTGTTGGACTGCACATTACAGAGGACGGAACGCTTTCACCAAAATAACATTCCACCAGCTCTATTGACTTTTTTATCAGAATACCCGAACAAGATTTATAACGGGGCATTTTACACCTCTCAACAAGCAAAACTTTATGCCCCTTTTCAGCCAGTACCTTTGCTGCAACACATCCAGAGGGACCAGCCCCAATTACCACTACATCGTACATCTTTTTCTCCTATCTTCCTGCAATAATATAACGGAGCAACTAGCTGTTCATATAGTTGCTCCGTAAATACATCTAATCCAAATTGTTAATTACAAATCCTTGCTCATGGATCATCGCAACATCATCGGCTATACAAGCACCCGAAGTTGTAAGAAACTGTCCCACAACAATGCCGTTTAACCCTGATAAAAATGCCTTAAATTGCTGTTCTTCCAAGAACAAACGCCCCGCACCATAAATAATTACTACATTTGGCAGCGTAATCCTTAATAGCGCAATAGTCCTAAAAATATCTTCTTTTGATATTGAAATGCCTTTATCTCCAAATGGTGTTCCCGGAATAGGGTTTAGTATATTTACTGGCATCGAAGAAATACCTATTTCACGCAAGTCAAATGCCATCTCTAGTCGATCAGCCATTGTTTCCCCAACTCCGATAACTCCACCTGAACAAAGTATCAGCCCTGCTTCTTTAGCATATCTTAATGTATTCAGTCTTTCGTCATATGTATGCGTTGTTATTATGTTATGGAAAAACGATCTTCCCGCCTGTAAATTATGCTGATATACTACCAGCCCCGCCTTTTTAAGTGCTTTTGCCTCCTCTACATCTTTTAGTAATCCATGTGCGCCACATAAATTCCCCTTTCTTATGTTTTATAAAAAATTATTGAATCTCTTTAAGAGTTCATCTAACTGCCTTTGCTCCTGACTTGTTCCGTTATAATTTTCAATCGGATCAGAAACAAAATAATCCCTGAACCCTGCCAGTGCATTTTCAAAGCTGCTCCGGAAGTTTTCTTTGCTGCTTACATCAAGATTGGCAAACATCTTATAAATATCGCTGTTTGATGCCTTGTTCACTTCCACGCTGTCTTTCCCTATTGTATTGCTTACTGGAGAGATTCCCTTTTTATAATGGGGCATTCCATGCTCCTTATAAAACTTCTCCCTTTCAATCTTTACCTGCTTTGCAGCAAATTCAATCATACTGTTGACCTTATTGATCTTCTCCTCTGCCTGCTTACCATATGCACCTGTTATCTGTTCCGCTGCTTCGTCAGATAATCCCATTTCTTTACAAGCATAAGCAAGCTGCGAAACTTTAAGACCAAGCTGTGCGTATGTTCCCGGCTCTAATGTCGAGCCTAATGCCTCATCACCTGCATGATAGTTACCATTCGCATCCGGTGAAGCCTTTACGAATCCCTGCTGCTCCAAATCCTTAATCACGCTTTGCAGTTTCTCACTTTGCTCTTTAGTCACGCTTGCACCGTAAAAGCTAACCATACCTTTTACACTATCGCCATTAATGATCCTGTGCATTGACGGATTACCTTTTCCCCTTTGCTGTCCTTCTATTCTCTGCCTTATTGTCTCCGATATTCTCTGCGCTTCCGGTGAGTCTTTTGAAATCTCAACAATCACACCTAAGTCTTTTCTTTCAGAATCAGGTGTGTTCTTGACTGTTTCCTGCAAAGTGCTTGCTGTTTTCGGTTCATACTGATAACCACTTGCTGCTCCTACATTTGAAACATCCATAAAATCGTCCTCCTTGATAGAATAATTTGAAATCCATTTCTTTATTATCATTGTTTATTTAATAGATTTTTCTACTCTCATAATAGCAAAATATGGTTAAAGGTCAATTACCCTTGCAGAAAGTGGACTGTTTTTGCAGAAAACGGCACAAAAAAACCTTTCAGACACACCGTACCATTCTGAAAGGCTTTTTCTTTTACTTAATTTTCTTGTTCAACGCAAGCTTTGACTTATCATTATCGCCACATTAACTATTAAATCTTAATTCTCTTTCCGCTTCGGTCTCTTCGGCTGATGAAAAATTCCAGAACAAATCGGTGGATCTCCACATACATCTTTTTCAACTTCATTACGGACAATCCTCTCTACAACTTTGAGTGCCGCTTTTTTGATTTTACTATTTTTCTTCATTTTACACACACCTCCTGTTTTATAATTTTTGCCAGACACATCAAGAATGCACATAATATGATAGCCACTGACATATAGCCAATATACAAAAGACCAGCTTTCAAATAAATTAAGGCAGCAATTATCATTACTTCCATTAAAATTAGCAACCTTGCCGCTTTCTTAGACTCACGCAATTCACTTTTGCTCATATCCATATTAGGGTGGTTTATTGTCCCCATTATGCAGATTATAAGCGTTGCAAGAAATAGTAATCCATACATAACAGTCGGCTTTCTGCAAAGTACAGGTACAATCTGCATAATTGCAATATAAAATATGACCGTCCCTAGATAACACTGCCAAAACTTATTCGCATGAAATCCCCCTGTCCGTTTTCTCAATGAAAGAAAGAAAACCATAAAACAGACGGTGTGCAGGAATTGCCTAAATAATAGTCCTAAAAGCAGCATGGTTCCAACTGTTATAGCTTGTTCAACCATACCTATTAACGCATATTCGTAATATTCGCAATTTGATTTGCTTATTATCTTCTGCATCTCCATTTGATTGACAACCTTTAATGCCATCTTCTCTATCATAAATATGCCTCCTTAATTATTCAATATGAATTATACATCAAAAAAATCAAGACAGTTTGCAGAAAATGAACATTTTTTGCAGAAAACGGCACATATTAGTTTTAGAGGCAATCATTTTAATATTACATTCATGCAGGAATAATAATTGAAAAGAAAAATTCTTTATTCTTGTCTTCAATAACATATGCGCCATCATATTTCTCTATGATTTTTAACACATTCTTAATGCCTACGCCATGTTCAGCCACATTTGATATTTTCGTAGATTTTATCTCTCCATTCTCATATACAACATCATAATTAAATGTGTTTTTAACCGCAATGATTATCATATCATCTTCTTTTACGAACTTGAACCTAATTATCTTTTTATCCTCACATGTCTCACACGCTTCAATGGCATTGTTCAGAAGGTTAGCAAGGATAGTAACCACATCCTCATCTTTTATTTTCAGTCCTGAAAGATCATTTACCCTGAATACAAAAACAATTCCCTTTGCGTCCGCCTCCTGATACTTTGTATTGAGTATGGCATTTATGATTACATTATTGGTGTTAATGGCATCTGGTTCGTTATTCAAAGAACCATAAATCTTTTTTACATATTCTTCTAATTTGGAATATTGCCTTTTGTCCAGCAAGGATTCTATACATAAAATCTGGTTTTTAAATTCGTGTGTCCTTCTTTTTAGGTTATCAAAATTTTCAGAGATAGACCTATACATTTCCAACTGATTTTTAGCCTGAATCTGTAAAACCTTGTTTTCATGCATTTGCACTTCCCTTTTCACAACATCGTTAATTAGATAAAACACAACGATATTCATTCCAATCATTCCAAACGCAATAACAAACAATAAATTCGCCTGTTCTACTGTCTGCACATATCCAAAAACAGACAACATTGCGGAAATAGCTGCTATGGTAAAGACAGGAAAGAATAAAAACCTTAACCACTCTGTATCCAGCATCATTTCCATTGATTTTTTACCAAACTGCTTTCTAATAATAAGAACAATAAAAAACAATATAACCTTTGCCAGCAGAGATGCCAAAGTAAGACCAATTGCGTACTGCTGTCCTAATGATTCGCTGCTTAAAGAAAACCATTTACTAATCAAGTAAATCAGATAATCCATTGCCAGCAACAATGCATCAAATAGTATTGCCAATGCAAAAGATTTTTTCAAACTGATTTTAACATGCCAAAGCATAAATACTGAAAATACAGAAATCGCAACAATCTGCCTTAGTACAAAATATTCAGATAAGCCATATGAATAAAAACACATACTGCCAAGCAATAACAAAGCCTGTATGAAATTAATCCATCCTTTACGCCGTATTTCACCAAAAGTTTCAAAAAAAATCCTACAACACGTTGCTTCAATAAATATCAACAATACATTCCGCATTAGCTCAAACATCTACACTTCTCCCTGACACGCTATAAACTTTTTCTTGACTTCTGTATACCTTGCTTTCGGTATGGGTAACTCAACCCTATTTGTCAGTATCACTTTGCAACGGACAACATTCTTGATATGTTTTGCATTTACAAGATAACTCTGGTGTGTCCTGATAAAACCATTTTCCGAAAGCATATCGTCCATCACATTTAATGTTTCATACATGGTATAGACTATTTCTTCGTTCTCCATGATATGAAACTCAAGTATATGCAGCTTGCTCTCAATATACAATAATCTTTCCAACGATATTTCTTTTCTGCCTTCCTTAAAATCGAACTTCCTTTTTGTCACGGAATAATTCATCTTATCAATAATGGCATCCATACATTCATTAACTTTGCTCTGAAAGTTGGCATTGCCCTTTAACAGATACCTTACTAAAACTTCCCACACCGAAAAGGTGTGTTGAACCTTGAAAACTCAATAATATAGGCAATAAAAAAGCATAGA
>CANQUQ010000036.1 GCA_947627115.1 uncultured Acetatifactor sp.
CGGAGGCTTCGGCTCCTTGGGTGTCTTCGGAGGCTTCGGCTCCTTGGGTGTCTTCGGAGGCTTCGGCTCCTTGGGTGTCTTCGGAGGCTTCGGCTCCTTGGGTGCCTTTGGAGGCTTCGGCTCCTTGGGTGCCTTCGGAGGCTTCGGTTCCTTGGGGACCTTCGGTGGCTTCGGCTCCTTGGACCTTGCGAACAGCCTGGACGGCTTCGGCTCCTTGGGCGTCCCCTCGCTTTCTCTCAGGTTTTTTTCTGTATCCATAAATACCCTCCATGACAAATCGAAATACACTTCCGAAACAATTATACACTATTTTTTATGGATAGAAAATAGAAAAAACAAATTTTCTGGAAACTTTCACCGAATTCCGAATTTTATTCCAGGGCCATCCGACGGATGTAAAGAGCTTCAAAGTCCGGCTCCTCCGCCAGATTCAGGACCTCCGTACTCAGAACGGTCCTCTCCAGCTGTTCCTGCAGTCCTGTGCAGCCGCCGTCGGCAAGTATCCGGCGCCCTGCCAAAAGAGCCCCGGACAACGCCGTGTTGCCGCCTGTGACAGCCCTGTCCGCCAGAGCCTTCGGCAGAATGCCAAGCTGCGCGGCCGCCTCCGGCTTCAGATAATAGCCAAATCCCCCCGCAAGCACGACCCTGCGGACCTCCGACGGCTGAATCCCGTATCTGTCAAGCAGAATTTCAATGCCCGCCGCAATGGCCCCCTTGGCCAGCTGCACACTGCGCACCGCTTCCTGCGTCACTGTCACATTGCCGATGCGGATGCCCTTCTCAAAATAATCCTGTGCCAAAAGCCCCGTGGCGTCCAATATCCTTTCCTGGCGGAGCCGTGCCAGGATACCGATCATATCGGCTCCCCATACCCCTCTGTTCACGCCGCCCTCGAACGCCGGTCCTGCCGCAGTGGCGCACGCTATCCGCCTCTCTCTGCTGCCCAGTACCATCTCTCCGTTGGTGCCAAGGTCAAGAAGCAGCGTGGGCTCCTCTCTCTCACACATACCGCAGGCGAACATCCCGGCCGCAATATCTCCTCCCACAAATGCAGATAACCCCGGAAATACAAAACAGCGGACGCCCTCCAGCTCCGTCTCGGTCCCGGCGAGTCGGGAGGCGCAAAAGGGAGCATGCCCCAGCTCCTGAGCGTCCCATCCCATCAGCAGATAGGTCATCGTGGTATTCGCAGCCAACACCAGGTACAGCTCTTCCCCCGGTCCAAGGGACTTTGCAAAACGTGCAAGGCCCCGGCCCAGCAGCCGGCGGATTTGTAATTTCATATCATCCGCCGCCTTCGCATCCTCTGCGGCGCGAATCCGGGAGATTACATCTGCCCCGTAGACGGTCTGCGGATTGACGGCCACGTATCGGTCCTCCACTGCGCCGTCTCTGCCGTACAGCAGCATGGCCACCGTGGTGGTCCCCACATCCGCCACCGCAAGACGTGCGGCACCTGCAAGAGGCACCCGCCTGCCCAGCAGCGCATCTTCATCCAGCACATGGAGATCCTCCTTACTGCTGTCGGAGGCCACGCCCGGACAGAGTCCGCAGCCGGTGCATATCTGACAGCGGAGTCCCCTCCTTACATCCGATGTGCGGGATATGTTCTGTTCCTGTCCGCTGTTCCGGCTACACAAAACGATTCTTCTCCTCATCATAGTGATAGTTGATCTCTGCCAGCTTTTCTCTGATCTCCTGGGCATCCGCATTCAGATCCTCGCAGAGAGCATCCAGATCGGGATAAAAATCCCGCAGCTTGAGATTGATAAAACTCAACAGCATGGACGGGTCTTTCGGCAACATGTCTTCTCTTTCCTTTCTCCTTCAGCTCGTCTCCCTGCCCCCCGGCAGACAGCGCCGCCTCCGGTTCACTCCGCTTTTTCCAGATAATAGAGCCTGCTGCGGAAATCTCCTGTGAAATTCTCCAGACGCATACCGCCCCACATCAGCACCGCGCCGGAGACCAGCCTGCCTGTATCTTCCGTCAGCGTGCCGCTGTTCATATCCACCGTCAGGATACGGTATACCGCGCGTTCGTCCAGACCCTTGAGCCGTAGGATACGGCTGCGCCGGTTAGGCCGGCTCAGGACCTGGGTATAGAACACCAGGCTCTTTTCCTTCTCCCTGTCACATATCTGAAAACAGTCAAAGCTCTTATTTTCCTGATAGGAAGCCAGGCGGAAATAATCGCCTTCACGCACCAGATCGTGAAATCTGTGGTACACGGAGATCTGTCCGGATACCAGAGCCCTGTCTTCGGCACTCAGCTTGGTCACATCCAGCTCGTAGCCGAAAGTACCTGCCAGCGCCACATACCCTCTGGTCTCAAAGGGAGTATTTCTTCCTACCGTGTGATTGGGGCACACACTGACATGAGCCCCTATGGCAGACAGCGGATAGAGCATGGCTGTGCTCTCCTGAATGGTCAGACGTTCGATGGCGTCCGTATCGTCGGAACACCATATCTGAGGGCTGTAGTACAGCATACCCGGATCAAAGCGCCCGCCTCCGCCGCTGCAATTTTCCAACAGCAGGTCGGGGAATTCCGAAATCAGGCGCTCCTGCATCTCATATACCCCCAGCACATAGCGATGATACAGCTCTCCCATGCGGTCGGGGGGCAGCGCCACACTTCCAAGATCGGTCAGGGACCTGTTCATATCCCATTTCACATATTCGATATTCGCCGAGTGCAGCACCGCGAACATCCGCTCCATAATATGGTCTCTGACCTCCCGGCGGCTGATGTCAAGTATGTACTGGTTCCGGGAGCGCGTCCGCGTCCTTCCCGGCACCTCCAGTGCCCAATCCGGGTGCGCGCGGTAAAGCTCGGACTCCTCGGAGATCATTTCCGGCTCGAACCAGATACCGAACTTCATGCCCAGGGCGTTCACCTGTTCCACCAGCTTTCCCAGTCCGCCCTTCAGTTTTTCCTCGTTGACCTGCCAGTCTCCCAGCGCTCTGCTGTCGTCGCATCGGCCGCCGAACCATCCGTCGTCCATGACCAGCATCTCTATCCCAAGAGCCGCACTCTCCTGGGCGATCGCCAAAAGCTTTTTCTCATCAAAATCAAAGTAGGTGGCTTCCCAGTTGTTGATCAGGATCGGGCGTTTCTTGTGCAGGTAAGGGCTGCGGATCAGATGATTCCTGTACAGATCGTGCAGGCTCCGGGTCATGGCGCCCAGACCCTGAGCGGAATAAGTGAGTATCACCTCCGGCGTCTGAAAAGCTTCCCCCGGCTCCAGCTTCCAGCTGAAATCCTCCGGATTGATGCCGGCCACTACCCTGACGCTGTCAAATTGGTTCACCTCCGCCTGTATCAGAAAATTGCCTGAGTACACCAGATGAAATCCGTAGACCTCCCCCTGGTCCTGATTCGCCCCGGAAGTCAAAAGCGCCATGAAAGGATGCTCCTGATGGGAGCTCGCGCCCCGCAGGGTAGAGACGCTGAATTTCCCATGCCCCACAGGCTTCCTCTCCATGTGCCGCTCTCTGGCCCAGGAGCCGTGGAGCGTGATCGCATCGAGACCGGGATCGTCCATGTCAAGACAGCAGCTCAGGGCCTTCTCCAGCCAGAGCTCGCTGCCGCCGATATTTTCAAAGCGGACACTGCGGGCAATCGCATCCGTGTCCCGGAATACACTGTAGGAGAGGATCGCCCTTAGTCCCAATACCCTGTCCTCGCAGGTGATCTCCAGCGTCTGTGTCTGCTCCTCGCCGCCAAAGGTGGCAGGAAGGCCCTTCAAAGGCGGCTTCCCGCTGCGGATCTCATGAGACACATAGGTGAGCATGACCGCACTGCACCCGTTCCGGTCCCGCACCCGGACGCTGCTCTCCCGGAAATCTCCCACACCGTGGGCGGAATACTCCCACGGAAAGCTGTCCATGAACGAAGCCCTCTCCCGATCGTTCGACTCCGGTGTAAAGGGCGCCTCCAGAATGCGGAGAAGCTCCTCCGCTCCGGCGGTGTCCTCCAGTCTTCTGCCGTAGTATACATGCCCCAGAAAGCCCTCCTTATCCACGACTCCGATCAGATAGGTCGTGTTCGGCGTGTCCAGCCGGAACAGTCTTTGCCCCTCCTGCCATGTAATGCCCATAGCGATACCTCCGTATGCTCACAAGATGTATAAAATTTTCTGCGGGCCGTCACTCAGCTATCTTGACAACGACCACACCGCGGATCACCTTTACGGAACCGTCGTCCGGATAACTTGCCATCGCCTTAAATTCTTCCGTCCCGTATATCTCCTCACACTGTTCCTGAGAAGGAGTATCGCACTGAAAGCCCGTGTAAGCGGACAGTGCGTTCCTCCAGGAGAACACATAGATAAGTCCCGGAGGATTGCACTCATAGTAAAGCTCCGGATACACGGAATAGGGATTGCTGAAATGTGCATCGGCAAAGCTGTTCTCACCGACGAACAGCACCGGGTATTCGTCCCTGTAATGTTCAGCCGACTTTATCCTTGTGACAAGGGTAGTGAAATAACTTTCCGTCTCTCTGTTCATGTAATCCAGCGCCACGTAGTTCCAATTCGCGTGCCAGCTATAGCACAGAACGACCAATACCAGGGTCAGCGAAAGGACCGCACCGGACAGCCTGCCGGGCCACCGGCCCCCCCATCTGCTGTCTGTCTGCCGGACCCTCTCAAAGAGAAGGACCGGAAGAAAAAAGATAAACACCGTGGGATATACCATCAGTTCGTAGACGCCGGCGCTTTTGCTCATGATCTCGATCAGATTGACAGCGACGGGCAGCAGGAGCATGAGGGGCACGATCATGATGCAGCTGAGGTTCTTTCTTTTTTTGACAATAAGAACGACAGCTCCAAGGATACTGAAGACATACAGGATCAGAATGCACATCCGGGTGATCGGCAGAGTATTTATGGAATGATATACCTCCGCCGGAAGATGCGCAAAGATATCGTAACATTTGCCGACCAGTCCGACTGCCTCCTGCGCGCTCAGCTTTCCTATGGAATCCAGGCCTTTATAGGAAAAAAGCTCCTTGCCGAAATGCGCCAGCCGGTCATATAAGACCAGAAAATAGGTGATCAGGCCCAGGCACATGACGAGCAGGTAATACAGCCCCGTCCGGATGCCCTTCCAGAGATCGGCATCCTCCCTCATAAAATAGTCCGCCAGAAGCAGCAGACAAAGTGTGACCGTCACGGGAAAATACGCCTGATACAGACCTGTGGAGACGGCGATGCAGACTACGGCGAAAAGTCCGTACAGTATTTTCCTTGTCTTAATGTAATACGCCGCCAGCACCGCCAGCAGACAGCTCAGGCTGTAATAGGCCGCCGTGAACATGTACAAAAACGTGGCGGAGCACGTGGGGTAAACAATAAATACGGCCGCGAACAATATGCCCCATTTGCTGCGGCGCAGCTGGAACAGCTCCAGTATAATGCATGCGGACAGGCTCAAAAGGACCAGCGACACCAAGCCGTCAAACACGGAAAGATTGAAGCTTCCCAGCTGCCATTTCCAATTGACCAGATTGCCCAGATATTCAAGCGCCCACCTGCCGGACTCGATTCCTGTGCCGAAGCCCTTCATCAGAACGAAAATATCGTCCGCCGCATTCAGCATCTGTGTGATCCGAAAGGAATGTACGACGAAACCGAAGATCAGTATTCCGATAAATGTCTTAACGTCGATTTTGGGGAAGAGCTCTTCTATATGATCCTTCGCGAGCTTTTTAAGACTCTGCTTCACACGAACAATATTGGCCATGCCGGTTCCTCCGTAAAATAAACGATTCCAGATCATTTATCTTATTTTAGCAAAGTCAGGGCTATTGTTCAAGAAACTTTTCCCACAAGGACTCCGTTTTCCGCGTCGACCGTCACGGTGTCTCCCGCCTGGACGCGGTCCTCCAGGATCAGCCTTGCGGCCAGTGTTTCCACATGCTTTTGAATATACCGCTTCAGAGGTCTTGCACCGTACACAGGATCATATGCCTCCTCCACGATGAGCGATACCGCATCCTGCGTCAGCTCCAGTCTCAAATCCCGGTCTTCCAGGCGGCGGTTCAGGTC
Source organism: uncultured Acetatifactor sp. (assembly GCA_947627115.1). Taxonomy (GTDB): domain Bacteria; phylum Bacillota; class Clostridia; order Lachnospirales; family Lachnospiraceae; genus Acetatifactor. The sequence continues at coordinate 6,054 of CANQUQ010000036.1, forward strand.
CTTCAGGATCAGCGACACGATGGCGCCGATGTCCTCTCTCGACAAGGGCCTGAAAAGAATGGTCTCGTCAAGACGGTTCAGAAATTCCGGCCTGAAATGTGCCCGCAGCTCCCCATATACCTGCTCCTCGGCCTGGGCGCTGACCGTGCCGTCCTGCTGTATGCCCTCCAGCAGATAGTTTGCACCGATGTTGGATGTCATGATCAGAATAGTATTCTTAAAGTCTACCGTCCTGCCCTGAGAGTCCGTGATGCGCCCGTCGTCCAGCACCTGCAGCAGTACGTTGAACACGTCCGGATGGGCCTTCTCGATCTCGTCGAACAGGACCACGCTGTAGGGCTTTCTGCGGACGGCCTCCGTCAGCTGGCCGCCCTCCTCATAGCCCACGTATCCGGGAGGCGCTCCGATCAGTCTTGAGACAGAGTATTTCTCCATGTATTCGCTCATGTCAATGCGGACCATATTGTTCTCGTCGTCGAACAGCGCGGCGGCCAGAGATTTTGCCAGCTCCGTCTTGCCCACACCGGTAGGCCCCAGAAAGAGGAAGGATCCGATAGGCTTGGTGGGGTCCTTGATTCCCGCCCTGGAACGCATGATTGCCTCCGTCACCTTGGTGACGCCCTCGTCCTGACCGATCACTCTCCTGTGCAGGGCCTCGTCCAAATGCAGCGTCTTGTTCCGCTCGCTCTCCGTCAGCTTGCTGACAGGGATTCCCGTCCAGCGCGATATGATCCTTGCGATTTCTTCGTCGGACACCTTTTCGTGGACCAGAGAAAGATCCGAACGGTTGACTTGTTCTTCCTCCTGCTCCAGCTGCTTTTTCAGGGCCGGCAGCCTGCCGTAGCTCAGCTCCGCCGCCTTCTCCAGGTCTCCCTCCCTCTGGGCGATCTGAATCTCGCTGTTCACCGAGTCGATCTCCTCACGCAGCCTTGACAGCTTCTCCACGGAAGCCTTTTCATTGTCCCACTGCGCCTTCCGTCCGGCGAACTCCTCCTTCAGCTCCGCCAGTTCCTTCTGCAGATCGGCCAGACGCTCGCCGCTCAGACGGTCGTCCTCCTTCTTCAGGGCCGCCTCCTCGATCTCCATCTGCATGATCTTCCTCTGCAGTTCATCCAGCTCCGTAGGCATGCTGTCCAGCTCTGTCTTGATCAGGGCGCAGGCCTCGTCCACCAGATCAATGGCCTTGTCCGGCAGAAATCTGTCGGAGATATAGCGGTTGGACAACACAGCGGCGCTTACCAGAGCATTATCCATGATCTTAACGCCATGGTAGACCTCGTAGCGCTCCTTCAGACCTCTCAGGATGGAAATGGTATCCTCCACCGTGGGCTCATCCACCGTCACCGGCTGGAATCGTCTCTCCAGAGCCGCGTCCTTTTCGATATATTGTCTGTACTCGTCCAGCGTGGTCGCTCCGATGCAGTGCAATTCTCCCCTGGCCAGCATGGGCTTCAGCATATTGCCTGCATCCAGGGCGCCGTCGGTCTTGCCCGCGCCGACAATGGTGTGGAGCTCATCGATGAACAGAATGATCTGACCGTCACTGTTCTTCACATCATCCAGCACCGCCTTCAGCCGTTCCTCAAATTCACCCCGGTACTTGGCGCCCGCCACCAGCGCTCCCATATCCAGCGCGAATATCTTTTTATCCTTCAGGTTCTGGGGCACGTCGCCGCGGACGATCCGCTGGGCCAATCCCTCCACCACGGCGGTCTTGCCCACTCCGGGCTCGCCGATCAGAACCGGGTTGTTCTTTGTCTTCCGGGACAGGATACGGATTACATTGCGTATTTCATTGTCTCTGCCGATGACAGGATCCAGCTTCTGACTGGCAGCCCGCTCCACCAGGTCCTGACCGTACTTTTCCAGAGTGTCATAGGTGGCTTCGGGATTGTCGCTGGTGACCCGCTGGTTGCCGCGGACAGTGGACAATGCCTGCAGAAAGCGGTCTCTGGTAATGCCATACTCCTTCCATATCTGCGCGATCTCCCGACTGGGCTGCTTTATCATCGCCAGGAACAAATGCTCCACAGACACATACTCGTCCCCAAGCTGCTTTGCCTCATCCTCGGCCCCCAGCAATACCTTGTTCAGGTCCTGGCCCACATACACCTGGCCGCCCTGGACCTTGGGCCGCCTGGACAGAGCCTGCTCCACGCGGTCCCGGAAATGTTCCTTTTGAATCTCCATCTTTTCGACGAGCTTCAGAATAAGACTGTCATCCAGCGTCAGAAGGCTGTACAGCAGATGCTCCTGACTGATCTCCTGATTGCCGTACTCGTAAGCCAACTTCTGACAGCCCTCAACAGCCTCCATTGATTTTTGTGTAAACTTCTGTATGTTCATAACGCGCCTCCTTTCGCAGAACGCATAAGATAAGTTACGGTCGCCCTGTCATACAAGTAATATAACATTTTTTACCTGAGAATCAATAAAGAAAGTATAAACTTTGTCTAATAAAACAATACAGGAGAACATGCCTTTCCCGGCCGCCGCAGATCTATGCCCTCCACGCAGAACGGCCCCGCGGTATCCTGTCTGCAATGCAGCTGTGACCGCCGGGCCGTTTTCTCTTTCTCTTTATCTTTGTCTTTATTTTTATCTCTATCTTTGTCTCTGTCTCCAGCTCTTATTTCCCTGTTCGTTGGTCTGTGCACACGGTCCTATAAGACCAGAAGGATCTCATTTTCCTCCGCCAGTTCCGCCTGGGGCACATAGGGCTGCCCGGAGCGCTTGCCGTTAATGTAGAACTCACTGCAGCCGCTCTCTCTGCCGTTCGGATTCTTCACGGTGATATGAAGCTTCTTTCCGCGGAAGACCTTGTCTATAGTGAATTCCTTCCAGTCAGCGGGAACGGAAGGGCATACCCAAAGACCGTTCAGGTCGGGGCGCATGCCGCAGATCCCTTCCACACACCCCACCATACAGGTGGAGGCGGTGCCCGTCAGCCAGTGTACATGGGAACGTCCCTCAAAGGGCGACTCCACGCTCTCCGTGAACTGTCCGTGAACGTAGGGCTCCAGTCTGCGCACATCCGCATTGTCGTTCTGAGAGGCGGGAGAGCTCTCGGTAAAATAGGTGTGAGCGCGGCCGCCGTGTCCCATCAGCGCCTCCGCCAGAATGATCCACCCCTGAGTCTGAGAGAAAATACCGCCGTTCTCCTTGGTAGAAGGAGTAAAGAGCAGAGCTCTCGCACCGTCAAAGGCATGGTCCACATAGGAGGGCGCCATCAGACGCACACCGTACTTGGTATTCAGCTCCCGGTATACGGTATCCAGCGCCTTCTCAGCCTGGTCCCTGGATGCCAGGCCGCTGATCACCGCCCAGGACTGGGGATTCAGCCACATATTGGCCTCCGGATCATGCTTGGAGCCGATGACCTGACCGTCCTCCTTGATGCCTCTCACATATCTGTCGTCCTCCCAGCACTCCTTCTGGATAATCTCGCCCAGCTCTCTCTGCGTCTTCTCCAGATACTCCACATACGCGCTGTCCTTTAAGTCCTCCGCAAAGCCTTTCATCACGGTAAAGGCATAGTAGAGCTGCATGGCCACGAAGGTGGACTCACCCTTTGCGCCCAGCCGCAGGCAGTCGTTCCAGTCGGCGTACAGGCCCGCAGGCATCCTGTGATCGCCCAGCCGCTCCATGGAAAATTGGATCGCCCTCTTCAAATGATCGTAGACGGTTCCCTCCTCCCTGTTCGCATAGGGAATGACCTCGTTGATAAAATCCTTATTTCCCGTCTCGGACACATATTTCCAGATGGTCGGGAACAGCCAGAGGGCATCGTCCGCACGGTAGGCGGGATGTCCCGTCTCCCGCACATAGGACTCGTCGTCCGGCGTGTCCTCGTGACCGGGATCGTGAGTATATTTTACCAGCGGCAGTCCGCCGCCGTTATTCACCTGTGCAGAGAGCATGAAACGGATCTGGTCGGCCGCCATCTCAGGGTCCAGATGAATGATTCCCTGGATATCCTGCACCGTATCCCGATAACCGTAGCCGTTCCTCTGGCCGCAGTAGGTCAGGGATGCCGCTCTGGACCAGGTGAAGGTGATAAAGCACTGATATGCATTCCAGGTGTTCACCATGCTGTTGAAGGCCGCATCGGGGGTGTTGACCTGAAAATTGGCCAGCTTGCCGTGCCAGTAGGTCTTAAGCTCCGCCAGCTCGCTGTCGACTTTCCCCGCGTCGCCGTAGGAGGCGATGATGGCATCCGCAGCGTCATTGTCCGCCCGGCCCAGCAGGAAGATCAGCTCTCTTGTCTCGCCCGCCTTAAGCTCCAAGGCGCTGTGGAGTGCGCCGCAGCCGTTGGCATTGTAGTTGAGCACGTTGTCGCACCTTCCGTTCTCCACCGCCATGGGATTTCCGTAGCCGTGATACCTCCCCAGAAAAGCCTCCTTGTCTCCGTTGTAGGATGTGACGGGCGCACCTGCCAGTCCGAAGAACCGCTCTCTTCCGTTGGAGCCTTTCTCATTTTTGTCCACGTTCTCATTGATGAGCTGCAGGATCTTATTGCCCTTAAAACAGGTCCGCGTGATGAACAGTGTGTACTGAAGGTTCACCTGATCCTGCTCATAGTTGCTGTCATTGGTAAACTCCGCATAGGAGAATACGGAGATCCTTCTGGCCCTGTCCCCGGTATTGGTGACCTTGGCGCGCCAGACCTCGTAGGTCTTGTTCAGGGGAACATAGTACAGAGCCTCGCAGTGGATGTCCGCATAGTCGGACACCAGATTGGTGTAGGCCGTACCGTGTCGGCACTCGGACTTATACTCAGACATCGGCTTGCCCACCGGCTGCCAGGAGGCAGACCAGTAATCCCCTGTCTCGTCGTCACGCAGATAAATGTATCTGCCGGGAGTGTCGTCGCTGTTGAAGTGATATCTCAGGATACGGCCGTTCGCACCGCTCTGCACGAAGCTGTACCCGCCCGCATTGTTGGTGATGATGGCACCGTAAGCGGGCGATCCAAGATAATTTGCCCAGGGCGCAGGGGTATCGGGCCTTGTAATGACATATTCTTTGTTTATTTCATCAAAGTATCCGTAGTTCATGGTTCGTTCTCCTTTTCGCTCTGCTTTTCGGATCTGATTCGGATCTGATATGTGATATGAATGATATGAATCTGATATCATCTGATATCATATGAAATCATATGAATCTGATATCAGGACATCATTTGATGTCCTGAACGTTCACAGCCATCCTCCGCTGTCCGAAGCCGCCTCCCTGAGGCCATGAGCTATAAGAGGACTATATCACATTTCCCGGAATGTCACAAGATTTTTCCTCATTAATTCGGAGCGCCGCTCTTTATTTCCTTCACCTCATAACCGGCATCAGTGACCGCATGAGTCAATGCGTCGTCCGACACCTCTGTCACCATTTCCACAGTGGCGCTCTTTTCCTCCAGATTCACGTTCACGGACTTTACGCCCTCCACCTCCTCCAGAGCCTTCTGCACTCTGCCTGCGCAGTGTGCGCACATCATTCCTTCAATACTCATTACTTTTTTCATGACTTCTTTCCTTTCTGCGGGTCTGTCCCCGCCGTCTTGATTTTCTGTCTCTATCTCCCCCGCCGGCAAAGCAGCTGCCGGCGCCTGCAGCTCCTGCGCCTCCCGGGCGGGCGTCTTCCGATCCTCAGCCCTTTTCCCGTGGGATCCGCTCCGCTCAAATCCGCTGCGGAATCCCTTCAGACGCAAAGCGTTGCATACCACAAAAATACTGCTGAGGCTCATGGCCGCCGCGCCGAACATGGGATTTAACCTGATGCCGAAGAGCGGATACCAGCACCCCGCCGCCAGCGGGATTCCCACGCAGTTATAGAAGAACGCCCAGAACAGGTTCTGCTTGATATTGCGTATCACCGCGCGGCTCAGCTTCACCGCCGTCACCGCATCCCGCAGGTCGCTCTTCATCAGAACGATATCCGCGCTCTCCATGGCGACGTCCGTTCCCGCCCCGATGGCCATGCCCACATCTGCGGCCGCCAGCGCGGGCGCATCGTTGATGCCGTCGCCGATCATAGCGGTCTTATGCCCCGATGCCCGAAGCTCGCTGATTTTCTTCTCCTTATCCTGGGGCAGCACCTGCGCAATGACTTCCGAAATATTCAGGCGCCTTCTCACCGCTTCCGCGGTTCGGGCGTTGTCTCCGGTGAGCATGATCACGTGAATTCCCATTTTCTCAAACTGCCTTATCGCAGCCAAGGAGCTTCCCTTGACCGTATCGGACACGCCGATCATTCCCAGAAGCTCTCCCTCTCTTGCCACCAAAAGAGGCGTCATTCCCTCCTGTGCCGTGTCCTCAACGCCCTTCCTCACCTGCTCGCCGATCGGAATGCCGTTCTCCTCCATATAGGTCAGATTTCCCACAAAGCATTTTGTTCCGGCATTGACCGATTCGGTCACTTTCCCGTGACCGGTATCCACCGCGTTCTGCTGTATTTCCGAACACTGTGTTCCCTGTCCCGCCGCTTCCAACGCGCTCCGCACCTGCTCCATGCTGTTTCCGTTCACCACCCTGTGCGTGCCGTCCGGCTCCTTCCATGTGGCAAAGAACGATGTGGGACCGTCCTGCTCTGTCTCGTCAGGGACTGCCGCATCGCTCTCCAAAACGCCCTCCACGCCCCTGCCGAACACGGCTTTAAAATCACTCACGTCAGGTATTTCCATCTTCTTTTGGGCGGCCGCCTCCAGCACAGCCTCCGCAAGAGGGTGTTCGCTCTTTTTTTCCAGAGCCGCCGCCACCTGCACCAGCGTTCCCAGACTGATATGTGCGTTCCACACACTCAGAGCCGATACCTTCAGCCTGCCGCTCGTTATGGTCCCCGTCTTATCCAGCACGACCGTGTCGATATCCCTCGCCTGCTGCAGCGCCTCTCCCGATTTGATCAAAATGCCGTGGGACGCTCCCACGCCGGTGCCCACCAT
>CANQUQ010000037.1 GCA_947627115.1 uncultured Acetatifactor sp.
GCTGACAGCCAGCAGGCGAGCACAGACGAGAGCAGCGCTCCTGCTGACGAGAGCAGTGACGCAGAACAGCCTGCAGCACCCAGCGGCGAGGTTGTTACCATCAACGTAACCAGAGCTTCCTTCAACGTTGCAAATCCTGACTCTGAGCAGGTAAAGAAGGTTGAGACGGCCATCAACGAGTACATCAAGGATAAGATCAACGTTCAGATCGTTCTGACCGATATCGGATCCGGTGAGTACGCCGACAAGGCCAACCTGGCTCTGGCGAACAACGAGATCAACCTGCTGTGGACCGCTTCTTGGCAGGGTACCGTTGGTACCAACGATCTGGTTCCCTTGAATGCTGTCTATGACATCACAGACCTGCTTCAGTCCGAGGACGGCAAGGCACTGTATGATTCCATGGACGCAAGCCAGTGGGAAGCTACCAAGTATGACGGCAAGAACTACTTCATCCCCGTCTACAAGGACAACGTAGAGGGCTACGACCTGATGGCCCGCAAGGATCTGGTCGACAAGTACGGCTGGGATCTGTCTACCGTTAAGGAGCTGAAGGACATCGAGCCCATGCTGGCCGACTGCAAGTCCGAAGGCCTGAAGTATCCTTACCTGAGCCAGAAGACCGCTATGTTCTACAGATGGTACATCGACGACTTTGATTTCTTCACCGCTGATTCTACCGCTAACTGGGTAGCAGTCGACAAGAGCACCAATGAGGTGGTAGACGTTATTAAGACACCTCAGTACGCTGAGTTCTGCAAACTGATGGGTGACTGGGGCGAGAAGGGCTACATCTCCGAGGATGAAGTGACCAAGACCACCACCGATACCACGACTCAGACTCAGGATTGGGGCTTCTCTTGGTGGACCGATATCCCTGTAAATGACGAGGCAAATGCTCGTTATGGCCAGGATGTTGTTATGCAGCCCATGACCGACAGATGGGCACACTCCACTTCTGCTCTGGGCTCCTGCTATGCAGTGACCGCTAACAGCACCGAGGAGCAGGCTAAGGCTTGCCTGCGCTTCGTGGGCCTGCTCTATACCGACAGCAAGCTGGCTGATCTGTACACCTTCGGTATCGAGGGCGAGGACTTCACCTATGATGCAAACGGCCATGTAACTCAGACCAGCGAGAAGTACAACCACAGCATGTGGGAGTCTGCAAGTGCTACCATCGTAACTCCTCTGGACAACGAGCCCGACAACAAGGCTGACCTGTACAAGGACTTCAACGGCGGCGCTAAGACCTCTCCTGCAGCAGGTTTCCGTTTCGACAAGACTCCTGTAGCAGATAAGTTTGCAGCTTGCCAGACCGTATTTGAGACGTATGGTTTCCCTCTTGAGAACGGTGGTATTGCTCCTGCAGATGTAGATGCTACAATTGAGGAATATCAGGCAGCTCTGGACGAGGCAGGATATCAGGATATCCTGACTGAGTTCCAGAATCAGTACAACGCTTGGAAGGGTTGATCGATCTGATCGATTGAACTCACAGAAATTACGTCCCCCGGTTCGCCGGGGGGCGTTTTTTGTGGGATTTTTCGTTTTTGGACATAAAAAAGGCCCGAAACATTGTTTCGGGCCTTTTTGCGCGGAGACGGCGGGATTCGAACCCGCGAGCCCCGGAGGGCTAACGCATTTCGAGTGCGCCCCGTTATGACCGCTTCGATACGTCTCCGAACGCTATCTATTCTATAAGAAAACGCATCCATTGGCAAGCCTTACATTGAAATTCTTTAAAATTTTTTTTCTCCACATTGTGTACCAAGTCGGAATAGGTTATAATGTAAACTATGAGCGAGGAGGTTTTTCTGTATCGGCCTCCCGTAGTACATATTGCCCATGAGGCAGAATGGAGGAGCACATGAAGAGAATCGGAATGTTGACCAGCGGCGGTGACTGTCAGGCCCTCAATGCGGCCATGAGAGGCGTCGTGAAGACCCTCGATAACAGCAAGGAAGATGTGGAGATCTACGGATTTTTGGACGGCTACAAGGGTCTGATCTACAGCAAGTTCCAGATGCTGACAGGCCGGGATTTTGCCGGAATTCTGACAAAGGGCGGTACGATCCTCGGCACCTCCCGCACCCCCTTCAAGACGATCAATGATCCTGATGAGAACGGTCTGAACAAGGTGGAGGCCATGAAGCAGAACTACTATAAGCTGCAGCTGGACTGTCTGGTGATACTGGGCGGAAACGGCACGCATAAGACTGCGAACCTGCTGAGCCAGGAGGGCCTGAACGTGATCACGCTTCCCAAGACCATTGACAATGACCTGTGGGGAACAGACATGACGTTCGGTTTTCAGAGCGCTGTGAACATCGCTACGGATGCCATTGACTGCATCCATACCACGGCGGCTTCCCACGGACGTGTGTTCATCGTGGAGATCATGGGGCATAAAGTGGGCTGGCTGCCGTTAAATGCGGGAATGGCCGGCGGTGCAGACATTATTCTGATTCCTGAGATCCCTTACGATATTGACAAGGTGATCGCCAAGATAGAGGAGAGGGAAAAGAGAGGCAGCCGTTTTACCATCATTGCGGTGGCGGAGGGCGCGATCTCCAAGGAAGATGCAAAGCTCTCCAAGAAGGATTACAGGAAGAAGCTGGAGAAGCAGGTGCATCCTTCCGTGTCCTATGAGATAGCAGCCGATATTCAGAAAAAGACCGGCAGGGAAGTGCGCGTCACGGTTCCGGGACACATGCAGAGAGGCGGAAGCCCCTGTCCCTATGACCGTGTATTTGCGAGCCGCCTTGGCTCCGAGGCAGGTAAGCTGATCCTGGATGGCCAGTACGGTTTTATGGTAGGCTATAAGAACCGTGAGATCGTGCGTGTTCCTCTGGAGGATGTGGCAGGCAGGCTGAAGACTGTGGATCCGGACGCGACCATTATACAGGAGGCAAAGCTGCTGGGAATCAGCTTCGGAGACTGATATGTCATACACTGCTTTATACAGAAAATTCCGCCCCGACACCTTCGCGGATGTGAAAGGGCAGGAGCATATTGTGACCACGTTGAAGAATCAGCTGCGGGCGAACCGCATCGGCCATGCCTATCTCTTCACCGGGACGCGGGGGACCGGAAAGACTACCGTGGCAAAAATTTTTGCCCGGACGGTGAACTGTGAGAATCCCACGGAGGACGGTCCCTGCGGAGAGTGTCGGATCTGCCGTGCCATTGCGGCAGGTGCAAGCATGAATGTGATCGAGATCGACGCTGCGTCCAACAACGGTGTAGACAATATCCGTGAGATCGTGGAGGAGGTCTCATACTCTCCGGCGGAAGGAAAATATAAGGTCTACATCATAGATGAGGTGCATATGCTTTCCATAGGCGCCTTCAATGCGCTCCTGAAGACCTTGGAGGAACCGCCCTCCTATGTGATATTTATCCTTGCCACCACCGAGGTGTATAAAATTCCTATTACCATATTGTCCCGATGTCAAAGATATGATTTTAAGCGTATCTCCGTGGAGACTATTACGGAAAGGATGCAGCAGCTTATTGGCGCAGAGGATGTGCAGGCGGAGGAGAAGGCCCTTCGTTATATTGCAAAGACGGCGGACGGCTCTATGCGTGACGCATTAAGCCTGCTGGACCAGTGCATTGCTTTCCATCTGGGGAAGGAATTGACCTATGATAAGGTGCTGGACGTGCTGGGAGCGGTGGATACGGAGGTGTTCAGCCGGCTGCTGCGGTGCGTCGTGGAGCGCGATGTGCTGGGCTGCATTCAGCTTTTGGAGGATATCGTCATGCAGGGCCGGGAACTGACCCGGTTCGTAACGGACTTTACGTGGTATCTGCGCAACCTGATGCTGGTACAGGCCTCGGATCGTCTGGAGGATGTGATCGATATGTCTACGGAGAATCTGAAGCGCCTGAAGGAGGAAGCGGAAGCTGTCGATATGGATCAGATCGTGCGCTATATCAGGATCTTTTCCGAACTGTCCGGTCAGATCCGCTATGCATCGCAGAAGCGTATTCTGGTAGAGATCGCGTTGATCAAGCTTTGCAGACCTGAGATGGAGACGGACCGGGATTCTGTTCTGGACCGTATCCGTCAGGTCGAGGATAAGGTAGAGAACGGCGTCAGGGTGGCTGTGCCGCAGGAGGCCCCGGATGCGGCGGGCGCCGCATCCGAATCAAATTCGAAGCCACGGCCTCAGCTGCCAAGGGCGGTTCCGGAGGATGTGAAGAAAATCGTGGCGAATTGGCCTGCGATCGTGGGAAGTGCGGAAAACCCCATGAGAATCTATTTGAAGTCGGCCAAGCTGAGTCTGGACAGTGAAGGCCGGTTGATGGTAGTGTTGGAGGACGGGGTGGCTTCCGATTACTTTTGTAAGCATCCTGAGAATAAGATCCAGCTTGAGACATTGCTGTCCGATTTTTCCGGCAAGGAGATAGAGATCGATCTGCAGACGATGGATGACCGGCGGGATTTTGAGGAAAATTATGCGGATCTCGCACAGTTGGTCCACATGGATATTGAGGAAGAAGACGAAGACAAGTAGAGGAGGAAAACGATGGCAAAGAGAGGCGGATTTCCGGCAGGGGGAATGCCCGGAAACATGAGCAACCTGATGAAGCAGGCCCAGCGCATGCAGCGTCAGATGGAAGAGAATCAGAAGGAGCTTGAGACAAAGGAATTTACAGCGGCTGCCGGAGGCGGTGCCGTGGAGGTCGCAGTGAGCGGCAAAAAGGAAATACTCAGGGTGAAGCTCTCTGAGGAGGTGGTGGATCCGGAAGACATTGAAATGCTTCAGGATCTGATCGTGGCCGCTGCCAATGAGGCCCTGCGCAAGGCGGACGAGGCCGGTGCCGAGCTCATGGGCCGGATGACCGGCGGTCTGGGAGGTCTTCCCTTCTGATGGATCTCTACAGCGGACATATCAATAAATTGATAGAGGAATTGGCGGCTCTTCCGGGCATCGGCAGCAAATCGGCCCAGCGTTTGGCGTTCCACCTGATCAACATGCCTCAGGACAAGGTGAAAAGGCTGACAGAGGCCATTCAGGAGGCAAAAGCCAACGTGCGTTACTGCAGAGAGTGCTTTACCCTGACGGACAGCGATATCTGTCCGGTGTGTGCCAACAGGAACCGCAACCACAGGATGATCATGGTGGTGGAAAATACCCGCGATCTGGCGGCCTACGAAAAGACCGGCCGGTATGAGGGCGTTTACCATGTGCTTCACGGAGCTATCTCGCCAATGTTGGGCATCGGCCCCGGCGATATCAAGCTGAAGGAGCTCATCGAGAGGCTCAAGGGAGATGTGGAGGAGGTCATCATTGCGACCAACTCCAGCCTGGAGGGAGAGACCACGGCCATGTATATCAGCAAGATGATCAAGCCTACGGGTATCCGCGTGACGAGGATCGCCAGCGGCGTACCGGTCGGCGGGGATCTGGAGTATATTGACGAGGTAACGCTGCTGAGGGCATTGGAGGGGCGTGTGGAACTGTAGAACGCTGTCTGAGGCGGCAGATGGGAGGAGAACTATGTCGGTAGAGAAGAGCATATTTGGGAAATGTCCTGACGGAAAGGATATTTTGCTGTATACGATCTCCAACAGCAGAGGAATGCAGGCGGCCGTGACAAATGTAGGTGCGGCCCTGGTAAAGCTGCTGGTGCCGGATCGGAACGGAAAGGCCGCGGACCTGGTGCTTGGGTTTGACAGGGGTGAAGACTACCTTGTGAATGACAGCCTGTTCGGAGCCACCGTGGGACCCTGTGCCAATCGCACGGGAAACGCACAATTTGAATTGGACGGCGTTGTATATCATATGGATGTAAACGACGGGGTCAACAATCTTCACACCCATTTAAGCAAGGGATATCACAAGCAGCGGTGGGATTCCAAGGCAGATGACAATAGTGTCATTTTTACGCTGGAAGATCGGGACGGCAACCTGGGCATGCCGGGCAACCGTAAAATAACGGTGACATACCGATTGGATGAGGAAAATGCGCTGACCATTCAGTACCGTGGCGTCAGTGACAAGCATACGGTCCTGAACCTCACGAACCATACCTATTTTAATCTTGACGGACATGAGAGCGGTAAGGTGGAAGAGCACAGACTTTGGCTGGGAGCTTCCAATTATACGCCGGTGCGTCCCGGCGCCATCCCCACCGGAGAAATTGCTTCTGTGGCAGGTACGCCCATGGACTTTACGGAGGTCAAGGAGGTCGGCAGGGACATAAATGCCGATTTTGAACAGCTGCAGCTGTGCGGCGGGTACGACCATAACTGGGTCATTGACGGCTGGGACGGCAGTCTGCGCCATTTCGCGACGGTGGAAGCGCCCAGGAGCGGCCGCGTCATGAAGGCGTATACGACTCTGCCGGGAGTACAGTTTTATACCGGCAATGCCATCGGCGCACAGACGGGCAAGGAAGGCCAGGAGTACGGCCCGCGGAGAGGCCTGTGCCTTGAGACACAGTACTTCCCGGATTCTGCGAACAAGCCGCAGTTCCCCTCCTGTGTTTTTGGCGAAGGCAGGGAGTACGAGTCTGTGACCGTGTATAAGTTTGAATAATATGTCCGCCGCAAATCTTGTCGAAGATTTTTTCGGAGCGCGCGACAAAGAATGATAAAATACCTCGCATACCGATGCTATGATGAATAAAACGGTATGGGAGGTGTTTTTTTATGGAATTACCTAAAAATATAACACAGGTCGGAGAAACCGATCCGAATTGTAAGGTGTATGCAGAAGATTACGTTATTTCCTATATAAAGCAGCTGAACAGACATGCCCGCGATAAGGAAATGGCCGTCGGACTTTTCGGCACCCGACAGGAGGAGGCGGGAATCACCTATCTGTTTTTCTACGGAGCCTGCCGGCTGAATTTCCTGCAGCGTGAGAGCCGTCATCTGTCACAGGCCGTTCAGCAGGAGGCGGAACAGCAGAGAAGAAAATATTTTTCGCAGTACACGTTTCTTGGCTACTGCCTTTTGAACGGAGAAATGGTGGAAGGCTTTCATGTGTGTGAACAGAATGTCTGCAGGTACATAGCAGGTTATGCGCAATTCTATGAAAAAAATGACACCATGCTCGCTTTTATGCTGGAGGACCGAAAGGAGGAGGTACAGCCGGAGGTAGTAGATCAGGAAAAGTATGTCGAAGTAAAAAAACGGCAGGAGGAAAGGCGTTCAAAGTCGGAGGAACAGAGCGGACAAGCCCCGGTGCACCGTCGCGCCTCCGGGCGGAACCCCTATAATGCGGCCCGGAAAATGAGAAATATGAAATTTGCGGCGGCAGCGGTCTTTGTCCTGCTGTGTCTGGCGGGCACCGCTACCCTCCATGACGGGATCGGGTCCGGCGCATGGCAGGTCGCCGCGAGACAGATGCTGGAAAATGCAACGGCTCAGCAGCTTCCGGACAGAGCGGAGCCTGCCAACGGTTCCGCTCAGGCGGGGACGATTGTGGCAGAAGATAAGCTGGCAGACGCGATCTTAAAGGAGAATGAGGCGGGTGGTCTTGGGGAGCTTCAGGAAGTCGACGGCAGCGCCGTAAAGGGAACGGAAAGTCCAATCCCGGCCTCCACGGCGGAACCCTCCCCGGATCCGACACAGGAGCCCGCATCTGCTTCCACTGCCGAGCCCACTGCCGAGCCCACGCCGGAACCGACGCCGGAGCCCACGCCGGAGCCCACGGCTGCGCCCGTTTCCTACACGATCAGACGGGGGGACACGCTGATCGGGATCTGCATTTCAAAATACGGCAGTGACGACAAGGTGGCCGAAATCTGCTCCTATAACGGAATCACGAATCCGGACGATATCAAGGTGGGACAGAAAATTTTATTACCATAGAATCGCAATATGTGGTATACTGACCGAAAAGGGGTTTTTATCGGACTGATTCGGAGGCAGTATGGCGGATATCAGAAGCTACATAAAGGAAAAGAGAAAGCGTGAAGAAAATCAGGCCAGCTATAAGGAAAAGATCATGAGGCATAAATTGACCTCGCTGTATCGCATCCTCCTGATTCTTGCGTGTGCCGCCGCTTTAGCGGTGCTGATCGTCGTACAGTACAGACGGCATGTATATACAGATTACAGCATTGTATCTTCGGTGGAAAGAAAAGAAAGCTCCGGCGGTGCCGTTGATGTCAGACTTGGGAGCTCCATCCTGACATATAGCAAGGACGGGGCTCACTGCACTGATGCAAAGGGTGAGGTCACCTGGAACCAGACCTATCAGATACAGGATATCAAGCTGGACATCAGCGGGAATACGGCAGCCATTGGCGATTACAACGGCCGGAACATTTATATTCAGAACGACTCGCAGCAACTGGGATCCGTTACCACGACCATGCCGCTGCGGGATCTGACGGTGTCGGCCTCCGGCAGAGTGACCGCGGTCCTGGCGGACACGGATGTGGCGTGGGTGAATACGTACAGTCCCAACGGGGATCTGCTGTATCATGGACAGGCCCACATGAGCGGCGCGGGTTATCCTGCAGCCGTCAGTCTTTCGCCCAACGGGGAAATCCTCTGCATTGCCTATGTGTATGTGGATGCGGGTGTGATGAAGACCAATGTGGCGTTTTACAATTTTGGGGACGTGGGAGAAAATTATCTTGACTATATTGTCAGCTCCTGGTCCTATACGGACCAGCTGATTCCCATGGTCCGGTTCATGAACAACAACACCTGCTTTGCGGTGGGCGACGGCCGTCTGATTATCTTCAGAGGCAGTCAAAAGCCTGAGCCGGCGTTAGAACAGCTTTTTGATGAGGAGGTGCAGTCGGTCTTTTATAACGAGAACTATATCGGTCTCGTATTTCGCTCCGATCAGAATGAATATCTGTACAGGCTGGATGTCTTTGACGCTTCGGCGGAAAAAGTGGGAAGCTACTATTTTGATATAGAATACACCGACATTTTTTTCAGTAAGAACAATTTTGTTGTCTATAATGAGAAGGAATGTGTGATCATGACCTTTGACAAGATCGAAAAGTTCCATGGGACCTTTGCCAAGACGGTGAGGCTCATGCTTCCGGCCAGCGGCACATACAGATATACACTGGTGACAGAGGATTCGATAGATACGATACAGCTTAAGTAGCTGAAGATGACGGAGTACTATATGGAAATGGAAGTAAATATTCTGCTGATCTGTGTGGCGGGATTTGCAATCATCAATACCGTGCGCGGTTATCAAAGAGGTATGGTCAAGGCGATTATTTCTCTGGTCTCTTTGATCGTTCTCTGTGTGGTGGCCACGCTGCTGGCCTATGGTATCGGCAGCTATTACCAGGGGAATTTTTTTCATGTGGTGCTGGTGGTGTTCTTGCTGACTGTCCTTGGCATCGTCCATCATTTGCTGGACGTGGTGTTCTTTTCAGCAAAGATGATAGCAAAGCTGCCGGTAATACATTCTGCCGATAAGATCCTGGGTATTGTATTTGGCCTGGTGGAGACGGTCCTGATACTTTGGACGGTATATATTTTTGCCGGAATGATGAATCTGGGAAGCATCGGAGAATATATTCTCGCATGTACAGAGCGAAGTCTTTTTCTGAGCTGGCTCTACCGGCACAACTATCTGTATAATGGGATAACATTCCTGCTGAAAGACCTGGTCCTGTAGCCCTGACCGAGCTCCTTCCTGCATCGAAAAAATTTAAAAAATAGTTGGGAAATCGCATTGACAAATAAAAATGTAGAATGATATAATTAAAATCCACCGCTAAGTATGTTGTGCGGTGGGTTTTTCTCTTCACAGTACAGAGTAAAAACCTTGTAAAAGTTGTTGACAAGGCGGTAGTGCTGTGATATTATATCTAAGTTGCCGCTGAGGCGGCAGCCCAGGCACCTTGACAAATAAACAGTAATGCGACCCTGAAG
>CANQUQ010000038.1 GCA_947627115.1 uncultured Acetatifactor sp.
CAGCGGCGAAAGCCCGGTGCGGATGCGCTGCAATACAGCGGCACATTCCTCGCCGGCAATGGCCAGCTCCTCGGGGCCGGACTGGGCCAGCGCTTCGGGCAGCGGCACGCTGAAATTGAGCGGCGCGTGCTTTTTGCGCAATGCGCGGCGGCGGGCGTCGCGCTGGGCGTGCAGGATGCAGGCCGCCGCATAGGCAGAAAAGCGGGCGCCCTGCGCCGGGTCATACCCACGCACGGCGTTGAACAGGCCGATCAGGCCCTCCTGCACAGCATCGTCAAGCTCCAGCCCGGGGGCGCGGTAAGCGGCGGCCCCCTTGCGGATCAGCGGCATCATGCGGGCGATAAGCGCAGCCAGAGCGGTCTCATCTCCCGTTTTGGCACGGGCGCACAAGCTTTTCTCTGTGAGCTGCATGCAAGGCCCTCCGCCGCTAAACCATTGACCGTATCTATTTTATATGGGAAGAGCGTGTTTGTCAATGATTTTTTTGGCGAAAACAGAAAAAATGCAGCAAAATGTCATGAGCAACCGGCAAAATCGCAAATATTTCTGCAAGCCGTCTGGCGTCCGCACGCTGAGGACGGCAAAAACGCTGCAAAAAGCCGCAAAACATTGCCCGCGCACTTGCATTTTGCCGCCGGACACGCTATAATAAGGCTTGCACATCAGCCGGTGTGTTGGAATTGGCAGACGAGACGGACTCAAAATCCGTTGCCCGCGAGGGCGTGTGGGTTCGACCCCCACCACCGGCATACAAAATACAGCGTCATATCGTTGGATATGGCGCTGTGTTTTGTGTTTTGACCGCACTTCTTTGTCTTACGCATTTAAACCACGCAAAAAGCTGTACTCACGGATTGTGCCGTTCTCTCATCATTACCGTCAAGGTAGTGCGCATAAGTACCAAATGTATCCATGTTCATAGAGTGTCCAACAAGTTCTTTCACTTCCCCGGCAGGTAATGTCTTCATAACGGATACGAAAGTGTGCCGCAGTTCGTAAGGGGTAACAGCACCGATATTATTGTGGATAAGCCCAGCAATCATTGCAGAACGATTTTTAAAATCTTCTCCATCAAAGGCCACCTGCATCGTGTGAAAGATACAGTAGTATGTGCGATTGTTTGCCGAAGCGTAGTCTTCCGCGTCCCAGTCACGCTTTGCTGTTTGCAGCATATCGAATGCCTTTTTCCAAAACACCTTGACTTACGTTACACATGGTCTGCACCTCACTTTCGATTTCCTGTGTCATCGGTAAATCAAACTCTGTCCGTAATATACTCTTCTTTTCGGCTGCCGTTTTCTCAACAGAGAGCAGAACTTCCAAAAATTTCAAGAGCCCGCTGTAATTTGCGTCGCTCTCATCGCCAAGCCGGACCATCACGCTTTTCTCTGCATAACCGACCAGTTGTTTCTCTTGAATCGAGTATTGGGTGATCGTGTTGCGATACTCTTTAGGTGGCTGGGTGCACACCCAAATCGAGTATACCTTCTTGATGTTCCCGTGGTGCCGGAGGATAACTATGTTACGGTATTTTTTTATTTGTACTGGAGAATTGAAAGAGTAAAAATAATAAAACACCTCACCGCCCCTTAATACACCAAGTGTTAAGAAAAAAGATAGACAACCTTGGACTAGCCGCCGCTCATAAAAACATCGCCATATACAACGGCAGATGCCAGACACCGTCCTTTTGCATCACGTCTTTGGTGTACAGGATATAAGGCGTACCAAGATCGGCAGAAAACTTTTTGCGAAACTTATCCAGCGAGGAATGGGAACGGTAATTGGCGGATTTCACCTCAATAGGAGATATTTTTTTGCCCTTAGTGACCAGAAAATCAATCTCCATATGGTTGGCCCGGTTGGTCGCATCGTTACGGGAATAAAAATACAGCTTGTGCCCGTTGCAGCGCAGCATCTGCGCCACAACATTTTCCATGACCATGCCCTCGTTGATATCCAGTTTATCAAACAGAATCGCTTTATAGAGCTCATTGTCAGTAAAGGCCGTGTCCATAAAGGTCTGCGTGACCAGAAGCCCGGTGTCCGCCATATAACATTTTTGGGTGGTGTGGTCCGCACTGAGCGCCAGCCCCACATTGGGATCGGTGGCATTAAAGCAGGGGTTCACCACCATCGCTTCGCTCAGCCAGATAAAAGAATCTTCATAGGCGCGGAAGCGCGCGGTCTTGCCAAGCGAAGCCAAGGTGTACTTCTTCTCTTTTTTGGAGAGCTGCCCGGGGATACCGTCAAACACCGCATACACTTTTTCCTCATAGCCGGCCGCAAATTTGGAAATATCGTCACGGTATAGCTGCAGGATTCGCCGCTTTGCCACATCGGCGGCGGCAAAGTCCTTGCCATTCAGGTAGGCCAATACAGCCTGCGGCATTCCGCCGACAAGTACATACTGGCGGAACTGGTTCAGCACCTTGCGGTGCAATGCCTGGCCCAAAGGCATTTTTGTTTCAAAGCAGTGTCGGAGCAGGGGTACGGTCGCTTCATCGCCCAACGCCCACAAAAATTCTTCAAAATCCAAAGGGAACATCTCAAGATGTTCTTCCTCAGACGGGATAATGATGTTCTCTGCATTCTTTTTCAAGCGGATCAGCGAGCCGGTCTCCAGATAGTCATACCGACCGTCGGCGACAAGATATTTGATCAGCTGGCGGGCCTTGGGAAATTGCTGGACTTCGTCAAAGATGATCAGCGACTCCCGTCCGTAGAGGCGGGTAGAATAGAAGGCTGACAGCTTGGCAAAGAACAGATCCAAGTCGGAGCTTTCATTCTCTATGAGGGATAGAATGTCCCTTGGCGCGTTGCCGAAATCGATTAGGATATGACTTTTGTATTCGTTTTTGGCAAATTCGGCAGCAATATAGCTTTTGCCAACGCGGCGGGCACCATCAATGAGAATGGCAGACTGGCCGTTGCTGCTTTTTTTCCAACCAATTAGGCGTTCATAAATTTTTCGTTTCAGCATAGAAAACCCCTCTAACTGTATGTTTGGGATAGACTTTATAGATAAATTATACCGCAAAATCACGAAAAAGCAAGTTTAATTAAACTGTGCAATCACTAAAAAGCGATTTGCAGGCATAAAGATAATCACTAAAAAGCAAAAAGAGTAATCAATGGCCGCATTTCACGATGCTCTGAAATGCGGCCATTGATTTAGTATTTGAAACGCAATGCTATTAGTGGTGGTATTGTATGATGCTTATTATCTTAATGTTTACGTTCATAAATTCGCTTTCGTATGTCTTTTATGGCCGCACTATAAAAGTCTTTATAGTTATTCGCCTTAATCATATGAATTCTAGCATTATAGCATTGTAAAAGGTCTAACTTTTCTTCAGTTCCACTATCCAAAACATCTGCGTCCTTCTGATAAAAGTGTACCGGTCCAGTTTCTGCCCTTTCTCGTTTTTTACGCTCTAAAAGCCACCATAAATCAAATTCCGAAACGCCATAACCAAAGCCCAATATATAAAGTTCCCCAAGAATAAAAGAATCAATCCAGCAGCTATTCTCAATTTCGCTCTTATTTTGTTTTTCTACATATTGGTTCCCGCGCTTTTCCAAAAAATTTTTAATTCGAGAGAAAAGGTTTCCGTACTGATAATGATCAATGATAACGCTGCTAGGATTCCTTGCTATGCCATGTATATGCCATATCCGATTTTTAGTCCCCATAAAATCAACATTTTGATAAGTATGCAAGAAATAGCGCCCTTCGGCCTGACGAACATCTGCAGTGTGAGCTCGGTTCTTATTAAGTTGAGAAGACGTTATCGTTTCACTTCCAATAGCGGCTATTTCAAGCTCATAGCTATAATTTGTGGTGAGAATATCGTCAAACCCAATGGAAAGAATATCCTGTAAGTTGCGACGAAAGTCGCTATTTTTTACTGTCCCCCATAACATGTTGCCATGACTTTTTATAGCGGAGGTAACACTTCCTTTAGTAGCCAAAATTACTTTTAGAGGCATCGGAAGGGCTGATTGAAAGGAGTTACATTCCGAAAGATGATTTATTAACTGGTCCCAAGAATCACTGCCATAAGCGCGATTAAGGCCACAACCCAATAGTAACTTGAGGTTAAATCCTTTGACTCACTGTGTTTTCTCCTTTAATGATGTTTTAAATCAGACCTAATGAATGATAACTATCAATTATCGGAGGTTATATGAATTATTTACAAGAATTAAAAAACATATATCAGGATTATTGCAAGTTTGATAAAGAGAGAATCCCTCTTTGTGCAGCTGAAACCTATATGTCCACGTTTACCAAACAAGGACTAATGTCTGCATTTGAGGGAAAATATATTCAAGGTTATAAAGATCGGATCATTGAAAAAGATAATATTGGCAGTAACAAAATATACCCGCTTTTAGAACTTGTTGAAAAGCTTTGCAAAGAACTATACAATGCAGATTATGCCGATTGCAGAACATTAAGTGGGATGAACTGTATGGCCATTTTAATAATGGCGCTAATTGATAAAGAGTCAACCGTCATCATCTCAACAAAAGAAATGGGTGGTCATCCGTCACTTGCTAATATATTAGATAATTTAGGCATACGATACATTCCAATGCCATATGATTTTTCTTCTTACCAAATAAGCTATGAAAAACTGAATCAGTTACTAAAACAAGAAAAGAATATTAGCTACATAATTTTTTGCCAATCCGATATTCTCGTTCCTCCTAATATAGCAAGAATACAACTTCAGGAGAATCAGGGAATAATATATGACGCATCGCAAACATTAGGCTTAATCGCGGGAGATATGCTTGCTAATCCAATTGACTATAGTAACAACCTTTTGTTGATCGGTGGAACACATAAAACACTTCCTGGCCCAACATGTGGATTGATAATGACAAATAATTTATTGTATAGGCAAAAAATCGATTACATCATTTCGCCAACACTATTACGAAACATTCAACCCAATAATATCGCTGCACTCTGTTTAGCATTGATTGAACAAAAGGAATGTGGTAAAGAATATCAACAAATGATTGTAAAAAATGCAAATATATTGGGTCAAATGCTTGAAAATTTAGGGATTACTGTTGTAAAGCCATCAAATGATTTTTACACCAAAACACATCAGCTCTTCCTCCAATTTGATGAACAGACTACAAATAGGCTATATAAAAATGCTTTATATTATAATGTCACGTTAAATAAACGAGTTTCCAGACTATATACAGGTATTCGCTTGGGAACGCAGGAAATCACTCGATATGGATATACGAAAGAAATGCTTGGTGACGTTGCTGAATTGATATTTTTGCTATCTCAAACAAATATAAATGATTCTGCAATTCAAGACATTTGCAAATTTCTGGCCTCTCACAAAAAACCGCTTTATGTCTTGGATGATATTTTTATGGTATAAAGAAAACATGCGAGTCAAAGTATGCTTTCTGTTGGTTATATAGATCTCGATTTCTTGGTAGATCTCGAGCCGCTTTTAATAATTCATCCAAGGCAAATACTAACTTTCTATTATAAGCCATTTCTAGTTCAACGCAAAACTCTTTTACTTGTTCCAGAGAATAGTCTTGATGAAATTGATGCGCTACACCATTTATGCTCTTTTCATAAATAAGAAGAACATATGCAAGTGTATACACATCTAAATCACCGTTTAATTTATATGTATTGAGGCATTTCTGATAATATTCACAGGCTTTCTCATGATTTTGATCGAAGCGATAAATTTCACCTTTTATAAAATAGCAATTTGTTATATATTTATTTCCACTATTTTCATAATACGCGATTGCTTTGTCTATTGCTTTATGTGCCGCACCATATTTATATTTATAGATAAACATAATAGCTTGATAGGTATGATAATGAGCCTTTTCTGGCAGTACATATAGAACCTCGTTCTCACTCATTTTACAAAGAGTATCTTCCGCTTTTGATAGCCAAGAATTATTCCCATCCATATCATATAATAAATAATATAGACTAAGGACTTTGTTATGTTGAACCTGTTGATTATTTAAGCGCAACGCATTTCCTAGCGCTGTTTCGAATTGCCCCATATGTTTGTTTATATGAGAAAGCCGCTCAAGAAGTTCATTTAAATGGTCGGGATTGCTTAAATTCTTTGCATATAAACTTTCAAACCCTTCAAGTGCTTTAACATATTGATTTTTATAATGGAGTAAATCATATGTAAGATAATCCATTCGATATTGATACTCTTGATCCTGTCCTAATTCAGAAAACGCTTGCCCTTTTAGCCTATCCAGTATGGTTTGTGCTTTCTGATATTCTCCCTTTTGGATATAATACGAAATTTCATAAAGGCGGGCAAATGAATTCTCAAACAATTTGCAGGTATTGAGAGACGACAATATTTTTGAAATTAGTTCAATATCGCCTTGAGTATATTCAATCGCTCTAGAGAGAAAACTCTCTGTTGGTTCTGTTTGGAATTTTGCCATATAAAATTGCTTTAAGTCTTCCTTTGAAAATCGCTTCAAATATGCCGTGTTCATTTGGGCTTTCTCTTGTGCCGGTTGGCAGCATATTATAATAAATTTATTATCAAAGCCCGTTACAAGCCCTTGAGGCATGTCATCTACTATTACAATGTTCTTTTTGAATAAAATATAAGGCAATTCGTTAATAAGTGCAATTGTTGATTCGTTTTGATATTGAACATAATGTATCATCCCAAAACGCGACTTAGCTTTCCGATATTTGCAATAGGACTCTGATGACAAGTATTGTTTCGCGATGGACTTGTTTTTTAATATTTGACACAGTTTTAGTAAAAGTTCTGTTTTCCCAACACCATCTTGTGGCAAACAACTGATAGTTATGAATTGATCTCTGTTGCTCTCATAAACTATCTCATATAAGTTTTGAATAACATATTGCAACACTTCTTTTCGATCTGTAAAATATGGAGTTGTATAATCTTTATCTTCACTTTTCACTATACTTAGGAATCCAAAGATTATCGTATATAGTAAACTGATAACTTGACACATTACACCTAACCATGACATGTCGGGATATGTTACATTAATATAAAGTCCTAGAGAAAAAATTATAACAATACTTGCATTAATAATAATGACAACGCCTTTCCCAAATCTTGCACGCATATGTAAAAGACCTTTCTTTGCTGATAATTGATAGTTATCCTTTAAATTGTATTATACGCGAAAGTTTCCCATAATGCAACAAATAATCACTTTATCTCATGATTTCGTTCGTCAATTATAAGTCCGTTTCTGGGATGCCAGGCCTTCAGTACATCCTTTTGCCGTTGATAGCTGGCATGTACATAGCGTTCTGTCGTTTTGATTGAACTATGCCCCAATATATTTTTGACCTCATAAATGTCTCCACAGTTGTCCCAAAGATACGTTGCAAAGGAATGGCGGAACATATGCGGCGTAAAATGGCTGTTTGGGGTAACTGCTTTTGCATAGTGGTTTATGATTCGGCGTACCGATTGTTGGCTGAGGCGATTACCGTCTCGATTCACAAAAAAACTCTTTGTGGCAGCACCTTTACGTTGACGTTCTCCAGCGTATTGCCGCAAGGTATCTATAACCTGATCGCTTGCTATGTAAATGATCCGTTCTTTACTTCCCTTGCCCATTATGCGCACATACTGCTCATCCATATTTAGAGTATCAGTGGTGATATCGCAAAGCTCCGATACCCTGATGCCTGTTGCAAACAGCAATTCCAAAACGGCGCAATTCCTTAAAGCGGCAAACCTTGCCGCTGCACTTTGCGCGACAAAGCACTCTTTATATGCCTGTGTCAGCAGCTTTGCCAAGTCTGCTTTATTTATAACGCGTGGTAATACATTTTCTTGCCGCATCTGCAGCTTTATCTTTTGCGTTGGACTTTGCTCAATAATATCCTCATAGACTAAGTAGCGAAAATAAGCCCGCATGGCGGCATATTTCCGCTTGACCGTTGCGGGTTTGAACCGTTTTGTGAGATACTCAATATAGGCTTCGATCGTATTTCGCGTTGCCCTGACCTGCTTTGCGTCGCAATAATCCGTGAATTGTGTCAAATCAATGCGATAAGCTTTGATTGTTTTTGCATCTAAATTTTTCTGGTTCTCACAGTAAGAAAAGTACTGCTCCAAATAATTGACTGCCATGATAAATACCTTCCTTTTCTAAAAAGTGTATTTATCATTATAATTTGTGTCCGCTTTGTTTGCAGAGTCAAAATTTCCCCCACCCAAATAGCCTCTGTGATATAATATTTTCAAAACGATCACAGGGAGGCAGATGAGGTGAAAAACGAGACAAGCTTTAAGGATATAGAGGTACAATGTGTTGACTGTGGGCAGACATTTACTATTACAGCCGGTGAACAGCGGTTCTTTCTTGAAAAGGGCCTTGCTCTTCCTAAGCGGTGTAAGGCATGCCGTGAAAAAGGCGCAAGGACAAGCAGCAGAAGGATGGCCAGTTCTACGCGGAGCAAAACCGACTCAAATGGGAGCAGGATGAGCGGGAGTTGTCTGCTATGCTGCTTACTCTGCCGTACAAACAAACGGATTTGAATACCATCTCCATTTCAGATCCCGGCAAAGAGCTTGTTATCATCGGCAACGGCTTTGACATCATGCATGGTGCACATTCCTCATATCGGGATTTTGAAAAGACGATAGGCCGAAACAGTGATTTACGGTTTTATATGGAAGCATATCTGCAGGCGGGGGACCTGTGGAGTAACCTTGAAGAAAGCCTTGCGACCCTGAATGTCGGCGCTATGGTGGATGTTGTGGATATGTGGCTGGATGATTTTGATGCATACGACCCTGACGCACAGGCGGCAGACTATTATATAGCAGTTGATTCGGCCATGTCCCCGATCGAGGTGCTGACAGAAAAGCTACCGAAGCGTTTTCGCCGTTGGTTGGAATCTCTGTCAGTTGACCCCTCGCGGAAACCCTTTTCCGACCTTGTTTCACCGCTCGCTGCATATCTGAACTTCAATTATACGGAATTTCTGGAAACGGTTTATCATATCCCCGCCAACAGGATCAACTATATACATGGCTGCCAGAAAAAATTTAAAAGGAAACCATACAGACCGGATTGGATACTTGGGTAAACCATTATAGAGATACTTTCACCAAGAAAACGCCTGAAATAATCAAGCGAAACAGCGACTT
>CANQUQ010000039.1 GCA_947627115.1 uncultured Acetatifactor sp.
AAACGCCTATATTCAGGCATTTCTCCCTGTTTTTCGCATGGTTCCTATTCGTCGGGGTGACAGGATTCGAACCTGCGACCTCCTGGTCCCAAACCAGGCGCTCTAGCCAAGCTGAGCCACACCCCGAAGCAGGCACGGACCTGCCGTTTGCGGCAACGTCCGGCACTCGCCCATTATAGCGT
The DNA here is from genome assembly GCA_947627115.1 of uncultured Acetatifactor sp. Classification (GTDB taxonomy): domain Bacteria; phylum Bacillota; class Clostridia; order Lachnospirales; family Lachnospiraceae; genus Acetatifactor. Next base: position 183 of record CANQUQ010000039.1, read on the forward strand.
ATTTCTTCCCGAACTGTCAAGGAACTCTTACAGGTACTTAATGCGAAAGCTGAGTTCATTTTTCCTGCCCAGCTCCATGGTGATATAGGACGGCCTGCGCCCCTCCTGTCTGGGGTAGGAAAGACTTCCGGGATTCACCGCGTACAGACCTCTGGATCTCTCTACCGCCGGCTTGTGAGTATGTCCGTAAATGACGATATCCATATCTCTCGCCCGCGCCTCCCGCTTGATGTGCTCGCTGCTCATGGATACATAGTAGTTATGACCGTGAGTCACCCATGCCCTATACGGTCCTATCTCCAGCTCCAGCTCCTTGGGCAGGTCGGAAAAATAATCGTTGTTGCCCAGAACAATATGTACGGGACAGTCCGCGGCGGAGGTCAACGCATACTCACTGCCTTCCGCGTCTCCGCAATGAATCACCATATCCGGCTTTTCCTGCTCCAGCACGGTAAAATAATTATCGTTTTTTCGGTGCGTGTCACTTACGATCAAAACCTTCATTTTCTCTCAGTACCTCTTTCATACGTTCAAGAGCCTTTCCCCTATGGCTGACCCGGTTCTTTTCCTCCGCCGTCATCTCCGCGGTGGTCTTGCCGAATTCCGGCACATAAAAGATGGGGTCATAGCCGAAGCCGCCTTCGCCCCGCTGTTCCCGCCCGATCCGGCCCTCTATGTCGGCGCGGACGGTAAACTCTCTGCCGTCGGGCAGGACTGCCGCAATGGCGCACACAAATCTGGCCGTGCGCTCCTCGTCCGGGACCCCGCTCAGACGCCGGATCAAATCCCTGTTCTTGAGGTCGTAATCCGTATCCTCCCCAAGATAACGGGCGGAATAGATTCCGGGCTCGCCGTTCAGCGCGTCTATCTCCAGGCCTGAATCATCCGCCAGAACAATGTCGCCGGTATCCCCCGATGCCGCAGCCACCCCTCTTGCCTTTATCAAAGCATTTTCCTCAAAGGAGCTTCCGTCCTCACGAATCTCCACATCGATCCCTGCCTCCTTCATAGACACGATCCCTGCTCCCGTGTCAGCCAGGATCGCCCTGATCTCACGCATTTTCCCCTGATTGCCCGTGGCAAATATAATCCTGTTCATGACCGTTACTTTCTCTCCTGTTCTCTTTCAAGCTGTCCCAAGACATCACAGGCCTCCCGGATCGCATTTAAAATCCCGTCTGCCAGCCTTTCCCGGTAGGACTGCTGTTCTAATAAAGCCTTCTCCTGTGGATTGGACAGATACCCCATAGACAGCTCCATGGCGACGGTCCCGATGTCGTGCAGAACACTGTCATCATCGGAAGGCACAAGACCCACCGCACGGTTGCTGGAGGCAATGGTCACAGCCTTGGTCACCACATCCGCCAGATCGGCATTCCCGAATCCGGGAATAAAGTATTCCGCATTGTAGCGGCCCTGTATGCCGTACACGGCGGGATTTTCATCCTCCTGCGCGCCGATGCGGATATACAGATCTGCGTTCACCGCCTCCGCCAGAGCTATCCTGTCCTCGGCAGCCAGATCAACATCCTCGGTCCTGGTCAGGTAGAGCCGCACATTTGACATTTCAAATTTCTTCTGGACCTGTCTTGCCACCTCCAGTGCCAGTTCCTTCTCTGTCAGGCCGTAACCGTCTATTCCCGTTTCACTGCCCCCGCCGGCGGGATCCAGCACCACGGTATAGTCATACAGGTCATGGGGCCGACTGCAGGCGATGGTCAGCACATCTCCCTCCAGAGTACTGCGGTATTCCATCACATCGGTCATTGCCAGCTTCAGCACGATGCCGTCATCACCTGTCTCCAGACATCCCTCCCGTATGCAGGACACATCGCCGGACAGGACATTTTTTTCATAGAAGCTCCTGTCTCCGTTCTGTATGTATATCCAGAGTTCTCTGGCCACATACCGGTTTTCCACCACTACATTCTCCGGCCTGATCCCTTTTGGCAGAGGCACGTTGAAGCTGTCCGACGCGCCCGGTGCCTGCTGAACCGTCAGCAGGACATCATGCTCTTCATGCGGGGGCCAGACTCCGTCCACAGTCATCCCTGTCTCGTCCTCAGATACATCCGCAATCACAATGGTCTTGTTCGAGGCAAAGACAAGCATGACCGCCATACAGATGCCGCACAGCACAGTCCAGAGTACCAGAGAGAGCCGCATATTATTTTTTTCACAGTTCTTACGATCGTTCTCCATGTCTCTCCATACTCTTTTCAGGCCTTGGCGGCTTCGGTCCCAGGAACTGATAGTAATATGTCTTCAACATACCATTGTATATTTTACGGTTCTTGTCGGCCTTTCGCCCGATCTCCTTCTCTGCATTTTCGTAGGCCGTGAGCAGATACATACTCCAGGAATCCAGCGCCCGGAATCTCTCCCCGATCGTGCGGTACAGTGCGGGCAGCCCCTCCTTATCCTGCAGCCGTTCTCCGTAGGGCGGATTGGTGATCAGGAATCCGTATTTTTTCGGGTGGCTGAGGCTTGCCACCTCTCTTCGCTGAAAATGTATGAGACCGTCCACCCCCGCAAGCTTAGCGTTTTCTCTGGCAATGCTCACCATGCGGTCATCTATGTCGTAGCCCTGAATATCCGGCCGTGCGGTGAGATCCACCAGCTCGCCGGCCTCCTCCAGCGCGTCGCGCCAGAATTTTCTGCCTGCCACGTGCTCCCACTTTTCCGCCGTAAAATTTCGCTTCATACCGGGAGCCATATTGGCGGCCATCATCGCCGCCTCGATAGGAAAGGTGCCGCTTCCGCAGAAGGGATCCACCAGAATCCTGTCGCGGTTCCAAGGGGTCAGCAGGATCAGTGCGGCCGCCAGATTTTCCGCGATCGGAGCCTTTGCGGTCAACTTCCTGTAGCCTCTCTTGTGCAGTGATTCCCCGGTGCTGTCCAGGCCCACCGTCGCCTCATCCTTCATCAGAAAGACTCTGACGGGAAAGCTTTCCCCATCCTCTTGGAACCAATTGATTCCGTACCGCTCCTTCAACCGTTCCACCATGGCCTTTTTCATAATCGACTGTATATCCGACGGGCTGAACAGCTTTGATTTGACGCTGGCAGCCTTTGCCACCCAGAACCTGCCGTCTGCGGGGATATATTCCTCCCAAGGGAGCGTTTTCGTCCCCTGGAACAGTTCCTCAAAGGTCTCCGCATGAAAGCTTCCCACCTTGATCAGGATCCTCTCCGCGGTCCGCAGAAAAATATTGGCACGGCACAAGGCCTCTTCATCGCCCAGAAAGGTAACTCTGCCGTCCGACACCTCCGTGACATCATAGCCCAGATTCACGATCTCTTTCTTCAGCACGGCTTCCATCCCAAAATGACAGGGCGCAATCAACTCTAATTTTTTCATAGATGTCCCCATCCGCCCGCAGGCGGCTGTCTTATGTCCTCAAAGTACTTCCAGTATACAATTTTTTGGTAAATATGTAAATAGGGACCCGCGGTGGGCTTTCACCGCGTGACCTCCCACCGCCGAGTCCCTGATGCCAGATATCTTAGTAGTTATTGTTCTGATTATTCTGGTTCTGGCTGTTGTTCTGATTCTGATTGTTCTTGTTGTTCTTCTGGTTCTGATTCTGGCTGTTCTTGCAGTTCTCAGAGCTGTTAGTACTATTGTTGTACTTGCTGTTGTTGTCCATCTTTTCCTCTTTTCTGCCGCCATCAGGCAGCGGTTGCTCCCAGGAAAAAATCTCCTGTTGGTTTTCGGTTACAGGAGTAGTATGTCAAAAACGCACACAAACTATGCCGCAAATACACTAGTTCTTTAGTACTATATTTTTAATTGATCCAGTCCCGAAATAATTTTACGAAAAAAACGATCACCAGGATCAGAAGAATCGGCGGAAGCAGGACCGAAGCCAGTGAGAACAAAAAGCTGAATGCCAGCGTCAACAACAGTATGCCCAAAATCAGCAGGACCCAACCGGGTATCCTGAAGAAACGCCGCTCACTCTCATAATGTCCGCCGTCCTCCCTCTGCCGGGCCGTCTGCTCATAATGACGGCCGCTTGAGCCGCCCCGCGCATTTCCATACGCCGGACCCGATGTCTCCTCACTATGAGTTTCCACGATGGTCCTTGCGATCAGCCTCGGATCTCCCAGCTCTCCCAGAACCTCCTCTTCGCTCCTGCCTTTTCGGATTTCCGTGTTGATATAGTCCTCATAGTAGCTGATATTGTCAGTTACCGTCCCCGACGATACCTTTCCGCTCAGCGCAGCGCGCAGCTTCTCCAAAAATTCCTGCTTATCCATGCTTCCTCTCATTCCGCCGCACAGCGGCCAGGCCCATCGGCCGGGTCTTGCCCGCCCGTCGCCCGATGTCGGTCTCCAACCTATTATACTTTCTTTATAAAGGAAAATCAATCATCCGGAAAACATAACGAAAAGGGAGTCCCCTACACAAGACTCCCTTCCGTGAAACATCTGCACGTGCGTTAGAGGATTCGAACCCCCGACCTTTTGGTCCGTAGCCAAACGCTCTATCCAGCTGAGCTAAACGCACATCCCAACATCACAGGTTTTATGCCTGAAACATTAGATATGATACCCTCTTTATTATGAAAAGTCAAGCATTTTTTATACTTTGAATTTTGCCTGACGGTATCACAGAAAATTACTGTACCGCACTCAGCTTCTGCGCATCCGTGCTAAGGTCATCCACGATCTGCGTCACGGACTCTACCAGACGCGCGTTTTCCTCGCACGCATTGAAGGTCTCGTTCGCATGAGCGGATACTTCTTCCGTGATCGCGGAGATCGTCTGGATATTTTCTACAATAGCTGCATTTGCATTCTCCAGCTCTCCCACGATCCGCAGCAGCTCCTCCGTCTGCCGTTCAATATTGTCCGTACCCTCTGTGATCCCGACAAAGTTCTCCGTGACCACCTTTGTGCTCTCCGCGTTGGAACGGTTGCTCTCGGTCACCACGTCCACGGCCTCCGCCACGGAGGACAGCTCTTTATTAATATTGTCGATCAATTCCGTAATATTCACCGTCGCCGTCTTAGTCTGGCCGGCAAGCCCCGAAATCTGGCTGGCGACCACCGCAAATCCTCTGCCGGACTCTCCTGCACGCGCCGCCTCTATGCTGGCGTTCAACGCCAACATGCCCGTGCTGTTGGCAATACTGGTGATAGTCTCTATGATAGTGTTCATCTGAGCGGTGTACTCGCCCAAGGCTTTCATCCGCTCCAACACCTGATGGTTCGCCTCCATGGACTTCTCTACCTGCTGTGCCAGCGCTTCCATCTGAGACCTGCCCATTTCGACCTTCTCCGTAGTATCCCCCATATTCTTGGTGATTGCTGCGGTGGTATCCTTTACATTGATGATGTGCTCCTGAATCTGTTCGGTGCGCTCCAGCTGCAGCTGTATGGATTCCGCAGTCTCAGTGCTTCCCGTGGACACCTCGCCCATAGAGCCGTGGATCTGCTCCACGGATTCGCCCAGCTGCTTGGTCTTCGTGCCTGCCTCGGAAATACCGGACAGCATATTTTGGGAAATTCTCAGGACCCGGTCCAGCAGCGACGTGGCCTCGTCCGTCTTCACCTGGATCTCCTTCATCTTTTCCTGATTCACCTTCGTTACGACAATGGTGGACAGGACCATGAAGACCACGATCAATACGGTACTGGCGATACGGATCTCCACATCCGGAATTTCTTCGGCGGAATATCCTACGGTGACTGCGTGATACACAACATTGGCAATGTTCGCCAAGGTCGCCGCAATACCTAAGATCACGCACTCCCGTGTCTGCATGAACAGGATCATCAGGTAGAAAAGCGGAAAAATATAGACATACGGCAATACACTGTGGGTGGTAAAGATCACGAACACATACATGACAGTATAGCAGACGCACATGACGTGTCGAATGAGCACGCTCTCGCTGTCCTTTTTGAACAGAATCCCCTCAATGACCACGGGGGCCACGAACAGCACAGCACTGATGAGTGTATAGCCCAGCGTTCTGGAATGCTTTATGAACTCTAAGACATACGCCGTCAGCAGGACCGCCGCCACTACGATATGTCCCAGGATCGCTTTTCGGTTGACGTATTCTTTTTCTGAAAATTTCATTGTCCCTCAGTCCTTTCAACTCTCATACTTTTCCGCAGTTTTTTCATGTTCCATGTTCATATGTATGATATGTATGATTCAGAACAGTTCATATATGATTTAGAACACGATCCACATATCGAGTAAACTATAACATATTTGTACCTTTCCTGCAATGAGAATGTTCACTAAAAATGTATCTGAAACGTTTTTGACTATTTTAGTCAATTTTTTCTGCCAAAGAATCGGCATGACGTTTTTGTCATAAGCTATGTCAGAAAATGTTTTGCGGGAACCGTTCCCTGTTTTTGTCATATCCTTATAATAATCATATAAATAGGAATAAAAAATCATGGCAATAGGATATCTACAAGTACAGGCAAGAACGGCCCAGGAGGCTATTCCTTTGGACGGAGCGCAGGTGCGCGTGCTGGATGACGAGGGAAATATTCTGTACCGCCTCACCACAGATATCAGCGGAGAAACACAGACTGTTGCACTGGAGACCTTGGATCAGAGCTTCTCCCAGACTCCCAGCTATCAGGGACCCCCTTTCGTAAGCTACGGCGTGACCGTGGAAGCAGAAGGATTTCAGTCAGCTTCGATCACGGAGATCCCTATTTTTGACGGCGAGACTGCAATTTTACCCGTCACACTGGTTCCGCTGCAGGACCGACAGACCCGCCAGGCGGCAGAAAGCATCACAATAGGTCCGCCTGCCGTGACCATGTCAGAGGCCAGAAATCAGGAAGGGAGCAGCGCGGACGCCCGCATACTGCGTCAGGTCGTGATCCCCAATCCGATCACCGTCCACCTGGGAGCCCCCGGCTCATCCGCTGCAAATGTGCAGGTTCCCTTTTCTGATTATATTAAAAATGTAGCCAGCAGCGAGGTCTATCCCACCTGGCCCGACGCGGCCCTCAAGGCGAACGTCTACGCCATCATGACCTTTGCCCTGAACCGGGTCTATACGGAATGGTACAGAAGCCGCGGCTACAATTACGATATTACAAATAATACTGCTTACGATCAGTATTACGTCCCCGGCCACCCTGTATACGACTCCATCAGTCGTGTCGTGGATGAGTTGCTCGGCGAATATGTCCGCCGGCAGGGGCAGAATGCCCCTTACTTTACCTCGTTCTGCAACGGCACCACAGCCACCTGTTCGGGGCTGTCTCAGTGGGGGACAGTGACATTAGCCAACCAGGGGTACTCTCCTCTGCAGATCCTGCGAAGCTATTATCCCAAGGACATCGAGATCGCGGAAACAAATATTGTGACGGGCATCGTGTCTTCCTATCCCGGAACCGCTCTGCGCCCCGGAAGCTCAGGGCTGGATGTCCAGACCGTACAGAACTACTTGAACCGCATCCGGCGCAACTACCCCGCAATACCTGCCATCACGGATCCCGCCGGCACCTTTGGAGAAAGCACCCGCGCTGCTGTGACAAAATTCCAAAGCATCTTCGGGCTGACCGCAGACGGTATTGTGGGAAAATCGACCTGGTATAAGCTCTCCAGCGTGTACACGGCCGTGACCCGTCTGGCAGATCTGAACAGCGAAGGAACCTCTCTGGGCATCGGAACCGTTCCGCCAAGCACAGTCTTACGTCAGGGCTCCCGCGGTCAGGATGTGGTGACCCTCCAATATCTGCTGAATGTTGTTGCCCAGTACTACTCCGACGTTCCGGCACCGGCCCAGGACGGTGTCTTCGGGAGCGGCACGCGGCAATCGGTCATCGCCTTCCAGAGAGCCATGCAGCTGGATCCCGACGGAGTTGTAGGTCCGCTGACCTGGCAGAAATTGTATAACATCTACCTCGGCATCAATGAAAATGTGCCCACGCCGGGACCGGATACGGGAACCGTTACCTACACGGTAAAGGCAGGGGACAGTCTCTGGCTGATCGCTCAGCGTTACGGCACCACGGTGAACGCCATTAAGCAGGCAAACAACCTGACCGGCGATATGCTGCAGATCGGACAGGTGCTCCGTATTCCCGTTTCACAGAATCCGTATGTGGAATATACCGTGCGGTCCGGCGATACTCTTTGGGAGCTGGCCCGCAGGTATGACACTTCCGTTCAGGCGATCATGCAGGCGAACGGTCTGACCAGCAGTCTTCTGCAGATCGGGCAAGTATTGCGGATACCGGTAGGATGATCCTCTTGACGCCCTCATTTTCATCCGATAAAATATGCCGCCTGCCCCACGTCCTTCCAAAAGAGGCGTGGGACAGACGGCATTGAAATGCCCCGCATCTGCCGACAGAGCTTCTCTACCATTCTCTGTGTATTTCTTCCCGCTGAACATTATACTTTTTTGTAAATTCTTCTATATCCTCATTATTTCTGATCAGCATGATCTCGGTAAATCTGCCGGTGTCCAGATTCTTAAAGCCTGCCACCTGCTCCCCGGTGCAAATGCTGGAACGGATCACCGGTCTGTAATGCCCGCTGTCAAAGCGCAGACCTTCCTCCTCCGGCTCTGCGGCCTCCTGCGCTGTCTTTTGTTTCCTTTGCTTCCAAAATTCCCATAGTCCCATTTTTTGCCTTTCCTACAATACCCTGGCCGCCACGGCACAGACATTTGAAATAAAAATGGGGCCTATAGGGCTCGAACCTATGACCCTCTGCTTGTAAGGCAGATGCTCTCCCAGCTGAGCTAAGACCCCAT
>CANQUQ010000040.1 GCA_947627115.1 uncultured Acetatifactor sp.
AAATCTTCCGGAATATTTGCATTATCCGAAAGAACGTCTAATACCTGTTTTATCTCTTCATTATCTTTATCCGACTGTTCTTGTTTTTCCCGCATTTCTCTGTAATATCTTGCATTTAATTGCAAACTGTCTATAAATTGTTTACCTTCCGGCGTTTTCCCGGCCAACAAATAATGATCTTTTTTACCAAGCTTGATTACATGCGGATTTTTCCCGGAATATATATTATCTTTACAAGGATCTAATAGCAGCTCCACATTTTTATCTGATTTTGTACCGTTACATTTAGCACATGCATAGACCATATTGTCATATCTGTCGACATCAATATCTGTTTCCGGTGACGCCTTCGCTATAAAATGGTCTTTTTCAAAAGCATCTTCCAGCAATGCACCGGTATCTTGTTCCCGCATTCGGCAATATGCACATTCAAAGCGGAAATCGTTTCGCAAATATAACTTGCACTTTATATGCTGATATTTCACCCATCGCTTTTTTCTGACGTAATCCATAGGTTATCCCTTCTTTTCTGCAAATGTATAGCTTTTTAATTCTTTAATTAACTCCTCCTTTTCCCTATGCCTCTGCTCCATTTCTGCCAGGACTTTATTATCACACCTCAATTCACATGCTCTTTTAATTTTTTCAGCTACTTCTTCAATTTTTCCCGGCTGTGACATCTCTCTTTTCGTCAGCTGATAATCATAGGCTCCTAATTCTTCCTTATAATCATCTAATGTATAGTTAGTCAACAAAATAGCGTAAATAGTGCTGTCGTGCTTTCGGATCTCCTTCAAGGCATCGCTGCCTTTATAGGATACCATTTGCTTATCCAACTCATGGTCAATGATCAAAAAATCTATTTGCTTATCTACAATAAGAGGATAAAAATCTTCCACCTTCTGCGGCAGTTTATCCAATCCCATGATCTGAATTCCTAAAAATTTAAATCTTGCCTGTTGCACTTTAATATTATTTATATCATCTTCAATATACAACCCGCATATTTCCTTCAATCTTGTATCCTCCTATGCTCCTCAACACATGATTTAAAGTCTTCCACTCCGAAATCTAAGTCCTACTTTACGAAATGAATTAAGAATCTGGCGCCGCCAAGCCTTTCAGAGTCTAGTACCGATATTGTCCCGCCATAACTTACCACAATATCTCTTACAATATTTAGTCCTAGACCAATTCCTTCTTCTTTGGTCGTGACAAAGGCCTGGAATATCTCATCACGCTTCCCCACAGGAACACCTGCGCCGCTGTCTTCAAACTCCAGAAAAATGTTTTCTTCATCCTGGCTGAACTGAATGGCAATGGACCGCCGCATTTTCCCTTTTAACTGTTCAAAAGCATTCGTTATCATGTTAATTATAATTGACTCCAGATCAATCTGACGCATAGTAAAGTATATTTCATTCTGCGAATTCCATGTCAGCTCAATTTTAAATTGCTGCAGCATGCCCATATACAGATGACAGATATTACCTAAAACATCACCTAAATTCAAGTCTTTCCTGACATTTCTCTTATGCTTCCTGAGAAATTCTACAATCATAGAACTATATCCCTCTATACGGGCAAAATCAGATTTCAAAATATCTGTGATATCTTTGAAATCCTCATTTTCTATTGTTGGCGTCAATGATTCAAAATATGCTATGCTGCTTCCTATTCTTGAAATAATATCTTGCGTCTCATGTCCAAAATTACCTGTCAAAATACCAAGCGTGGAAAGGTTCTTGTACATAGCCAGTTCATTTTCCTGATAATCCAACACTTTCTGATAAGCAGCTTCCGTCTGCTCATATTGCTCTTCTTTTTCTCTCTGATAGCGCTCCTCTTCTTTTATCCACTGCTCAAACGCATATTGCACATCTCTTGCAACAGCTCCGCTTTTCAACAGGGCTATCGTATGCTGAAAACGCCTATCCTGCTCGCTTTTATGTTCTTTCTCTTTTTCCTGATGTTTCTTTTTATTTTCCTTTGCCCTGTCTAACTCTGACTTTGATTTTTCATAAGCTTCCTTTCTCACATTGGAGATAATGGCAATACATTTGAGAATAAACTCTTTCAATTGTTCATATGCCTGGTTTTCAATGATTCCTTCTCTGTTTGTCGCGTCGATCAACAACGGATTTTTTTCATCGGAAATTCTGACCACTCCAATAGTTTGGTTGTTCCCCACACGATACCCATGCGTATCCCTAACTTTATTTTTATCCAGTTCCAACCAATCGTTACCGATATCACCATAGGGCTTTACCCTGAAATTATCCCTGTATATCTTGATTCCGCAATAGGTATCCAGAATTCGCGTTGCAAATCTGTAATCATATGTTTCGTTCTTCATATGTGCAGAATCTCTAAGAAAATAGTAGAGTTCAAAAGAAATGTCCCCACAAAGCAGCGGATATTCATATTGCTCTCTATTTTCTTTCCTATTTCCGTCATTATCACAATATCTGATTATGGATTGCTTTCCCTCATCCGTAATTTCCGCCTCCAGTTTAGCATACCTCATGTGCAGGATTTCATTAACGGACATCTCATCCGGTAACTTGAACTGGTCAGCTAAAAGTTCAATATAAAAAGGATCCTTTTCAAGGAAATCAGGTGCCACGAGAAGCCTTAACTCTTTCTGCAGCTTATCAATATCTTTTTGGCGCCAGTCATCCCGCAGTCGGTCCAGCACCAGTATCATACCTGTCGTTTTATTATTGTTGCCCTTTTGATTCTCTCTGCATTTTAATTCTTCTAAAAGCTTATAACTTTCCTCTTCGTTTCTATCAGTTATCTGTTCCAGAGGATTGCTTATTTCGTCAATTCCATATTCTGTCCCTTCCTGCTTTGCCAGCACAGGAAGTACAAACTGTTCCAGATTATATAGAACACTTTTTTGAAAAAGAAGTTCGTAATTATCGACAATATCTGCATATTTTTCTACAACTTTCCTGTCCTGTTCATCCGCATTCTCCGTCAACAGATAATATTCCAGCTGATTTGCAATAAACTTTGCGGCAGAAACATCTTTTCCCTCCCGGAGAATTCTGATTCTCTGCCTTAATGCCTCCACTGAAATCTCTTCATATCGGTTCCAATTGATAGATACCTTAAAATCCTCATGCTCGGAAAAAGAGTATATAGTAACCCTCTGAGCAAGACGCTCCACAGAAAATCTGCCAATTCCCTTTTTTCCTGTGCGTTTTCTGCCATTTAGCGTATAAGGTGCACTGACCTTATTACTGGTTCCGATCACCATCCATTTCTTTTCAAATTCTTCCTGAGTCATACCGCTACCCGTGTCAATGACCGTAATTCGACTCAATGGAGTATTTGCATTTTCAATCTTAATCTGTACACTTCCGGCATCCGCATCATAAGAATTTTTGACAAGCTCGACCAGTGCAGTGACAAAATCTGTTACAAGCTCTCTTCCCAACTGTCCAATGTGTCTTGAATTTGTTTTAAAATAAAGATTCTTGGTCATACATGCCCCTCTCTAAAACGTGTAATTACTGATGTCATGTACAGAGATCCTGTAAGAAGAAATTGCTGTTGGCGTACCGACTTTTTCAACATATCTGTAAAAAGAAGCGCTCTGCAACACCTTTTGGGCATCCTGCAAAGTCATGTCACTACCTTGATTCACCTTGATAAAATATCCCGCATAAGGAACCGTTTTTTCCCCTGCAATATACGTCTTGGTCGAACCTGTTATGACCATTGGAATAATAAGCTTTTTATCAAAAATTTCTGTCAATGCCTGGCTTCGTCCGTATTCAAACCACTTTGCCCTTTTGTCAGCTTTCCTCTTCTTTAAATCAGCATCAAACTGATGTAAATAGTCATAGGCATGCGGATATTTTTCCTTAAATTCTTCTTCCGCAAAATGAACAATTTTTCCTTTCACCCGCCTGTAAGGAAAAATGATACGCATCTTCTTTCTTCCATTCTTTAATGCATTCCTGCTTTTTGTACTTATAGCCGGCAAGGTAACTTTCTTTTCTATAGGCATCCCATTGACAAAATAATATTGTTCGTCCTCCTCCTCCGCCATAAAAAGGAATGCCTTATTACATAGAGTCGCTATACTATTTTGGACATCAAAGTAATCCCCAAATCTTCTTTTTCCATTGGTCCCACTGTTAAAAAACCACTTTTCGCCATGTTCACCAAGCAAAGACCGATCTATGAAATAGGATTTCCGAATAGAAAAATTTTCATATTCGACCTTGTCTGAAACACAACGATTTTCACATAAAATTAAAGATGTGGAACAAGTGACTCCGGAGAACACATCAACACATCTATAATCTACGATCTTGGTAATATAATTTCTAAGATACATTCTTAAATCATCAGCAAATTTATTACGGAAGATACTAAAAGGAACCAAATATATCATTTTCCCGTTACTTGCCAATGATCTGATACTAGCCTCAATAAAGGCGTAACAATAATCATATCTCCCTTTTTGACAAACAGTAAACTTCTTTTTCAAAGCTTTTCTTTCTTTTTTTTTGAGATCATGATATGTGATATAGGGCGGATTGCCAATAATAAAATCTACATCTCTTTCCTCACTTTTCAAGAAATCCCGGTTCTTAACGTTCCATTTGACTTTTGGCAGTTTTTCCTCAGAAGCCAATTCATTCAAACGATCTACACAAATATTCCTTTTTTCGAGATCAATTTCATAAGCTACAATATTTTCTTCTAATCCCCTCGCTATTTCCTCCAAGGTATGTTTGTTACTCTTCGCATCGGCAATATATCTCCTGGCGATTTCTACAAGTATATTTCCCTCTCCACAGGAATTTTCCAATACTTTATGTCCCCACACATTACTTTTATATCCCACATAATCAAGCATTTGTTCTACATACTCGACCGGAGTGGGAATCTGACAATTCTTTTCCTGTTTTGACATAAGTGTATTTGCCTTTCTAACATTAACTGAGGGCTTAAACAAATTACTTGTTTCATTGTATCACAGGCCTGAAAACACGTCAATTTACTCAAACAAAATTTCCTCCACCGTCACAAAGGTATACCCTTCCTCCAGCAGCCGGTCCACCACATTGAGCGCCGCCGTCACCGAGGTGCCGTAATAGTCATGCATCAGAATGATGTCATTTTCTCCGGCCTCCTTTACTATCCGGTCCGTGATGCACCCTACATTGCTGCTGCACCAGTCCAGCGGATCCACTGTCCACAGCACAGGGATCATATTTAGTTCCGCCTCAAAGCTCTTGTCCCAGGAGCCGTAAGGCGGCCGCACATACTCTACCTCCTGTCCCGTGATCCCTTCAATCACTTCGTTGGTCCTGAGCAATTCTTCCTTGAACTTTTCCCGATTCTTTTTGGTCAGCTGCATATGGCTGTAGGTATGATTTCCGATCAGATGCCCCTCCTCCTGCATCCGCCTGATCACATCCGGATGTAAGGCTGCATGCTCCCCCGTCACAAAGAACGTGACCGCCACTTTCCGCTCCTTCAGGCCGTCCAACAGCTGTTCCGTATAATACGGGTGAGGTCCGTCGTCAAATGTCAGCGCGATCTTTTTTACCTCTTTCGGCTGCTCTCTGTCAGACATCCTGTCTGACCGGTCCGCAGCTTCCGCAAGCTCCACTTCCTCGCTGTCCGCGGTCACTTGTCTCCTTATCCGCTCCCACGAGCCCAGAAACAGCAATCCCACTGCAAGATCGAACAAAAGGATCGCCGCAGCAATCTTCTTCATAGTCCCCTCAGACCTTTCTGCCTCACTATGAAGTATATGCCGGAGCCTTTCAGTGTATTTCCACAGAAGAACCGGGCCGTAAATCTCTTTACGGCCCGGTCGAAGCATCCGTTCATTAAATTTTGAATACGGAGATCTCGTTCTTCAGACTATCCATATTGCTGCCCAGGTCATCGGCAGTATTGTTCAGATTCTCTACGTTCTCCATGAGCTTGGCCACCACGCCGCGCACCACCTCTGCGCTGTGAGCCGTCTGCTCGATGATCTCGGAGATATTCTGAACGGCATCCACGGTGGAACTGCGCTCCTGATCCGCCTTCTCGGTGCTGTCCACAATATCCTTCAGGCCCTCTACCAGCAGGTTCATTTGCTGCTGCATTTCCCGGAACACCTTGACCGCCTGATCTACGGCTTCGGTCTGAGCCGCCACCATATTCTGGGCCGTCTTTGCACTCTCCACGGTGAGCGCCGTCTGAGCGCTGATATGTTCTACGTTATTGCTGATCTCACCTGCGGCCTTAGCGGAATTATCCGCCAGCTTGCGGATTTCCTCAGCCACGACCGCAAAGCCTCTCCCGGCCTCTCCCGCTCTCGCAGCCTCAATGGATGCATTCAGCGACAGCAGATTCGTCTGGTCGGAAATCTCTGTGATCGTCTCCACAAAGGTGTTGATGGTCTCGGTCTCCCTGCGGAGAGATTCGATACTTTCTCCCACCTTGACGGTGATAGAAGTGGTCTCTCTGGCGCTGCTGCCCAGCAGCTGCACGATCTCCATTCCATGGTTGATCATGTTCTCCGTCTCAGTGACCAGATTCTCGACCTCCTCCACGACCCGGCTCACTTCCTGAATCTCGGCGGAGAGCACGTCCGTCTTTGCCACACATTCCTGTGCATGCCTGGACTGCCGGCTCATGCCGTGGTTGATCTCATCGACGGCCTGCGTGATATTCAGGGAATACTCACTGATGACACCTGACACCTTCTCCACGTTCTGTGAAGAGAGTTCCAGCTGTTCCGTAGCGCTTATTACCTGGCGGACCAGCTTCTTGGTGTTGCCGATCATGTTGTTGGCGGAGCCAGCCAGGCCTCTGAACTCGTCGCGGCCCTTTGCATGTACCTGGACGGTCAGATCGCCCTGGGCCACCACGCCGAACTTTCTGGAAATCCTGCGCATGTTGTTCTGAATGCCCGCAACGATCATGAGTCCCACCGCCAGCACGATGATGACCGCCAGCACCACCAGACCCACAGTCAGGCTCCTGATCTGCTGCGCCTGTCCCACGATCACCTTTGTAGGCACCAGCGCACAGACGGTCGCACCCGTCTTCTCGTTGGTATTATATATAAAGAGCCAGCTCTTACCCAGATAATCCACTTCGTAGGCGCCGAACAGCTCCTCCTCGGTGCTGTCCTCTGTCAGAACGGGGAAGAAGGGCTGTCCGAAAAATACAGCCTGCCCCTCCGGCAGAGTGCTCTCCGCACCCTCAGGCAGCTTTTCACAGATGATCTCACGCCCGCTCGGTGTAACAAAACCTATGATACTTCCCTCACCGAGATCCAGATCCTGCAGGAAATCCCGCACTGCCGAAGCCTTTAAATCGATGACCACGCAGGCGTTGGCAGACTGCGACTGGACCTGACAGGCCATGATATAGTCACTCTTATTCAGCTTGTATGCCTCGTCTATCATATCATGACTGTCTACCCATCTCCAGATGCTGCGGGTTCCGTCGAACACGGTCTCCTTATACTCATCAAAGAAACCGTCGGCATTGTTGGCAGATGCCGATGCCAGCATATTGATGCCGGATTTGGGAATGATGAATATGTTATTTATGAACTGGTTTGAAGATTGAGATGACACAATATTGGCTTTCACATTGTTCATCAGCTGTGATTTGCCCACCACATCATTGTCATACAATTTCAAAAAATATTTTGCCAGATCCTTGTCATAAGCGTATTTCTGCGCTTCCGAATCCACAAAGCTGCAACACATTCCAATATATTCACCGGCCATGTTGATGGTCTGCTGGGTGGACTCAAGGAATTTGTCGCTCATACCCTCTGCCGCATTGCGATAAGCGCTCACACCGATCACGATCATGAACACAATGGGGATCAAAAAGCAGAGTATGATCTTGTTGCGGATACTGAACAGCAGGCTCTTTCCCTGCTTCTTCGGTTCGGCATCCTTGGGTGCCTTCGGCTTCTTGGAGACCTTCGGAGGCTTCGGTTCCCTGGGCGCCTTCGGAGGCTTCGGCTCCTTGGGTGTCTTCGGAGGCTTCGGCTCCTTGGGTGTCTTCGGAGGCTTCGGCTCCTTGGGTG
>CANQUQ010000041.1 GCA_947627115.1 uncultured Acetatifactor sp.
ATATATATATAACTTGAGTAATATTTACATATTATATAATACACATACACAACTTTAGTAATACTTAAATATTATATAATAAGAATTATTAGTAATATTTATATACAACTCAAATAATACATACATATTATATCATGTATTTATATTATTTTAGTAATATATATATATTATAATATAAATTTGTTACTTTAGTAATATGCGAATATTGCAATATATAAATATTACTTCAAGTAATATTGAAGTATGTCGATTTTAACCAGAATCGACATACTTCACTGTTACTCATGTT
Organism: uncultured Acetatifactor sp.; assembly: GCA_947627115.1. Classification (GTDB taxonomy): domain Bacteria; phylum Bacillota; class Clostridia; order Lachnospirales; family Lachnospiraceae; genus Acetatifactor. The sequence continues at coordinate 290 of CANQUQ010000041.1, forward strand.
ATATATAAATGTTACTAAATTGTAACTTGACAGTGTTCAAAGACTGCGATATAATTAAAAAAAACGAAAAAGGAGTACTAAAAATGGGAAGAAAAAAGATTCCAATAAATCGGACAAATTTCAGGAGAGAATTTTTCCAGCTATTAGCACAGCAATCACTCACTCAATGCGAGTATAAATGTCTGCTAATATTAGCCGAGGGAGAAGAACAGACAAAAACTAACGTTGCCGCAATTTTGCACGATTCCAAACAGCATATCGGTAAGGCAATGCTCCATCTTGAGGATTTAGGTATTATTAAATGTACCAGAGTAGAGGGTAGAAACGCTTTTTTCAGTCTCAATCTTGACTGGAAGCCCGATGAGTGTGACAAGAACCAACTGAAACTGCCATGTGAAAAAACAGAATAATGACTAAAAAACAACTCGACGGGTTCGAATTTAATTTTAATAACTTTTGAATTGTCTTGACTTTTTGATAACTTTATAGTATAATATAGATGAGGGAGGAAGTTGTTTTGTATGAGATAATATTTTATGAGGATGAAAAGGGCAATAATCCTGTTTTAGAGTATCTTGCTGAGTTATCAAAAACAAATGGCAAAGACAGTAGAGTGCGTTTGAAGAAAGCACAGGACTATATCAATCTCTTAAAAAACTATGGAAAGACTGTCGGTGAGCCTTGTATGAAACACCTTGACGGTGATATTTGGGAGCTAAGACCACAGCGTGACCGTATTCTGTTTGCAAGAGTTATTGATGGGGCTTTCGTTCTTCTTCACCATTTTGTGAAGAAAACGCAAAAAACTCCGGCAAGAGAGATAGAACAAGCTAAGAGAGAACTTGCTGATTTTAAGAAAAGGAGTGGTATTGATGAGCGTTAACCTTAACGGAAACACATTTACAACATGGGACGATGTGGAAAAAGAGTTGTTCACCCCCGAAGAAATAGCTGAAAGCAAACTGAGAGTTGAACTTATTAGTGCAATTATATCAGCTCGAAAGGAAAAAGGGCTTACACAGCGAGAGCTTGAAGAACTCAGCGGAGTAAAACAGCCGATAATAGCAAGAATGGAAAATGGCAACTCAATCCCGAACTTAAGCACTGTTCTTAAGGTCCTTGCACCTTTGGGGAAAACCCTTTATATTGGTGATTTGAAGTAACGAGAAGTCTGGAGGGAGTCATGTTACGTGATTTTTTCTGTGCAGGCAGAAACAACGACAGAGCATCGACGAAGAAGCTGACGATGTGTTTCTGGTTACAGAACCGTGGTAGCAAGGCTTGAAAAGGAGTATGACAATTGCCAAGATGAAGCGTTCCAGAATGATGAATAAATAGTAAAAGCAGTGTGCAGACTGCCACTGCTTTTAGTTTTAGAAGTTGCTCACCGAAAAGCGGAATTTGCACGTGATTAAGCTTATTGCAAGCTACCTAAAGTGATAGCACTTTGTGCTAACTTTAGAGCTTGTGAGGGGGACAGCCCCCTTCAAACCCCCGTTGAAATCCACAGAAAGTAGGTTAAATAAATGAACAAAAGTCGACCCAAACAAATAGCATTTCGCTTGTCAGAAGAAGAATACAGTCAACTGAAAGAGGATTAAAAACAGCAGTTTAAGCAGTCAAGAGTATCTGCTCCAAGCTGTTATGAAATCCAACGTTCAGAGCAACAGCGAAATGAAAGAAATATTGCCAGAACTGAAAAAAGTCAGCATCGAGTTAAGTAGACAGGGCAATAACCTAAATCAGATTGCTACTGTTCTGAATAAGCGAGGATATGTTGATTACCAAAACACATTAACCCAGACTTTGGAAGAAGTCCAACACGCAACCGAGGAGGTGAAAGAAATATGGCAGTTATTAAAGCAGTATCTTCAAAAGCATCGATAAATTCAGCTATTGACTATGTGAGTAAAGGCGAAAAGACCGAAAGTAGGTTATTAAGTGGTTACAACCTGACATCAGCGGACACGGCAAAGGACGAAATGCAAGTTACTAAGATGATATGGAAAAAGACTGGTGGCAGGACTTACAAGCATTTTGTACAGAGTTTCGCTCCTGATGAACAGATAACTCCCGAACAGGCACACGAAATAGCGATACAATTTGCCGAACAATGCCAATTATTCAGGGGGTTTGAGGTGCTTATTGCTACTCACAAAGACAGTAAACACATACATACACACTTTATTGTTAATTCGGTTAACTTTGAGGACGGACACAAGTTCCAAATGAAAAGCACCGAGTTACAGGATATGAAAGACTTATCGGACAAACTATGCAGGGAGAGAGGATTGACAATAACTCAAAAGGGAAAGACTTTTCACGGAGAGGACAGAGAAGAAACGACAGCTTACAGCAAAGAAAAATACCGACTTTTCCAAAAGGCAGAGCAGGGCAAAACAGACAGCTATGTGCAGGAAATAGCACTTGCTATTCTTGATTGCCGTGAACAGGCTACGAGCCGTGAGGACTTCAAAATGCTGATGTCAGAGCGTGGCTATGCCGTCAAATGGGAGGATTCCCGAAAATACATCACATTCACTGATACCAAACGCAGGGAACGAGGAGAAAAGAAACACAGCGTTCGTAATAACAAGTTAGAACAGTATTTTCATATGGATTTCAGCAAGGAGGGATTAGAACGTGAGTTTGAGGACAATGCACGAAAGCAGGAAGAACAGCTCCGAGAGCAGGACAAGCAAGTCAGAGCAAGTGATTTTGCCAGAGGATTTACTGAAACAAGCGGAGGAAGCCTTGAAAGCCTTGAAATTAGAACGGGTACAGAGGATTCAAGCCGAACAGAGAGCCAACAGCGAAGCGGAGAAGAACAAGACTTTACAGCGTTTGTTGACAGAATTGAGCAAAACATCGGACAGCGAAATGCCAACAAAGCTAAGCGAGATGCTGAAAGAGCAAGACAAGAAGCTATCGAACGAGCAAGAGCAGAACAGGCAGCTAAGGAAGCAGCTGCAAGACGCAGAAGAAACAGTCCAAGCCTCTAAAAAAGCCAGTGCCAGACAAATGGCATTGCTTGCGACCGAAAATTATGACCTCCGTAGAAAGATTCAGTTTGAAAAATTTGACAAAATAGCGTATGTTCAAGACCTTGAGAGCCGAGAACAGGAATTAAAAGAGGGTGAAGAAGCCCTGAAAATCGACAGAGCAAACTTTAATAGCCGTGTTCAGAGCAAGGCACAGGAAATAGAACAGAAAGCAGTATCAGAGTACGAAGCCCAGAAAGCTCAGTATGAAGCCGAAAAAACAAGGCTCATAGAGCAACAGAAAACTGTAGAAACTGAACGGCAATTGTGGTTACAGGTAGAACAAGAAAAAATTGATACCGAAGTCGCACGGCAAGTCGAAGAACACAAGGTTAAACTTGATGAACAGGCAAATGAAAGACAGTCAGAACTTAAACACAATTGGCAATTACGGCATTACGCCTTAGAAACCAAATTTGCGACTATCAGCGGATTAACTGTTACTGTCGGTCTAGTTAGCGGAATTGTGGCTATAATCAGCGGTTTTTTAGCTTTCACGCACGGTTTATTGCCGTTTCTGATTAAGGACATCAAGACAATTGGCAAATGGATAGCCGAGGATTGGCACGAAATTTTTGACAATTTTGCATTTCTGCAAGCGTTATCGCCCATTTTACAGCTTGCATTGCCCTTGATTTTCCTAATTATTGTCGGAATATGGACAGCATTAGACTTTGAAGAGCGTAAATGGGTAGTTTTCGCCGATGAAATAAGCATAATGGTTATTGGCGTTGGCTTAGGTGTATCAATCGTATTCGGCAAGCAAATATCAGAACACGGTGTAAATACGGTAATGTTGCCAATAGCCGTGTATCTTCTGTATGTTTTAGGGCGTTGGTTATGGGAAATAGGTGCAATAGAAGCTGTATACAACGGCACAATAGGGCTAATAAAGAAGATTGCAGACCATTTTGGAAACCAAGATATGAACCAGAACATCGGAGATATTATAATATTGGCAGTAATCATAATCATAATTCTTATGATTATGCACTGGTTAAAGTAACTAACACTTTTTTTCTTTTTTGTATTCCAAAAATACCTGTTTTTTATTTATATGGAAAGTAGATTTCCCCAAAATGTAAATTTTTTGTTTTAAGCGGATTTAATCTGCCGATGTGAACAAAATCAGTCAAAAAAGCTCTTAAAACTTAAAAACACTGAATAAATTATAAAAAAGTATTTCATTTTGTTACTGATAATGTAGGAAGAATAATTTTGAAACGATAAAAAGGAAAAAATAAAATGGCATTGATTTTACCAGCAGCGTATTCAAATGAGAATCGTTTGACTACGATGAAGCACCAGTCGAGGACAGGTATTGGTCTGATAGACAAAGTTGCATATCTTGTTGGTTTTATCGAACAAGTAATCACATTTCAGCCCAAAGCTAAAAAGAAAGGAGAATGTAATGCTTATCCACAAGGAAATTGACCTGAATGAACCGTTGACCGCTGAACAGAAGCAAATGCTTGAAACTCTGAAAGAAAAACCTGTTCAGCCCGATGAAGATTGCCTCGAATTAACTGCCGAACAACTCAACCAGTTAGCGAGAATTACGACGATGAACGCAGAAAACAAGTTACAATGTTCTACGGCTGAAGCAAAATCGGGAAAGGCTAAGCAACTTGAAAATGCACACGATGAAACTTAAAACTACCGCCCTCTCCGTCTGTTGGGCATTTTGCGACAAAAAGCCGTCAAACGAAAAATTCCTTGACGGCTAACAACAATAATGGTATAATTAGGCTAAAGGGAGCAGTAACTACCCAATCACTACTCCCGAACATTACGGAACAGCCCTCCGAATATCCACCATGATAATATTGTAACATAACATCAATCTCATGTCAATAAAAAACTTTATTTTTATTTTCAGGTGGAGTAAATGGTAAACTGTTCCTCCAAGGAGGATTTTTTTATGAACGAAAATCAAAAAACACAACTTAAGACATTTCTCGGTGATTACATCAATGAGATAACTCAAAAGTCAAAGGGCAAAAATCAGTATATTTGCCCGTTCTGTAGAAGCGGTACGGGAACAAACGGCACAGGAGCGTTCACCTACTATCCCGAAACCCAGACTTACAACTGTTTCAAATGCAGCGAAAATGGCGATATTTTTACGCTTTACGCTCACGAAAATCACCTTGACCTGAAAGCAGACTTTCAGAAAATTGTTGATGAGCTATCCGCTAAGTATGGTGTCAAAACTGAACCGCATGGGACAAGCAGTCAGGCAAACCCCGTTGAACGCCAACACGTCTACAGAAACCCTGACGGCAGTATTTTTGCCAAAAAAATAATATTGAAATACCCTGACGGCAACAAACGTGTGCGTTGGTCTCTGTTCGACGCTCCGACAAGCTCTTATCTGTCAGGAGGGCTTTCAGGGCATAAAGCTCCGCTATATAACGCTGATTTGCTACATTCAAGAAAAGACAGCACGGTCTACATCACGGAGGGAGAAAAAGACTCCGACTTTCTTGTAAGTCTGGGTTTTATTTCTACCACAATTCCCAACGGTGCAGGTTTTTCAAAGTGGCTTGACTTGTACGATGATGGACTTCAGAACCGTGAAATTGTCATCATTACCGACAATGACAGTGCAGGCAGACAATACGGAGAGACAGTCGCAAAGAACGTCCGAAAAATCGCCAAATCCGTGAAAATAGTGCCGTCCGAGAAGATTTACGACAAATGCCCCGAAAAGGGTGATATTTCCGATATTTCCGCAATTGTAGGTAAGGAACAGACCTATCGTCTGTTGCTTAACGCTGTCGGCTATGCTCCGATATACGAACCGTCTGACCCCCTTGCCGATGTGCCAAAAATCGTTTACACTCCCATCAGGCTAACGGACGTACAGCCCGAAAAGCGTGAATTTCTTTGGAATCCATACATACCAATAGGCGAAATCACTGTCATGTTTGCCGCAGGCGGTACGGGCAAATCATTTGCCACGGTCGGCATTTCCGCTGACATCACCGCAGGACGGACATTGCCCCGATACAATGAAGACCGAGGGAGAACAACCCCCGAAAAAGTTTTGTTCATATCTGCTGAGGACACCGCAGGAATCATTAGAAGCCGTATGCAAAAAATTTACGGAAATACCGACAATTGTGTGCTTATAAAGACACCTATGAACAGGCAGGAGCTTGAAGAAGATAGCTTTTTACTCCCTCAAAACAAGGACGATAAGTCGAGAATTGAAGCGTTTGCAAATCTTCTCACCGAAATTAAGCCCAAACTTGTCATAATAGACCCGTGGAGCGTGTATCTTGGTGATGATAAGAACATGAACAAGGCAAACGATGTGAGAGCCGTCACAACCGTCCTCACAACGCTTGCAAAGGAGTTTAATTGTGCAATACTCATCGTCGCACATGTCAACAAAATGCCCCAAATGGAAAATGCCAACAATGCTGTATCAGGCAGTACGGCTCTGATTGATTCTGCCCGTTCAGCCCTCTGTATTCGCTCTTTGGGTGCAGAGAGCGATAAACGTGTGATTATCCATACCAAAGCCAACTACAGCAAAAAGGGGAAATCTGTGTGCTACAGGATTATTGATGAGGGTGACGGCGAAACCGCCCGTTTTCAGTGGGACGGTTTCAGCGACCTGACCGAGGACGACCTTACTTCATCAGCCAGAACAGGCAAAAGGCTTTCCGACATTGTTGACGAAAAAGAGGACGAAGCCGAAAACGTACAGACCATCATTGACGTTATCACACGTCTTGCCCAGCACGGCAAGAGAATCCCCATTTCCTACAATCGCTTCCGTGAGGAAATTAAAGACGAATGTGGTACTGACTTTTTGAGCAATCAACCAAGAAAAGACATTTACAAAGTTCTATCTGAACTTAGAAACTGTGGAATCAGTATTGAATTTGCTCATGTTAGAGGACTATCAAAAGACGGAACGCAAGAAAGGGGCAGAGGATTCATAATATCTTCCACAGACTAATTCATGGCGGAGTGTTTCGGCACTCTGCTTTTTTTGTCATGAAAACTTTTGAAAATATATCTGCTATCTTGTCAACGTTTTTTCAGCGTTTTCAGTAGACCGTTGACAACGTTGACAACGTTGACAAATATACTGAACGTATAGAAATATAGAGAAAAATTCTTGTCAACGGTTTTTTGAAAACTGTTGACAAGAAACTTATAACCGTTGACATCGTATACATGAAAATACAGTAAGTATATATTATGTATACATCATAGCTGTCAACGGTTTTCTAATTTGTCAACGGTTTTTTGAAAACCGTTGACAAAAATAAATGTCTATAAATAGCCATTTTATTGGAGGTTGTCAACGTTGTCAACGTTGTCAACGGTTTACTGTAAGGGGGTAAAAAATCGACATATTTCACTGTTACTTGAGTAATATTTACATATTATATAATACACATACACAACTTTAGTAATACTTAAATATTATATAATATATATATATAACTTTAGTAATATTTACATATTATATAATACACATGCACAACTTTAGTAATACTTAAATATTATATAATATATATATATAACTTGAGTAATATTTACATATTATATAATACACATACACAACTTTAGTAATACTTAAATATTATAT
>CANQUQ010000042.1 GCA_947627115.1 uncultured Acetatifactor sp.
CTCAGCGACAGATGATGGGCGCCTGACTCGCTCCATGTTTCCTTGTCCTTGCTCTTCCCTGCTTTCCGATCCGCCGCCTTTTTCTGGAGCGCGGGAATCACTCTGAAACAGGAAATGATAAAGCTGATCAGGATCAGCACCACAAACACGGTGCCCATGCCGATCAATGTATTCAGCGCCGCCCCGGTCATCAGCTCGCCCATGGTCGCCTTAGGATTGAGCGCCGCGGACTCCATCACCAAAAAGCGGTCGTTGGAAAAGATCACCTCTGCGACGGCGTCCTTCTTCTCACCCTTGACCTCTACATTGGCAACGATCTGATTGCCGTCGATCTTTGCTGTGACATCTCCGAAGCTCTGAATCGCTCCCACATCTCCTGCGGCCGATCTGAAGGAGTCAGCGGCGGTGGAAAAGCCGTTGCCTTCCGCCTCAAAGACTATCTGACCATACATATTGTATTGAAGAAGCTGCGCCTCATATGCGACCTCCTCCATCGTGAGCCCGTCGTAAATGCCTTCCGTCTGCTCGTCCATAAAATACGACAGTACCGAGACCACAATAGGAGCCCGCTGCTTCGCGCCTTCTACTTTCTCCTGCTCATACTGGGTCAGAGCCTCGCCCTTCCCGCAGGCAGTCAGTCCCAAGATACAGGCGATCATACACAGCAATACTTTATATCTCTTCATCATATAATCACCCTTTCTACACTGTTCCGTGCTTTTTTGCGGGCCGGTCCTCACTCTTGGTAAAGAGCATTTCAAAAGCGCCGATCACGTATTTTCTGGTGTCGGCAGGCTCGACGATCTGGTCCACATACCCTCTCCGGGCAGCACTGACGGCGCCAAGCTGCAGTGCAGCGTATTCAGCCGCCTTCTCGTTGATCACATCGGCTCCCTGACCGTCATACATGATCTTTGCCGCCAGCTTGCCGTCCATGGTGCCGATCTCGGCGTCAGGCCATGCGATGGTGATATCGGCTCCGATCGCCTTGGAGTTCATAGCCACAGCTGCTGTGCCCAGCGCCTTGCCGATCACGACGTTCACCTTGGGAACGGTAGCGTTCGCCAGCGCATAGGTCAGCTTTGCGGCAGCCTTTGCAATCCTTTTCTCGGAGTCAACGGTCGCCTTATAGCCCTTTACGTTAGTGAGAGTGAGGACGGGAATCTCAAAGGCATCGCAGAAATTCACAAAATCCGCTGCCTTCTCGCAGCCCTCGGCCGAGAGCACTGCATCCAGCTTCTCTGCCACCTTGCCCTCCTCGTCACAGACCTCGCTGCGGTTCGCCACGGCTCCCACCGTCACGCCGTCCAACTTCAGAAAACCTGTCACCATATCCTTGGCATAGTCTGCTTTCAATTCAAAGAAGTCGTTGTCATCTGCCAGAATGGACAGTGCAATAGATGTATCTCCAACGCAGTTTGCAAGTTCTGCGTTGACACGGTTCAGATCGTCGGTGCACTCCACAATATCCGTGCCCTCCCCGTTGTTCGCGGGCAGGAAAGCGACCAGCTCTCTGATCTTTGCCAGGATTCCGGCCTCGTCGGCGACCACGTCAACAATACCGCTCTCCTGCGACTGAAATTCAGCCGAGGACGAATCACATTTTGTGATCACGTTGCCGTCAAGGGCGTTGGGCGCGTTCACGAACAGCTTCGCCTTGTCCTCCATAAATGTAAAATCCGTGAGAGTGGGGAACAGGGCAAGTCCGCCGCCGCAGCTTCCCAGGATCGCCGTTATCTGAGGCACCACGCCGGATGCCATTGTCTGTTTCAGATAGACGGTCCCGAATGCGTTCAGGGCGTCCGTCGCCTCCTGCAGCCTCAGACCCGCGGAATCGATCAGGCCGATGACAGGAGAACCTGTCTTCATCGCCAGATCATAGAGACCGGCGATCTTCCTTGCGTGCATCTCGCCGACGGTACCGTTCATTACGGATACGTCCTGACTGTAGACGTACACGGGCTTGCCGTCAATCACTCCGTAGCCGGTAACGCAGCCGTCGGAAGGCGTTTCGTTTGGTTTCATATTGAAATCGGTGGCTCTTGCAGTCACAAGCTGGCCGATCTCAACGAAACTGTTGTCATCGAGTAAAGCTGTGATTCTTTGACTCGCTTTTGAAGTAGTACTCATGCTTTCAGTCCTCCGTTTATAAAATAAGTACAACAAAATTAACACAGGGATCCCGCTGCAGCACATAGGCCCCTATGATTAATATCGTTACTAGTATAACACGAAAACGACGGCTCGCAAAGAACGAATTGTAATTTTTTTCAATTTTGTTGTATGTAAAATTAATTTCGACAACCAGTTCTGCAACAGTTAAACAGTACAAAAAGAAGATATGGAGGAAAAAAGATGGATCAGAATGTGGTTAAGATCGTTGGAATCAAGAAAACGAAGAGCAAGGACGGAAAGAGCGAATTTTACAACTATTACTATACGAAGCGCTTTTCCGAGTATGAGGCTGAGAACTCTATCCAGCTTGCAGGTGTCTCCTGTGGTTATGAGTTCTGCCGGGAGGAGCTCGATTGCAAGGTCGGCGATGAAGTGGAGTTCATTTACACGAAGGGCTTCGGTGATCGGGCGCAGCTGATCGGGTGCATCATAGTCAAGCCTTCAGCTGCGGACAAGAAGTAAGTATCTAGGCCATAGGCATTAGATAAACAACTGGTTGTTATTAACCGTTGCGCGCGCGCGGAGAAAGGAGGAAAGCTATATGTCTGCATTTATTCCTATCATTGCGGCGGCTGAGGCAAGCATTGATACCAGTCTCGTGACGGAGCTGCTCAATCTGGTCAAGACCATGATGGGCCTGTTCACAGAGTTCCCGCTCAATATCATGCTGATCGCGTCCCTGGCCGGTATCGGGTTTGGTATCTTCGGCATCGCCAGAAGGGCTGCTTCCGGTCATTGATGCTCGTGAAGTTCCGATGAAACGTTTAGAAGTCAGCAGGTAGTAGGGGGCGGTGGTTCCGTCCCCTATTTTCATGGAGGTAGATAATGAAGAAACATGTAACAATTATGAATATTACTGTTTGCCTTGTGCTGGCCGTTCTTTTATGTCCGGCACTGATGGTACATGCTGCAGAACCTTCGCCTGAAATCGGAGATGAACTTTATAGGTTCGATATATTGGGCTGGAAGTTGAATGTCGAATCAGGCTATTATGGACCGGGTGAATTTGCCCGTACTCATGTTTTGGAATTTCTGGGTGGTGATATAGATTTTGTGTCTAATTATTATTGGTATCTTACGCCGGAAGGTAAAAGATGTGCCATGGTGTGTTTGTATGCTTTTTCTGATGAGCCGTTTATGCTTTCATCTTACAAACAGATGGGCGGGCCTAGTCACCCTGAAATTATGTACAATATGTTGGGTGATTATAAATCTGTTAATACCTATAGACTCGATGGTCAATCTATCAGTAATACACCGTATATGTTAGAAGTTCTCATTGGTTCAGAATACTCTGACAATGATCCGTATTTATTTGATACTTTTGAGGGCTTGCCGAACAAACGCATGGTTGAGGTTGATGGTGCCGATTTTAATCGTTTTGATTATGTAAAAGATCTAGTTGATGAATATAAAGAAAATGGTGGTTTCCCTGATATAAATCCGGTATCTTATGATGAGAATATGCCTGTGTTAACTGGTGTATCTTATGAATCTATAACACCTATTGAGTGTCATGAGGAAGCGTATTATAGTGAATGTTTTACTTTGTCCTGGGATCGTTATGAAGGTATTACAAAATATGATTATATCGATGTGCGTATCGCTTATGAATACAATTATGCTACTCTTTGGAGTACTAAGCGTTTATATGGAAGTTCTTTTGTTAATGTTGGTTCTCTTGTTGGTTTAGTGCCTGTTAGTGATTTTCATCATGATTTTTGCATTATGGATATTAAAGATTATTTGAATATTCAAGATGAACATACGCCGAATTCGATAGCTGCACATCCGAAAAAAATTTATTTGCGAATTGTAAGAAAGACTCCTGCAGGAACAACTTATGGTGATTGGGTAATATATGACGTTGATGAAGATGTTTTGAATAATAGATCTATTGGTCAAGGTGAAGTTTTTCCTGGTGATGTTGAATTTGATGATATGGGCAATGTTACAGAACCGCCTAAGTCTACTGTAGCTCCGTCGGCATCTGACGAAGATTCTATTGATTTTAATGAGCTTGACTTTTCAAGTCCGGTATCAGTGTTAAAGGCATTTGCTTCTATTATTCGATCTTTAATTGATGCCTTGGGTGCCATTCCGGAACTGTTTGCTTCTATTTTTGTTTTTTTACCGTCTTATATTACAAATTCGTTTTTACTGCTATTTATCATTGCTATTGTTGTTGGCCTTGTGAAAATTTTTACATAGGAGGTATTTTTATGTCTATGTTGCGTGTGCTGTTTGATTTTTGCATTCAAATTTTTGCTTATCGGATATCATTGTTTGGTTATTCGGTCTCTTTGATGAATGTATTTGTTTTTGTTATTTTGGTTTCGGTTTGTGGTGCTATTATAAATTTCGTATTATCTCGATTATAGTTATGCTTTTTAATAGCGATATGAGTTTTATTAATACATCTGGCACTATATAAAATAACATTAATATTATAATTGTTTTAAGTAGATTGTTTATTTTTGATAGTTCTGATTGAGTTATAACTTGTAAGTTTCTAAGTTGCGTGTATATGTACTCTATTTCATGTTTTTGTTCTGTATTGTTAGTGTTTGTTGGTGATGTTTTTTTTGGGGGTTCACCTATTTTTATATCTATAGTGTTCATTTTTTATTGTCTCCTTCGTTTTTATGAAGATGATAACAAAAAATTACATATTTGTCAAAGAAAAGGAGGTCTATATGGCTGATGAGATTTTTGGAATTTCTGTATATCGTTTAATTTTGGCCTATCCTGTAATGTTGTTCGCTGTTAGGTTTGGCCTTGCTTTGGTCTTGCCGGAAGAACTTGCGAAATCAGCTTTTCATGGAATGTTGTTTTTTATTCTGTTGATAGTGCTTGTTTCGGTAGTAGCTGTAGTTCTGTTTTCATAAAGGAGGTTTATATGTATGATTTTTATTTCTCAGCTTTTACTAATTGTAGTACTTGTTTTTATGGGCCTTTACTTAGTTTATATGGTGTTGACCCTATTTCCGCAGGAGGAGAGAATAAGGTTCTTCAGGGGAGTGTTGATATTTTATCTGGTGATCTTCCTGTTGATTCTTTTGAAACATTGTCTGCAGGTGATGAGCTGGAGTCTATGACGGTATCCGGATCTGATAGTGATGGTCCTGTTCTGGATCAGCTGCAGGTGATACATAATGATTTGCTCCTGATCATTGCGCTGCTCCTCTTCTTCTTTGCGTTCCGCCGGATCCGCTCGGCCGTTTCTGGCATAACGGGAAAGGGGTTGGATCGATGATATGTGATTTTTACTGTTATAAGTTTGTAAGATGTCTACGAAAGAATAAGCTTTGTAGCGAGTGCAGTATTTTCAGGAAACAGAAGAATATGTGCCGTTTTTGCACTCAGTCTCTTTATTGTCCTGAGTCTTTGTATAAAGGAGGGAAAAAGAAATGCAGGCGATCATTGAAATGATATGTAACGGATCCACGGAATTCACGCCGCAAGTCGTTGTTGGGCTGATCGTGTTCAGTCTGATCTTGGACTGCATCGGCTCTATCGCTCATAGTATCTTGAGCGTGGGAAGGCGGTGATATTATGTCTCTCATTGTGATATTTGTGTTCATTCTTGCGGTCTGCTGCTCTGTCTGTGTGCGGGTCAGTATCCAGCACCCTGTGATGCTGATTAGGTATGCCGTGAAGGATATTAGGCAGTATATCCGGTACAAGGAATGGCGGGTATGCCGGACCGGTAAGCTCATCTGTTTTGTCGGTCTGTTCGGCAAAGGGAAGACCCTTTCCGCTGTCCACCGTGTGGTGTCTGATTATAAGAGATATAACAACCGTCTGATCTATGACTTTGCCCGGCATAAGTGGGTGCGTCAGTACGTGCAGGTGGTCTCCAATGTCTCGTTGTCCATTCCGTACATAGAGTTCACCGGGCTCCGGCAGATCGTGGATATAGCGGAGCAGATCCGTAAGGTAGATCAGGAGAAGGATACTTCGACGGTGACGCTTGTGCTTGGTGATGAGTTCAGCGTGCAGCTTAATAGCAGGCAGTTCAAGACTAACGTCGATCCTTTGTTCCTGAACACGTTGTTGACCTGCAGGCATCACCGGATCAGTATATTCTATACGTCCCAGCGTTTCGGGCATGTAGATGCGCTGCTCCGTCAGGTGACTTCTGCAGTTATCGACTGTAATAAGTGCTGGAGGATCATGGTCCATAAGATGTATGATGCTTTCGAACTGGAGAACGCTACTAGTACGCTGATGATCAAGCCGCTGCGCCGGTTCGGTTGGTTCATTACTGATGCAGATTATGGCGCATACGATACCCTTGCCTGTGTGGGCAATCTGATCAAGTCCTGTGAAGAGGGTGATATGCTGTCTGAAGAAGAGATCCTGACACTCCAGGCCAATAACGGCGCGCAAATGGACGTGGTAGACCGTCCTTCCCGGAAATATGTGCAGCATAAAAGGAGGCAAACGAAATGATGATATATGTTCGTAAAAATAAGAAGTTGATCGGGACATCTGTTGTCCTGAAGAATGGCGATGGCACTTATTCCTGTTCCAACTGTTCGTTCTATGTCACGCCGTTGGATGTAAGGCGTTGCCCTGTCTGCAGGTCGCGGCTATATTGGCCGGACGGGCCGCTTCTGCCGTCGTCAGAGGACCCTTTACGGTAGGGGGCGGCATGTTAGCCTGGACCGGAGGCGGAGCCCGGCCGCTTTAGCGCGGGCTCCCCTCACGGGCGCAGGCCATGCCGCCGGGTGCCTGCCGTCAAGGGCGGCAGAAGTTGCCTAAGGTATAGTATTACCCTTAGGCAACTTCTGTCACATGTCACAAATAGGTCTTAATGCCCGAAAATAGGCACTTTTTTTGTGACATTTTGACTGTCACAAATAGATTTGACTTCTGTCACAAATAAATTTTGGTGGTGTTATAAATGTCTGATGTGATGTCTCGTTCTTGGTTCGCGGTCTTTAATAATCCTGCTGAGCATGGATATGAGGGAGATCCTCAGGAGGTCTGTGAACGTCTCCGGGATGAATGGCTTGCTGGTTCCGAAACACGTTCCGGTGCTTGGGTCTATTGCATCTCTGCTGCTGGTATGCATCATATCCATATGGTCCTTGAGGATGTCAAAAATATGCGGTTCACTGCCATTAAAAAATCTTATGCTATTGGAATGCATTTCGAGGCTACTCGCGGCAACAAGAAAGAAGCTGAGGACTATATCCAGAAGGTCGGAAAATGGCAGGAAAAAGGCGAACAGGTCTTATGTACTGTCACTGCAGGAGATATCAAGGGCGCACAGGGCCGCCGGAACGATCTCAACAGATTGTATGATCTGATCAGAGATGGGCTGTCTGATTATGAAATTTTGGAGGAGAACCCGCAGTTCATGAAGTATCTGACCACGATCTCCAAGGTCCGGGA
>CANQUQ010000043.1 GCA_947627115.1 uncultured Acetatifactor sp.
CTTTACTAAGCCTATTGAACAAAGATTTATTAAGTTATCAAGGTACATTTACTGTATCTAAAAGATATTATACGAGGGAGGTATAAGGATGAAGATAACGGAAGACATTTTGTATGTAGGCGTGAACGATCACAAGGTAGATCTGTTTGAAGGGCAGTATGTAGTGCCCAACGGCATGGCATATAATTCCTATGTGATCCTGGATGAGAGCACGGCGGTGATGGATACCGTTGACGCACATTTCGGGCAGCAGTGGCTGGAAAACGTGGGAAATGCGCTTAATGGCCGCAAGCCGGATTATCTGATCATTCAGCATATGGAGCCGGATCATTCCGCCAGCATTCCCGCTTTTCTGGAGAAATACCCCGATGCGAAGGTGGTGGCTACGGCCAAGGCCTTTGACATGATGCGGCAGTTCTTTTCCCTGGAGCTTGGCGAGAGGCAGACGATCGCCGCAAACGGCGGCACTCTGTGCCTGGGAAGGCATACGCTTCACTTTGTCTACGCGCCCATGGTGCACTGGCCTGAGGTAATGATGACCTATGACGAGGCGGACAAGGTGTTCTTCTCCGCGGACGGGTTCGGCAAATTCGGCGCTCTGGACGTGGAGGAGGATTGGGCCTGTGAGGCGAGACGGTACTATTTCGGAATCGTGGGGAAATACGGCATGCAGGTGCAGAATGTGCTGAAGAAAGCGAAAGAGCTGGACATCCGGATCATCTGCCCGCTGCACGGTCCCGTGCTGACAGAGGACCTGGGATATTATCTGAATTTATACGATATCTGGTCTTCCTACGGGGTGGAGACCGAAGGCGTGACCATCGCCTATGCCTCTATCTACGGACACACCGCGGAGGCGGCCCTTTATCTGAATCAGGCGCTTCAGAGCAAGGGCGTGAAGACGGCGGTGCACGATCTGGCCCGTACCGATCTGGCGGAGGCTGTGGAGGACGCCTTCCGCTACGGCAAGCTGGTGCTGGCGTGCAATACCTACAACGCGGATATCAACCCCTTCATGAATGATTTTATCGGCAGACTGCTGGAGCGCAGCTATCAGAAGCGCACGGTCGGGTTTATTGAGAACGGTTCCTGGGCGCCTCTGGCGGCGAAAAAAATGAGAGCCCTGCTGGAGAACTGCAGGGAGATCACCTTTGCCGAAAATACGGTGACACTGCTCTCCGCCATGAAGCCGGAAAACAGAGAACAGCTTGACAGGCTGGCGGAAGAGCTGGCATAGAGAGCGACGGCGGGCCTGCCCGGTCCGATCATGACCGGCAGGATGAGGCGACGGCAAAAAGACGCCTTCACAGGGCGTAAGAAGTCGCATGCAGGGAGCAGGAAATGATTTTGGTGACGGAAAGATGCCCCCACAGGGCGGGAGAAGTCAGCATAGAAGGAACGGAACCATGAATTTTCAGAAGAACGACACGGTCACGGTGACGATAGAAGACATGGGAAGTGACGGCCAGGGTATCGGCAGAGCGGACGGATTTACGCTGTTCGTAAAGGATGCCGTGGTGGGCGACACCGTGGAGGCCCGGATCGTCAAGAATAAAAAAACATATGCATACGCGCGGACAGAGAAGGTGCTCACACCTTCTCCTTTTCGTGTGGAGCCGAAATGTTCCTTTCACAGACAGTGCGGCGGATGCCAGCTGCAGGTCCTCTCCTATGAAAAACAGCTGGAATTTAAGCAGGACAAGATCCGGAACAATTTGATCCGGATCGGCGGCTTTTCCCCGGAGGACATAGACCGATGCATGGAACCTATAGTGGGCACAAAGCAGCCTTTCCGCTACCGCAACAAGGCCCAGTATCCGGTGGGAACGGACCGGGACGGGAACGTCATCGCCGGATTTTACGCGGGCAGGACACACTCCATCGTGGCAAACACCGACTGCATTTTGGGGCCTGAAGAGAACAGGGAGATCCTGGAAATCATTTTGAATCACATGCGGAAGCACCGGATAAGCGCCTACGACGAGACCACCGGCGAGGGGCTGGTGCGGCATATTTTGATTCGCAAGGGCTTTACCGGCAGCGAGATCATGGTTTGCCTGGTGCTGAACAAGAAAATGACGGATGCGTCATTTAAAGAGGCCGGAAGGCAAAAAGAAGGAGATAAATATAATCCGTACACTTATAATTTACGTCCCCATGAGTGGATCGCCGGTCAGGAAGAATTGCTGCGCAGGCTGAGCCATGTCGAAGGAATGACAAGTGTGTCGGTTAATTGCAATGCTGAGCGGACCAATGTTATCTTGGGGAAGGAAGTCGTCACCATATGGGGATGTCCCGCTATCACAGACACCATTCATGTACGGGATATGAACCGGCCGGATTTTCCCTTTACCGACAGAGAGCTTTCCTTTTCCATTTCGCCCCTCTCCTTTTATCAAGTGAATCCGGTCCAGACGGAAAAGCTCTACAGTCTGGCGCTTCAGTATGCCGAACTTACCGGGCAGGAGACGGTTTGGGACCTCTATTGCGGAATCGGAACGATTTCGCTTTTTCTGGCGGGAAGCGCAAGGAAGGTCTGCGGCGTGGAAATCGTGCCTCAGGCCATAGAGGATGCCCGTGAAAATGCCCGTCGCAACGGTATCGCCAACGCGGAGTTCTTTTTGGGAAAAGCGGAGGAAGTGCTGCCGGAATTCTATGCCGGAGGCGAATCGAACGGTACGGAAGAGAACCGGGAGAACGGGGACAACGGACACGGGAATAATAGGCGGGGCAGCCGGGAGATGTGTCATCCGGATGTTATTGTGGTGGATCCTCCCCGCAAGGGCTGTGACGAGGCCTGCCTTGCCACCATGCTGAAAATGCAGCCGGAAAGAATCGTGTACATCAGCTGCGATTCCGCCACCCTGGCCAGGGACCTGAAGATACTGTGCGCCGGCGGACAGTATCGGATTGAGAGACTGCGAGGTGTGGATATGTTTCCCCAGGGGGTGCACGTTGAGACGGTAGTATTGATGTCAAGGGTCGAAGGAAAATAGGCGCGAAAGCCCAGTAATACAGCGGTTTTCGGACAATCGAGCAAATTTGGCATCGGGCAGGACGAACGCTTCTCGGTAACTTATCCAAGAGCAAATCCGATCAAAAAGTGTGAGAGTTGAGTTGTCAAGATAGATGTCACTATGTTGAGTTGCCGAGTTAGATGTTTCATAGTTGTGGCTGTGAGATAGATGTCAAAAATAAGGCTCCCACTTTGCCATCATCGGCGGTTGGGAGCGGCACAAGGAGATGAAAGATTGGACGAAGCGAAACTCTACAAGGAACTTGGGGTATTGACCAAGGAAAAAGAAAAATGGGAAGAAAGCATTCCTTATGTCTCATCTCTCCTTAATTATGAATCCGTAAAGATACAGGCAAAGGTGCTTTGGCTGCTCGGCGAAATGGGTCTTCTTTATCCTCAGTCCGTGCAGGATACAGTTCCAACCATCGTTTCCTTCCTTGACAGCCCGGAGCTGCTTCTGCGGGAGCGGGCAGTGAACGCCCTCGGCAGGATCGGGCGGGGCGACTATAGCATAATCGAATCGTACTGGGCGAGCCTGTTCCGTTTCGCCTCCGATGAGGAGCCAAAAGTCCGACTGGCGTTCATCTGGGCATCAGAAAATATCGCCACAAATACGCCTGACATTTACGAAAACTATATGTCGGTATTTGAAAAGCTCCTGCACGACGTAGATGACAAGGTACGGATGGAAGCACCTGAGATCTTCCGCGTTCTCGGAAAGCGCAGGCCGGAATTCGTCAGGCCGTATGTGGAGCAGCTGCGACATCTATCGGGAATCGACGAGAATCGTGTAGTAAGAATCCACTGTCTGGGCGCAATCAGGGCGACAGGAGTGAAATAGAAAGGGCTCCCACACTGCCATCATTGGCGGCTGGGAGCGCACTTTACCAGACTCAACCAGCGGTAGATAAGATGGATGAGATCAGCGTTGCCGAAGCCAAGGAGGCTGTTGTCAAATCTAACGAGAAAATATGTGCCAGTTAATAATTATTCAATGTACTTGTACGGACAGACCAAGGCTCCCACACTGCCATCAACGGCAACGGGGAGCGCATTTTACCGGACTCAACCAGCGGTAGAGTTGCAGGAAATCAACTTACGGTTCGTGTAATAATACGATGATACCGGCTATGCTTGAGCCATGAAAGGAGGTGCCCGATATGGATCAAATTAAAATTGGAAAATTCATAGCATCCTGCAGAAAGGAACAGGGCATGACTCAGGCAGTCCTTGCCGAGATGCTCGGAATCAGTGACCGGGCGATATCAAAATGGGAGACCGGAAAGTCTATGCCGGATTCCGGGATTATGCTGGATCTTTGTGAACTTCTGAAAATAAATGTCAATGAACTCCTGTCGGGCGAAAGAATTATGGCAGAAGCATATGACAAACGGGCAGAAGAAAACCTGCTGGCGATGAGGCGAGAGGTCGAAGAAAAGAACCGGCAAATGCTCAGGACGGAATACCTGATATCATTCCCGGCAGTTATCGCAGGACTCTTCATGTGCTTTGTGGCTGCTTACGTGGAGTTGCCTGTATGGGTACGGGCCACGCTGATTGCGGTTGCTGTTGTGATGATTTTGACAGTTGCGTTTATCGCGGTCGGGATTGAACAGAAGGCAGGATACTATGAATGTCAGAAATGCCACGACAGACACATTCCAACCTACTGGCAGACAAATCTTGCGATGCATATAGGCAGAACACGATACATGAAGTGCCCGGAATGTGGAAAGTGGAGTTGGCAGAAGAAATTCCTCAGCAAGGAAGATGAGGAGGTGTAGGGATATGATAGAGAACGCGCATGTCGAAACTGCATCTTTCATTTGGCTGATTGTAGGCGCTGTGCTTTGGATTGCAGTTCCTGTGGCTATAGCAATTATCTGGAAATTAAAGAAAAAAGAGCCTATTACGTCCATTTTGGTCGGGGCAGCCACCTTCTTGCTTTTCGCTCTGATCCTTGAAAAGCCTATTCAGAATGTGCTGGCTTTTCCGACAGCAATGGGTCTTCCGGAACATACCGTCAGTCGATTTCTGAATGCAAACCCGGTGTTACTGGCGCTTGTTGCAGGGCTTTTCCCCGGAGTATTTGAAGAAACCGGGCGGCTGATCGCCTTTAAGACGGTTCTGAGGAAACGCAAGAACAAAGAGACTTCCATTTCATACGGCATCGGACACGGTGGGTTTGAAGTGATTCTGATATTAGGACTGACATATATCCAGTACATTGCTTATGCAGTTATGCTAAACACCGGAACCTTTGGAACCGTAGTAGATCAGGTTGTATCACAGGCTCCGGAGCAGCTCGGCAGTATCGAGTCCGTTGTAAGTTTGCTCACAGGATTCTCATTTGCAGATTTGAGTATTGCTTTTGTCGAGCGGATATTTGCAGTCTTGTTCCATATAGGTGCATCAATTTTTGTTTTTTACGCCTGCAAGGATAAAAAGCGATTCTGGCTGTATCCTTTTGCAATAATTCTTCATACCGGAATGGATTTTATCGGAGCTTTGAGCATCTTCAACGTGATAAACCTTTCTGCGTGGACACTGGAGGGAATAGTCGCAGTATTCGGATTGCTTACATTCTTCGGTGCATACTTGCTATTGTATAGGAAGGATGTTTGAAAAGAATACTGGCAAAAGTATAGTTAGAATACGCCAAGTCATCCACACTGCCATCAAAGGCGGGGGAGCGATGAAATGGAGGAATACATTATGAAGCATAAAGTAAGACTGACGGTCATCGACAAAAAGCTTTATCCGGAATTACAGCAACAGTACTGCGCTGATCCGAATTCCGGAGTATGTCCATGCTACAACGTGGGCGATGTCTTTGAATTCTATCGTGATGGTGACAGAGATGATTTCTGGCATTGCGGTCTGAATACGCTTATACACACAGCTGTCGATCCGGACACTGTGGCGGGCGGGCCGAAGATGCCGCATTGCTCTGAACTGTGGGATGCCATCAGCCGGTATATCTACACCGGTCTGCAGGGCGGTTCCATCATGAAGGGCTGGATGGACAGGGAAAATGAGATGATCGCCTGCTGCTCGGATGGCACAAGACCGGTCATTTTCAAGATCGAACGGATCGACTATGAGTAAAGAAGCGCGGAGGCTCCCACACAGCCATCAAGGGCGGCGGGGAGCCTTGTTTTATGCTTCGATATCAATTGTGATGCCGGACTTGAATTCCACGGTAAAGTGGTCGGCGAAAACGGTGATTTTCTCGATGAGCTTTTTGACCAGAGCCTCATCGAATTCCGTGATGTCGGTTTTCTGCTGGGCGATGAAGTCCTGCAGCTCCTTGATCCGGTTCATGGTCTCTTCCCGGTGATGGCTGTCGACCTCGGACTTTTCCTTCTGGTCGCGGAGCCGGAAAATCTCATCGGCAATGGCGTCATAGTCCTGTTTGTTATTTGCCTTCTTGATGAGCTCTTTTTGCAGTTCCTCAAGCCTTGCCTGAATGCCGTCCGGCGAGAGGGTGTCAGCGTTGACCACGGCCTTGGCGATGTTCTGCTGTAAGGTTTTCAGGAAGACGTCCCGCTCGGTGAGAATCTGGTTAATGGCCTTGACCGTGATCTCTTGCAGCAGGAGCTCGTTTACCGTCCTGTTGGTGCAGTTCTTTTCAGCCGAGGTCGGTTCCAAGCGGCTGATGCAGCGCCAGACGATGGACTTGCAGCCGTGGTTGTTCCAGTGGACGCGCCTGTAAAGTTCGCCGCAGTCTCCGCAGAAAACCATCTGTGCAAAACAGTGATTGCAGGAGAAGCTGCGTTTCTTGCCTGTCGGGCTGACGTGGACTACCCGGCGGCGGACAAGCTCTGCCTGCACCTGCATGAAGAGCTCCTTTGGAATGATCGCTTCATGGTCGCCCTCGACATAGTATTGAGGAACGGTGCCGTTGTTCTTGATCCGCTTTTTCGTCAGGAAGTCTGTGGTATAGGTCTTTTGAAGCAGCGCGTCACCCATGTATTTCTCGTTGCGGAGAATCTTGTTGATGGTGCTGGTGTGCCATTTTGTCTTGCCAGCGCCGGTGAGGATGTCGTCAGCCATAAGCCCGTCGGCGATCTTATCCTTGCTGGAGCCTTCGAGGTATTCCCGGTAGATGCGCTTTACGATTTCTGCCTGTTCCGGATCAATGATCAGATGCCCGTTGTCATCCTTGGTGTATCCGAGGAAACGATTGTGATTGACCTGCACCTTACCTTGCTGGTAGCGGTACTG
>CANQUQ010000044.1 GCA_947627115.1 uncultured Acetatifactor sp.
TGCCATGTTAAGCATACCGCTTCCAAAGTACATATCTTCATCTTCACCCATGTCTATTGCAGCGGCTTTGATTTTTTCCTGAACTTCTTCAGGCGATAATTTTGGATTTTGCATTAATATATATGCACAAGCTGCGCTTGCAAAAGGACAGGCTAACGATGTTCCTGAAAAAGTTGTATATGTTTGCGTTGTTTTTATTCCTGCTGTATATATTTTTTCACCGGGTGCGGCAATATCTACTTCACTGCCGTAGTTTGAAAAAGAACATATATGATGATTACTGTCATATGCACCAACGGTGATTGCCGGTTCACAATTAGCCGGAGTAATATATTTAATTGGTATATTATCATTTCCTGCCGCTAAACAAACGGTTACACCGCTTTCAATCAATTTGGAAATGAGCTCGGTTTGTATATCCATATCACCAAAAGGGTTATAAGCGCCAACACTTATATTCATAATATCCGGCTTATCTTTGTCTGCAAGTATTCGTTCTATCGCGGCAACAAAGGTTGACAATGTACATCTGCCTTTATTATCCATAATCTTATATGGTTTGATTTTAACATTGTCCGAGGTATTTAATGCAATTACCCCTGCAACAGCAGTACCGTGACCATTATCGTCCATGCAGTCATTTTCTGATCCTGTACCGCTCATATTGAATGTAGTATCAGTAATTCGGTCAGCAAAAAGCTCATGGTTATAATTAACGCCGGAATCAAGTACACCAACAACAATTTCATTTTTATATGCCGAAGTATTAATTATCTCTGATTTTGCATAATCAGCTTTTACAGATTTGATACTCCATTGTTCATCATCCGAATTATTAGCATAAGTATGAAGATATTTGTCTTTCTCAACAGTATAGCCCTTTTCGGATAACTCATCGTATGCCTCTTCCATACTCTGCTTATCCTCATACTGGAGAATTGTATAGTCAAGACCCGAAACCGAATCAATTGATTCGGTTTCTTTTATGTCTTGCTTTGCTTTAACAATTAATCTGTTCTCAGTTGCATTGGGATTATTTTCGTTGTACTGAGCATCACGGGAGTCTGATTCAGGCTCATATTCATCATTTATTGCAGTTACCAAATTGCAAAAACGATTGACATCACGCCTTTCAACTTCTGCCGCTATTACACTCTGACACGGTGCAATAACCGATGTTGCCATCAGGATTGACATTGTTAAACTTATTATCTTTTTCATATAAATCAGACTCCTTTTATTGTTGTGTTAATTGTTTTTTGCCGTTTTTGTATTATATGGTGTCTTAAGTTTAGAATTAAACATTTTTGATTTATCATTTCCAACAGAATCAATATGTGACGAAAGATAATTATATCCATTTGGTTTGCAAACAGTTTGCGCATGGTCATTAAATACTTCGCTCCATATCTCCTGTTGTTGAGGTGTCAATGCTAAACTGGATTCAATTAACTTATTATCAATCGTATTCTGAGTGGATGTTTTTGCAATGTTTAACTTTGTAGCATCGGTTTGAGTAATTCCTATAAGAGAAAGCAAACTATCATCATAGAGGTTAGAAAGTTTACTAAAACCGCTTGGATCAGTATAGTTGATAGGGTCGTTATCACAATACTTAAATAAGTTAGCGCCTAAAACTTCGCTTGAATCTTTTGTCAGTACATTAACATCATCACAATTTAAAAATCTACCCCAGGAAGGAGAATAATAGCGTGTTTGATTATAATATAACCCTGTTTCTATATCATATAAATATCCACGATAATTTTGTTGTGACACTATAGCTGTACCATTTAAAACAATTGACATCACCAATATATATAAAAATGCAATAATGAGATCAGCTATAAAACTTCCTGTACCGGTGAATTCGCTAAGATTCATTCCAGAAAAATTCAAAACGCAATTTCCATATGCATCATAGTCATAGTGTAATACAGCTTCCTTGCCCTCAATCCTTGTATAACAATCAGTAACATTACCCAATCCATCCTTTAAAACGGGTATGGTTAGTGTTCTTGTTTCATTATCATCACCAGTGATTTCGTATATAATTCCCATTAATTCTTTATTGCAGTTATATATCGGTTTCAATGAAAAATACGATTGAGACTCTCCGTTAGAATCATATGATGACATTCTGTAACCGGCAATAATATCGCCATCCCATATGTAATCAATAGAACTTGTTAGAGTATTAACTCCATTCTTAGTAGAATAAATTTCTTTTCTGGTTCTCATTCCATCAGCATTATATTTGTATTCATAACGATAGTCAGCATTTTCATCAGTAAATGCTGTGAGTTTTTTTCCACTCCATTCCATTGTTCCTGTGATTGTACTACCAAACAGATTGATTCCAGAATAATATAATGGATTGCCTGCGTTATCATAAGAAATATCAACGCCATTATAAGAGGTCATTAAATCTTTCCATGAACTATCATTATATCCATATTTTATATCATCTGTACAATTTAGTAATGTCAATTCATTAGAATCACTATCAAAAGTAAATGCAGATGTAGAGGAACTATTTTTATATATTCTTTTTTCTGTAATATTTCCGCCTGCATCATAATAATAAAGAATCGCTGTGTTTGTTTTTAAATTAACTTCTTCAATGAGCTGTCCCAATTCGTCATATTCATAATGCTGAATTTTAACAGAATTCACACCATCACCAATGCTTTTTATTGTTTGTTCATCAAAAAGATTTCTATCCACAAGATATACATCAGTTATTTGACCTTTAGAATTATACTTATATTCGTATCTTCTATATAGAAGTGAAGCTGATTCAACAACTTCTTCGGATGAGTTAATACCACCATAATAAGTTTCATATTCACTTAATAAATTTGATGTTTTCTTATCGCCTAGATCTTTATATGAATATTTATTATATGTTCCTGTTGCATCTGTTATTGAAACAAGTGATGATTTTTCAGTCCTTCCAAAACCATCTATTGTGGTTTTTGCCACGGTATAATTACTATTTTTGATAAGAGAACTTAAATCACTTGAGGATGTAATTTCTTGATTACCAGAATAATACCTATCTGAGATTGTTGTTTTAGTTAAATTATTAACTAAAATAGATGTGGAAGTAGATAAAGTTGAAAAACTCCTATCAAAAATATCAGTATTTGATAATGAATATGATTGACCACGATATTCCCCACTATAAGTTTCTGAATATTGATAAATTGGTATTTCAGCTAAATCATCAAAATCTATTTCACCTCTTAACAAACTGTTAATACTATTCAAGAAAGTATCGTTAACACAGTTGTATATTACATATGCACCATTATACCAAACACTTGTTGTTTTATTTTCTTTATCAATATACTCAACCAATGTTCCATCATAGTCATATTTAAATACATATTTATATTTATCTTTGAGGTCCGAAATATTGGGATTATCTTGTTTAGTCTCATAAATATTAATAACATTATAGTAATCTTTATCTATAGTTTTTTGGTAAAGTAACGATGTACCGTCGCCATATGTTATTTTACTTATTTGATCACCATCATATTCGCTATCAAACGAAAAAATTGATTTGCCGTTAGATGTGTTAGTCGATGTGTTATTTATGGATATATCGGAAATATTTCCTAATGAGTCATAAGATATAGCATATGTGAATCCATTATGTGTAATTCCAACAATATTATCATGGTCATATGCATAGGTGGTATTCACTTTTATGTTATTGATTCCGTTAGTATCTTCATTATCAATTTGATTTATAACTTGTTCTATTGATTCTAATGCTCCCATCCCATTGTATGAATATTTGGTATTCATATCATTTTCATCTTTTGATGTTCCAGAGGATAATAGTAAGCCATTATCTGAATCATAATTATAGTATGTTGTAACAACATTATCAGTAATACTTGTCAAGTTGTTTCAACTATAACTATATGTTTTCTCTTTTATAGCTTTTACAGAACCTAATATTGGTGTCTTTTCTGTTACAGATTCTTTTATTAACCTACCATAACTGTCATATCCATATTCTGTTCTGTCAATGGATGTGGTTTTATCTTCTTCCTCATATTCATACAGTTTTACAGAATCAAAATAACAAGTACCTTCCATATTTGCATAGCAAAGATATACAAATAATTCTTCTGTATCTTCGGGTATAGTTATAATTTGTTTTTGCAACTGCCAACCAGTGATATAAGGCTGATAGTCCATTTGTGCAATTGTTTCTGAACTAATTGGAACATCCTCGTCTAAATTTGAAGAACTTACCAATACAGAGAAAATACGATTGTTTTTAATTGGCATTGCACTCATAGCTTTGGCGTAGGCTTCAAGTATATACTTTTCACCAGCCTTAAAATCACCATGAATAATTTGATATACACCTGTTGCTGAAGAAGCCGTATTTCCAATTACCAAGCAATCATCACTTGCACGTAATCGTCTGCCGGTATCTACATCGACACCAATTTCTCCGTATCCAAATTCATTCCAATAATCATAGTAGTCACTTGCCTCAGAATATTTTCCATTTTCGTAATCAAAATTTCCGAAAGCAATTAAATTATTTGTGCCTCTGTCATTTAAGACATTTTTTAATTCATTATTATCATAATTTAAGAAATAGTTTTTATTGTCAAAATCTTCAAGATAAATAAGGTTATATGATTTATTAAAATCAAGAATTTTCTTTTGATATGTACTATTTTCTGATAGCAGACCATTGGTTAAAGTTCTACGATAAGGTTCATTATAATCAAATGTAATCTTTTGAATTTCTTTATCATTATCTTTTACAGTAAAACTCTTGACCATGGATAATTCTTTATTATTTGTATATGTGAATGACATTGAATTTCCACTATATGTATCAATCGATGAAATTCTATTATAATTATCATAGTTATATTTTACACTACTGTTTTTTATATTATTATCTTCTTCACTTGTAATATCATCAGGATATGTAACTTCTTGTAATAAATTAGAATCATCTTTATATTTATATTTTATGCAAATATTTTCTCCATTTAATTGCAAAGGTTCATATTTTTCGTTTACTAATTTGTAAACACCAATTTCTGAAACTTGATGATTATCATTGTAAGAAAATTTATATATTCTGCCTGCTCCATCAGTTATTGTTGAAAAACGAAAGTAATCGTTGTTTCCATCGTTATAAGTTAAATAATCTATTGTTATTTTACAATTATCATTTTTCTCGGTTAAAATTTCTTTCAAAAAACCATTTGAATTAAAATGATATTCATAACCTTCTGAATCTTCAATTTTTATTCCTTCTAAATTATTTGAATCATAATTATTGCTTGTAGGATACCATTTTAATGTGCATTGATTATTCAAAGAATTTAAAGCAGTATATTCTTTATATGAAGAATTAGCACTTTTTAGTGTGAAATAGAGCCTTTCACCATCACAAGTATCCCATATAAAAGTGTTATCTCTAAATGAAATCGTGCTTTCATAATTAATCCTGAAATTGCTTCCTGTAAATTTTGAATCAACGCTATATGGATTTAAAACACTTTGTATTTGTACTGGGGCTAGATAACCATCAAGTCCAATTTCCTCACGAACTATTGTAGGCGCACCATTAAAATCATTTATATAGATTGTGCCTGCTCTGTTCATATTGATAATTTCACTTTCAATGTTCTTATCCACTTCACTTATATCTACATAATTAATAGTGACATCAATATTTGAAAATTCATCTTTTGCATTGTTGTTTGAGTTGTAAATAATCAAACCATAATTGCTATTATCTGTTATCCAACCATTCAAGATTTTAGTAATATCAAGAGTGATAGTTTCTCCATTAAGAGAAGAATTAATTGTAGCATTATCACATTTTCTTGTGCTTGCGATTGAGGGATTACTACCTGATGTCCATTTTTTGTTCAGAGGTGCAACAGTAATGGCTTTACCCGAACCACTAATATTTACACAATCTAAAGATATATATGCATTTTTAACAAAAGAATTTTTTAGCTTATCTAAATTGAACTCTAATATTGCATAGTTCTTTTTGTTACTACTAAGTACAAAACTTCCCGTTTGGGCATTATCAGTTTGTATTAAGTTCAAAGTTGCTACACCATCGGTATCACCTGACTGGTTTAATGAATAGGTACTAGCTTGAGAATTATCAACTGATGAATTTAGATCAGATAATAATACTTTTGAACCATCTTCTGCAAGATAAGTTTTCTCATAACCATTATTTTCCGAAGACAATTCCTGAATAGTATGTATTTCATCATTTTCTGAATTAATAACTTCAGGTAAAGAACTGTTTTGTACTTCTGCACCCCAAACTGTCATAGGTAATATCTGCACTATCATTAGCGCGGCCAAAAAGGCGGATACCATTTTCATAAATAAGTTCCTTTTAACTTTCATCGTTTTAATCTCCTTGTTTTTATGGAATCATATTTCTGTTTTTTATTAGATAAAATTAAGATTTTGCCTTTCATATAATTTGTGTAAAAAATGAATTCAACAATTATTAGCATTGAAAGTATCATTTTTTTATTTTATATTGATAAACATATACATATAAATTCCAAATAGTTAATCAATTTAAATCCGAGATACTGTTTTCTGATAAAAAATTATCTGCAAGTTTATAAGCAGCATCCTTATTGGGAGTATTTTCGCATTTTAAATAAAATGCGTTATCATCGCCGATATATATTGTTCCAAACACTTTGTCAGAATTATCTTTATAAACTGCGTGAATTGTTGCAAAAGCGTTGTTAAGCTCAGTATTCGGAACAGTCGCGGCATTTTGAACTTCAGATAAATCCGATATCATTTCATCAGTAATATCTATGTCGACTTTAAATCCGTTATAGTCAAGATACATTTTACTTATATTTTGTAAAGAAGTATCTGTGCCATTTTGAATATCAGTATTATTAGCAGCAGTAACATTATCCTTATTGGTGTCTGAATTTTCACTTGTAATGATATTGTCTTTATTTGTCTCTTCATGTGTAGCTACTGTAGCTACATTTCTGCTGCACGAAATAAATATAACTGACATTAAAATGCATAAAATCAGGAATATACTTTTTTTCAATTTTTATTACTCCTCTGTCTTTAGAATTAATACCACTTATTGTGTGTTTTCGGCATATG
>CANQUQ010000045.1 GCA_947627115.1 uncultured Acetatifactor sp.
TAATTTCCTCCTCACTTGAAAACTATATGTATTATAGCAAAAGAAAATAATAATTGTAAAGGATAAAATGCTTTTATGTTAATCCTTTTTTAAAATGTCCCATAAAGATTTTTTTAAAATGTCCCATTTCAATATGTTAAAATATATCTCGGAAAGGAGGTATATTTTTAAAATTATATGAAAAAAGATAAGGAAAAAGCTCTTAATCTTTTAAAACAAAAAATTAATGGTGAAATTAAAATAACTTACCAAGAAATAGCTAATAAAACTGGATATGAAAGAAAACAAATAAATAGATTCCTTAAAGAAATTGAAAAAAAGGATATTGATTCTTTATTAATTCACGGTTTATCTAATAAGCCTTCTAATAATTCTGCTCCACTCAAAGAAATAGAATTTATTAAGAATTTTAAAGAAAAATATCCGATAATTACTATATCACAATTTAGGGATATTTACCATGAGGATGTTATTTTCAATTCCAAAATGGCTAATGAAGTTAAGGAATATAATCTTAAAGTTAGAAGTGAATCTTTTTTTCAACAACTGTATAAAAAAGAAGGTTGGAAATCACCTATCAAACATAAGTGTTTTAAAGGCAAAAAAGAAAATCATCCTTTAAGAGATCCTTCACCAAGAAGAGGTATATTAATTATAGTTGATGGTACACCTCATGATTGGTTTGGAAATGGTAAAAAATTTTCACTTCATATGGCTATTGATGATGCAACTGGTGAAATACTAGCTGGTTGGTTTATGCCTACTGAATGTATGCTTGGCTATTGCCATATGTTTAAAATTTTATTTGAAAAACATGGTTTACCAATATCTATTTATTCAGATAGAACTACTATTTTATGGGATCCTAAAGATGGTGAACTTACTCAAGTTGGAAGAATGTTAGATGAATTAGGTATTGAACTTATATACGCTAATACTCCTCAAGCAAAGGGCAAAGTAGAAAAAATGAATTTTACGATTCAAAACAGATTATTAAATGATATTATAAGATTTAAAATTAAAAGTTATAATGATTTGAATATATGGTTTAATGAATATTATATTAATTACATTAATAAAAAATTTGCATATCAACCTAAAGAAGAAGATTCGGAATTTGTTCCATTAGATGATACTGATTTATCTAAAATTTTTTGCATAAAAAATGAAAGAACAATATTAAATGGTAATATGATTTCTATAAAAAATGAATATTATATTCCGATTGATAATAATGGGAATGATTATGTTTTCTATAAAGGAACTAAGGTAGAAGTATGGCAAGATGTTTTTTTGCCTGAAAGAGTTAGAATATGTAAAAATAATAAAATATATAACACAAGACATATTAATGGTCATAGAATAGATCCCGTTAAAAGAGAACAAAAAAGAATTAACAATCAAAAAGAATTAGAACAAGTTTTAAGAGAAAGAGATGAAAGATTAAAAGCAAGGGCGAACAAAGTGAGTTCATCTTGACCCTTGCTTTTTATCTTTCATCATTTATAATTTTAAGCCAAACAAAGCTTGCCTTTGTTTGTTATCTGTAATTTGCGTCAGCAAATTTAAAAATGGGACATTTTAAAAAAATCTTAACAGGATAAAATGCTTTTATTAATTTTATTTAAAAATTGTTTTATAAAAGTTTTATTATTTATTACAGTTGTAAAAAATATGTAAATTTACGTAAATTAAAAAAATATACCAAAATTGAAAATTGGTATTATTTTTTTTACAAATTTTGAAAATTTGCTAGACCAATTTTGAATATTGGTATACCAATTTTGTTCAAAAATTCAAAATTGGTATTTTGCTTTTTATTTTTTTCTTTGTTTTAATGGATTTCAGAAAGGAGGCTTATATGGCCAAAAAATTTCACCCGTTATTTGATGATAAATGTTTTAATCATGTTTTTAGTAAAGAAGAATATGTTCTTGATTTTATTAATGCCTTTTTTAATAAAAAATATAAACATGAAGATATCCTTCTTAAAAGTGAAGATGTTTTGCTTGAAACTGAATATAACGATAAAAAATTAAGATGTGATTTAGTTGCTGAATTTAATGATATTATACTCAATTTAGAAGCTTATACGGTTTTAGGAAAAGATGAAGTTAATAAAAGTAAAAGCTATGCTTTTAGAATATATGGAACTCAGATTAAAAGAGGCAGCAAGTATCTTCCCAAAAGAGTCATTCAAGTTAATATTTGTGGAAAAATGGCTGGTAATATAGGATTTAGTAAATATGGACTATTAGATATTGATAGAAAAATATTTGGTATATTAGATGATGATTTTATTATCTATTTTATAAATCTTGACAAAATAAAAGAAGAAGATTATAATGTAGGTGTAAATGATAAATTAAATAAATATTTTAGACTATTTAATGCCAAAAGTATAAAAGAAATGAAAAAAATAAGTAAAGGAGATGATGGCTTAATGAGCATAACAGAATGTCTAAAGGAATTTTTAAATAATGAGGAAACTAGAAAGGATTTTGCAAGAGAAGAATGGGAAGCTCGAAAAAATCAGGCAATTGGGGAAGAGCGTGGTTTAAATACTGTAGCTGTAAATATGTTACAAGCTAATAAACCAATTGATGAAATAACAACTTTTACTGGTCTTACTGAAGATTCTGTACTTGAATTAAAAAAACATTATAAAAATAATTAACTAGGAACAAATAAAATTAACTTATTTGTTTTTTAATTTCGCCTAAAATATTTTTAATATCTTCACTACTCTCATCTAAAAAAGCTAATCTAAAATATTTAATCCCTAGCTTTTGATATTCATCTATTTTATCAATCAAATTAATTGGTTCATAATTAAAAATTGAAACATGTTCATCACTATCTACTCTTGAATCAAATTTATGGTTAGAATTAATTAATTTAAAATTATTATCTTTAATTAAAGGATGACTTTTTAAAAACATATTAACAATTTTGCCATAGATAATTACTTCGACAGGATGAGATTCTAAATTCATAAATTTTAATTCTTCTAAAGTAACTTCTATAGATAAAGTTATTTTTTTAACATGATATTTTTCTAATAATAGAATCGTTTTACTATTTGCTACATTAAATGAATAATTAGTAACAATCTCTTTATTATCTAAAGTTAAAAGTCCTGTATCATTAATTAATAATTTATTAGGTAAATTATCTAATTCTTCATAAACTCGTGGTGTTTCATAAAACAAATCATATTTTCTAGCTAACAAAAGATTATCAGTATAAATACAATCCAAATCATAATCTTTTACGATATTATATTGTTCTTCATTTCTAATTAATACACTTATCATGTATTTCTTTTCCTTTCTAACATTTCTAAAGCTTTTCTTCTTATTTCATTTATTTTACTTAAAGGGATAAACAAATTAGATTCTAAATTAATTTTAAGATTATTTATTATAAAAGGGGTATTACCCGTTTTATTAATTTGTTTTATTATTTCTTCTTTTGAAGTTACAACTTTTTTAGCATGTAAAGCAATATTATCTTCGACTATAATTTCATTCTTACCATCCGTTACATATAATTTAAAATTATTTAAAGAAATATCTAAGTTTACATTAATTGGTATTTTTTTAACAGGTAGCTTTTTTAATTCTAATTCTAATTTATGGTCAATTGTTTTTCTAACGTCACTTAAACTTTTTAAATTTATTTTATTATCAACATATACAATATCATCTTTACTAGCTTCTCTAATCAATTTTTTATTCTTATCATATAAATAATTTACAATCATTCCTTTATCTATACTAGTAAATCTAATACCATCTTCTTGACTTAATGGTTTAAATAATTTGATCTTAATCTTTTTATTATCATAAGAAATAACTTTACCAATTAAAATACCTTGATGATTAGGAGTTTTCATATTATATATATTTTCATTATTAAATAAGTAGCCATCTGTAAATTCTCGATTAAAAATAACTTTTAATTTTTCTAATTCTTCATCACTAACTAAAGCTTCTTTATTTTTCTCATAATTATCAATTA
The DNA here is from genome assembly GCA_947627115.1 of uncultured Acetatifactor sp. GTDB lineage: Bacteria > Bacillota > Clostridia > Lachnospirales > Lachnospiraceae > Acetatifactor. The sequence goes on from CANQUQ010000045.1 coordinate 4,024, forward strand.
AATTCCGATAAAATCTTGTTATAAAACCAACATAACTAGGACTTTTCATTCGCCCTTCAACTTTAAAACTTTTTATGTTACTTTTTAAAAGTTCTTCAATATGATTAGAAGTATTTAACTCTTTAGTTGATAATAAATATTTGTCTTTTAAATCTAATATTTTATTATTATGTTCTAATTTAAATGGTAAACGACACACTTGAGCACAAGAACCACGATTACCACTTCTTTTATTTATCATATAACTCATTAAACAATTACCAGAATAACTAACACATAAAGCCCCATGAATAAAAACTTCAATATCAATAATATTTGCTAACTCATTTATTTTTTGAAGTGATAACTCTCTATCAACTACTACCCTTTTAACACCTAAATTTTTTAAAAATTTAATTTGGTTGATATTAAAAGTATGAGCTTGGGTAGAAGCATGAATTTCTAAATTAGGATATAATTCATTAAGATAAGATATTAAACCAAGATCAGATACAATTAAAGCATCAACATTTATAGAAACTAAATAATCAACATAAGAAATAACATTTTTTAATTCTCTTTCAAAAATCATAATATTTAAAGCAACATATACTTTAACATCATATAAATGACAAAAGGAAATAGCCATCTTTAATTCTTCTAAAGTAAAATTACCAGCATAAGCTCTAGCTCCATATTGTTTACCAGCTAAATAAATGGCATCACAACCATTAAAAACGGCATATTTTAAACATTCAAAATTACCTACAGGTATTAATAATTCTTTTTGCAACTTAATCACCTATTCGATAAAATTTATAAAAATCATCATTGTTTTTAATAACTAATTGCTCATAAGAATATCTTACAATACTAGCATTTAAAAATTCTTTACTATTAGTTTCTAGCTCATTTATCGGAATATTATCTTTATTTGTTAATTTACTAATGTTTCCATAATTAACTAAAATATCCCCTTCTATTTCATAATTATCTGTAGCTTTAGCATATAAACCTAAAGAATATTTAACTAAAGTATGCACATCAGCTTTAGTAGAACTTAAATTAGCATCATCAATTTTAATATATTGATTACTATTTTGAGGCTCTATTTCTTTTGATTCTTCTACAATTCCAGGATTTTCTTCATTTTTATTACTAATAAATAAAACCGTTGCTAATATAAATAAACAACCAAATAAACTTAAAACAATAATCATTATTTTTTTATTCATCTTCATCCCTCTTTTGATATCTCATTAATAATTTATTATTTGCATCGCTAATAACTACAAAACCTAATTTTTGATATAAATTAAAAGCTTTTTCATTTGCTTTTAAAACAACTAAATAAATTAAATTATCTTTTAATTGTTTTATGATTTCTTTCATTAATTTAGTAGCAATACCTTGATTACGAAAATTAACATCAACATATAGACCATTTATTAAATAACCATCTTCCCATTTTTTAGCAAAAACATAACCTTGGGGAATTTCTTTATTTTTATATAGTAATAAAATAGTATCTTTTTTAATCATATTTATAAAATAATCTTTAACAACAAAACCTTCTTCAATTGTATTATTATAAGTTCTTTCATCTTGAATTAATAAAGTTAAAAAATTATCACATATTTGACAGTCTTCAATATTATCAACTTTTATAATCATTTGCCACCTCTTAAAACAATTATATTGTACCACATCTAAGTTTTAAGATAAACATACATTCAACATGTTTAGTATAAGAAAACATATCATAGCCTTTAGAATAAATAATTTCATATTTATCTTTTAATTTATTAATATCTCTTTTTAAAGTTTTAGGATTACAAGATATATAAATAATGGTTGGTATTTTCTTATTAAGTAAAAATTTAATTGTTTTTTTATCTAAACCATTTCTTGGTGGATCTACTAAAACTTTTGTAAATTTTTGAGGTATTTTATCTATTTTATCTTCTACTTTACCAAGTAAAAAATTAACGTTTTTTATATGATTTAATTCTTTATTTTTTAAAGCATCTAAAACCGCATTTTTAGCTACTTCAATCCCAATTACTTTCCTAGCTTTTAAAGCCATCTTTAAACTAAAATAACCAACACCACAATATAAATCTAAAATAACGTCTTCTTTATTGATATTTTTTAATAAATCATTAGCAATTTTCTCACTTATAAATTTATTAATTTGAAAAAAAGCATCATAACTAACTTTATAAAGTAAACCATTTCTTCTTTCATAAAAAAATGAATCTTGATATATAACTTTGTCATTAACAATAATTCCCACAATTTTATGATAATTAAATATTTTTTTATCAATACTTATTTCATCATTACTATTAATTATTAAAATAATTTCATCATTATCATTAGCTCTAATAGTTAAATTACCACTTTTAAAAGCAAATAATTTAAAATCATTAATTACTTTATTAATACACTCTTTAGCTATGGGGCAATTTTTTATTTCTACAAAATGATGAGTATTTTCTTCATAATATCCTAACTTACTATCCATTACTTTTAAACTAATTTTATTTCTAAACCCTAAATTTTCATTATTAAGAACTATTTTAAAATCTTTTAAAGTAATATCGTCATGTAAAAACATTTTAATAATAGCTTGTTCTTTTAGATAAATACTATATTGATAATTAGTTATATCAAAAGAACATCCATCACATTCTTTAGAATATGGACAAAATGAAGATTTTCTTTCTTTATTTTTTTTAACAACATCTAATACTTTACCTTCTAAATAAGTTTTATTATCAGCTGTAACTTTCACTTTAACTATTTCATTAGGTAAAGCTTTATTTATAAAACAAACTTTACCATCAATCCTAGCTAGTCCTCTTCCTAAATCATCAATATCTATTATTTCTAATTCCATAATGACACCTTTTTTCTAAAAAAATACTAACAAATTTTAAGTTTTAATACAATCTTTTTTTCTTTTAAGATAAAAATATTAAACTATTTAATATTTAAATGTAATTTTGCAACAGCTTGTTGCAAAAATTTTTTTCATACTTTTCTTATTTTAAGTTTAAAAAATAATTAATTGTTTCATACTATAACTGGTGAATTACTTTATGGAAAATAAAATAATTAAAAGAATAAAAGAAGAATTTAATGAAAAT
>CANQUQ010000046.1 GCA_947627115.1 uncultured Acetatifactor sp.
GACATAGTAAATTCTAAAATCAGACAAATCTCACACCATAAAAAAGGTGTATCGCATTGAAGTTTTTATACCTCATTTCGATACACCTTAATGTGTAAAATAAATTATTAACTTTGAAAATTTTTTTCGTCTATATTTATTGATTATCCACTTTATATTCATTATATGGATCTCCAATCTGAATATATTTTGATATACTTTTCCATACAAAATACAATGCAGTTCTTTTAAAAGACCTCCATTATAGCGTAGTTCCTTTCAATTGATTTTTTCAAAAATAAAAAACCGATAACCGCGATTTAAAATCTGCGCGTTATCGGCTCTGCGTCTTGCGTCTGGCTCTTTGACAACATTTATATGTAAATTCTTTGCTTCAGTCAGTGTTTCTCGCTTACATTTTGGACAGTATAGAGGAAAGTTTTTCAATTCTGTATCTTCTCTCATTCGATTGCGAGTTTTATTGCCTTAAATAGGACAACATACCCAATTTATAAGTATTTTTCTGTTCTGCATTGTTCAACAATTTTCTCTCCTAAAAGCGTTATCGCTTTTTGGGGACATTGACTTATGCAACGATAGCACATTGTACATTTATTTTCAGAAACAGCTTTTCCATTTTTGATAGAAATATTTTTCATAGGACACAGAGATGCACATAAACCGCAACCTATGCAGCCTGTATGTATCTTCAGTTTGTCTGTGTATCCTTTCGTCTTTTCATAAAACCAAAGTCTTTGTCCCAAAAGACCGATCATATGAGAGCTGAAATTTAGGCCTTCTTTTGGATATTTCCCTTGTTTTATCTGCTGTGCAGCCAATTCAATTTTTCTATTGGCTTGTGCAATAATCTGCTTATTTTTCTCGATACTTTTCTTTAAGAGTGCGCTGTCGCAAACGGAATCAGGCATTTTAACGTGGATTCCACCGAGGATAACCGCCCCGTACTTTTTAAGCAGCCTTGCCGTGCAGCCGGCACCGTCACCACTAAACGCTCCCATCGTAGCCATACATAAAACTTTTTTACCGTTCCACAATTTTCTATTTCTATAAATAAAATCTCTGACCATATATGGTGCGTTTGAAAACTGTATCGGATAAGCAAGTATTATAGTATTATTTCCCCTAATTTCCTTGATGACATCATCACTTTCTAACGGTATAATTTTTGCCGAAGGATCGATCAAAGAGAATAATCTTTCAATACAGTATTTTGTATTACCTGTCCCACTTAAATATATTCCAACCATACATAATTCCTTCTAAAAATCAACAGTGAAAATAGATATTAAGTCTTCCAGTTTATTTTCCCACCCCATTGTATAATGTACATTTTCCATTGTAGCTAATGAGGCTAACCCATGAATATATCCAAAAAGTGCAATTATCCAGTCTTCTTTTTGATTCAATGACATATTTGAATGTTCAAGCATATTCAATATCTGCTCTTTATATATAACAAATGGCTTATAATTTTTCTCATTCTCGTCACGAATATCTAAATTTATCTGTATATTTTTTCCATGTTGGAACAAAAAAGTAAAGTATTGCGGCTTTTCCATAAAAAACCTTATGTAAGCCTTTCCAAATTCCAACAAAAAATTTGGCTTATCTTTATATACTGTAATAACTTCCTCTAACATATTTGAGAACTGTTCCGTAATAAATAGCTGCATTGCTTCAAACAAGTCATCTTTATTTTTAAAGTGACTGTATGGCGCAGCATGACTCACATTGCAAGCCTGAGCAACTTTTCGCAGCGATAATTGATTTAATCCGCTTTCGTTGACCAATTCTATGCCTTTTTCAATCAACTCATTTTTCAAATCTTTATGATGGTATATCTTTTTTTCCATATTAATACCCACTCCGGAGCGTTTACGCGACGGGGCGACGCGAATCTCAAATTCGCGTCTGCCATCAGGGGAATTTGTGACGCTCCGGCACAAATTCCTGTGTGAAAAATAAGCTATCGAGCTTATTTTTCACACTAGCTTCCAAACTTGACAGTGTAAACATTATATTGCAGAATCTTTACATTGTCAAGTTTTGTGCAAAATTAGCATCTAATTTGATATCATGTCATTAGTCTATCTCATCATTACGACTCATACAGATGCCGATTCATCCAAATATTTTTCAAATAACTTCCTCTTTATCATCACTCGATTACCATTCATAATAATAAAATCTGTGTTGCCTACATCCTCTACCAGTTTTCTCAATTTCTTTTCACCGATATGAAAATACTCTGCAGCCTCTTGGATAGTCAGTATATACTTTTCGCAAAGAGGCACTTTCTTTTCTGAATCTTCTATCGCGTAAAACCACCTTCTTTCTATAATTGAATTGCATGAAAATCTTCAAAAAATTATTAGTGACATAAAAGATATATAGCAGAGCCGCTTTGCGATTCCTGCTATCAAAATTATATTATGCCTTCAGGAATATGTCTTTTCCCAGCCCCATTTCCTGCGCCAAAGTTCCGCCACGTATTCTCAGTTCACCGCTGTGTAGCCTTTCAATTATGGGCGAGCTTCTTTTTCCAGTCTTCGCACACTATCCACAATCCCTGTATAACTGCCTGGAAGGCTATGAAGTTTTCAAGGTGCAAAAAAGGTATATAAGTCGCTTTCATTTTTGAAATTGAACTATATACCTAATAAATACAGATATGCTCCTAGATTTCTTCACATTCTTGACATAATTTCGACTTTTCAAAATAACTGCACAGGCCCTCTTGCATATTTTTTTAATTATGGCATAATATAAGTAAGAAAATCTTACTCAAAGGAGATCGCAATAAATGAATACTCAGATAGTAACCGTTTCTTCCAAAGGGCAGATTTCTCTGCCCGTCAATATACGAAAACTTTTGTCGATTGATTCCGGAGACAAATTAGTGGCTTATACCTCTGGAGATGTGATTATGCTGAAGACCCTAAAACTTCCTTCTGCAGAAGAATTTGAGGCTTCTTTAGATGAAGCTCAGAAATGGGCGACATCTGTTGGTTACACAGAAAACGATGTCAATGACATCATCAAATCTACCAGAAAGAAGAACAGAGCATGAGAATTGTTGTAGATACAAATGTTTTGATATCGGGCATATTTTTTGGCGGTTTTCCCAGGCGGATTCTTACTTCTATCATCAATAAGCAGTTGACTGCCTGTGCCACAACAGAGATCATAAATGAATACGAAGAAATTGTGGAAGAAATGATTGACAGAAAACAAGGACATCTTAACAGGTCAATCCTCGCTCCGCTGATACAGACAATGGAAATCATTGAACCGGTCTCTCATATAGAAGCCTGCCGGGATCCGGACGATGATAAATTTTTGGAATGTGCAAGGGATTCTCATGCCCTATATGTGGTCAGCGGCGATAAAGATCTGTTAGTCATTGAAAAATATGAAAATATACAGATTGTTACGGCAAAAGACTTTTGCGAGAAATATCTGCAGGTCTGAACAGCTGATGGGAGAAAATGGACATGATCGTTTGGATAAACGGAGTAGGAAAATCTCATGTAGCAGTAGAATTGGCTGATTTACATCCAAAAAAGAAATAATGACTATATGGAATCTGCTCCTCGCTTCTTCTAGAAGATAGATAGCACTCTTGGTTTTGAAATCGTCGGCTTCAATCGGAAGCACCCGACCGTTACGAACGGGACAATCCTTCAAAATGTCAGCCTCAACGAACTTGAAACGGCTGTAACATTGCGAAGGAATATGAGGGCAAGCACTGGCATACAATACTCCTGAGATGTGACCTTTGAGTCAGCTCGCATAAGATCCGCTGCCTCCCATAATTCGCTTTCAAGTTTTCTGATGTTCACCATGATTTATTCCTCCACGCTATCAACCGTAAGCTTTCGTTTTATTCTAAATTCTCTGCCAGTTCTACGAGCTTGGCAAAATCTTCTTTTACTATTTCATCATCCGGTGCATCCACTTAGAAGTAGAATAACCGAATAGTACCACCGCTCGTTGCAATTCCTCGTAGGGCATTGCTTGCATAATTACTGCCGCACGGTTTTCGGCATCTTTGCACATAGTCTTTATATCTTCCTGCGAGATTTTATATTGGGAATAAAGTTAGGAATAAATAGTTGAAAAATTCAAAAATGATGATTATCAACACGCATTTTTTGCGTGTTGTTCTCTCTTTCACTTCTCTCTCCGAAAATACATTATTAATGTGCTTTCGAATTGTTTTTCATCAAACAGTTCTGCCATCTGATTGGCACTGACCCACACTGTATCTTGATTTTTTGGTAACTATATTTTATGCTGACAATAACAATATCTATCAGGAGGTTCTATTATGTCCTATATACAAAAACCGGTTTTAGATGCTATTAATTCTTATAAAACTTTTTTAGAACAAAACATCAATAATCTTATTACTCTTAATCTAAACGCCACACATATAAATTTATTTGGTACTGGTGAGTATAAGTTGTTCTCAATTATTGCAGAAAACTTTCGCATGAATCTAAATTACTTGTTAGCTTTAAATCCCGATTATGACACTCTTGGTTTTCCAGCGATAAAAAGGAATCTACGTATTAGCATTGAGGCGTACTATGATTTGTACAATTTAATATCTGATCGTTCCTATTTGGAGTTACTCCAATACCAATCAATCAAAAATACAAATATTGACATGAGTATTCTGGAAATATACAAACCATATGTAAGAAGGAAAAAAATTATGGAAATCAATAAATACCCTCTCAAAATTACGGAAAAAGCAAGCATTGCAAAGGATAAGAACCATCTGCGCCTCGATATTTATAACCACCTTAAAAATATAGCAACAGATGCGAATTCCTATATACATCCCAACATTTTTGTTGAAAAAGTCGATAATAAAGATGCCCTGCTAAAATTACTTATCTTTTGTGACTGCACCCTGATTGCCTATGCTTTTGAGTTACTAAATCACTTTATGTTAAGAGGCAAAACGCCATATATTTCAATAATCAATCCATATAACGAATATAACAGACTCTATAACACTACCGCTCATATTGCATGGATATACTCTTAACATATTATTTAGTGATTCAAGCACACCTATATAATATGTGAATTCCCTATAGGCATTTATTTATACTATTACCTTTATCGTTAGCCTTATATTGCTTTTCAAACTCCGCTCCAGTAAGTCCACCCATATCGCACCCTGTATATCCTACCGGAATTCCTGTCTCATATTTATATGGTAGTTCGGAATACTCATCCGACATCTTTGGGGAAATAAGGTATGTGAGCTACTCCAAGTAATCTCCGTAAGAGACTCCATCATCTCTTAGTGGATTGCAAAGTATCTATACCTTTGATACTACTGCACTTGTTTGCTCAGACATTCTGAGTATCCTCCTTTTTTGAAACATCTAAAGCAACAATAGCACACTTTAGCCCTTCAATCTCTTTCTTTATATTTTTTAATTCTTTAACCATAGGATCTTCACTTGTTGAAGAGAAAAAAGTAGCATAGTTTTCTAAATCAATGTAAATGTCGCTTTCATATTTACAACCTTCGCCCTGATATGTAATTTTTCCCGTCACAGGTTTGATATTAGGATTTTCCCGAAGCTCATTGCTAGCTATATACAAATCATAGTGTTGCCCAACACCAATGATACATTCTTTTTCACTCTGCTTTAACAATATAGTCCTAAATGCCTGTTCAGGTAAACTACTAATAAAGTCCTCATCTAACACTATTTTTACATGCTGTGCTGTCAGTTTTCCATGATTAATAAAACGCACGATATACCAAGTACGTTGTTCATAACAAAATTCCACTTCTATATGAGGCCGATTTTCTTCTGCATACTGCTTTTTTATTTCAGCCAACTCCTCTTTTGCTGCTTTGGCTGATTTTATATTTGCCCAGCAAATAAATATTGTAGCAATAACATATGCAAGTGTGATTATGACCATTAACCAGTCTGTTATTGTTGGCATCATACCAGTCTCCCTTCCTTTCCTATTTCTTTAAAACATGAGCCACATTATTTAATAACAACCCACATTCCATCACGCTTAGACCCTATACGTTCTATTTTCCCTTTTTTGAATACTAACTCTTCAACACGCATTTTTTTCGTGTTGTTCCCTCTTTTCACTTCTCCCTCTAAAAATATATTGTTAATATGTGGGGGATAAAATGCAAGTAGAATCATATCAAAGTTGTTCCCTAAATGGTGTAGTAGTCAAATCGTAGTCAAAAAAGGGCGTTCAGACTACCCCGATATCACACCAAGTGTCCCAAAAACGGACCCGTTATTTTCCTACACATCTGACCTTGTATAGAATGTCGCTTTTCCTTTTCCATGCCTGTCAACAACCCCATCCTTCATCAGCTGTGTCAACGAATTTTCCACGGAAGCCTTAGACAGGGACGGCACAAGCTCCATGATCTCACTCTTTGTAAATTTACCGATTTTTTCACAAATTGCTTTTCTGACCATTTCTATTGCGGGCAATTTATCATCCACAAGACTGATCCGGGTCTCAAAATCTCTATAAGCTGCCAGTACAATTCCAAGCATATATTTTATAAATGGCGCCGGATCATTTTCATTCTCGTGCCAGCCATTTCCGCACTGTTCCAATACAGCGTAATAATTTTCCTTCGTCTTTTCTATTTTACTCTCCAAGCTGATATATCTCCCCACAACATACCCGCACCGATATAGAAGGAGCGTGGTGAGCAGGCGGGACATCCGGCCATTTCCGTCAGCTCATGTCAAGCATGGGACAAAAAAAATTTTATTTTTTTGCTGATGTCTGCAAACGCCTATTTTATAGGC
>CANQUQ010000047.1 GCA_947627115.1 uncultured Acetatifactor sp.
TGACGCCGGACATCGCACTCAGACCGCACCAGCTTAACGCTGTGGCGCATCAGCTATACGGGGATAATACTTTGCTTCACCGGGAAATGTCACCGGAGGAAATAAAGGATTTTGTAAAACAGCGGTTTGAGCATCAGCTAAAGAGCAGCGGTCTTGATGATGTTTCCCTTTATATGGACAGGTTTGACACCCTTTATGAACAGGGGAAAATGGAGAACCTCATGCCGACAGCCAACCAGAAACATATCGTGGAAGATGTACCATTCATGGAGTGGGAAAACCCATACATAGATACCAGCGACAGGGAAACGGGCAGGGAAGAAACGGAGCTTGCTTTCCGGCTGGCAGACCGCTATATCAGTATTCAGGAAGTCAGTGAGGGGTATGATTACACAATTTATGATATAGATTACCGGGAGTTGGATGGCGGTGTGTATGACAATCCGGATATTACCATAAGGCAGGCACTTGATGAGATTGTGGCAGATTTGAAAGAGCCGACGCACCGGAGCGCTCTGGAAGGTAGCATACAGGCGGATGATGAACTGATACCGATTGATTATGATGGATTGGTGGAAAAAGCAGAGCAGGCGGAAATGGCGCATCTTGGGGAACGTATCAGGAAGGAAGTGCCGGAAGCAGCGGAAAGCAAAGCCATAGCCGATTTTAAAGCCCGGACAGAGGAATTATGGAATGGCATCAATGGGCAGACACAGGAAGATATAGAACTTACCATATACGCTTATTTGCAGTCCAAAATAGACGAGTATGACATGGATATAGAGCTTGTGGATGTGGTGGTGTCCGGGAGCAGATGCAGAGGTCTGGAGCAGGAAAATTCTGACCTTGATGTGGTCGTGGAATACCGGGGCAGGGAAACGGAGGATTCCCTGTTCAATATTTTTAACGAAGAAGGTTTCAGTATCGGCGGCGTGAAAGTTGACATCAACCCTATCACAGAAGGAAAGACCGGGACGCTTGGGCAGTATCTTCCGGGAGTGGAAGCGTACCTTGAGGAAAAACGTGCTGCCCTGCAGGAGAGGAATACAGAACAGATACAGGAAGAAAAGCGGACGGTGATTACCCTTACGGTGGCAGAGTGTGGGGAGTTCCATGACCTCGGAGAATACCATGAGGATATAGCGAGCGTGGAGGAAGCAATCGCTGTTTTCAACCAGATACCGCCGGAGAGGATGAACGGTATCCGGAGCATCGGCATCAACATTCATACGGAAGGGACGGAAGCGTATGAGGACACGCAGATGGATATTGTGTCGGGCGGGACTGCCAACTTGGAGATTCTGGACTATGTACCGGATATTACGGACAACCCGAAAGCGGTAGCGGTGATTGCGGAGCTGATCGACAAGCTGCCGGACATAGAAGTGCTTGGTTCACTGGAAAAGTGGCAGGCGGCTTTCCTTGCCGCAGAAATAGACCAGCTTTCTTATGACTATGATACCTATCAGTACAATGATACGGTGGAGGACAGGGAAGCGCAGGTGGCGAATATCGCAGAGGACATCAGGAACGGGAATACGGAATATCTGAATGATTTCCTCAATGCCATGATTTCAGACAGCATGAGGGAAGGCATAACAGATATATTCGGGAAAGGGACGGAGCTTGATGACAGCGAGGGCGTACAGACTGCAAGGAAGGCAAAGGAGCTTTTAGACAGACTGGCAGAGTATAAGCCGCTTGCAAAGATTGAAGAACTGGAAGAATGTAACTATAACATGATTGATAATGTCCTAAACAATGAGAAGCCGAAAGAGGAAAAAGAAGGCAAGGCGGGCAGGATTTCCATAAAGGAAAAGCTGGCGGAGAAAAAGGCGGTCATCGAGCAAAGAGATAGATCAGGAAAAGAGGTTCCGGAAAAAGAAACTGAGAAAAAAACAGGGAGGGAGATATAAGCGTATGGATAAGTTTACAGTGGAAGAAATCAATCTGATGTGTGTGTTTGGGGGACAGGACAGAATGGGCATGGTTGTCGATATAAAGAACGTAATCCCGCACATACAGGACAGTGACATGGTGGAGCTTGCAGAGCAGGTCTTAGAAAAACTGGAAGCCATGAGTGATGAAGAATTTGCACAGGTCACACTGGAAGCGGCGGAATAATTTATCGTGAAACTTTTATAGCATTATTCGACAGAACGTGATATAATTCTTTTTAGTCAGATTAGAGCAAGTAGGGATATGCTCGCTGCACAGTTCATCACTCAATTTCCGGATGCGGTAATAAGTCTGCTTGCAGTCGTGATATTTGTTATGTTCAAGGTTGTCTGCGGCACAAAAAATGATGTGGTTATGGACGTGACCTTTATCAATATGTGTGGTGACAACGTAAGAATATTTCCCCTCTAAAACTTTGTCGGCAAGCTCTTTCCCTATCTGGTGCGCTTCTTCAAAACTGACCTCTCCGGGGGCAAAAGCCTGTATGAGATGGTAGGCTTTATTCGGGCTGTTTTCCCGGCAGTGGTCTAGGGTATACTTGAAGTCAATCGCAGCGGTTTCGGGCGCACAGGCATAGGAAGAAATGTAGATGCTTTCGTCGGTTTTATCCGGGTTGCATATGTAGGCTACCGCTTTATCAACGGTTGCTGTGATAGCATGGATTTTTGTGTATGCCATACCTGTTTCATCAACTCCTTTACCTCGTCCATATCTTCCTGATAGATATGGTTGGTGCTGTTAATCCTCTTTGCAATCTGGTTCAGGTTGAAACTGATCCGTCCAAGCTCTGTGTTGTACTCCCTCAAAAAACTGTAATCCACATCATAGACATATCCGTAGAGAATGAGCTTCCGGAGGAAAGCCGATTTGCTTTTCATGCCGGACAGTCTGAACTTCTCATCAAGGATATACTGTTCCCTGTCATTCAGACAGATTTCATTGCGGTTAGTGCGTGTTCTGTTCGCCATTTCTGATACTCCTTCCTGCATTTGGGCATAAAAAAACTGCTGTAAAATGTTCGATTTACAACAGTCCGGTTTCGTGTCTGTTCAGTTGTTTTTGAATAGAATTATCCATGTGTTATTGTAGCAAATCTGCGGATAAAGGTCAAGGACTGGCAGAGAAAAACGGAAAGAAAATCAAAGAGGGTTAGGGATACTTCCCTATGGAAATTTCATCATGCGGACGGTAGGCAGGCATGGGAGAGATATTTTGCAGTTATTGATAAAAAGAAAATGAGATAAAAATAGATTTGTGGAATTGAATAGGTGATTGTTATGAGTAAAGTAGTCGTATTATCTTTTTCGGAAGATGAGGAAGATGTCTGCCAGAGAATGTTGCAGATTATAAGTGAAAGTCCTCATTTTGAAGGCTGTAATATACTTCAAGTGGAAAATCACCTTAGTATTGGAGGAATGAAACTGAACTTAGCAGAGAAAAATGTGGTCATACACGGTGCAGAGGTTATGCTTACCAATAAGGAGTTTGAAATTTTATATTTGTTAGCCAGTAATCCCGGCAGAGTATTCAGCAAAGAGCAGATTTATGATATTGTCTGGCAGGAACCGTATTCTGGTGATTATAATATTGTTATGAGCCATATCCGCCATATAAGGGAAAAAATAGAGGATGATCCGGGCAAGCCGCTTTACATACAGACCGTATGGGGCATTGGCTATCGGTTCAACAAAAATTTAAGCAGCAGTCTGTGATACGATAACAGATTGCTGCTTATTTTTTGTCCTGTACGCCTAAAAGGTATTCACAGGACACATGAAAAAACTCTGCCAGAGCCACTACTTCGTAATCCGGGACAAACCTTGTCCCTTTTTCTATCCGTAAAACAGTCAGATCACTAAATTCATATCCGGCAAGCTGGAGCTGTTCTGCCAAAGCTTTCTGTGATAGCTTTTTTTCCGTCCGCAATTCCATAACCTTTTGTCCAATCAGATTTTTGGAGTTACTTTCTTTATTCCAATAGATTTTAATATTCTATCACCAACTTTCTAAAGATGAAGTTCTTTATCATTGATTTTACGAAATAATGTTGATAATATACTTCTAAAGATGAAGTGATAGGAAATTATCTTGTGAAAATAAATGTCGGGCTTGATAATACTGCCTGTAAAATGCAATATTATTTCTAGCAGAGAAAGGTGGAAACAAACATGAATGAAGTTTTTGAAACATTGGCAGGTGTCTTTGAAGAACTACGCAGCGAGTCAGAGGACAGGGAGTATTCCGTCCAGACAGAGGAAGCAAAAGCAGCCAGCCGGGAATTGAAAAAAAGCAGAAGGCATTTGAAGCATATCTTTCCAAGCTGCCAAAAGAGTACAGGGAATTTTTAGAGGACTATATGGATGTGGTGGATCATGCCCATTACAAGGAAGAACAGCGGGCGTATTATCAGGGATTTGTAGACAGTGTACAGGTTCTTGATGGATTGGGCATCGTGAAGAAACGTATGCGTATCAAAGAGCTTCTTAAAAAATTTAGCAGATAAACCAAGAGGTGGCTGGCAGGACAGAGGGCGAGCCACCTTGTTTGCATGGTTCAGAATAATCCAGAAATATTCATGAAAAAATACAGATATTGGGGATATTCTATTCTTTGGGATGTTTGTATGTCCGAAGATAGGCTTCCACAATAGCGAGGATTGTTGTAATCTGTTCCTCAGTACACTGTGACAGATAAACCAACAGCCGCTGGTAGTCAAGGTTGTCTGCCGGGACAGTTGGATAAAAAAACGGGTCGGCGGAAATATGTAAGGCTCGTATGAGTTGCCCTAGCTTTTCAAGGCTTGGCACGTTTCCATGATTTTCGATTTCCTTGATATAGCGTGAGGAAACGCCGGATTTTTCAGCCAGTTCTTCATAGGTCAGTTTCTGTTCAGTTCTAGCTTGCTTCAGACGAAGTCCCATTTCCTTGTCAATTTTCTTTTTTCTTGCCATATATGCACCTCCATGTATAGTGTATATTGCACATTTTACTTTTGAAATGCACTAATAATTCACTTTATCAGAGGGACATAATGCACACAATAAAATAGAATGACTTTGGATATTGCATATAAAAAAACGCAGTATCCAAAGGTTTTTTTGCGTGGATTTTATCCTTTGGGTACGTTTAGGGGAATTTATGTGTTCTGAACGATCTAAGGGATATTTTTTTGACTTCGGGAACCTGTCCGGCTGGCGTGGGAAGGTTCTTTTATAAGATGTTTTACTGGAAGTGAAGCAGAATATACCTTAGAGAGTGAATTATACACACTCACAGCTTGTGGAGAAAACAGAATAACAGATATGAATAACGTCCAATGGGCATTGAGCCTGTTCGGGCGTTTTTTATATACAAAAAATTTTTTCAAAAATTTTTACTCCCACCCGAACATCAGCCTATCGCCATTTGGCAGATACAACGGAAAGGGAAAAGGCGTATGCCTTTGTCATGTCACAACGGGGGAGGAGGTGAACTCGTATGAAGAAACCTTCTTGCCATGATGAACTGACAATCAGGCATCGCTTTGACCGCCTGTGCCAGATGTCGCTGAAAGGTGAAGCGATTAACTATTACCGGCACATGGATTACCGCAGGGAGCATGAAACCATGTTTTCTGAACTGTCTGAAAAGGAGCTGAACCAGTTGTCTGTTATGGATGAGTACAGAGTGGAGAACAATCATTTTACAGTGCATGGATATGACATTGAAGTAAAGGACACCCTGATTGCGGAAGCATTGCAGGCTCTTTCGGAACGGAAGCGGGATGTAATACTGCTT
The DNA here is from genome assembly GCA_947627115.1 of uncultured Acetatifactor sp. Taxonomy (GTDB): domain Bacteria; phylum Bacillota; class Clostridia; order Lachnospirales; family Lachnospiraceae; genus Acetatifactor. Next base: position 5,737 of record CANQUQ010000047.1, read on the forward strand.
TCGTATTTTCTGGAAATGAGCGATGCGGATATAGCAAGGGAAATGAACCTTGTACGCAGTACGATCCACGAACACCGGACACGCTCACTTGAGATTTTAAAAAAGATTATGGAGGAAAAAGCAGATGAAAAAGAGATGTAAGAGCAACGAAGAAAAGAATTTGCTGCCTTTCCATATCATAAAGGCAGCATCAGAAGGCGATGTAATGGCAATCAACACAGTCCTGAAGCATTATGAGGGATACATAATTACCTTGTCCACCCGGAAGATGTATGACGAGGGCGGACGGCTGCATTTTTGTGTTGATGAAACGCTGCGCCGGAGGCTTGAAACAAAGCTGATTACGAAGATACTGGCGTTTGAAGCGGTATAAGGGCGGTTTGCTGTCCTTTTCCATAGCTGATTATCAGCGGTGTACCTTGAAAATTGAATACTGTATTGCATACAGGACGTGAGGATATGCGGAGCCACTAGGCAGATGCGCCATGACA
>CANQUQ010000048.1 GCA_947627115.1 uncultured Acetatifactor sp.
TACCAGTAAAATATTCAGGAAATCCATATAATTAAAAAAACTACAGGATAGCCATTGAATAAATGGCTATTTTTTTTATAAATAAAAAAAGAATATTTGTTCTTTCGGTATACAGGTATACAGGACATTTTTTCCTGTATACCGTCCTGTATACCGCATTTTTTCCCTATAAATAGCCACTTTTTAGGGGCGGTATACAGGTATACAGGGGAATTGCAAAAAAACATTTTGATGAATTTTCCATTTGACAAAAATTGACGTTTTTTAAAAATTTGGGTAAATATATGGGAAAGTCCTGTATACCTGTATACCGCCCTCTGAAAAATGGCTATATTTAGCCAAAATTTAAGGTAACAGGAAAAATGAACTCCTGTATACCAAGGGGCATTTTGGGCTATTTTTTAATTGTTAAAAAAATATCAATTTGACAAAACCATTTTGTTAAACAACTTAATTATTACAACTTATGAATTGGTTAAAACAGTAAATATTACATATTTAACATAAATTTATTAAATAATAAAATTATATTAAATAAACCATAATAATTTATTATATAACAAAGTTATATTATATAATAAAAATATATTAAATAAATTATAATTTAATATTATATAACAAAAAAATATGATTTATTTAATAAAAATTTGTCAATTTTGTGCCTTGACAAGAGTATCTCTTTCGATATAATTTAAAAATTACGGAAAAAAGGAGCAAAAACGCTATGGGACGTAATCAAACTGAAAGAAATACGCTGAATTTCAAAAAGAACTTTTTTCTTTTGTTGGCACAGCAGAAACTTACACCATGTGAATACAAATGCTTGTTGGTGTTGTTAGAGGGGGCAGAGCAGACTAAGACACAAATTGCTAAAATATTATCCGATACACCTCAGCACGTCGGAACGGCTATGATACATCTTGAACGTCTTGGGATTATTGTCAATACCGACAGAGGGAAGAAATTCATTTTTTAAAGCCAATCTTGATTGGTTGCCTGATGAACAAGATGAAAATCAATTGAAATTATAATAATTTGGACTTTTCAAAGAAAAAAGCATTGTAGTCGTTTCTACAATGCTTTTTTGTTATGAAAAAATTTTACAGGCTTATGCCACCACGTCCACGATTTTTCTTTGGAGCAAGTATCAATGAAATCCTGCATACCCTTAGAAATTCATATTCTCTTGCATGGTTTTGGCAAAGTCTGAAAAACCGTCTTGTTCTGCCCAATATGCTCCATAGTTTGCAATAGCGTCTATAAGTCTGCTTTGCTCCTCAGACAGCCCAGCAACTTTATACTTGCCCTTATCGTATTTTAGCATTCCAACGGCTTTAACAATATTTGTAAGGCTCTCGTATGTTTCTTTATTGGCTTGTTGTAAACTTTGAATTGTCAGTTTAAGTTCTTCTATACTTTTGTCCTTATCTGCGATATGCACTTGACATTCATTTATTGCTTTGTTATGAGCAATTCTTTCTTGATTTATTGTACTAACAAGTAAGTCATACTTTTCTTTTAATCGTTCATTGTGGTACTCAGAGTTCTGCAATTCTTCTTCTAAAAGTTCAATTTTAACTTCAAGTTTTGCAAGATAACCATTTAAATCTTTTTGTATTGCTTGTTCCTGACGTATTTCAACGGAAATTTCATTTAATTCTCTATATTGCTGTTCGATATTATTTTCTTGTTCATATATTTTATTTTCTCTAATTTCTAAAGCCATTGTTTTATCTACAATAGCCTGTTCACGTTCGTTCATTTTTTGCAAATTTTTTCGGTTTACTCGGTATGTTTTTGCTTGTTCCTCAATTTCTTGTAGATTATCAGCAGAAACAACAACACTTTTTGTAAATGGTATACGTCTTTTTTGTAGTTCTGTCGTTGAAATATCCTGTTTAAGTTCAACAATTCTGAAGTTCATCTCGTAAAGGCTGTAATTCCAGTTATATCCTGTTCTAATTTGTTTCTTTCAGCTTTGTATTCTGCTGTTGACAAATGTTTTCTGCCTTGTGTGCGTTCCTGATTAAGCTGAACGTCTATATTTAATTCTTGACATATAGACATAAGAGCATTGCGTTCCTGCGTTTGCCAAGCCATTTGTGCAGTCTGATTGATGTTTAATGATTGAAGCCCTTGTTGTCTTAATGCTTTATCAAGACTGTTCTGAACGCTCATACCCCTTGCACACTCCAACGGGTATGTAGTCACAATGAAGGTGTAGTTCCATCAGGCTCATCACAATGAATGTAAGCACCAACAAGATGTAAATTTGGATTACGTGTTGTCCATGTTTCAGCATATCTTATTAAAGCTTGCTTTTCAAGTTCAGCGTTATTACCAGTATCATTGCAATCACCAATTTGGACTATACATTCGTAAACAGGGTGCTTGCGTTTATCGTGTTTAATTTTATCATAGTAACAGTCAATTTTCCTATCTTTTCTTGATTGTCGGTCATTATAGTCCTCAACAGCTTGTCCGAAGATTTCATCATAAGCTTGACGGACAGGTACATCACATATAGTTACATTGTTAGCTGAGGGAAGAATTAATGTGTTCCTGCTTGCTTGTATATCGCTCATCACGGATATTGTGACCTCTGCTCCACAGAACCATTATGAAAACTAATCGTTTTTGGCATATGTTGTCACTCCTTTTATTTTGATTATATCATGTGCTAATATGGTTGTCAAGATTATTTCAGTCGCAGAAATAATAACTCAATATTAATTTTGTCGGTTTAACGGCTAAGCCTACCAACAAAATTAACATTGAGACAGGGAGATTTCCCCCTGTACCCCCTTACATCTGAATAAAAAATTTTTTCAAAAAGCCTTGACAAATGCTCAAAAATGTATTACAATGTATTACAGAAAGGAGCGTGTTATTATGACTATATCGCTTAGATTGAATAATAATGATTCAGAACTTATTAAAGCTTATGCTGAAATGAATGGTATGTCAATATCTGAACTTTTTAGACAGACTGTTCTTGAACGCATTGAAACCGAACTTGACCTTAAGGCATATGAACAGGCAATGGAAGAGTACAAAGCTGACCCTACAACGTATGCTTTTGAAGATGTTGTTAAGGAGTTAGGTTTAGAATGAACTATTCTGTTGAATTTACCAAAAAAGCGAAAAAACAATTAGCAAAGCTTGATAAATCAACAGCAAAGCTTATTGTTTCATGGATTTATAAAAATTTGCATAAATGCACTAACCCACGCCAGCACGGTAAAGGATTAACTTCTAATCGCAGTGGGCAATGGCGTTACCGTATTGGCGATTATAGATTATTGGCTGAAATTCAAGAAGATAAAATAATTATTCTTATCCTTGAAATTGGACACAGAAGTGTAATTTATGACAGCTGATTTTTATAAAAATTTGCATATTGACACCTATATGCAATAACAAAAAAAATGCCTATAAATAGCAAAAAATAGGTTTTCACTTTTTTGTGAAAACCTATTGCATTTTTTGTAAAATTATGTTATAATAAATTATGGGTGCAATGCACCTACTGTCTGACTTCTGTTTGGCGACAGGAGAAAGACACTGAAACAAAGTTACCATCATTAACTTGAAACAGCTGTAAGAATGCATAACACCCTAACTTAATATTAATTATATCAAAATTATTAGTAAAAGTCAAGAGGGAAGTTATAAGAATTTTCTGATGAATTAGATTTATTTTTTATCAGTTTTTATACAGTAAAAAAAGTTGCGGTTACTTTCTTTCAGTTCCGCAACTTTTTTTGTTGTTGGAACAAAAAAATTTAGAAAAGGATTGATAAAATTGAATGAAAACACACGACTAAAGCCATTCCTGATTGACTACGTGAACGAAATCACGCAACTGTCAAGGAACGGTGGAAAGAACCAGTACATTTGCCCATTCTGCAACAGCGGAACAGGCAGGAACGGCACAGGAGCGTTTACCTACTACCCTGATACGAAAACCTACAAATGCTTTGCCTGCGGTGAACATGGCGATATATTTACGTTATATGCAAAACTGAACAACTTATCATTGATTTCAGACTTCCCACAGATTGTTGCTGACCTTGAAAAGAAATTTAATTTATCGTCATTACAGACAAGCAAGTCTGAACCATGGGTACAACTCCGCACCCATGTATACCAGAATATGAACCATGACAATATAGCCACAAAGACTATCTACCGTAAGCCTGACGGTTCTAAAACGGCTATATGGCACAGATATGAGGGGAATACCCTTGTAAAAGGACTGAACGGCTTAAAAATGCCATTATATCACATTTATAATCTTACCGACAATACCAAGCCTGTATTTATCGTTGAGGGCGAAAAAGACGTTGAAACAATGGAAAAACTCGGATATATTGCAACAACAAGCCCCAACGGTGCGGGTTCGCATTGGAGAAAAGATTACATTGAATATTTCAGAGGATTTGATGTAATTATTCTTGCTGATAATGATGATGTCGGATTGAAATATGCTACAGAAATTGCAGAGAACGTCATTCAGATAGCACGTTCTGTTAAATTAGTCCCCTCTCAAGCCCTGTATGTGCCTTTAAAGCCTAAAGGTGACATATCTGACATTGTAGAGTGTATAGGTTCTGCAAAGGCTATACAGCTTATTGAAAGTGTTCTGAATAGTGATGAATATATTTTTACTTCTAAACCGTCATCAGAACTGCAACAGAATAATTCAAACAAGAAAAAGCCTGATTTTGATGATTTTAGCTTGTTTAATGACTTTATGCTCCGTCACGGGTATTCAATCCGATATAATCAAATAACCCATTGTTATGAATTTATTGGATTTGGAGAACAAGAAAGCCCTGAACATCTCGCAGAGAATGTTCCCACTATTCTTTACGACCAAATCAGGAAAGAATATTCAAAAGTTAACATGATGTCAATTATGAACTACATAACATTGTATGCCACCCGAAACCGTTACAATCCCGTACTTGATATGATTAAAGCTGAAAAATGGGACGGAAAAGACCGTGTAACTGAAATATATAATATATTCAGAATACCAGCAGACGACGCTTTAAGCCGTAGTTTGATATATAAATGGCTTATGCAGTGTGTATGTGGCTTACTTAACAACATTGAGAACCCTTTCTCTCTTGATATTGTGCTTATATTTCAAGGTCCACAGGGCATAGGAAAAACACGATTTCTTGAAAAATTAGCCCTACACCCTAAATTTTTCGCTGAGGGTTGTTGCATTGACCCACGAAACAAGGACAGCATAATGCTTGCCACTAACAAATGGATATGTGAGTTGGGCGAAATCGGCAGTACTATGAAGAAAGACATTGACAGCGTAAAAGCGTTCTTAAGCCGTTCTACAGATGAGTATAGAACACCTTATGGTAAAGCTATGCTCCAGTATCCACGTATTACGTCATTTGTCGGAACGGTTAATGATGAACAATTTCTTGTTGACCAAACAGGCAACAGGCGTTTTGCTACAGTTTCTCTCCCTCTTGACCTTGAAATAGACTATGAAACACAGATTAAACCATTCAATTCCATACAGCTTTGGTCACAAATATACCAAACTGTCAAGAATTTAGACAAAGCAAGCTGTTTCAGACTTACAACCGAGGAAAAGAAGTTACTTGATGAACGCAATCAGCACTTCATGAAACCGCTCAGAGCAGAGGAAGAAGTGCTTGACATTCTCGATAAATTACAAAGAGAAGAAAATGGTTATATATGTTCAACTAAGAAAATGACTGTTACAGAATTTATGCGAGAAAACGACCTTACTAAGTTTACTTCTGCAGAAATAGGAAAAATCTTGAAAAAACATGGATATATAAGTAAACTGCAAAAAATAAATGGAACTCCAACGAGAGTTTTAGAATTACCAGTAAAATATTCAGGAAATCCATATAATTAAAAAAACTACAGGATAGCCATTGAATAAATGGCTATTTTTTTT
>CANQUQ010000049.1 GCA_947627115.1 uncultured Acetatifactor sp.
GAGGTGATAATGACAAATGATTAATGATTTATTAAAAAGTATAAATAAAATTTATATAGCGTATGGAGCAACAGATTTTAGGAAACAAACGGAATCATTATGTAATATAATTGTAGATTTGCTGTTTAAACCATACAAAAACATTCAAATTTTTTCAAATTAAAAAAACTGTAAAATAAAAACTGTATAAAACAAAGTGAAAATATATTATCACAATATTTTATACAGTTTTTTGATGTGTTAGTATAGATATTATGTTCACTCTATGCTATAATATTATTACCACAAAATATCAAGAAAGGAGTGGAACCTAACCAACACATCTAATATTATGATAATTTGTTTTAATAAAAAAATCAATAGTTTTTCTAAAATTTATAAAAATAATTTTTCATTAACTCAACAAAATGTCCAAGATCTAATGCCTTCTTGTGACGATATTCACTGCAATTGTCCTAAATGTAATGCAAAATCTAACTTTTCTTATCATGGTTCTTATATTAGAAATATTTCTTTAATTCGTGAAGAAAAAAATTATGACTTTCAAGTAAGTGTTACAAGAGTAATTTGTAATTCCTGTGGCTCTACTCATGCTCTTCTTCCTTCTTTTATTGTGCCATATAAAATATTCTCACTTGATTCAATTTTATATACTGTGCAAAATAGTATGCGATCTTCTGTAATTGTATTATCTGAAAAATTAAAAATATCATTTGAGTTAATCTATTCATTTATTGCCTTAATATCAGGCTTTTTTAACTATGTTGATTCGCTTAATCGTGAACAAAATCAATTCAAAAACTTTAACCATGACTACTTTCTTTTAAACTGCTTAAGTATCTGTGACCAAAAATTTAATATTAATTTTTTCTACCGTTACAAATGGATTTTTCTTATGACTAAATTTCAAAATCAAAAATCACCTCCTATAACTATAGGGGTTAATTTAATAGCTTCCACATAACTTTTGAATAGCTATTTTACAAAAATAATTGTAAAATGTCATACAAGGAGGTAATTATTTATGAAAATTTCAAAAGTTAAAACAGAAGACGAAACAAATGGGATTGCATTATTACGATTTTCCATAATTGCACCTGTTGTTAACAATACTCACGCCTTTCCTTCAAAGATGGCTTTCTTTAGAGATGCCTCAACAAAGGAATATAATTTACCATCAGGAAAAAAATGTATGTTTAAATTTAGTACTATTAAAGCTTGGTATTTTGATTATATACATTATGGATTTGATGCATTGAAACCCAAAACTAGAAAAGACTTTGGTTCATCAAGAAGAATAACATCAGAAATCTCTACAAAAATAATTGAACTTAAAGAACAAATGCCGCATATTACAGGAAAAGCTATTTACGATAAATTAATTGAAGACGGAGTAATTTTAGCTAAAGATTTTTCTATTGCAACAGTGTATCGTTATCTAAATAAACATAATTTAAAATACATTCCAACAGTAGAAAGAAAACAATTTGAAATGGAACATACTAATGACTGTTGGCAAGCAGATACATCACATGGCCCTGTAATAACAATTGATGGCAAAAAAGTAAATACATATCTTGTACAAATAATAGATGATGCATCAAGGCTTATTGTAGGATGCCAATTCTTCTTAAATGATAATGCCGTTAACTTTCAAGCAGTATTAAAACAAGCAATAAGAACATATGGAATACCAAAGAAACTATATGTAGACAATGGAACACCTTATAAAAATATACAATTTGAAATTATTTGTGCAAACCTTGGAACTGTATTAATTCACGCAAAACCATATAGCCCTCAACGGTAAACGGAAAAGTAGAAAGAGCATTTCGAACTGTTAAAGATAACTTCATAAACTGTACTGATTGGAACACGTTCACATCTTTAGAAGATTTAAATAATAGGTATTATAACTATGTAAATACCGAATATAATAACACTCTGCACTCCTCTATAGAAGAAACACCACGAAATCGATTTATGAAAGATTATTCTCTTATAAGATTTGTTAAGTCAGATGAGATATTAGAGGAATATTTCTTACATTCATTTGAAAGAAAAGTAGCAACAGATTCTACAATACAACTATTTAATAAAGATTATGAAGTACCAAGTAAATATATAAAACAAAAACTAACAATAAAAATTAATCCTCATGATTTAGAAGTAGCATATATTTATGAAAACGGTAAAAAAGCAGAAACTATTTATCCGGTAAAAAACGTAGAAAACAGTAAAATGAAAAGGAAAAATATATCATATATAAAGATAGGAGGAACAAATAATGATTGAAACATATTTTGGAATGAAATGTAATCCATTTAGAAAAGGATTTAATCAAAAGAACAGATATGAGTTTACTGATTTTAAAGAAATGCAAGCAAGATTAGAATATTTATTAAAAACACATGGAATAGGTCTATTTACAGGAGGCTCAGGATTTGGGAAAACATATTCTATTAAGTATTTTTTAGATAACCTAAATGTAGGACTATATAAAACTGTATACCTTTCACTATCTACAATAACAGTAATGGATTTTTATAAAGGTTTATGTATAGGATTAGGGATTAATCCAATGAGTAGAAAAATAGATATGTTTAAACAAATACAAGATACAATAAAAACATATGTAAAAGATAGAAAAGTTACCCCTGTTATAGTATTAGACGAAGCTCAATATTTAAGAACAGATATATTAAATGATTTGAAGATGTTATTTAATTTTGATATAGATTCGAAAGATTATGCTGTTTTAATATTAGTAGGTCAGCCCGTTTTAAATGATTTATTGTCAAGAAATACCCATGAGGCATTAAGACAAAGAATTGTAGTAAATTACACATTAACGGGATTAAATCCAAAAGAAGTTGAAGAGTATTTAAAAAATAGACTTCGAATAGCAGGAATGAATGAGAATATGTTTGAAGATGGAGCAATTAAGGCAATTAGTAGTAATTGTAATGGAAGTACAAGAAAATTAAATTTGATAGTAGAAAATTGTTTAATGATATGTGAGCAAAAAGGAGAAAGTGTTGTAACAACTGAAATTGCAATGTTAGCAGAAAATGAATTAAGTCTAATATAGGAAGAAAAGAAAAATAACTAATCATCACTGTTATTCTTATGGAATAACTGCAATAAATAATATTTTAAAAGATAAACTTTCAATTACAAGTAATTTATTTTTGGATGAATTGTATTTGGAGTTTATATTCAGAAGATGCAATTGAGAAACTATATCAAAAAATGAAAAAAATTTAAAAAACTAAATGATATAAAATTAAAAGATTGGTAATAATTACCAGTCTTTTCTTGTATGAATGATTGTGAAATTTTTGTTGTAAATATTTTGAAATTTGATGTTTTATTGTGAAAAATAGTCAATTTGCTGTTTTTTTAATTTGAGAATATGTGTATATTTTAATTTGCAAATCTACATATAATAAGAAATACATTTAAATTAAATCCATATGATAGGTCAGCATATTTATTTTGCAACAAAAAGAGAAATAGTATAAGAGTATTATGTTATGATAAAAATGGATTTATTTTAGCACAGAAAACATTATTAAAAAGTGATAATATGAAATTCCAATGGCCAAGAAATGCAAAAGAGATGAAAAAAATAACCAAAGAGCAGTTAAATTGGTTATTAAGTGGATTAAAAATAGAACAAAAGAATAGTTTTAAAGAAATAGAAGTAGATATAAAAAATGTAGCAAGTTAAGGAACAAAAATGTTACTTAAAGTTCACATATAATTCACACGAAACACTTGAAAAGTCAAGTGTTTTGTGATAGAATTCAAATAAAAGAAATGAGAAAAAAGGAATAAAAAAATGGAACCAAAAACACACGAAGAATTAATATTAGAAATAAACAAACTAAATGAAAAGATAAAAAACTTAGAAAATATAATAGAAAATAAAGAGTTAATAATAAATCAACTACAAAGATACGTATTTGGTTCTAAAAGTGAAAGTATAAAAAGAGAAGAGAACATTGTAAAAGGAGAACAATGCTCTATTTTTGGTATGCCAGAAGAAGAAAAAATGCAAGAAGAAATCAAAAAGGAAACAGAAGAGATAACAGTATATAGAAAGAAAAACAATAAGAAAAGAACATCAGGAATAAAAAAATGCATGTTAAAAAATGTTGAATACGAGACATATATAGAAAATGTAGAAGATGCCAAATGTCCAGAGTGTAAAGCAGATATGAAAAAAATAGGAGAAGAATTTGTAAGACAAGAGATAGAATTCATACCAGCTAAAATGAAGATAAAAAATTATATAAGAAATGTATATAAATGTGAAAAATGCGGAACAGAAGGAAGTGAGAAAGATACACCAACAATAGTAAAAAGTCATGTTCCAAATGCAATAATAACACATTCTTTTGCATCTCCATCACTAGCAACAGAAGTAATATATCAAAAGTTTTATATGGGAGTACCATTATATAGACAAGAGAAAGTATGGGATGACCGAGGACTAATTTTGCCAAGAAGTATGAGTGCGAATTGGTGTATAAAGATAAGCGAATACTATCTAAGTAATATATATAAGCTCATGATAAAGAAGCTAACAGAAAGCAGTAAATTGCTTCATATAGATGAAACAATATTGCAATGTAACCATGAAGCAAATAGAAAAGCTACATCAAAATCGTATATGTGGGTTATGGTATCAGGAAAAATAGAAAAAGAAAAAGGAGTGATATTTCATTATTCAAGTAGTAGATCAGAGGAAGTACCAAAGAAGCTCTTAAAAAACTATAATGGAATTATAGTAACAGATGGATACGATGGTTATAATAATATACAGAACGTTATTCATGCTGAATGTTGGGCACATTGTAGACGATACTTTTATGAAAGTGTACCATTAGATAGTCAAAGAAAAATGATAGAAACAAGTGATGGCTATAAAGGAGTACAATTAATTGATGAGCTATTTAAAATAGAAAAACAGATAGAAGAACTACCACCAGAAGAAAAATTGAAAGAGAGAGAAGAAAAAACGAAGCCAGTTTTGAAAAATTTTTACGACTGGGTTAATTTAACAAGCCAAAAAATAATAACCAATACAAAGTTACAAAAAGCATTGACATATGCAACAAACCAAAGACAATATTTAGAGGAGTTTATGAAAGATGGAAGAATTCCCCTAACAAATTCAAGAGCAGAAAGAGCAATAAGACCATTTGCAGTACATAGGAAGAATTGGTTGTTTGCAGATACAGAAGAAGGAGCAAGAGCATATGCAGTATATTATAGTTTAATAGAATCAGCAAAGATAAATAATTTGAATATATATAAATATCTAAATTATTTATTAAAAGAATTGCCCCAACTAGAAGGAGAACAGACAGAAAAAGATTTAGAGAAATATTTGCCATGGTCAAAAGAGCTTCCAGAGGAGATATTAAATTATCAAGGTACATATGAGGATTTAAAATTGAATAATTAAAAGTATTAACCTCAGGCTTTATCCCAATTATATAGGATATTGCTTGAGGTTTCAATACGCGGTTTTATCCATCGCTTACAAATGGATTAGGATATTCATTTATAGTGTTAGAATTTGACAAAGAAAAAATAGAATTAAATAAAAAATATGAATTTAAAGGAAAAGAATATACAAATTGTATTATAAAAAATAATTGTACTACTTGTGAAAGTAACAATAGAAGTATAATAAAAACAAATTATGAAATAGCATTAAGAAAATATATGAAAAAAGAATTTGGGGAAAATTATATATGGTAAAAGAAAATAAACTAAAACTAATTC
>CANQUQ010000050.1 GCA_947627115.1 uncultured Acetatifactor sp.
CAATTAGCACAGAAAAAATATGAGTATATAATAGATAATTTTGAAAAAGATTTTTCTATGATTTCGAGTGAAAATAAGTTTGCCTATTTGATTTACCTACTATCCAATGAATATACTTCTCAAAATGTTATTTTATTGTGTGATTTTTTGGAGTATACAGATACGTTCTTCTTTGACATATATTCAGTAATTGGTTTTTTTATTCGACAATATTTGAATTCAAATTTAAAGGATTCTGCAATGAAAGAATGGGTAGTTTCTAGATATGATGAGAATCCAGATTCACCTTTTATGCAGGAAGAAATAGTGCGATGGAAAGGGGAGATAAATAAAAACTAGTTAATCGTTTTAGAAATTTTGTATAGTGTTCTATTATTTGCAAAGCAGATATTATGATTCGGAAGTGGTAAGATTTATTAGTAAGGATAATACAAATATGCCTGAAATGTAGTTAAATTGTAAAGATGAAGAAATAGGGGGCAGATTGTATAGCTGTAAAAGTGGATGTTACAAAGTATTCTGATGTGGAAAGTTTATATGTTAGACAGCAAGTTTTGCTTTAGAATCACAAGAGTAGTTTGGAAAAGAACTGGAAAATGCATAATTGATATTTAGGACATACATAAGTATAATATGAGTAGAAGAAAATTTCTTGTGTAAGTTATATTATTTATATAAAAGTAAAAACAGGATACACAAAAGGAGGTACTTGAGCATGACGATTGAGTATATCAGACAGTCAGTTATAGCATTGGTAGATAAATATCCGATAAAGAAAGTTATTTTGTTTGGTTCAAGAGCAAATGGAACAAATAAGGATACCAGTGATGTTGATTTAATCATAGAGTTTTATAAACCGATAACATTGATTACTTTGTCTATGATACAAGATGACTTAGAAGAAACCCTCAAGCTGGACGTAGATGTTATTCATGGGCCGATTAGAGAAGATGATATGATTGAAATTGAAAAAGAGGTGCTTTTATATGCAGCGTAGAGATGAAATTGCTATAAAAAAAGCAATAGAAGAAATAAATGTTGGAGTTAATTTGTTAGGAGAAACTTCCTTGGAAGACTTTTTAACCAATGAAATGCTGAAAAGAGCTCTCGGAATGACAACTATTAATGTCGGTGAATTGATTAAATTAGTCACAGATGATTTGCGAAAAGAATATAAAACATTTCCATGGAAGGCTGTTGCAGGGATGAGAGATATTACAGCGCACAGATATCAAACTTTAAGGATGGAAGATGTATATAATACAATTCACGATGAATATCCACAACTAAAGGAACAATTAGAAATCATTTTGGAAAAGGAATTGAGCAGAGGATAAATAAAATATATAATGAACTCCTGCATACTGATATGGTGTGCAGGAATTTTTTATATAAGTAGGAAATCTCTCTAAATTTCCTACTTATATAAAATGCTCTACAAGGATTGCAGAGGTGCAAAAAGGTAAGTATTCTTATAAATCCGCACCTTGCGTAAAGTGTGGCAGGCGACACTTTGTTCGATTATTGTTGAAAACCTTATAAATATGTTGTAGTATTAGAAAAATAAAAATTGTTCCGTAAAAAAGAGAAAAAGCAAACAGAAGGTTGTGAAATGTATAGGGATTACATGAATCTGGGAGAGGAATTATGGAATTGGGATTATATATTAGAACCGATTTCATTTTATACAGGCGCTTTAGAAGAACATGAATTGAAAGTGTTAGAACCAAGAGTGGATTTTTTTTAAAAACATGAATGTCAGATAAAAGATTTTAAATGATAAAATGGTTTAAATATAATTAAAATAATAGAGAATTGTAAGAGAAAAAGGCGTCTGTTGCGGAAAAAATAACAATGTTATTATGCAGATAAATGCCGGAAACAATGGCAATGCGGATGAAAACACAAATTAGAGGAATATCAACGTGGTGAAATTAAGAAATTTCAAAGAGAATGATGCTAATATTTTACGACAAAATTGGAATACCAATATGTCTATTGAAGAAATTCAAAATATGATTTGCGATTGGAAGAAACACGAATTTAAAGGTAAATATTTTGAAATGTTTGCTATTATAAAGGACGATGAGATTGCCGGTATGCTATCTCTCTATCAACATTCTGATAGTGTCATTTCGATTGCTCCGGAGGTTTTCCCGGAATTTCAAAGACAGGGGATTGGCAAAAAAGCAATGCTTATTGCTTTAGAGATTGTAAAAAGTAAGGGGTATAAAATTGTACTTCAGCAGGTTCGGAGTGATAATATTCCAAGTATAGCATTGCACTTGAGTTTAGGTTTTGAGACAGATAAATATGGCTATGGAAACAAAAAGGGAAATGAAGTATTTCTTTTTTTAAAGGCATTATAATAAAAATGGTAAAACCGTAAATGTCTATGTTTGAAAAAGTGTTCAAAAAATAAAATAAATCGTTGAAAAAGTGCAAAAAAATAAATAAAAAACCATTGAAAAAGTGCAAGAATAGCAAGAAAAACTATTGAAAAAGTGCGTAGGAGCGGTATAATATTAGCACGAGGTGATTATAATGATTCATAGAAAAGCAGAGAAATATATCAATAATTGGATAGAGAAACCTGATCGTGCATTATTGGTAACAGGCGCCAGACAGGTGGGCAAGACATTCACTATTAGAAAATGCCTTAAAAACAAAGAATGTAATTATATAGAAATCAATTTGATTGAAAATAGTGAATTTATCGATGCGCTTCAACAAGCAACGACTGTCGAAGAATTAAAATTAAATATTTCAGCGTTGAAAGACGTAGTGTTTAAAGATAATGAAACTTTTTTGTTTATTGATGAAGTTCAGGAATATAAAGATGTTATTACAAAGATTAAATTCTGGGTGGACGATGGAAGAATAAAACTGATTTTAAGCGGTTCTTTACTGGGAATTGAGTTAAGGGATTTGAGGTCTGCACCTGTGGGATATATGGACGAACTTGATATGTATCCGTTAGATTTTGAAGAATTTATCATGGCAAGTGGAGTGACATTAGATACGATTGATTATTTAAAGCAATGTTTTACGGACAGAAAGCCGGTAACTGATATCATCAATAAAAAAATGCTGACGCATCTTAATAGATATTTAGTTGTCGGTGGAATGCCGGCTGCTGTAAATGCTTATATTGAAACAGGAAATATTGGAGAAGTATCAACAATTCAGAAGAATATCATAAGGCAATACCGCGTGGATTTCACAAAATATGAAAAAGATGAGAAAAAGTTTATGCTGACAGCGCTGTATGACCAAATTCCGTCTCAACTATTAAAACAAAATAAACGTTTTAACTACTCTGATATTAAGAAAAAACTCAGATTTGAAAAACTTGAAAATAGTTTTTTGTGGCTCAAGTATGCAGGTGTGGTGATTGCAACGACGAATGTTACGGAACCAAGAATTTCGCTAAATCAAAATGCAAAAAGCAGTTTGCTAAAACTTTATTCATCTGATGTTGGTTTATTGACATATCAGTATGGTAATGCACTGAGAGCCAAAATACTTCTTGGAGATGGAAAAGTGAATTTAGGTGGCGTTTTTGAGAATTTTGTTGCACAGGAATTGCATGCTCATGGATATCCATCATATTTCTATAATAATCATAGGCTGGGAGAAATTGATTTTGTCATTGAGCATAACGGCTCAGTTTCACCGATTGAAGTAAAAAGTGGGAAGGATTATTATATCCATAGCGCTCTGAATAAAGCAACATACAATGAAGAATATCAGGTAAAAGAGTCCTACGTCTTTGCAAATTGTAATATTGAAGTCAAAGATAAGATTATATACTATCCAGTGTATATGTGCGCATTTATCAGCGATGAAATTGAATATCCAATATTGACGCCAGATATTTAACACAGGGTAGAAAGGGCATAGAAGTCTTCTTAATATGTAGGAATGTTTCATCAAGGTCAATTTGCTATTGAAAAAGAAAGTGTGGAGGTGTGATATGCAATATGCTATTGAACTGTATTACGATAAAGAAACAGAACAAAAACTCTTTGATTTAACGCACAGGGTGGCTGATGAAAAATTGAGTACAAAGTTTTTAGCCTGCAAATAAAAAGTCAAGGCTAAATTAAAGAAAATTGAAAATTTTATATAGGTTGAAAATTGGGTATCAAAATAAGACCACCACACTTGTGCTGGTCTGAAAAGGTATAGTGGATGATTAAGATTTTGGAAGAGATGCAAGATATTCTTTCACTCGTCCATAGTAGATTCTTAGAAACTTGTTAGCACCTGCGGTCATATAGACATAGTAAGGCTTACCTTGAGCACGTTTCTTGTCTAAGAATTGATATACAGGATCGTCCTGTGGATGTGTTTTAATTAAGACATCCATTACTTGAAATAAAGTCTTTCTAAGGTCAGAAGAACCTCGTTTTGAAGTTGGAACACTCTTTTGTTCATAAGTTCCGGATTCATTAATGCCGGGATCTACACCGGCAAAAGCAGTAATAGCACCTTTGTGAGTGAAACGGGAAACGTCACCAATCTCAGCCATTAGTTGAGGACCGAGTGAAGTTCCAACCCCTTTCATCGCCATAACAATGGGATATTCCGGGAGCCTGGATGCGGTTTCATTCATAAGCGTGCGAAGTGACTCGACGGTTGTAGAAGCACTATTAAGCTGCTCTACGGCCTGCTTGATAATAAGTTTTGTAATGTCATCCTTGGGAAGTACAGGAACAAGCTCCTTTGCTTTTCCATAGATTTCTTCAGCTTTTGACTGGCTGAAGTTGTACTTCTTACGTTTGCACCAGTTTTGATAATGGTCAATGAAGGCATTTTGTGACATTTTACGGACACAGTCCACGTGCCAGTACGTAGATGCAAAATGAACCCATTTCTGGCTGCCGTCACTTCGAACAGGACTGTCAAAGTAAGTGTTAACACCAGGATAGGTTTGGTCAAGGATACCGATAAGATTATTCTTCATAGCCGTTTTATGCTTCATGTAAAAGCCAAACTGACGGTTCATGATTTTGAGCTGATTGCGTAATTCATCCATAACACTATACTGTTTGAGATTCTGCCATTTGTCAAGTGCATATCGGGCAATCTTAACAGAGTCAGCTTTATCGGATTTGACTTTACGAAGGGAATCATTATCAAAGTCCTTGATAAGTTTTGGGTTAATGGCACTGACGAAAAGGTTTGCCTCAGAAAGCTGATGGGCAAGGACTTCATAATAACGTCCTGTATGTTCCATTACGATTCTGGACTCACCTTCAATAGAATTGATGAGTTTTACAAGTGAATTAATGTCACTGGTTGTGTGTTTAATTTCAAAAGGTGTGGAAACAATTTCGCCAAATGGTCGCATAATAGCAACCATGCTTTTACCTTTTGAAACATCGATACCTACCGCGTTCATAAATTTGTCACTCCTTTAGATTATTGCAATGGATAAGTACCAGTTTTACTCATTGCCTATTCAATCTACTGTGGTGTGACACGAATGCACCTATGGCGATTCAACCTGCATAAAACGAACGCTGCGAATGAGGAGCTGGTTATCAGTCTAAAAAACGGACGCGTAGTCCAAGAAAGGAACCGATATACCTATTGCCCCATCATTATACAGCTTAAGCAACAAGATGGGTAATTCCTTACTGGCTGTAAGGGATATTAACCATAAATATATTGTAGTAGA
>CANQUQ010000051.1 GCA_947627115.1 uncultured Acetatifactor sp.
GATCAGCAGGGAGACATTGGAAGGGGAGAACAGAGAAGAGCTGTTAAGCCTGCAGGATACCGGCTGGAAATTGTCAGAGAGGGGAAAGTATTATGATATATATTTTGGCTGGCAGGGGAATCATTTGATCATATGGGGCATGCAGGATGGAGAGATGCGAGTCGAGAGTCTGGAGATGTGAGAATTGAAATATTTTTTAATCGAAGAAGATAAGAAATTATTAGAAAGACCGTATATCGTGGACTGGCATGATAAGCTGGATGTGCGAGATCTTCATTTAGAAAGGGCATATAAGATACCTGAGAGAGAACTACTGATCATTCGGAGCAATCAGGAGACATTGTTTACAGATATCATATCCATGCCCTTTTTTCTGATATCGGCCAAGGTGTTGAAAATCATTAAGATGTATGAACCCAAAATCAGAACCAAAGAGATCGTTCTTCTTGATAAGGTCTATGGAAAAGCGGAACGGTACTTTCTGCCGTTATTTGATGAAGTAGACTGTTTGGACGAAGAAAGTGTATTCAATAGAGATCATAGTGAAATTATCTCAATAGTGCTGAATCTGAAAAAGCTAAAGGGATTCAGTATATTTCGAATTGCCGGAGTAGAAAAGCAGTATATTGTAGGGGACCTGGATATAGTTGAAAGTATGTTGAAGCGAGGCTGCACGGGGATACAGCTTGAAGAATTGGTATGTATGCCATAAGAGATATAGAATCATTGTACTTTTTTATTTGGGAAATATATGGAAAGACCAATACTATTATATGAAACGAAAAACTAATGTAGGTGATGACATATGAGCGAAATAAGAGAGCTGAAAACTGAGGACCAGGCGTATATTCAGGAAAAAATTAAAGAACAGGAAGAACTGTTAGATGCAGATTCCAAAGTGTATGAAGACATAAAGGCCATGATCGGAGAACAGCAGGCAGAAAAAGGGAAAAGTGAAGAAGATGAGGAAGAAGCAGAGCGTAAGATCAAAGAATATCTGAAGGCGCATAATGAGGGCAAAGAAAAAAACGAATACTTAGTCCGCGGGGCAGAATTGCAATGCACATGTGGCAGCCATACCAGGAAGCTTAATCTAAGCCCCTGTCATGGCATTTACATCAAAGGCAATCCGGTAGTAAATGAAATGGACTGTATTTCCGGAGAAGAGAAAAACATAACCTGGTTTGGGATATGCAGCAATGAAAATAAAGAGGCGAAGCGAATTATCGTCACAGGCCAGAATGGAGAGAAAATGAATGGTTATAAATGCGAACCACAGCTTGTCGGGCTATGGATGGATAGCTATGATGGCGTCCGAATAGCTGAAAATGTGGACAGTGCGCAGGTTGAACCAGAAGATTGCCAATATTATAATGCCGTGACGGTCGGATCGTTTTTGGTGTGCCAGCGCGGGGGGATCATCTCTCCGGTGAACTCCGGTCAGGACAGGCCCGTGGAGGAAAAGGAGTTCGTGGAAGGGTGGAATGCTTACAGACGAGTGATGGAGCTGGAGACGAAGCAAATTAAAGGTGGTAAAGATAAGCCGAATATAAAATATACGAGACCTGAACCAAGTGAACTTGGGGCGCTGGATAAACTGGATCTTATTCATTCGGCCACCGGTGCTCAGGTGGTAGGATTTCTGGAAATATTAAGACGGAATATTTCGGAAGAAAAGATATCAGACCATTATGAAAAGAATCTGAAGGTCTTAACCGATGCAGAAACGAAAAAATCCCCTTTTTTTGTGCCCAATCAATATATAGAAAATCAAGATGCTTCAGGGTGGGAAGATGTTAAATTAGGTATAAAAGATATGAACTATGCCGGCTGTGAAGTGATGGCCACATATAATGCGAGGCTGGCGCTAGGGGAAAATATGACAGCAAAAGAGTTGGCAGAGCTGATCAGTGCATATGAAGGGAACGGTATCGTGCTGCAAGGCGGGTGGGGAGTCAGCCCCAAGGCAGTATACAACTACTTCAAGGAACGGGAATATGACGTTGAGATGGAAACGAGCCGGAACAAGGAAGATATCAACGCGATAGGCGACAGCTATGATACGATTATCATTTCCTTTTTTAATAATCAAGATGATGTTACAGGCCAGATACATACTATTAACATCAGCAAGGAAGGGAATGAATACATATGTCATAATGCTTATCATTTCGAAGCGGGTGCGTATCAAGAGTGGAGAGGTTTTCACAGTTTATGGGAAGCTGTGCTGAAGGTGTCCGGTGGTGATGCGAAACCTATCAGCATAATAGGAATCAACAGGAAGGAGAATAATGATGCGGACGAAAGCCCATAAGGAAATCTATATATTATCGGCAATGCTCCTGCTTTTCCTCTGCCTGTTATGCGGCTGTGAAAAGGAAGAGCCGGATTATTACGATTACCATGGAATACTAAAAGAAATGAACAGTGCGGATCAGGGAGATGAGTATTATATACGTGATGGGAACAGGATCTTGCAGTATTCGGTCTCTGAACAGGCAATAACGAGCGTTTACGAAACGAGTGAAGATGTGAGGGGTATTTCATCAGTTGTGGCAGATGAAAATTATATATTTTTTATATCAACATATGCCAATGAACTGTGGAGGATAGACAGACAGACAAGGGAGTGTGTTCTTTGGACAGAGTTATACCGCGGCGGTGACTCGGAATCCATTGCTTTGAAGGACGGATATTTATTGTATGGAGAACAGGGAGAGATTTATGTATGCCCTGCGGACGGTGATTGTGAAACAGACAGTGTCCTTCTGGACGGGATGTCTGAATTCAATGGGTGGAAGGTATATGCAAATAACCATGACCGCGTGAGAGCAGTTGTAGACGGGGAAAGCAATGAAACGATTTATACTTGGGATAATGGGGTGGCCAAAGTGAAGCGTGGGACAACTGCTGCAGCAGAGATGAGAGGGACATGGCTGGCAGGAGGAATATCGGTCTATCCTGATTACAGCTACTTAAAACCGACTGGCAAAGAACGGTATGGACGGTATGATATTGATTGTCTGCAGGGGAAAAAATATGATGAGTCTTACTTATATAAAAATGATCTAACGGTTGAGGGTCAGAAAGTGATCGGACGAATGGAAGTAAATGACGGCCCGGGAAGAAGTTTTCCTTCGTTCACACATGATATCTTGTTCGAGATCGATACGGAAACGGACACCAGCCGTATCATTTATGAGACGAAAAGAAACAGTGGGACCAGAATCATAGGCTACAGTGACGGCTGGGTATATTTGGCACAGATGCGGGAAGGCGGCATGATCAGCAGGGAGACATTGGAAGGGGAGAACAGAGAAGAGCTGTTAAGCCTGCAGGATACCGGCTGGAAATTGTCAGGGGAGGAAGAGGATTATTATATATATTTTGGCTGGCAGGGGAATCATTTGATCATATGGGGCGAACAGGATGAAGGGATGCGAGTCGAGAGTCTGGAGATGTGAGAATTGAAATTCACTGGCCGTATGTGTGATAAGGTAAATATTGCGGATTAGTTTAAATAAACAGTAAAATATGAGAAAAAAACTCAAATATTGTTTACAAAAATTGAAAAATGGTATATAATATAAAAGTATAAAGTGGAGGTTGATGATATGCTAAGTCAATTTACTGTTAAAAACTATAAAAGTATCCGTGATGAGATTACATTTGATATGCAGGCGGCAGCTATTTCGGAGCATAACGATAAAATCATTAAAGATGAGAATGGAGAATTGTTCCTGCCCGTAGCGGTTATCTATGGGCCGAACGGCGGCGGAAAATCTAATGTACTTGAAGCAATTCACACATTGGCCTCTAAAATTCTGCGCCCTCTTTGCGCGACCTGCGATAAAAGCGACTGCGCATACAAGGCCAGGAAAATTCCTGTAGAATCATTTGCCTTTACAGAAGAAAATAGAAATATGCCTACAGAGTTTGAAATTTTCTTTCGGACACAGGCAGCGGAATATCGTTATATTCTTCATATTCAGAAAGACACTGTGATTTATGAAAGCCTTGATAGAGTGAAAATGGAAACAGGAAGGCGCTCGGCATTGTTTGTTCGTGAAAAAGATAAAATAGATTTGAAAGGTACGTTTGTCAAATTTAAGATTAGTGAAGATTTGTCGGAAACTTTGCCATTATTGTCATATCTTGGGATTACTTATAAAAAGAACGAAATAGTGAATGATGTGCTGAATTGGTTTGAAGAATCCATAGACTTTTTAAATTATGGAAATCCTTATCAGGAATTGAGAACAGCAATAGCAAAATCTGATAAAATCAAAGAATTAGTGCTGAAAATGATCCGGGAAATGGACTTGGATATTGAAGATTTCCGTGTTGAAGAAAAGGACGAGGATACGGTAGAGGTGTATACAAAACATATTGTGAATGGAGAGAGTACAGAACTTACTTTATCCGAGGAGTCCAGCGGAACAAAAAAGCTATTTGGACTTTTGCCGTATATTGTGCATAGCCTGATTTGCGGGACAACATTGGTAATTGACGAACTTGACGCAAAAATTCATCCATTATTGTTGAAACACATTATTGAACTGTATACGGATATGAATGTAAATAAGGAAAAGGGTCAATTGATTTTTACCTCCCATGACCTATCAACCATGAACAACGAGGTTTATCGAAGGGATGAAATCTGGTTTGTGGCAAAGGGGAGAGATCAAAACACTAAGTTATACTCATTGGTAGAGTTTAAGGATGACAATGGCGTGTCAGTCCGAAAGGATGCAAAATATGACAAACAGTATCTTGAAGGAAAATATGGCGCTGATCCATATCTGCAAAGAATTATAGATTGGGGGAAAGTCAATGCCTAAAAAAGCCGGTATGGAAAAGTGGAAGAAAGAGCGTCGGCAACAATATTTGGAACTAAAAGAGTATCGCTATTATATCTTCTGTGAAGGTAAACAAACGGAACCCCAATATTTTGCCGGATTTAAACGGCTGATTGAGGACAACCCTATTTACAAAGATATGGTTTTGATAGAGATTGAACCTTGCGCTGTAGAAACTATGCGTGTCATAGGGATGGCGGAAAGATATGTCAAAGAGAATAACATACAAAAGGGTCAAATCTGGTGTGTGTATGATAAGGACAGCTTTCCGGCAGAGCATTTCAATGGTGTCGTGGAACGGACAAATTTGTTAAATAAAGATAATCCAGAGTTACAATATCATGCTGCATGGAGCAATGAATGTATTGAGTTTTGGTTTATATTGCATTTTGCTTATTATACTGCAAATAATCACCGAACAGAGTACATTGACTTCTTAAACAATAAGTTTCAGGAATTGGGGTTGGGAAAGTATCGGAAAAATATGCCAAACATATTTGAGATTCTGCTAGAGAAAGGCAATCCAAAGTTGGCAATACGATATGCTAAGCGGATTATCAAAGATGGAACAGATAAGACTCCAGCGGAAATTGCACCGGGGACAAAAGTGTACGAGTTGGTGGAGGAATTGGCAAAGTATTTGCCGGAAAATACTAGAATTAATTTCTTATAGATATACGAAAGGGAATAAAAGGGATATTGATAC
>CANQUQ010000052.1 GCA_947627115.1 uncultured Acetatifactor sp.
AAAAAAAATGCTGTCAACCTGTTTTTTACCTATATACAGCCATTTAATTGAAATTGGTAGTCAGGTTGTCAGACAATTTCTTGTAAAAGTTTGAAAAAGTGCTTTTTTTTCATTTTTTGTTACCGTTTTGTAACTATTTACATTTGTCAACTTAAAAAAATTTATAGTTTAATAGGAAATTACTGTCAACTCCGACAACCTTTAGCTGTTTTTACCTATAAATAGCCGAAAAAAAGGTTGACAGATATCAAAAAGTAATCTGTCAACCTATTTCGCAAAATTTCCCTATAAATAGCCAAAAGAAAGGTTGACAGATATAAAAAGTATATCTGACAACCTATCCGTCAAAATGAACAAAATAAGAAAAAACACCTAAACAGCCACAAAAAAAGGTTGACAGATATTTTTTATCTGACAACCAATCTTTTATGATATACTATCATACTTTCTGTACTTATATGGCAATGTTAGTACTCTTGATACTATTCCATTAACTTTTTTCTTTTTACTTTCATATCCATACTTTTTTAGAACTTTACCAATAATACCAGCATCATATTTCAAATTATGTAACTGAATGAACTGTAATACGGTCATTTCTTTGAATGTACAGATATAGCCTTGTTCTGGTGTTTGTTGTTCTTCCAGTATGTCGAGTACTTCACATTCGCCTTTCATTGGTTTTATAAATGCAGAATTACGCTTTTCAAGGTATTTTTTCTCATCTTCTGAGAGTCTGAAACAGCTTGTTTTATCCTCGTCCTTAACAATGTTGTATATTTGTGACCATAGCTGTAATGCATCAAATGACTTGATTTGTGTGTTGTAGTCGATTACAAGGTCAGGAGCAAGTGGAATTGTCACGAACCGTCTATTGCCTGTCTGGTCAATTAGAAACTGCTCATCATTGACCGTGCCGACAAAAGAAGTCATTCGTGGGTAATGTAAGCTTGCCTTACCGTAAGGCGTTCTGTATTCGTCTGTGGATTTCGTAAGGAACGCCTTAACGCTGTCCATATCTTTTTTCATGGTGCTACCAAGTTCGCCCAGTTCGCTTATCCACTTGCTTGTAGCCTGAATGATACTATCCTTGTCACGAGGGTCAAGACAAATACCTTCACCAAAAAATTTAGAATTTAGAGCCAACATTTCAAAAAAACGTGTCTTTCCTATGCCTTGTTTGCCTTGAAATACAAGTATAATATCCAGTGAAAATGGATTTTCAATGTCGTTAAACAGCCCACAAACGCACTGTTTAAGCCATTTAAATATAAAAGTTCTACTATATATTCCCTCTTCTGTGACAGGTATTTTGAATATGTCATAGATTTGATTTACACGGTCAATACCATCCCACTTTACCGCCTTAATAGCATTAAGAATAGGGTTATATTTGTGTCTTGTTGCATATCGGGTAATGTAATCTATAACTTTCTGTTTTGTAACATGGGTGTATATTTTTTCTAACTGGTCTTGCAGAATTGTTGGTACATTCTCTGCAAAATGCTCCTTACTTTCACCGTCATCAAAACCAAAAAACTCAAAGTTATGGGTTATTTGATTGTATCTTATTGAATATCCTTGCTTTTCGAGAAATTCAGCAAATATTTCATAGTCAATTCTTTGTCCTTTCTTGTTTGAATTATCCTGTTGCAGTTCTGATGACAGCTGATGACGGGTGAAAATATATTCATTGCCGTTCAAAACACTCTCAATAAGCTGTATGGTCTTTTCAGTGCCTATGCAGTCTACTATGTCGGATATATCTCCCTTAGACTTTAAAGGGGCATACAAAGCTTGTGAGGGTACTAATTTGACAGAACGTGCTGCCTGAATTATGTTCTCTGCAATATTTGTAGCATATTTCAAACCAACTTCATCATTATCAGCAAGAATAATCACATCAAAGTTTTTTATGTATTCAGTATAGCTTTCTTTCCATTTAGAGCCAGCACCATTCGGACTTGTTGTTGCAATGTAGCCAAGTTTTTCCATAGTTTCAACGTCTTTTTCACCCTCGACAATAAACACTGGTTTTGTATTGTCAGTAAGATTGTAGATGTGATATAATGGCATCTGTAAGCCGTTTAGATTCTTGACAAGGGTATTACCCTCATATCGTTCCCAACGTGCCGTTTTAGAGCCGTCAGACTTCTTGTAAATGGTTTTTACAGCTATCTTGTCACGATTTATGTTACTGTACACGTGAGAACGTATTTTTACCCATGAGTCTGAATTTGAGTAGTTTTGAGTGTTCACATAGTTCGATGATGACAGATGATATTTTTTTGAGAGTTCGTCTGCAATGATAGGAAAGTCAGAAGTTTGTGACAGATTATTCATTTCAGCATAGAGTGAAAAAATATCTCCATATCTTCCACAAGCAAAACATGTATAGCTGTTTGTTTCAGGATAAAATGTAAATGCACCAGTACCGTTCCTGCCTGTTCCGCTGTTACAGAATGGGCATATGTACTGGTCTTTTCCTTTTGATTTCTGTGTAACTTCCTGTATGTAGTCAAGAAGAAATGTTTTTAAAGTTTCTCTGTTGTCGTTCAAGATTTTATCAGTCCTTTGTAAAAAAAATTTTTAGTTCCGAGCAACAAAAAAGTTGCGGAACTGAAAAAAAAGTAACCACAACTTTTATTCACTGTGTAAAAACTGATAAAAAGAAATTTATTTCATCAGAAAAAATTTTATAACTTCCCTCTTGATTTTTTTCAAGGACTTTGATATAATAATATAAAGTTTGGGTGTTATGTATTCTTACAGTTGATTCAAGTTAGTTGGGATAACTTTGTTTCAGTGTCTTCCTAAGACGTAGGAAATCTTAGTCAGACAGTAGGTGCATTACACCCACTGCTTATTATTATACCATAAATAAGCAAAAATTGCAAGTCATCGGAAAAATTATTTTTCCGGTGACTTTTTCTTTTTCTCAAAGCATTGAAAATTTGTAAGTGGACACCCACTTACGTTGCTTGCTACTATTGGATTTGAGGGTGATAATGCTATGGTATTCCCTGAGGGGGTATGAGGGAAACCCATGTCATGGAATGGGAGGTGTTGCTATAATAGCAAGCAACGCTTGTGCTGTAGCACAAGCCAATTTTCAAGGTTTTGAAAACTCCTTTTGGAAGTCTTTCAAACCCTAAAATATAAAAATCAAATTTTATAATTTAAATAAAATTTGTGATTGAGAAAAAAAGAAAAGTTCTAAATCAAAACTTGTTGTTGATTGACAAAATTTTTTGTATTTGCTCCTGACATTCCTGATTTTTTTATTTGCTTGCTTTCTACCGCTGGTTCGCTCGCTCTATGACTGCTTTTTCTCACTGCTCAATCTCGTAGTTCCTGGTACTCATCACGGACGGACAGCTTTGCATCAATGAGACAGTCAAGCTATCATTTTCGTTGAAAGTCCATCCACGTTTATTTGTCCACCAACCGTCGCACTCCTACGAAGTTCAAAAATCAAGTCCAAGAAATTTTTTTAAATTTTGCAAACTCACCGATGTTTTTTGCATTTATCCTTTCAAGCAAGAAAATGTTTCACATTTCATAAATCCTGCACGAAAATCATGATGAATTTCGTCCAAACAAAAGAGGGTCTAAGGGAGTTTTCCCTGTGTTTTTTTTCGGTCGGTTTCGTCCGTCCGAATTGTCAATATAATTGACAAAACCGAAAATGTCTGACATTTTCTATGCTTGCTATGATAGAAAAACTATCAATAATTATGCCTGCGGCATATTAAATTAGCTTACCCCTGATTTTCTATTTCGTCCGTTCACATAGACTTTTACCGTCCAAAAAAGACTTATTTCAACAGCCAATTTCCGACAAACACAAGTTGACACGTGCAAACTTTTTTTTTGCAAGTACTTGTTTAGTTGATTGACAAAATTTTTTGTATCTGCTCATCTGACATTCCTGATTTTTTCATCTTTGCTATTACGTTTTCTATGCCTTGTGTTATACCTTGCTGACGTTCATATGCTCTTGCCGATACTTCATCTCTGACTGCTTTTTCACGCTGTTCAATCTCGTACAGTTCCTTTTCATCGGCACTCATCTTACGGAGAACGGCAACAGCTTTTTGCATCACTGGAGAACTTGTAGAGAGACGGTCAAGGGTTTCATCATCTTCTGCATTGGTATTTAGGAAGTCCATCCACATCTGTTTTTTGTCCACCATAGAACCACTCTCCTTACATTCCTTAGCCTTACGGAGTTCAAGAAAATCAATTCTAAATTTGTCCGTAAGAAGTTCTTGTCGATGTTCCTCAAAGATTTTGAAAGTTGAATGATATTCCTTACAATCAAAAAGATTGAAGTCAATGACATTGATTGCGATTGTATTCTTCAGATTAAGATAATCTTCTTGCTTCTGAAGGTCGCCCGTATACATCTTTGCCCAGTAAAACAAGGTGCGTTCTTTGTAGTTGCCATAATTCAAAACCTGTATCTCAATGTTTACCGACGTTGTACGATTAATAGTTATTTTCAGGTCAAGACGGCTAAATTTTGAAATAAGAATGTCAGGCACTACTTCATTGTCCAGAATTTCAACCTCTGTTATTTCTGACGGACTGATTTCAAGCACTGTTGCAAGAAAATCCGTCAGTATATCAGTGTTTCTGACATCTCCGAATATCTTCTTGAAAACAAGGTCAAGTTTCGGCGTGACTTTTGATTTTTTCGACATAATATCCTCCATCTAAAATTGTAATTGATTTGGGTCTTCTTCCACTCCTGAAAAATCCATATTTGGCTTGAAAAATGAATTTCTTCCCTCCGTCCTTGTATTGACAACTAAGCCTAATTTTTCAAGGTGTATCATTGCTGTACCAACGTGCTGTGGGGTGTCTTCAAGTATAACGGCAATCTGTGCTTTAGTACGTTCTTCACCCTCGAACATCACCATAAGACATCTAAACTCACATGGAGTAAGCCTGAGTTTAGCAATGTTAAGAAAAAACGATTTTTTAAAGACAAGTGGGTTTGTTATCTTCTTTTTTGCCATATTTTCACCTCTTTTCTGTTTTATTATAGCACGTATTCCATTACGAATCAAGTTACAATATTATTACAGAATTTTATTATATATATGTGAATTTTATGTTACAAAGGCATTTACAAAATTTTATTATATAATATATTTTTATTATTTATATATTATGTTATTACTATATAGCAAATATTTATTTTTACTATGTAAAAAAAAATATTATATAATAAATATTTATTTTATAATATTCTTATATTGTTTATATAATATAATTTTGATATATAATATATTTTTAGTATTTATTTTTGTACAATTCATCACTTGAAATATAAAAAAAATATTATATAACACTTATTTATTATATAATAAATTTATATTAGATATAATATTTGCATTTTCATTAAATATTTTATTAAATATAGTATAGCAAAGTAGATGTCATTGTCATTTTGCACAAAGAAGAATGGTTGTCAGATTAAAAAAAAATGCTGTCAACCTGTTTTTTACCTATATACAGCCATTTAATTGAAATTGGTAGTCAGGTTGTCAGACAAT
>CANQUQ010000053.1 GCA_947627115.1 uncultured Acetatifactor sp.
CTGTTGCAGAACTTCTGAACTGTGCATCAAACTCCGAAACAATCTCGTCAATCGCTTCATTAAGAGCCTTTTTCGTGCATTTTTCGGGAAGTCCCGTTGTTACCCACTTACGCTTGCGTTTTCCTGTGCCGTCCTTGTAATCAAAGACAACATACTGCTTTCCGTTCTTCACGGAAGTGATGTATTTGTAAGGCAGACTTGCTTTCATTGTATTTTCCTCCTTTGATGAAAACGGCAGAAGTCTGCTACTCCATCATTATAGCACAGAACCAAATATAATGCAAGACTTTTTGCCGAAATTTCCATAATTTCAGCAATATGACCGGGAATTAAATAATTACTTTACAGATAATAGGTAAATCATTTACATTTTGAAAAAACATAGCATTTGATGTTTCATATTCAATTTTCAAGATACTGTATACATCATTAGTTGTTATGCCTTAAATTGACGTACTATTGGCAATTTCTCCTTAAAAATAAGAAACTTCTGACAGCATATCAACTGTTATTTTGCAAATTATACAAATTTTTTCACTATAGGTGATTGATTTTATTCTGACCCCCATACATTCGCTTTTCAAATTTGGAAAGCAAGCCATAATATTCGATTTATAGACTTTTTCTGAAATTTTAAAAACCTGTTTTTACTACTTTTGTACAAATTTGTCCAAAAGTCGGGGCTTTTCTCAAATTAGATTGCAGAGAAAATAAAAATTTCACGATTTTTCAAGCAATTCCAAAAATGAAAATGCTGTTTACTTCAAGGAAAATCGCAAAAAATGTCTGAAACAGGCTATCAAATTGACCAAAAAATCATTTGATTTTAACCTACTGTTATAATTATAAATCAAGATTTTCAAAAAATCAAGACTTTAGGTGTTGCAGTTTTGCAACACCTGATATTTCAGATACACGGAAATCAATTTTGCTAATAAAATTATTTAATTATTTTAATTTTATATGGTTTATGTTAGAATTAGAATCATTTTCAGATGATTTTGAATGAAATTACTCGTCAAAATGCTATAAAAACACTGTTACAAAACAGATGTTTTTTGAAAATTGATTTCCGTGTTTCAGATATGGCTATATTACGTGATTTTAGAATTTATCAAATTTGCCTGTATTTTCATAAAATTGTGCACAAATGACGTGTTTTAGCCAAAATACACATTTTTATATCTGTTTCAATTTGTACAATTTTTCACAAAAGTTTCACTATTATATCACAAAAATAAATTCTAAATTTTTTCAATAAGATGATTGTAAAAATCTTCAGCAAAATCTTCCAATGCTGATTGCTCTGCTAAATATTTAACGTCTAAGTCAAATAAAGTACCTAAATATAATTATAAACTAAAACTTCGGAAAAATCAAGCTATTTCGACATTTTCACCGTTCCCGAACGGGAACGTCCACAATCAAATGCTTTTGGCTGAATTACATTGTTTTTTGACAATATGGCGTTTTTCAGCATTTTTTCAAATAAATTAAATAAATGACGTAAACAAGCTGTTTTCAGCATTTATTAAAATATTTTAATCGTTTCCATTTAGTCAATTTTTCACAAAATTTTCAGGATTCTATCACAAAAAAAGGCAATCTGCATTATCCGGACTGCCTTTTACAATAAGATGATTAAAACAATTTTGAATCCGCAAAACCCAATCTGCCATTATGACTGATATTTGCCTAATAATAGCAAAAAATCAGTTGATTTTGGCTTAGAATTTTCTTCACCAATTGGGTGAAAAAAGTCAGTATTAAAAATGTTTAATTTTTAATTATAATGTAACTTAAATTCGGATATTTTTCAATCACTAACTTTGTGAAATCAGGATAATTTTTGATAAATTCCGTCAATGCCAATCGTTTCGAGTGGGACAGTAATAAGTATCGCCAAAACGGCAACAGACAACAATGTAATACTTGCATTAATTTTTTGTCTTAAAATCTGATTGAATGAACGATAAAATTTTTATTCAATGTTCTCAATTCATCAGGGAATCTGCCGATTGCAATTTTTTTGTTGAATTTTTTATATAGTATTAAAACAAAATACCTCTTTATCAAATTTGGTTTTTTGGTAAATAAATCGCTAAATATTCACAAAAAATTACAATTGAAGTTTATTATAATTTGAAATTATTTGTAGCTTTGCGATTATGGCGAAAACAGTGAAAATCAGGCAATTGAAATGCCCCGAAATGAAAACCGCCCGAACAGGGCGGTGCAAGAGTAGCAAGCACGGCAACTTGTGTCCACAGAAATCCGTAAACACAAGTTGCACAGCTTGTCAGGGGATTAAATCCCCTGAGACCCCTATCTGAAAGAAAGAAGTGATAAAAACGAGCATAAAATCCGAAAAAGACAGTCGTAAAAAATTCGTAAAATTTCGTGTCAGTAACGAGGAGTACAATGCAATTGAATGCAAATTCAGAAACAGCGGTCTGAAGTCAAGGAGTGACTTTATCAGGACTATGATTTTCGAGGGCTGTATCGTACATTTGAACGAGAAAAAGTTTGACAAGATTTACAAACTCATCGGCAACATTTCCAACAACATCAATCAAATAGCAATAAGGGTGAACAGCACAGGCAAAATCTACGCCGAAGATATTGCACAAATTCAGGAGGGAATCAATCAGATTTGGCAACAACTGAACTTTTTGAAAACAAAAATTTTGCAATTGATACATTGAATAATCCTTACTATAGAAAAAGCGAAGAAGTTATAATTTAAGGGTTGATTTTTAAGTGATTTTGTGATATAATATAATGGGGTGGTATTCATGATAAAAATAGCTGTTGTTGATGATGAAAAAAACCAGATTGAACAAATAGTGGGAATAGTAACTGATTTTTTTAATCAGCAGAAACTTTCAATTGAAATAGACGAATTTTCTGACGGAGAATCATTATTGAGTAAAAATTATTCATATGACATTATTTTTCTTGATATTCAGATGGACGGAATAGACGGCATTGAAACAGCATATCTCCTCAGAAAAAAAGATAAGAAAACAGCATTGATTTACATAAGCAACTATTCCGAAAAAATGGCAGCATCATTTTCAGTACACCCTTTTGCTTTTATTGAAAAGCCTGTAAATCCTGATAAAATTCATAATAATCTTTATGATTATATCGAATACACAAAAAATCTCAATAAAAAAAGATGCTTTTTATTTAATCTGTATCATGGCGGAACTGTTACAATCAATATAGACAGTATACTTGTCCTTGAGTATATTAAAAATCGTGTTATTCAACTGATTACAACAGATTCAGAATATCTGATAATTGGAAGTATAAGTGATTTATCGGGACAGTTAAGTAAATATGATTTTATTTCCCCACATAAAAGTTTTATTGTAAATCCGGCACATATAACATCTTTCGGGGAGGATATACAGATTTATAAAAAATATTCTGTACCTGTTGCTAAAAACAAGAAAAAAATAATTCTTCAACAGATAAATAATTATATGCACAAGCATTTATTAGATTAAACAGAGGTGATTGAAATGGATATTTTTTTCAGTATTCTGATCAATTTTACATATATTTTTTCGGGAATATTGGGAATATCACATTTTTTGGAATTAAGAAAAAATTGCGGAATAAATCTGTTGATTTCGGCTTTTCTTTGTGTAAGTCAGGCATTTTTAATTTTTATGAATAATCCTATGCTGAACACACTGAGTGCATTAGCACTGATTTTTATTACAACACTAATTTGTTTCAAGTGCGACAGAAAAGTTTTTATAATATATGATATTCTTATTTTTATAAGTGCATTTATTTCCGATATATTGGCAACAATATGCCTTTCGGTTGTTTCACGGAATACTATTACTTCCGTATTGCAGCAGCAGGATATTACAATATCAAGACGTATTCTGAACTGCATTTTTATATTTATTCTATGCAGTATTTCATTTAATTTAATCAGAAAAAAGCAGTCGTCACCCGTACGGTATGAAGTTATTTTTTATACTATTCTTGCTGTCGGAGAAACATTTACTACTTATTTTATGGTAATCAATATACAAGATGATTCATCAGGCGGATTTATTATTTTGTTTTTGTCAGGCTGTTTTTTACTTGACATATATATTGCATTTATGTTTCATCGTATTTCTGTAGTCCGTAAAACTGAAAAAGAAAATGCACTTCTGCGGCAACAATCAGACTTGCAAATGTCGGTATATCGGGATTTACAGAAACGCTATGAACGTTCTATGAAAATAATACATGATGTTAAAAAACACGTTACTGCACTTGAAAGTCTGATACAATCCGAAAATACAGAAGAAGCAATGAATTACAAAAAATCACTTTATCAGGAATTTGATAAATTGCAATTATCATTTCAGCATAAAAATAAAATTCTGACCGTGATAATCAACAATGAACTGATTAAAGCGGAAAATTACAACATAAAAATGCAGCTTATTATTGATGATATTGATATGAAATTTTTATCAGATATTGATATTACTACAATTGTATCAAATGTTCTTGACAATGCTATTGAGGCTGTTTCCGAATTACCCGAAGAAAAAAGAAATATTCTTTTTATAATAAAGGAAAAAATGAATTGCCTTGTTATTCACGCTGAAAACCCCTATAAAAATATTGAACAGTCAAAGAACAGATTTTTGTCTACTAAAAACGGTCATCTCGGAATAGGGCTGAAAAATATAGAATCGGTTGTTAATAAATATAACGGAATATTTTCTGTAGATATTTCAGATGAAAATTTTGTAAATCTTATAACAATTCCATATAAAAAATAAAAAGCAATGGTAAATATGCACAATAAAGTGATTATTTACCATTGCTTTTTCGTAACCGTATTCCCGTTTAATGCAAATTATTCCCGAATAATGCAGAGGGTTGATTTTTTTAATTCATTGTGTTAGAATAAAATCACAAGATATCTTGAAGTTACTGAAAGGACTAAAAATATGAAGAAAACTACTGAAAAACTTCTCAAGTGTGTTGCAGTTGTTTCAAAGAAGTCGTCTTCTGTTTGGGCTAATTTTCCTTGTGTATTTTGGGACTATCAGCCTAAAACACCGAAAACTGTAAAAAAGCTGCGTAAATTCTAATGCTTGAAAAATTATCAGAAAAATTTGCAGGAAAGCTGATAAGTGCTGGAATAATTCTCGAAGAAGATGCAGAAATTTATTCATATGGATTTTTTCAGTCATGTATGATGCTGTTGAATATTGTGACGACTTTGTTTCTCAGTATTATATTTCAGCTCCTTGTTCCCTGCATTGTACTGAATATGGCGTTTATTCCACTAAGAATGAATGCCGGAGGACACCATGCTGACAATCCTTTAAAATGCTATATAAACTCAACTGTAATAATTACATCGTTGCTTGCAATTATAAAATGGATACCTGCACGGAAATCAATAATTACAAAGTGTTTACAAAAAGGGAAAAAGATGATATAATAAAAATATGGAAAATAAAAAAC
>CANQUQ010000054.1 GCA_947627115.1 uncultured Acetatifactor sp.
TCTCCACTTGTACCAACATTGTATACATGTTCATTTGTAATTTTTTCAATTTCTTTTTGATACTTTTTATAATTCTTTAATATTTCTTCTATTTCGTTATCTATATTTTTGATATCTTTTAAAAGTATTAGTTTGCCTATTTTTTCTCTTATCCAAATATTTATTGGCTCAATATCTATTTTTTTGTATTCTGGATTCATCACTTTCATAGGCGTATCTATAAAAATAACCGGCTTCTTTGTTACAAATGCATATTCTAAAGAAATACTAGACCAATCAGTTATTAATATATCAGCATTAAATACTGTATCATTTTTTGAAAAATCTGTTTGTATAATAATATTTTTATTATTTTTGTATTGTTCTTGCATTTTTAAGAATTTATCTTTCATATGTCGTACATGCTGAGGATGAGGTCTTACTATTATTTGATAATCTTTACCTTTTAGTTTTTCTAATATTTCATCTAAACATAAATCTATGATATTATCCTTTTGCCAAGAAGGTGCAATTAATACTTGCTTTACTTTGTTTTCTTTCTTATTTTTATTATATTCTTCAATCATATCATCAATTAAAGGATAACCGCATTTTACTATTTTTTGATTTAGATTAAATAATTTTCCCATTTCGATAAACTCGTCATATTGATCTTGACCACACGCAAGAATAGAATCAAATGCATTAAGACATTTATTACGCATTGTCATATTAATACTTGATAAGCTATGTTGCACAAATATATATTCTATATCATTTCTTAAGTAACTTCTTTTTATATGATAATTATCTAAATCTGGCATTGTCATGACAACAACATCTGCATCCATTTTCATCATTAAAGTTATTAATCTTTTATCATCAATATAATAAGGTCTTATTTGTGGATTTTGTTTTGCCATTTCGAAAATGTTATCATTATAATCACTAGTTATATAATGAATAACTATATTTGTTTTATCTAAAATATAATCAATGTATCCTTTAAAATATTTATAAAATCCATTACTTTCTGAATAAAATACCAAATGTTTATTTATTGTTTTAAAAAATTTTTTATAATCATTACGAGATTTATTTTTCATTTCTTTGGTCATTTTATTTCTTTTATTAATTTGATTTAACTCTTTTAATTCTACGCTTGTTTTATCTAATGTTTCATAATCAATATATTTTTTTGGATTAATAAATATATTTAGTAATAATTGTTGGATAATAGCAAATAAATTACTAAATACCCAATAAAGTGCAACCCCCCCCGGAACGAAAATTCCCAAATATAGGGATAATCCGACCGAAAAAGCAAGAGTTCCATATTTATAACCATTAGATTGTGCTGATTGTAATACATTAATTTTATTTTGCGCAATACATAAAAATAATGAACTTAGTCCTGCTATAATTGGAACAATCCACACTATTCCACGTTCTACACTTGCAATCCAAGTTAAATTAAGTCCAATAAACGATAAATGCAAATTTTGAATTTTATCAATATTGTTATTTTCTATTTTACTATATTTATCATCATATCTATTCTCTTGTATATCATCAACTATCTGTAATTCTAAAGAAGATGATTCAGGATTTAAAGAATTTTCTTCAATTGTAACTGTTTTCATCTGTTCAATCGTATCAGTTGGTAAATTTAAAATATAAGTTAAAGGTTTATTTATTACTGCCATCAAGCCTATTAACAATATAATTTGAATTGTAAGAGGTACCAAAGATATAAATACATTATATTTTTCTTTTTTAAAAAGCTTTGACTGCTCATCAGCTATTTTATCTTTATCTCCAAAATAATCAATTTTAATTTGATTAATTTTAGGTTGCAATTTAATCATTTTAATTGAATTTTTTTGTACCCAAATAGAAATTGGCAATAACACAAATTTGCTAATTATAGTAAAAAATATAATAGCTATTCCATAATTATTAAATAAATCATAGCAAAATCTCATTATTGTACCCAAAAAATGTGCCAAAAACATTAATAACACCTACCTATCAAATATATTTCCTGTTTGTTCAAATTTAGAATCATCTGTTGCAGCTTCAGTTGTAGTGTATTCAACCATATGATTTTCTTGTAAATATTTATAGAATATGAAATATCTTCTTTTGTCTTGCTCTCGATGTTTAAAAAGCTCTGTACTTTGGGCATTATCAAGTAAACTTGTATATGCATCTTGTAAATCTACATAAGATACAGGAAGATCAGAAATTATAACATCATGTTTTTCATTTATACCTTTAATCATTAACAATGGATTAAAGCGCTTTAGACTTACTTCATCATACCCATGATCTGCCATTATTATAATTACAGAATTATCATATGCATTATTTTCTTTCAAACGAATCAAATAAGTTCTTATTAGTGTAATACAAGCTTCAACTTTTTGTTCATATGTACCATTTTCAATCTCATTTAAATTTTTATCAACTTTAAAAGGTACATGTCCACCTTCAATATGATAAAATTGAAAAATATTTGAATCAACTTTACTTAATTCTCCATTTTCGGTCATGTTTTTATATGCTACACTATTACGAGAATCAAATTTAATTATGCTAGAACTAAAGCTCATACCTTCAATTTTACTATATCTTTTTAAATTATAAGGTAAGTATTTAAATAAAGCATACTTTACTTCTTGTTTAAAAAAGTTTATAAAATTTGCCTTAGCGTCTTCACATGATTCCAAATTGTCTATATTATAATCAACATTACCATTCCAAACAATGTCACTCTCATATAGATTGATTTTATATTTTTTTTCTTCTAATAATTTGAACAAAGGTGAATTGTTATAAGCATTACTTGAATAAGTACTAAAGTCTGTTTCATTTCTATTCCATTCTCCCGTAAGAACAAATGGTACTGAATTTCTAGTAAGAGGATATGTAGACATTGCATCAGTATAATACGTAAAGTCATCAAACAGATCTTTATATTCTTCATTATTTTGCCATATTTTATAGAAAGTATCTTCTGAAATACTATCTAGCATAAAAATTAAAAAATTTTTATTTTCAGATACATTATTTATATTTTTATCTGTTGTATAGTGAGCTCCTTTTTTTACAAACGCATTATTGGTTATTAATGTTGATACCAGTGATACTGCAAGCATTATGCAAATGGCAATTGAAATATAACTTGTAATTTTTACACTTTTTTCTAATGTTATTTTCTTTACTAACAATATACTTGCTACAATAAGTACTAACCAAACAACTAACGTAATGATATTTTCTTTTAAATATCCATTCCAATTAATACTACTTCCATCTAATGAAGGTAAATTACCAATCAAATAATTTCCTTGGATATAAGTTGCAAAAAAGCAAATTGAAAAACCAATTAATATAATGTAATATAATTTTGTATCCTTTTGAAATTTAAGATTAATAAAATAAATTATTGTAAAAAATAAACATCCTATTATAAAAGTTAATAGAAACAAAATAATTACTGGTTTTAACATAATTGCAAAATCAAACCAAAAGTCATTTATATTTGTAGCATACAATAATAGAGGTTCATAAAACAATAACATAAAGCAAAAAGAAAACGTAAAAATATATGAATATACTAATTTTTTCATAATTTCATCTCCTTCATAAAATTTGGTAGTGTAAACTAATTTAAATTTTTATTTAGCTACACTCCTGTTTTTTCAAGGTTTCTATCACTTCTTTACCATAAAAAAATGATACCCCCTCTTTTTATGGTATAATTGTTTTGAACATATAACCAATAAACCATAAAGGAGTGGATATCATGTATACAATTATACCTCTATTACTAGCTCATATTCAAGAGCTAAATAATCAAATTTTATTTTTATTTAATTTTATTGTTAAAAATATACCTTTAAAGTTTAAAGAAAAGGATGATTCTTTATTCTCTCCTAAGTACAATAAACTTAAAGTTGATAAGTTACCTTTAATTAAAGTTCCTGAAAAGAAAGATTACAGAGAACTTTTAAAGAAGTATTTAAAAGAAAATGGTAAGCCTCTAAAACCTATTAAGTCTCGTGGCAAACATCCTGTTCCTCAAGACGTTCATTGTCCTTGTTGCAATGCCCCTCACAACTATATCTACGATAACACTGGTGGTCGTGGTCAGTTTTGGTGCAAAGTTTGTGATACTCATTTTAACCGCCAAAATTGGATTGAGAATCCTCCTAAACTTTGCTGTCCTCATTGTGGTATGGCTCTTGCTCTTACAAAAAAGCGTAAACTCTTTAATATACATAAATGTGTCAATCCTAATTGCTCCTATTATCTTAATGCTATTTCTTCCTTGTCAAAAACTGAGCTGGAAGAATACAAACTAAAACCTGAAAGATTTAAACTCCATTATATCTATCGTGAATTTAAAATCAACTTCTTTAAGGTTGATTTATATTCTTTGCCTTCAAATGCCTCTACTCTTCAATTTCGTAAGTTCTCTCCTCATGTTATGGGCTTATGCTTGACTTACCTCGTTAACTGTGGATTATCTACTCGTAAAACTAGAGATGTTATGCGTGAAGTTCATGGCATAAAAATTTCTCATACTCAAATTGCTAGTTATGCTACTACTGCTGCTTTCTGTGTAAAACCTTTTATTGACTCTTTTGACTACAAGCCTACCAACTTTTTAGCAGCTGATGAAACCTATACTAAGGTCAAAGGTTCTAGACGTTACGTCTGGTTTATTATGGATGCTATTAAAAAATCTATCTTAGGCTATCGTTCTTCTGATTCTCGTGATACTGTTCCTTGCATCTTAGCTATGCGTATGGCTTTCGACAAGTTTAAAACTTTTCCTGGCAAGGCTCTTAAATTTGTTTCCGATGCTTACAATTCTTACAAACTTGCTGAGTTAGAATTTAAAAAGCATGGTATGGACTTTGATGTTACTCAAGTTATTGGATTAACTAATGATGATCCTACTTCTACAGAATATCGTTGGCTTAAACAAATCATTGAAAGACTTAATCGTACTTTTAAGTTTTCTTACAAGGTTACTAATGGTTATGGCTCTGATGATGGTGCTAATACTCATTTATGTTTATTCGTAGCTTACTACAACTTTTTACGTCCTCATTCTTACACTCACTTTAAACCTTTAAATGAAGTACCTGAAATTGAAAAAGTTGAACTTATGCCCGCTAAATGGCAAGTGTTAATTCAATTATCACAACAGCTTATCTTACAACAACAAAAGACTTGAAATTTTGCAATTCCATACTTTACCTTACTTTGGCTTAATTAACTTACAACGTGTTAGTAAATGCTTAGTCAAATGCTTTTGCTACTTTGCAAGTGACCACTTGACAAAGCATTTATCTAACATGTTAAAATGTTAAAGCCTAAAGTTTTATTTCTTATGCATTTTTTCAATATATTTTTAACTTTTCAATGTACTTTTTCTAAGTATTGGATAATATTTTCATAACCTACTTTTTTCATAGATTACTTTACACTACC
>CANQUQ010000055.1 GCA_947627115.1 uncultured Acetatifactor sp.
CCGTCTGGGCGAGTTTGTCCGGGACGTCTACAAGCTCACCCGGGAGGACCGGAACTTCCGGGTCTTCGGGCCGGACGAGACCATGTCCAACCGGCTGGGCGCCATCTTTGAGGAGACGGGCCGGGACTGGAACGGCGACGTGCTGGAGGGGGACGAGTTCCTCTCCGCCGACGGCCGGGTCATGGACTCGGTGCTGTCCGAGCACATCTGCGAGGGCATGCTGGAGGGCTATCTGCTCACCGGTCGCTACGGCTTTTTCAACTCCTATGAGGCCTTCATCCGCATCGTGGACAGCATGGTCTCCCAGCACGCCAAGTGGCTCAAAGTGTGCCACCAGCTGCCCTGGCGGCAGAAGATCGCGTCGCTGAACTACGTGCTGGCCTCCAACGTCTGGCAGCAGGACCACAACGGCTTCACCCACCAGGACCCGGGCTTCCTGGACCACGTGGCCAACAAGAAAGCGGACGTGGTGCGGCTCTACCTGCCCCCCGACGCCAACTGCCTTCTCTCCGTGTTCGACCACTGCATCCGCAGCCGGGACTACGTGAACGTCATCGTGGCATCCAAGCACCCCCGGCCCCAGTGGCTGACCATGGAGCAGGCCGTGAAGCACTGCACCGAGGGCATCGGCATCTGGCAGTGGGCCTCCACGGACGGCTATCAGGAGCCGGACATCATCATGGCCTGCTGCGGCGAGACGCCAACTTTGGAGACCCTGGCCGCCGTGACCATCCTGCGGGACGCATTCCCGGAGCTGAAGATCCGCGTCGTCAACGTGGTGGACCTGATGCGCCTCCAGTCCGACGCCCAGCACCCCCACGGCCTGTCCGACCGGGACTATGACATGCTCTTCACCGTGGACAAGCCCATCGTGTTCGCCTTCCACGGCTACCCCAGCCTCATCCACGAGTTCACCTATAAGCGCAAGAACAAGAACCTGCATGTCCGCGGCTATATCGAGGAGGGCACCATCACCACGCCCTTCGACATGCGGGTGCTGAACCGTCTGGACCGGTTCAACCTGGTGCTGACGGCCCTGCAGAACCTGGACTGCCTGGGCAACCGCAGCGCGTTTTTGGCCCAGCAGATGAAGGACAAGCTGGTGGAGCACAAGCAGTATATCGCCAAGTACGGCGTGGACCTGCCGGAGGTGTCCGAGTGGAAGTGGACCCCGGCCAAGGACTGATGCACAGACAATCCAATACCATTTCACAGAAACTGGCATGGCCTTCGGGCCATGCCAGTTTTTCGTTGGACACAATAAGGAAAGGGAGGTCGATCCTATAGCGAACTACGGTTATATCCGCGTGAGCACCCGGGAGCAGAACGAGGACCGGCAGCTCATCGCGCTGCGGGGGCTGAACATCCCGGAGAAAAACATCTTTATGGACAAGCAGTCCGGCAAGGACTTCCAGCGGCCCCAATATAAACGCCTGGTGCGGCGCATGAAGCGGGACGATCTGCTCTACATCAAGAGCATCGACCGGCTGGGCCGCAACTACGGGGAGATATTGGAGCAGTGGCGCGTGCTGACGAAGGAAAAGGGCGTGGACATCGTGGTACTGGATATGCCTCTTTTGGACACCCGCCGGGGCAAGGACCTGATGGGCACGTTCCTCTCGGACATCGTTCTGCAGGTGCTCAGCTTCGTGGCGGAGAACGAGCGCGTAAGCATCCGTCAGCGGCAGGCGGAGGGCATCGCGGCGGCCAAGGCCCGGGGCGTCCGGTTCGGCCGGCCGCCGAAGGCGCCGCCGGAGGATTTCGGAAAACTGGTGGACCTCTGGGAGCGGGGCAAGGTCTCGTTTGCCGACACGGTCCGCCGGTGCGATATGAGCGAGGCCACGTTCTACCGGCGTCTGCGGGAGTACCGCGCGGCGCAGGAGGTAAAATAATAGCTATCAAAAGGTGTACCTTCTGATAGCCGGACATTTTTACATAGTATAGCGTGTTTTCCGCTTGTTGGCAACTATTTTGGGGATTTTGCCTGTCAAAAAGCGTTGTTATATGAGACAAAAGCCGGTTTCCAGACGGAAACCGGCTTTTGTCAGAAGGTACACATTTTGACAATGGTCATCAGCGTACTCGTGGTCATCAAGGCAATCTCATTGGGAAAATATGCAAAGCGGAGGAAGGAGATAGCAATGCAGGTAAAGGCACAAAAGCAATTGACGGATGTGATCAATAACAGTAAGCGTCGTGTGCTCGACAGACCAATTACGGGCGTGATCCACAAAGATCGCATATGGGAACAATGGTATTCAAAAGAAGCGATGACGGGTATCTTCCCCAAAATGAATCAGCGTGACTATATGTTCCAATGCAACGTTGATTATCCGGATTCGGTGATCCTCAATTATAGAGGTAAAAAGAAATATACCGTCAAGCAGTTTGAGGCGCTTGTAGATCG
This sequence comes from uncultured Acetatifactor sp., assembly GCA_947627115.1. Classification (GTDB taxonomy): domain Bacteria; phylum Bacillota; class Clostridia; order Lachnospirales; family Lachnospiraceae; genus Acetatifactor. Next base: position 2,408 of record CANQUQ010000055.1, read on the forward strand.
ATTCGCCAATATCTTCTATTATGGCTACAACCTGAGAAAAGGAGATATCGTCTGCACGATCGCCCTTTCTACACCGGAACTGGTCGCGATTAAGTACGCATGTGCAACGATTGGCGCTATTACTTGCAATCTAAACTTCCTCGATTCCGAGCGCACGATCGACGGGAAAAATGTGCTCCTTGATGAGATAACACTATTAAAGCCTAAAATGCTGTTTACGCTGGACATATTGGAAGATAAGGTGTCACCCATTATCAATGCTACAGAGAGTAGTATTGTAAAGATACGCTTGCCTCTGGATCAATCTATGCCGCTTTATGATGTGGAACGCCTAGCAACTGCTTTATTGGTTTTGAAAAACAAGTCGAACGGAAAGACGATAGCAGGTTCCGTATCTTTCAAAGAGTTTTCCGGGCACTACAAAGCAAACGCAGAAAAACTCAAAAGTGTTTATGAGCCTGGGTTACCGTGCAATATTGCCTTCACAAGCGGAACGACCGGGCAGAATAAAGCTGTATTGATTTCACATGATGCCAACAATGCATTGGCTTACCAGCATAAGCTCGCGGATTTGGGCCTTAAGCGCCATGCCAAACACTTGGCACTTGTTCCGCCGTTTCTCGCGTTTTGGGACTCAGACATAATACATATGGCACTGTGCATGGGTGTGGAAGACATACTGGAATTGAACCTGTCCTATGATAGCATTCCTCAGTACATGGTCAAGTATCTGCCACAGTACGGGATATGGTCACAATACTTATGGGATTCCATTCTACATCTCCCGAAAGATAGTCTTGAAAATGTATCGAAGAATCTGGAAAGAGTGGTGGTTGGCGGTGAGCGCTGTGAGAAAAACCAAGCTGATTCATTCTACAAATTAACAGGGATCATTCAAGAAGCTGGTTATGGTGCAACAGAGGTTGACACTTGCTTTAGCTTTGCATCTCCAAATTGCAATGTTGTAGGCTCAGCAGGAATTCCTCTGCCCTTTAACAACGTTAAAATTGTAGATTCAGACTTAAACGATCTTACTTACAATCAGCCGGGGCGGTTGCTCATAACAAGTCCTTGCCTCATGATTGGTTACTACGGTCGTGATGATTTGACTCAGAAGGCTCTCTATACCGACGAAGACGGGACAGTTTGGTACGATACAAAAGACTATGCATATGTAGATGAAAATGGATGTCTTTTCGTTTTGGATCGAGATAAACCGCCAGTTGAGATTACAGTCGAGGATCACACAGAGATGGTGAATCTCCTTGATATCGTTGAAAAAATCAAGTCCGACACATGCATCAAAATTTGCAAACTGATGGAATACAACGGCAGATTGATCCTTCATGTTGTAATTGACGAGTTTTGCGATATTTCCAGAGCGGAGGCTATGGAAAGTATTAAAAGCACCATACAGGCTAAACTTCCCCAAAAGTATTATCCAGATGTTATTCGCATTTTAGATACTCTCCCTCGTACGTCTGTAGGGAAGGTGGACTATCCAAAACTGGAGTTGGATACCGCGGAGATCTACCGCGGAAGCAACAACATCGTTGGAAAACTGAACATCATAGAAAGTTGATGTATTATGATCAGCATCCATTCCCTTTGCAAGGATAAATGTACCGTGAAAGACGAAAAAATTAATGTATAAGTACTCAACATGCTAGAATAACAGAGGGATACTTTGATGGAGTACAAAAGCGTAATGAAAGAGAGTTCTACTAAGCTTGCACGAATCAGAGATAGGTTAGACATTTTTAGTAAAATTGTCGACATCCTTGGTGCTATTAGTATCGCAATAGCAGCCATTTCTTTGATTTGGAATGTGCGCCCACAATGGATTCCATGGAACGACGATCTCACCGGCAAAGCCAACGCGGGGCACGTTAAATCTCAAATGCAACTGGCCGAGCATTATTATGAAGTCGGTGAATATGATGATGCGATATACTGGTATAAGATAGCCAGTACCAGCTCTGGGAAATATCAATCCATTGCCTGCAACAACCTGGGTTTTTTATATGCAAAAGGGTATGGCCTTGTGGGCGAGAGCGGTGTGGAGGTATATCGCTACCCCAAAGCGCTTCGCTTGTTTGCAGAAGCATATGACATAGGAAAAGCAATGGCTGATAATGAACTTCTGTCAATAATTGAAGATAATGGGACTGATACATTACGGTGCTTCTGGGATGAATGTTATACTGATGTTGACAATGACTCCGAAACTATATCTGCATGGAGAAGTATTACAGAATCCATGAAAACAGAATCTTCTCGAACATATAAATCTTTCGAGACATATAAGGGTGCAGCATTTCAGGAAGGAGATACATACTATACATATTTAGGTCCATATACTGGGCCTGATGAAAACGGAGGTTTACTGAGGACATATCACAGCTACTATGCCGTGACGTATGCGCCTGACACCGCTCCATATGATCCGCAATTCATTCCGTTATCTTTTGCATATCCGTCATAGGTGTGGTAGAATGAGGTAAACATTCTGTCAGGAGGGGCCTATGAGCGGTCTGACCGTCAGCGTCATCATACCGGTGTACAACGCCGCGCCGTATCTGGCCCGGTGCGTGGAGAGCGTGCTGGATCAGAGCTATGACGCCTTTGAGATCATCCTGGCGGACGACGGCTCCACGGACGGCAGCGCTGCCCTGTGCGACGGGCTGGCCGCCCGGGACGGCCGGGTCCGGGTGCTCCATAAGAAGAACGGCGGCGCGGGCGCGGCCCGGAACGACGGCATCGCCATGGCCCGGGGGGAGTATGTGCTCTTCCTGGACAGCGACGATGCCCTGGAGCCCGGGGCCCTGGCCCGGCTGGCGGAGGAGGCGGAAAAGACCGGCGCGGACGTGTACTTTTTCCGTATCCGGCGCATCGGGGCGGACGGGGCCGTAGAGCTGTCCCAGGACATGAGCGGCGGGCCCACATCCCTCGCGGCGGAGCCCTCCATCCTGTTTAGGTGGGGGGACGGCGCCGGGGGCGCGGCCTGGCGGCGGCTTCATCCATCAGGGCGGCAACGGCAG
>CANQUQ010000056.1 GCA_947627115.1 uncultured Acetatifactor sp.
AACTGCATGGTAGTAAAGAAGCCCCGAATAAAGGAGTCCTTCTGATTTGTGAGATTCTGGCGGATGCCTTCGGACACGGAGATGCTGCTTCGTTTTAATTCGATAACGGCCACAGCTATACCGTTCAAATAGATGACAAGATCCGGCCTCTTCTCCTGCTGTTCAACAACAGTAACTTCCTCAGCGATTGCAAAGTCATTATTCAGCGGATTGGCTTCGTCGATAAGTTCAACTGTCACCGGAGGCTTTTCCGGGCTTTCACTGACCGGAATGCCGTACTTTAACCGAGAATATACTGTCTTATTGGCATCATAGACCCCACGAGAAAGATTTCCTGCTTCCTGCTGAAGCTGCATTATGGCAGCATCAATCAGTTTGTCTGCATAGCCCTTCAGTCGAAGATACTGGCGCAGACGATCTTCCTTGATGTTCTTATTCTGATAATCCGACAGGTTACCGATATACTGATAGCCCAAGATCTCAGGATCTTTAAAGAAGCGGATCACTCTTTCCTGTGTTTTGATTTCGGCATCTCCAATACTCATCCGACAGGCACCTCCTTATATCAATCTGACCTTGCCGGTCAGCAATTCTTCCATCATTCCTTGCTTTATTTTCTGGTATTTTGATAGCTTCTTTTCGAGTCTATGGATATCTGAATCCATGTCAAAAAGGATACCAGCTATGGCTTCTTGTTCTTCCTTCGTTGGTGGTACATATAAGTCGAACTTCACAAGGTCTTTCTGATACAAGTGATTAATCGTTGACCCCGCTGATAGTTGCTGAAGGAAATCCTTAAATACTGACGACTCTAATACGTAAAACATAAAATGTGCTGTATATGCATCCGTTATAGGCTTTACAAGAAATACGCCACTATTTAGTGTCGCAGGTCTGGTTAAATCAGCCACATATGCAACTTTTCCAATAGTACCGTCTTTTGTAAGCAGGAGATCGCCGTTTGAAACTTGAATATTGGGATCTTGCTCATACCTGTTGTAGTCCACATAATGACAACCATTCCAGTCAATCTGACCATCCTTAAAATCTGTACCAGTAATCAGGTATGAATAACCTTCATCCAGATATTCCGCAGTGGTCAATCCCTGCCAGCCAATACGCGCTTTAAGTTTGGAATTCTTGGAGAGGTTGATTTTTACCCATTCTCCATCGAAACCATCCAGACGCTTCTTTCCAGTAATAAGCAACTGCATTGTACCCTGCCGCAGGTTCTTCTTTTTAACAATCAACTCCTGCAACTTACTTATTAATGAATCTATTCCTGTAAGCGTTTCTGCAATTCGTTTTTGCTCTTTAATATCAAGCTCAGGCACAAGGAGCCTTTTAACATCATCTTTATAAATTGCTCCCAAAGAAGTGCTTGCATTAATAGCCTTTATTTTTTTCTGCCCTTCGCTTGACAAAAAATAATAATAAAGGAACCGGCTATCCATTTCATCATTTAACTTAAGTAGATAGAGGTTTGGAGCCAATGTTGCATATCTTGATCTCATTTGGAAAAAATATATTTTCCCGATTTCACCTCTTTTGGCTATTAATAATTCACCACCAAATAAAGAGGTCTTTTTCAAAAAATTATACGAATATTCATCGGCATACCTAACATCTTCCATACTTAAATTCTGTTCTAAGTCAGTTGCCCTAACATACCATGCATACCCATGTCCCCACTCAGTATGAACATTAGCAGCCATATCGGCAAAGCTTCCATTTGCGTCATAGTCGGTAAGTAAGTCTAAATAGTCATTTAGTGGTTTAAAATTCCATATCTCACGCTTATTGTTTTCGTTTACCATTTGAATCCCATCCTTTCCAGATGAGACTTCACTGCGGCCTCATACTCCGTCGTATCTCTTTCAAGTTCCGGAAGCGTATTTTCATACCGCTCAGCAAGCTCGATAATTCTATTTGTCAAGCGATGGGATATCGCTGCGTATAGATCAGCTATGCCTGAGAAGATGCTATCAAACCACTTCTTGTTTACCAACAGATCCAGTATCTCTTCATCTGTCAGGCTGTCATACCTTGCCCTGCACTTCTCATCAAGTGCCTTGTTCAGATCCTTCACAATCTTATTGTAATCAGATATTTTTCCGCAAAGGTCAAAAGCCTGTCTGAGTTGGTTTACATCATCCTGTAGGCTTTCCGGCACACTCTCTACTGTACGAATAATAAATAGGCGCAGCATGATAGAAGATTTTGTAACAGTTCCTTTTTCTGTTACAGCGCTTTCGCAAAGCGGATGTCCCACCAGATATGCCTGAAGGCGCTTCTTCTGCATCGGAAGCTGATCCATCAAAAGCTCCAGCTCTAAGGTTTCCTCCGTCTCTACATGCTGAGTGAGTTCCTCAATCTTGGCTTCTAAGTCCTTAGCCTTGACTTTTCCGTTCTCAGCCACATCGGCAAGAGCAGATTCCTCATCGGCGCTCTCAACCAGATCAGAAAGCAGGGATTCCGTTTCTGCGACAACGTTCTCGGCTTCCTCTATGGCATTCTTCTCCTCACGGAAGAAGGCATCTATCACGATGGCCTTTGGAATCAATCTTCCTTCCCATCCCGTGACTTTCATCTCACCTTTATTCTTGCCCTGCGTGATTTCCTCTTCGATATTGTCCGTCGCTCTGGCATTGGCATAGCCATCCGGTTCGCTTATGATAAGCGACACATCATCGTTCATGACCTCATTCCAATAAGCCAGCAGCACTTGATACACGTCGTATTTATCAATCAGCGTCAGGTGTTCAAATTCAGCAAGGATATCCTCCGCAAGGCTAACGATTAACTCTCTCGCGGATACATCTTCATCAAGGGAAGATAAAGTGGGATATTCCTTGGCCTTCCATGCTGCAAAAGCCTCATCAATTTTTTCTCCGTATTCTGAGAACTCGCCGTTTTTATATATCGTCTGACGGATATTCTCGTGCTCCACATTCAAGCTGTAATACTTTTCGCTAATCGCCGTCAGCAACTCAGCCTTCAGCGAAGGGAACACATCCCAATACTTAGACAAACTGTCAATATCAAACGCCGGAATACCGCCATGAATATGCGCATAGATATCCTGAATATCCTCCGGATCTGTGGAGTCAATATAGCGAGTGATGTTCAGGTTATACCCGTTTTTCTTTTCAATTTCGTCGTTTGGTACGAAACGTGCATACTTTGGATCTGTAGTTATCTGCTCATTAAATGTCGTAATGATTCTATAGATATCACGTTCACGCAAACGATTCTTGTTACCGTCCTTAACGTACCCACGGCTGGCATCAATCATAAAGATGCCCTGTCGGTTTGCAGCGCCTTCTTTATCAATCACGAGTACGCAGGCGGCTATGCCGGTGCCGTAAAACAAATTTGCCGGAAGGCTGATAATGCCCTTGATCCAGTGCTTCTTTATAATTGCTTCTCTAATAGTCGCTTCGGCATTTCCACGGAACAGAACACCATGAGGGAGAATAACCGCAGCCTTGCCATTTGACTTCAATGCTTTAAGGATATGCATGAGCCAAGCATAGTCGCCGTTCTTTTCCGGTGGCGTGTCCCCATAGCCCTCGAAGCGACCATATTCTTTACCGGCAATACCATCGCGCCAATTCTTCATAGAGAAGGGCGGATTTGCCACTATGTAATCGAAACGTTCAAGTATGGAGGATTTATCAAGATACTGCGGATTTGAGAATGTGTTACCGCTCTTGATGGTAATCTCGGCCTTACGATGCAGGACGGCATTCATCTTCGCCAGACCAGCTGTCGTGCTTTCCTTTTCTTGGCCATATCCCATGATCGGGATAGGAGCTGCATCAATGGCTCGAATTAATAGGCTGCCACTTCCACATGCCGGATCGCATACCGTGACGCTGGTGTCCGTGCAACGGCTGATTCCCACTACATTGGCGAGGATTCTGGAAACCTCTGCAGGTGTATAGAATTGTCCCTTGCTCTTTCCACTTTCTGTAGCGAATTTGCGCATCAAATATTCGTAGGCATCTCCGATGATGTCATCACCTTCGGCCTTATTCCGGGAGAAATCGAGTTCCGGACGCTGGAAGATAGAAATGAGATCGGTTAGCTTATCGACCATTTCCTTACCGCTTCCCAGCTTCTTCTCATCATTAAAATGAGCAATGTCAATAACACCCTTCAGGTCAGTATTCTCGTCAGCAAGGCGTGCTATGATTTTATCCATGCCTTCGCCGATGTTTTTCTTTCCCTTCAGAGCAATAAAGTCATCAAAGGAGCAGCCCGTCCGTTTCTCCGGATCGGGATCTTTGTCATGTGCCTTATCGAAGACCTTGATATCCTCGTAGGCTCCCTTATTCTTAAATTTATCGGTGACATACTTCATGAACAAAAGAGTCAGAATATAGTCCTTATATTCCGAGGAATCCATGCCTCCACGAAGTTTGTCGCAGCTCGCCCACAGCGATGCATACAATTGCGTTTTCTTAACAGCCATCTTTGTCTGCTCCTTGTCTAATGATTTTCTTTGATTTTCTCCTTGAATCAGTCAGCGCTTTTACCGCTCTTAACCCATTCATCGAGTTCGGAAATTTTAAACTTCCACTGTTTTCCGATTTTTTGAGCAGGCAAACCTTCTTTACCATTTCTGATCCAGCTGCGAAGAGTGACCGTTTTAATACCTAAATATTCCGCAGCTTCATCTATACTTATCCATTTGTCATTCATGATTTCTTCCATGCTCTCACCTCGTGATTTGAATCTGAATACAGCTCAACTATTTTAGTATACACCATAAATGTGAATTTTTCAAGAGTTTGCTGTTATTTGTTGATATTATTTTTTATTTGTGCGTTCTTAAAATTCCCTGCCGGACACAACTATGTCCGGTCTTTTTTTGCCCGTTTTTCAATATAAAGCTCATCTTGGCCTTCTCGTTTCTGCCTATCAGCACCGCAAAAACGGACATGCCTGTGTCTGAGGTTCCGATCCCTAAAAATGGCATACTTGCTTTAGCACGTGGGAGCCATCTGCGCAGGGTGTTTCCGGTTCCACGTGACTACCGATGACAATCAAATACTGTACCGAT
>CANQUQ010000057.1 GCA_947627115.1 uncultured Acetatifactor sp.
TTCCCGATTGTGGAATGCAGTGGAAAAAGTTGAAAAAGCAAAGAACGCACAGCTTGCAAGAGAAATGGAAGTTTCCATCCCTAAGGAATTGAACTTTGAGGAAGGCTTTCGTTTGGTAAATGAGTTCTGTCAGAAGAACTTCGTAGACAAAGGGATGATAGCAGATATCTGTTTTCATGATAAAGGCGACGACAATCCCCATGCACACATCATGCTTACAGTCCGACCATTTAATGAGAACAGAAGCTGGGGAAGCAAGCAGAAAAAAGAGTACATCCTTGATGAGAATGGAGAAAAAATCTACGACAAAAAGAAACGTCAGTACAAGTGTAAATCCGTTCCGACAACCGACTGGAACGACAGGGGCAATGTTGAAAAGTGGAGAAAGAGCTGGGCGGAATTGTGTAACAAATATCTTGAAAAGTCAGGACATGATGAGAGAATAGATCACCGTTCTTATGAACGGCAGGGACTTGAAATTTTACCAACGAAGCATTTAGGAACTGCGGCATCACAGATGGAGAAACGGAACATTAAAACTGACAGAGGTGAAACCAACAGACATATCAAAATCGTTAACAATATGATCCGGTTCTGTAATAATGAGATTGCAAAACTCAAAGAAGAAGCAAAGCAGTTAGCACAAAGTGTTAAGGATAAAGTCATCAAAGCTGCAAGAAATCTGGAACAGTTAAGAAAAAATTTTTTGTGTACTATATATGCAGAAAAGGATAATGATAAGAAAATAGAACAGTACCGGGAGTTAGTTCCAAAGGGAATGGATGTCATCAAAAAAGCATATGAGCTTATGCGAAAAAGAGATAGGCTGAATGAAGAAAAACGTTCTTATGAAATGGTGGTTAATGCAAGAAAGGAAAAGAAAAAACGAAAGGAACAGGCAAGGGAAGCGTTAAGAGAAGTTCAGATGGAACTTTACCGGATAGACAGACAGTTAAGGGATTTGCCACATTTTTATAGAATGTATTCCATGTACGAAATGGAAGAATGTATCGAAAATGAAGAGCGGTATGGAGATGTAATATCAGGACTTGAAAAGATGACAGATAAGATTGAAACGAATAAGGCTATAGCATATCTGGGATATGATATTGCAAAGGATAAGGTTGAGCCGGAGGATGCAGAAAAAGTTTCAGAAGAACGAGTCAAAATCAGACCGGAATTAGAGCAACAGGCAAAAGAGGAATTGAAAGATATGTATGGCAGAGAGTTTGATGGTTATTTGTTTAATGGGGCTGTGGAAGAAACGAATGAATTGCTGGGAGGTAAAATGGCTGCAAGGGCAGAGAAAGAAGAAATTGATAAAGATATAATGAAATTATCAAACGTTTATGTAAAATAAACCAACGTTGGTGTAAAAACTATTTACAGAAAAAATAAAAAAGGTATTCTATCACTTGTCTGGACAATACAAAAGTATATACGGAAAGGATTTACCTTTGATTGGAAGATGGTATAAGTGGTTTTTTAGTTGGTTTTAAACAAACAGGAGTTAACCCACAATTTCCCAGATTGTAAAAATATGTTATAATTAAACATATTTTACAATTTGGGAGGAATAATGAGTATATTTTGTAATGTTATTGCTAATATTTTACATATTGTAGGGATATTATTGATATGTAGAAGTTATTTGCAGTTAAAGCCAAAAACTAAAGATAAATATAGAGATATAAAAATATTGATAATATCTATAGTTGCCTCACTAATTATTAATGTGATAGAAAACCAAACAATTGCATTAATAATTTATTTGTTATGTATTGAAATAATTTTGCAAATATGTTACATCGAAGATTCTAGAAAAATTATTATATGTTCAGTATGGGTATCAATTATTGTAGAAATAATTGATATGATATCAATGTCAATAGTGAATATGGTATGTATAATTGTGGATTATTATAGTAGTTTAATAGAGAATATTTTAGTAGCGGTATTATCATTAGGATTTATTGGCATTGTTAGCATAATTTTAAGAAAAATAACAGATAGAGGCATAAGAAACATTGAGGTAAAGTATCTGGTTATTTTTACATTGAACTTATTTGCAGATTTTTTGATATTGGCATTGATGACCCATGTTACTCTAGAAGAAATGGTGTATCAAAATAAAATTGCATATATTATTATATACATATCAGTAACCTTGGGGTTATTTGTACAGATGGCATCTATAATATTATTATTGGTTTCAAGAAATATGCATAGAGAAAAAGAATTAATTATCAAGCAATATTTAGAGAAACAGGTAAATTATTATGAATATCTCAAAGAGAGAGAAAAAGAAACAAAAAAATTTAGGCATGATATAAGAGGACATCTTTATTTTTTGAACAAATTAAAGAAAGAAGGAAAAAATCAAGAGTTTGAAGAGTACTTCCAAGACATTATTGGAAAAGTGGATGATTTGGAAAACAGTATTAATGTAGGAAATGATATCGTTAATGCTGTGTTAATTAAATCATGTGCAGAAGCAAAAAGTAAAAAGATAAAACTAGATATAAGTGGTCATTTTCCATCTCAATGTAATATTAGTGCTTACAATCTATGTACAATATTTTTTAATTTGCTGAATAATGCGATAGAAGCGGCAGACAAAACAGATAAAAAATATATATGGATAGTATGTCAATATACGGAGAAAGTAATAATCATAGAGATTGGTAATTATTATTGTGACAGTAATAAATTGGATAAGAATAAATTACAGACAACAAAGAATGAAAAAGAGTATCATGGTTGGGGTATGAAAAATGTTGAGGACAGTGTTGCGGACTGTAAAGGCTTGATGGATATAGAAATCAAGGATGATAAATTTATTGTTTCTGTTACATTAAAAAATGAAAAAGAGGATATAGCAAAATGAAAATAGCAATCGTTGATGATGAAGCAAAATGGAGAAAACTGGTATTAGATGTTGTGAAAGGTTATACGGAGGAAGCAGATAAAATAGATATTTTTGAATCAGGCGTAGAATTTATCAAAAAAAACAGAGAATATAATGTGGTATTAATGGATGTTGATATGCCAGAAATGGATGGTTTTGAAACCATAATAAATTATAAAACAGAATATTCAGAAAGTATTATTATAATTTTGACGACACATTTGGATTGTGCAAGAAAAGGATATCTAGTGGATGCATTCCGGTATGTGGATAAAATAAGAATGCAAGAGGAATTAAAAGAAGCATTTGAAAAGGTAAGACAAATTAATCGAAAAAATAGGTTGTCATTAACAGGAACAAATGGAAACGATACAAAAAACATCTTAGTTAAGGATATTCTATATATAGAAACTAATAAGAGGGGATCTATTATAAACACAATAGATAGATGTTATGAATGTAATGAGAAAATCAATGAATTGGAAATGAAACTGGAAGAGTATGGTTTTTTTAAGTGTCATAAATCTTTTCTAATTAATTTAAATGCTGTCGAACATTTAGACAAAGAATTTGTGTACTTTTCGGGAGATAAAAAAGCATATATTAGTGTTAGAAAATATACAGAAACGAAAAAGAGATATATTTCTGCGAACAAAAAGTTTGCATCTATGTAAAACGACGTTCATGTCGTTTTTTTCAACATTTGTGAGAAATCTATTGAATAAAATAATAATAGAGTATATAATCAGCAAAGTTTCAAAGCTTTGAAAAAATACAAAACAGAGGAGGACAATTATATTAGAACTGAAAAACGGATTAAGATAATAATAGTATTGTTATTAATATTTTTTTTAGGGACGATACTTTGTATTAAATTTAGTAAAAAAGAAAATAGTAGTAATTTTAAAGCGATTGAAGAAGAAACTTTTATTCAAGAGAATGATGCAGATTATTTAGTAAGAATTTCCCAAAAAGAAATTTATGATTTTCAAACTGACAAAAAAGATGCATGGATATATATAGGAAGACCTTCTTGTCAAGATTGTCAGGATTATTATCCACAATTATTAGAAAAATTAAAAGATAATAATTTGAAAATACATTATTTTAATACTGAATGTAAAGCTAGTGAAAAAAGTAATATGAAAAAATTTATGGAGGAAATAGGAATAACAGAGATACCATCAATTATTCATATAAAAAATGGAAAAATCACTACTGTTTATAATTGTCTTGTTAAAGATTATTTGGAAAAATTAGGTAAAGATTTATTTCGAAATTAGTTAAGGAGGATATTATGAAGAGATTTACTAAGAAAATTATTTCAATGGTTTGTGCATTAGCAGTGTTTACATGTGATTGCAGTATTGCTAATGCAAATGAAGTTTCAAGAGGATTAGAAGACAATGCACAGTCAATAATTGATGTTACAGGTACAGAAGACACAAATCTGGATTATAATAGTAATTCAAAATATGCAGTAATAGCTGATGGCAATGAGGCTCTTGTAAAAATTCCTGAAAGTTCAAATGATGAGATTATTATTGATGATGGTTTAGGAAATACGACAGGAATGCAATTACCAGAGGAAGTGGAAAATAGTGAAGCATATGTTTCGGATTCAGGTATTGTAATGTATCAAAATTCAGACGAAAATATTACTATTGGAGTTCAAAGTTTACAAGAATCAAATGATTCTATTAACTTTGAAGGTTATAGAACAACCATCGTTATTGATGATGCTAATGCGCAGAAAGATTACTCTTTTGAGTATAATCTTGATGAAGGTTGCAAATTAGTTTCGGCAGCTGAATATTTAGGTGATGAATATGATACTGGTGAAGTATATTTAGTAGATAATACGAATCAAATTATATCTATAATAGATGCACCTTGGGCAAAAGATGCAAATGGTAATGAGTTAAATACTTATTATGTAATAGAGGGAAACAAAATTATTCAACATATTGATTTTGATGAAAATACGGCTTTTCCTGTTGTTGCGGATCCGTCATTTTGGCAAGTTACAAAATGTGCAGGAACAATTATATGGGTTATCGGAACTACTATTTTTACAGCGGCTAAAATAGTTAAAGTAAAGAAAGCAATTAAGGCAGCCGGAGGGGTTAG
>CANQUQ010000058.1 GCA_947627115.1 uncultured Acetatifactor sp.
CGATAGATATGACTACCGACATAGATTCAATTCTAGATAAGGTGAGAAAAATATGTGCTGATATTGAGGTGTTTGTTTCTTACGTCCACCACGACAGGGATAAGATTCAGCCCCTGATAGAAGCGTTGGTGAGAAAAGACTTTTCAGTTTGGACTCCGGATGACAACTTGAAATCCGGAGACAATTGGAGAAACCAGATTTCTGATGCTATTATCCGCTGCGCATATCAGGGATGTTATATTGTTGTCATTACGCAAGAAAGTGTGAAGTCATCTTTTGTGGAACAGGAGCTAGCATTTGCTTCATCACAGGGAGCATGGATTGTCCCGATTGTCCTTGGAAATCCAGAAATTCCTGATGATCTACGAAGATGGTTGGGTACATATCAGTGTTTGCCTGCAAATCCAAGGAAAGAAGATTTTGCTTGGGTAGTGAACACGTTGGAAGATGTGGTGAAAAAGAAAATAACTAATATCTTGGAAAATCCAGGATCGAAACTATTGGGGTAACAACGATGACGAAAAAGAAACTATTTATAAGCTATAGTCATGAAGACGCGAATAAAGTCAAAAAGTTTGCGTTGCTTTTATCTCTTCACGGTTTTGATTTGTGGATGGATGAAAAAAAGGTATCTTCTGGCGATAGCTATACAACTAAGATTTTAAATGGAATACACGAATCAGATATTTACTTAGTATTCTTGTCGGCAGCGTCGTTGAAATCTAAGTGGGTTGATGCGGAGATTGATTTTGCTTTACGTGAAAAGATAGAAAGAAAGCATCTGATAATTATTCCGATTTTGCTTGAAAACATCGAGATACCTATTTCTTTATCGAATATCGATTATTTAGATGCCAGGTTTTCATTGCAAAAAGCTGCCGAAGAATTGGAGGATAAATTTGGTAAAGAAGAAATTGAACATGAAGAGATTGTTGTGTCGAACATGACCTTCACAATTTCCGAAGAAACATCTGTCCAAATTGGACCTTTTAATGAGGGACTTACAATTGATGATTTGAAAGAAGATCGCAGACGTATTTTATCTGAACTTCGGAAGAAAGCATATGGGATACTAATGAATTTTGTGTCACCAAGTGACTTTGACTTTCAATCAGACATACCGAAGTTTACTAATGGCCTCTATGAAGAGACTTTTGTAAAAAAGGAAGGTCACACAAGTGGAAGTATATGTGAGGTCATTTCTGTTGAAGCGACTGTATTTAATCCGTCAATGAGTAAAGTCAGACGATTAATGGATGAAAGGCTGGAAGTTCTTAATATTAATGCCATTACTTTTGGCTTTTCGTTACCACTTACTAAGGGCGAAACTATGTCTGAGGTTGGGAAAAAGTGCTTTCAGAAAATACAAGAGGAGTACATAATACTTTCCTATGATTTATCGGACGGGGCAAAAATTGAAATTGCAGAAGATTTCTATCTTTCCCTTTTATTTTCTGACGAACTTATGAAGGTAAAGCTAAGCACGAAATATAATTGGCAGTTCGAAAGGAAAATGAAGGGATTTTCAGTATTTGGTTTTATACAAAATTTACTGGAGCAATAGAGAATACATTGGTTCGAGGTGTTAAGCATGGAGAGGTGCCCATATTGCGGGTCTGAAGATATATACTTCAGCAAAAAAAGAAAAATATATGTCTGTGAGGACTGCGATAAAACTTTTTCTGAACAGCAGTTTTTTGATGCTACAAAACCAGTAGTTTCAGATGGAGGGCTTGAGCTATTCTTTAGTTATGGGCATGACAGAAACCGTCTTCTTGTAGAACGCATTAAAAGAGACATGGAGAAGCGTGGTCATCATGTGTGGATTGACACTAGCGAAATTAAAGCTGGCGATCATTGGCGTGATGATATTCTCAATGGTGTCCTTCATGCGTCAAGCGTAATTGCTTTTCTGTCGGAACACTCCACAAGAAACCCAGGAGTATGTCTTGATGAGCTTAAGATTGCAGTCTGTGTAAGAGGAGCGGAGATTAAGACGGTTCTTTTAGAGCCTGAAAATCGTATTAAGCCTCCTGCGACCATCTCAGATATTCAATGGCTTGATATGAGCAACTGGTATGAAATAAAGAAAACTTCAGATGCAGGTTTCGAAGAGTGGTACAAAGAGAAGTTTGCCGAGTTATGCCGAGTTATTGAGTCGAACGAATCGATAGAACTTAGTGGAGATATTCATGTTTTGAAGACAAAACTTTCTCCCTATCTCAATTCCGAAAAAGAATATACTCTTTTATCAAAGGAGTTTTATGGGAGAAGGTGGCTTGAGGATTATATCGAGGAATGGCAAGACAAGCGTGCTACAAAGGCATTGATTCTCTATGGACGTCCTGGTAGCGGAAAGAGTGCTTTTAGTGTAAATTATTCGCATTTTAATTCGGACGTGTATGGATGTTTTCTTTGTGAATGGAATCGGGAATATACAACAAATCCTAGCCGTCTTATCAGAACTATGGCGTTTCGGCTTGCGACCAAGCTTCCTGATTATAGGAGCATGTTACTCCATCAATTAGATGCAGATGTATCTCTTGATGAGATGAATCCAGAGGCACTTTTTGATTTTCTCTTAGCATACCCGCTTTCGCATCTCGTAGACGGAAATCGTGAAACGGGGATTATTGTTGTAGACGGCTTGGATGAGGCTGAATCAAACGGCGATAATCCCTTGGCGGCTGTATTTTCAAAATGTATGGATCGTTTGCCGAGATGGATCAGGTTTGTGTTCACAAGCCGTCCGGAAAGGAATGTAAACAAATATTTCCAGTCCTGCGAGTCAATTGATTTAATCGATGATATGCCAGCAGGATACAACGATATTATGGCGTACTTGGTAAAAACGCTCGCTGTAGAATTACAACAGACTTCAAATAAGTTAGAAACAATTAAGAAAATCTGTGATTTAAGCGATGGAGTCTTTTTATACGCTGAATTGCTTGCTGCAGACTTAAAAACTGGCATTATTAAAACGAACGAAATTAGTAGCTTTCCCAAGGGACTTAATTCTTTTTACAGAATATCTATGGAAAGGAAATTTCCTGATCAAGCATCTTTCAGTCAAGTTCGGGAGATGCTGGAACTATTGTCTATTTCTGATTCTTTGCCTGAGGAGCTACTTCTTTGCGTAAACGGGTATAGTCAATATACTTATCTAATCTGCCTGGACAAACTGGGATCTTGGGTGAATCGGGTTGAAGAAGGTGAATTGACTGTACTTGGCTTTTCTCACAAGTCGTTTAAGGACTGGTTCACTAACAAAGCACAGAGTGGGGAATTTTTTGTGGATTGCGAAGCAGGTGCATTAAGAACTGCTCACTTTTGTAGAGAAAGCATAGAAAGCGATTTTCAGAAAAGTATCACGTCAGAGCTGCGTGAGTACATGATGTCTCATATTGGCAATTACTATATATCTGCCAAGCGGTTTACTGAACTT
This sequence comes from uncultured Acetatifactor sp., assembly GCA_947627115.1. Taxonomy (GTDB): domain Bacteria; phylum Bacillota; class Clostridia; order Lachnospirales; family Lachnospiraceae; genus Acetatifactor. The sequence goes on from CANQUQ010000058.1 coordinate 3,446, forward strand.
GAAGATTTTTTGCTTTCACACTGCAATAAACTTGATCCGTTTTGGAGAATATGGAATCGATTCCCTGAAACATGGGATAATACAAGAATGCTTGATGCTTTTTGGACATCAACAGATAGAGATATGTTTTTGAAGAGGTTACAGCGAGAAGGCAATGTTAGTTTCTTGAGTTGGATTTTTGATATCGCATCGCAGAAATACGGCATTAAAGAATTTGGTGAAGAACTTGTGACAGTTTACATGGATATTGTTCATATGTCAGGGCAATACGCCAGAGCAGTAAGCATTGCGGATCAATATTTGAGCGGTCAGTCAGCCAATGCTTCCAATGACGAGTTTTTGGCAATGCTGAGTGTGCGGCGTCTGCATCACGCTATGTTCTATAAACCTGTTGGGCACCTTCTTGATGAGGCGATGACTTTACTTACACAAATCGGAAGCAGATATCCGAAAGCTTATAATGAGCTATTGTTTTTGATTGGCGGAAATTTAGGAGTTCTTCAGGGCGATTGGGAATTTTGCGTGGAGTGGCTTGAAAAATCTGAGAGTTTTGCAACATGTCTTGGATTAAGTGATTTTTCAAAAAGAAATGCAAGAAAGATAGCTGATTGTCTCTGCCATGCTGGGAAATATAAGGAAGCCGAAAAACTTATCAAGAAAAATATCCCCGTGCATGGGGAGATTTCAGGTAGATATGAGGCTTATTTGGTTGGAGCATTAGCCAATATTTATACATGTATGAGTAATGATGATGAGGCATTAGATTGCTATGAACGGCTTTTGAAGTACACTGTCGCTAAAGGAATAGTTGGATGGACAGCGCATGCATATTTAGGTATTGCAAATACAAATTTTAAGTTAGGAAATATTAAAGAAGCGGTGGATTTTGCCGATAGAGCAAGGGACATTTACAGTAAAATCCAACAAGAATGGGGTCTTGTAATGACAGAGGCATTGCTAGCTGCCTGTGAGAGCCGAGTTGGAATTGCACCAATCCGTGTTGCTTGCGATGATGCAATTAAGCACGCATGTAGAATGCAATATGGCTCCTGCGTATCATCCATTGAGGATTTGTGTAGCGGTAAGAACAATTACTTAGAATTGTATTTTTTGTAAGTGGAGGTTTAGAATGGGAAAAATTATTAAGATTATTAATGCGGATATATTGAACGCACTCAAGGATACAACACGTCAGTATTTCGTTGGGAATCTATCAAGACCGCAAGAAATCACATTTATAAGAGATGAGAGGCTTGAGATAGGCATTTCTAGCTATCCAGCCTATCAATCAGAGCCAACACATAGACACGAAGTCTCTACAGAGTATCAATATATGATAAGTGGCTGGACCGAATACATGGATGTTGAATCTGGCGAAGTCTATGAGTTTAAGCAAGGTGATTTCTATGCTATAGAGCCAGGCACAGCGTATTC
>CANQUQ010000059.1 GCA_947627115.1 uncultured Acetatifactor sp.
GGAAAAGGAAAATCAGGCGCTGTTTGAGATCGCGGAGGGCCTGAAGGATTCCGTACCGTGTACGGCGTGCCGCTACTGCTGCGAAGGCTGTCCGGCAGGGCTGGATATCCCTACGCTGCTTTCCCTGTATAACGAAAGCAGGGTCTCTTTGAGCGTCAACATCGGCATGATGATAGACAGTCTGCCGGAGGGCGGCAGGCCCTCCGCTTGCGTCGGGTGCGGCCGGTGCGCAAAGGTCTGCCCGCAGAAGATCGATATCCCGGACGCGATGAAACGCTTTGCGCAGACGTTGGAAAAGATGCCGCACTGGGCCGATGTGTGCCGGGAGAGGGAAAAGGCCGCGGAGGCGCTCAGGCGCGGAAAGAAAGAATGAAAACGAAGACAGGAGGATGGAAATATGAAAGTGTTGATGATAAACGGAAGCCCGCACAAAGAGGGGAATACTTATATCGCGCTGCACGAGATGGAAAAGGTCTTTGCGCAGTCCGGGATAGAATCGGAGCTCATCTGGGTCGGGAATCAGGATATCCGCGGCTGTATTGCCTGCGGCGGCTGCTATGAGAAGGGAAAGTGCGTATTCGACGACGCCGTCAATCAGATCGCGCCGAAATTTGAAGCCTGCGACGGCCTTGTGGTCGCAAGCCCCGTATATTACGCGTCCGCCAATGCTACGCTGATCGCGCTTTTGGACAGGCTCTTTTACAGTACGCACTTTGATAAGAGCATGAAGGTGGGGGCGAGCGTGGTCGCCGCACGGCGGGGCGGCCTGTCGGCGACCTTTGACGAGTTGAATAAATACTTTACGATCAGCGGGATGCCGGTTGCTTCCAGCCAGTACTGGAACAGCGTCCACGGCAGGGTGCCGGGAGAGGCCGCCCGCGACGGCGAGGGACTGCAGACCATGCGCACGCTGGCCAGAAATATGGGATTTCTGATGAAAAGCATTGCGCTTGGCAAGGAGAAGTACGGCCTGCCGGAGAAGGAAGAGTTTGAGAGAACGGATTTTATCAGGTAAGGCAAAGCGGCCTGATATTAGGAGAACGGAAAAATTGAGGGAAAAATCGGGCGTTTCAAGGCTTGACGGCGGAAAAAGGAGGTGGTATAATAAACAGGTCATGCGGGTGTAGTTCAATGGTAGAACACCAGCCTTCCAAGCTGGACACGTGGGTTCGATTCCCATCACCCGCTCTGCTCATTTTAGTGGGAAACCCTGAGTTTATCGGGTTTCCCGCTGTTTTTGTTTCGGCGCAGAGGCTTTAACCGCTTTTAACCGTTTGCGGCGGGCAGACGGCGGATCATAGCTTTAAGGCTTCATTGATCGCTTCTGCCTGTTCTTCTTTAGTTCTGCGCTCAAAGTTGTAATATCGGTAGGTCGTGCTTAGATCCGCATGTCCCGCGAAACGCTGTACAGTTCTGTCGTTCACATTTGGATTATCCAATAGGATCGACAGGCAGGTCTTGCGGAGTTTGTGCGGAGACTTCGACACGGTGCCGATCCGTCTGCACAGCTTTTCCAGTTTTCTGGATGCCGCATGGTAACTGAGGCGGTAGTCGTAGTTCGGGTTTCCGGATTGGAAGATCCACTCGGCGTGCAGATTGTGCTTTTCGTTGTAGTCGGCAACATCCTGAAGGATGCGCCGCGCTTCGTCCGTCAGCGGGATATCGCGCCGTCCGTGGGTTGTTTTTGTCCATTCCTGTACGCCATTGTTGTTTGCCTGTCGCTGAATACTCAACTGACTGCCCTTGAGATCCGAAAATTTTAAACCGCAGACCTCGCCTATCCGCAGCCCGGTTTCCAAAAGGAAAAGAATCTGCAATCCTGCGCTGGTCGGATTGTGCGGGTATTTCTCCAGATCTTCATACACATATTTTTTCAGAAGCTGCCGTTCTTTGTCCGTGAATACCTGTTCCTCGTCCAGAGGGGTATCTTTTGCAACAATCAGTTCTCGGTTGATCTTCTTCTGGGCTTTTTCCCATGCGTTCTCCGTGATGTAGGCATTGTCCTCATCCATAGCATACTCGAAGCAGTTCTTTATGATGCTGAACATGCGGTAGAATTTCTTGCGGTCACAGGGATCGTTCTTTCTTAACAGGTTTTCTGCCCATATCCGCAGATCCTTTGCCGTCAGGTCTTTCATCTTGGCAGTTATGATCTGCTTGCTGAGAGGCTCATTCACATAATAGGCTTCCCAAGACTTTTCGATGCGCCGGATATTGCTTCCGTTGCGGGGAGTCCGTTTGGTTTCCAGCCATTCGGCGTATACTTCGGGGAGCATCACATCCTTTCTTCTCGTTTGGTTCTCGTACCAGTCAGCGAGGTGTACCCAGAGGCTTTCCTCTGTCGCGGCTCTGATCCTGCGCTTTCCCTTTGCGGGATCGTTTATGTAGGTCACATAGCCGTTTCCCTTATAAAATCTGACGGGGTACGGGTGCAGTGTCTGCGCTTTTTCCAGTTTTTTTCGCATGTTTACTTTGTCCTGCAATTCCTCAGCCGACATGTTACCACATACGGCGGCGCAAGTAAAGCGTGAAAAGTCCGGGGTTCGGTTCTCTTTGACTGCTCTCATGTCAGACCGCCCCCTTTCCCGGGAAAGGCAGGTCAACCTTGTCCAAACAAAAGCCATCCGTATCCAGAGGTTTGGAGCCGGGGAACGAGAAGGACGTGATGATCCGCTCGGTCACGTTGGTATCGATCGGAACATCGATGAACTGCAGATCGACACCGCGATAGAGCGTGCAAATTAAATTAGTCAGGTATTTCTGATTGCATTTCTTGTCTTTTTCGCGTTCGACGGGATCTTTAATATCGGCATCGGGACGCATCGTCGTTCTGCAGAAATAGATAATATGATTTCCGCGTCGAACAGTGCCCTTTAGCATTTTGGCAAGCTGTATATGCTCATCAAAGCCAAATTCTTTTTTGCCCGCCGTCAGACGCGAAGAGTACCCGGAACTGAACAGGTATGGCGGATCGATTATAAACAGCGTGTTTGTTTTGTTAACAAAATGTTTAAGGAAGTCAAAAATATCCTCATTATATAGTTTTATATCTTTCAGTTTCTCGTGCAAAAGGCAGAGCGCAGCAATCTTGCGCAGATAGCTGTCATCGGAAAGCACATTATTGAATGAGGAGCCGTTCCGCTTGGAAAGTGCATTGATATAAAAATATCTGGCGGCGGCGCGGATGACATCGGGTTCCTCTGCGGGGGTATCTGGGTGAATGGCGTTGGAAGTCAGGTTCGTATTACGGAAAGCTTGTTCTTCGGCTTTCAGAGTGTCATATGTTTCACGATCTTTCGCCCATCCGTTCAACGTATCCAGCAGATCATTAAAATGATCTCGTAAGACGTAAAAAAAGTTTGCCTTTTCCAAGTCGTCGTCATTCAGACAATACTGCTTGTACGCATAGTCAATGTTGAGAGTCAGGGTGCATGAACCCGCGCAGGGCTCGACGATGCGCCAGTCAGGACAGATATTGGCAAAACTCTGCATAATCTGATGGAAGACATCCAGCATTTTTTTATTGCCTTTATTGCCCATAACGGAGAGGGGAGATTGTTTATAAAAGTGATTATTGTGTTTCTGTTTTATGTAAATGCCCTCTGCGATACAGGTGATAATAGAATCATGCAGATTGTTGCCTGTTATCAGCGAACCTGTTGTTTTATTACTTTTCCGCTTGGTTATACATCGGAGAAGTAGCTGATCTATGCGCACAGGTATGAAGTCTGTACTCCTGTTCTGGCTCTCCGGCAGAGTCAAGTAAGCATAATATGGCTTACAGAACGGCTCAGACAAAAAATAGTCTTGCCAAATGTTCAGGGAGAGAATGATAGCCATCATAATTCTTTTGTTTAGTGTTTTTTCTTCTGGAAAATATTTCTCCAACAGATCTAAGAGTCTTTTTTCAATTTTTAATGCTATTTTTGTAATCATTTTATCCGCTCCTTCCAGATTGAAAAATCAATCTGATAGACATAGAGCAGATGACCGTTCTGAAACCCATCTGAAGATAATTTCCGTGTCTGAGCATCTTTTTGGCAAATGCCTTTTCAGACAGACTGCCTAGCCGGGTTAATAGCAAACTGAAGAAAAAAAGACTTCTGAGAGCCCTCAAAAGCCTTCTCGTGGAATCAGGCGCAAAAAGGCATTTTAATTTCAGTCTTGCATGAATTTGTCCGTGGAAAAGAATTAAGATCGGAGTTTTTTGCCCATCAAAGTGAAGAATTTGAGTGGTTTTTGTCCATGACAGGGGCAGATTTTGGGAAATTTTGTCCAGAAGCAGGACTTGTTTTCGGCGTATTTTGTCCATAAAATATGCCCGTTTACTGTCCAGCCAACGCTGACAGACGGGCATATTTTCTACTATAGAAATGTTGTATATTGTCAGATTATGCCTATATGTTAAGGTGTTATGCGGCATTTGCCAGATGAAAGCACTATATATAGACAAGAGAGCATGATAATAATTCGTTTCGGACAGACGAGTGGACGGTTCGAGATATAGGACGAGACGGATTATGGATAGAGAGAGAAACCGAAGAAGGGTATTAAGGGCGGTGGGTGGGGAAAGAAAATCAGTGTGAATGTCATCAGGTGTCGGGGTATTGGAAATGCCGTCAGAGTGGTCAGATCAGTCCGCAAGGGGTAGACTGGTGCATCAGCCGCCGATTTCCTACGTGAATACGAATTGCCGCGTTTGGTACTTGCACGAGGGCGGCAAGTGTGATAAAATGCGAATGAGAATTCAAGAGAGCAAGGTGTACCACTCGGTACTGCGCCAACAGTACCGAGCAGGGATGGTATTCACG
>CANQUQ010000060.1 GCA_947627115.1 uncultured Acetatifactor sp.
CACAGGACGGAAGCGAGGTAGCACTTTCCGATTACAAAGGGAAAGTTCTTCTCATTGTGAACACGGCGACCGGGTGCGGATTTACACCGCAGTATGACGAGCTTCAGGACCTGTACGAGCTTCATCAGAAGGACGGACTGGAAATCCTGGATTTCCCCTGCAACCAGTTCGGGGAGCAGGCTCCGGGCAGCGACGAGGAAATTCACAGCTTCTGCACCGGACGTTATGGCATCACATTTCCGCAGTTTGCCAAGATCGATGTCAACGGTGACAACGCGATCCCGCTCTACAAATATCTGACGGAGAACACCACCTTTGCCGGATTTTCCGGCCCGATGGGGTTGGTGCTGAAGGGGGTCGTCAAGAAGATGGACAAGGAATATAAAAACAACGGAAACATCAAATGGAACTTCACGAAATTTCTGATTGATCGAAACGGTGAAATCGCTGCACGCTTTGAGCCGACCGAATCCCTTGACAAGGTAAAGGCAAAGGTGGAGGAGGTGCTGTGAGGCTCATGAAGCCGAACAGCAGGTATCTTAATATTGGAGGTGAACTTGACATGAAACTTGCAGTACGGTACTATTCAAGAGGCGGCAACACAAAGAAGATTGCGGAGGCGATTGCAAAAGCCGTCGGCGTGGAAGCAAAAACGGTGTCGGAGCCGCTGGCCGAAGATGTGGATATTCTGTTTCTCGGCAGCGCCCCGTATGCTTTCGATGTAGATGACGAAGTAAAAAAATTTATCGGCGGTATTCATGTGTCTGTGGGCAAAGTTGTAAATTTCAGCACGTCCGCCGCCGTAAAATCCACCCGCAAGTACGTGGAAACGCTGCTTGCGGAGAAGAAAATCCCTGTTGCGCAGGAGGAGTTTTCCTGCAGGGGCGCTTTTGCAATGCTTCATAAGGGCAGACCGAATGAGGCCGACCAAAAGGCAGCCGCTGATTTTGCAAGGGGAATCATATCGTAAGGAGAAGCAGAAATCATGGCGGTTCCATTTGACCCACTAAAACTCGAAAACCAAATATGTTTTCCTCTCTACGCCTGTGCAAAAGAGATTGTGAAAGCGTACAAACCGTACCTCGATGAACTTGATCTGACCTACACGCAGTACATTACGATGATGGTGCTGTGGGAACATAAGGAACTGCGAGTGAAGGAGGTCGGCAAATTCCTGTATCTCGATTCCAGTACACTGACGCCTTTGCTCAAACGGTTGGAGGAAAAGGGGTATGTGGCGCGCCGCCGCTCGACCGAAGATGAACGAGACCTGATCGTTTCCATAACCGATGCGGGAACTGCCCTGCACGAAAAGGCGCTCTCGGTGCCGCAGCGCCTCGCCGCCTGTGTTGATTTGAAACCGGGAAAAGCGCAGGTTCTCTACGGAATCCTCTATGAGCTGCTCGGTAAGCTGGGCGAAAACGGCACAGCAGTGTGCCCGGCGGAAATTGCGGAACAGTAAATTTGTATCGACATGGAAATTTAAAAGAAATGAAACTGATTTAAAATTTCTTACTCAGTTATCGTCAAATTAAGACGAGTTGACGTATCGGCGCTTACACCGATTTGATATTTAAAACGGGAATCCAAGCCTGTGAATGTTATTGTATCCGTACTATCACAAGACAACTGACGGGAAGGATTATCAAGATCATCGTCAACATACAAGTATATCACAGCTTTGACTGCGCTGTTGTTGGTAATTTTAATTTCCTCACTGTTCGTTCGCAAAGACTGCTTCAAAATGAGGTTATCCTTGCCGATAATGTCCACTGAGACTTCAAGCGCTCCGTCTGAACTCAGGTCATGATAGTTCTTATCGGTTTGGCTATCGTTTCTGTGCGCTTCGATGAATCCGGATACATCCTCTGTTCGGATATCAATGCAGTCCTCTGCCTCATTGTTGACCATCAGGTAGATATACATGGGCTTATCGTCCGGGGCACCACCGACACCACCGACCAGAACCTCGAAGAGTTCATCAATCTCATATTGCATGATATAAAGACCTAAACCAATCTCCCGTCCTTGATATTGCTCAAAGTCCGACCAAGTCAGCGCATCTCCCTTCTGCGACAGCATAATCACATCATCAAGGGTCAGCTCTCGTCCATTATCAGTGTCGTTCTTATCCGGTTTGCCGGGTTCTGCTGCCACTGGATTCGTCGCAAAACACACCGTTACCAATGCACAAGCGACAACAGCCGCAACAATAGTCCAAAACGCCGGTTTTTTGTAATTCAACACCTTATTCACCCTTTCTTTTACGCCAACTTCTCCAAAGGGCAGCGGGCAAATTGTGACCGGCCGTCGTCCGGAACTGCACTCCAGCAGAGCGAAGGAATATTGTTTTTTCCCGTCCATATCCATCTGCCGGATGACCTTTTCGTCGCAGGCCAGCTCAATGTCTCGACACAACAGCACATAAGCCGCCCAGCACAGAGGGTTGAACCAGTGAATCGCCAAAATCAGAAAGCCCAGCGGTTTCCACCAGTGGTCATGCCTTGCCAAATGTGCCTTTTCGTGGGCAATTACCGGCTCCATGGACGATGCGTCCATGTTAGATGGCAGATAGATTCTGGGTTGAACCAATCCCAGAATAAATGGAGATTTTACATAATCGCACAGAAAGATGTTTTGTTCATAGGGTACTCTTTCCGCAACACTCCGATGTACCCGAACATAACTGATTAGAACATATAGCAACATAACGGCTACACCGATGAGCCAGATTATTGACAGAACAAGTGTCCAGGTATAAAGCGGGTTGATGCTGCCGACAGAGCTGGGTGCAAATGTTTGGCTCAGAGCGGGATTGACTGCATTATTAATGGAGGGGATACCGCTGCTGATAGTGGGTGTTTCATATTGGATATTATGGGCGTTGAAGATCTCGGCGCTGGGAATCAGGCTCAACGCGCTCTCGAAGGAGAAGGGAACCACCAGCCGCAAAGCGACAATTCCCCACAAAAGAACGGCGATCCACTTTGGTGCCTTTTTCAGTATGAACCGGAATAGCACTACCGCTAAAATCAACCAGCTTGCGATAATGCTCATGTTCAGAATTTTCACGAATGCATCGACCATGTTAATCCCCATTCCGGAGCGTTTTACGCGACGGGGCGATGAGAAATTCGCGAATGCGATTTCTCATCTGCCATCAAAGCAATTTGTGGCGCTCCGGCACAAATTGCCGTGTGAAGAATAAGCTATCGAGCTTATTCTTCACACTATTCTCCTGCCTTGTCAATCAGTTCACGAATTTCGGTAATTTCCTCGGCTGTCAGCTTCTTCTCGCTGGTAAACGCGGCAAGAAAAGCCGGAAGTGAACCCGCAAAGGTCTCATCTACATACTTCTTGCTGTGAAGGGCATAGAACTCCTGCCGGGACAAGAGAGAAGTCACCACGCCGTTGTTGTTCTGAAACAGCCCCTTGTCGCAAAGCCGACGCAGTACCGTGTGCGTTGTTGTCCGCTTCCAGGTGAGTTTTTCCGAAGCCAGCTTTATAAGTTCGGCAGATGTCACTGGCTCCCTTTCCCAAATGATGTCCGCAAAGCGAGCCTCCACAGCCCCCAACTGAATTTCTGCCATAAGTACATCCTCCTGTCTACATAGTGTAGTCTAATATGGAGTCTACAATGTGTAGACGGATTTGTCAATAGCTTTTTTGATTAAAATCAGGGATTGACAGTATGGGAAAAAGGCTTATTTTTTTTTTATTGCCAGAATGTCATAAATCATAGTTCTAAGGTTATCACAAATAAATGCAAGCATTTTTGTGATAACTTACGAACTATGACAAGAGTATATTGTTAAATTGTGTAATAATTGTTAAAGGACATCAGTGCCAGCGTGAAAGAAGCTGGTCATTTTTATTTTGGCTAAAATTTTGATTGGCTAAAAAGGTATATTTTTTGTGTTGAAATCGCCTAATGATTTGGCTTTCGCATAATTTAGGAATGAATTAGGTGAATTTGGAGCAAAATATTGATTATCACCTAAATGAATGGTATAATTAGGCGAAAAGAGAGGAGCTAGGCGAATGCGGATCTTTAATTATGCTAATTTAAAGAATCACAGATGGGATTCGGAAATTCTTGGATTGGTAGCGCAGATTCATGAGTTTAAAGGGAAACAGGAATTATATCTTAAGCAGAAACCGGCCACACTGGAAAAACTGGTCGAGATAGCAAAAATACAAAGTACGGAGGCTTCCAATAAGATTGAAGGCATTGTTACGACAAGCACCAGGCTTCAGCAGCTAGTCATGGAAAAGACGACACCAAGGAATAGAGATGAAGAAGAAATTATGGGGTATCGGGATGTTTTAAATACGATCCATGAGAGCTATGAATATATCCCGATTCGTTCCTCTTATATTTTGCAGCTCCACCGGGATTTATATCAATATTCGCAAAAGGATATCGGAGGAAGGTTTAAGAATACGCAGAATGTGATAGCCGAAAACCACCCGGATGGAACCCGGACAGTGCGATTTACCCCGTTGGCTCCTTATGAGACACCGGGGGCAGTTGATTCCATTTGCGATAATTTTAATCAGGCAATAGATGCCTGCATTGTGGATCCGCTGGTATTGATTCCGATCTTCATCAATGATTTTCTATGTATCCATCCATTCAATGATGATGATGTTATAATAAGGACAAAGTTAGAGAAACCCAGTAAAATCAAGGGGTTAGCACTAATTTAGTCCTTATT
>CANQUQ010000061.1 GCA_947627115.1 uncultured Acetatifactor sp.
TCTATCCCGACACATCAGTTTTTATTCAATGCCGGAAATATTGAACCGAAGATATATATTGATATCATGCAGCTTGAACCGTCAGAATTTGAACTGATTAAATATCCCGAACGAGGCACTTGTCTTTACAGATGCGGAAACGAAAGATATCTGCTTCAAGTTATCGCTCCCGAATTTAAACAGAAAATGTTCGGTAAGGCGGGTGGTAGATAAAAATTTTGAATAAAAAATTGAAATCGTGGAATAATTGTGGTATAATTAGGTCGGAAATATAAGGAGATGATTTTATGCCGCAGATTATTCCTATCAGAGATTTGAAAAATACAAGTGAAATATCTGCTATGTGCCACAATAGCAATGAGCCCGTATTCGTTACAAAAAACGGATATGGTGATATGGTTGTTATGAGTATGGAAACATATGAAAAAAATATGTTTATCCATGATGTTGAAAGAAAATTGGCAGAAGCTGAGGAAGCAATAAATAAGGGAGAAGTCAGGGATGCAAGGGAAGCACTCGCTGAATTAAGAAAACAGTATGAGTTATAAACTTATTGTTGCAAAGCCTGCCGAAAATGATTTGGCAGATATTCTACAGTATATTTCAAAGGATTTGTCAGCGCCGAGGGCAGCATCTGATTTTTTGGATGAAGTATTAAAATGCTATGATAATGTATCTGAAAATCCATTGATGTATGCATTGTGTGATAATGACAGACTGAAAAGTAAAAAATACAGAAAAGCAATAATAAAAAATTATATAATGTTCTATCGTGTGGATGAAATGAGCAATACCGTATATATTATGCGTTTTATCTATGGCAGAAGGGATTATATAAGTTTGCTTTAATTAAATAATTCATAGGACTTGTATCAGCAGGTCCTTATTTTTTTGTAAAGAAGGTGAGAATCATATGAGTGCAAAAGTTGCAGCCGCAAAGGCTGTCGTTGCAGTTGCATCGGACAAACGCGGCAGAATTGCAATAGCAACTATTCTTTGTTCAACATTAATGCTGTTCTTTCTGCCCTTGATTGTGTATATGGGTGTTATGAGCAATATCAGCGAAATTGAAGTCGATACCGTTCAGGCACAGCAGATGATAGTTCAGAATATGTCAGCAGAAGAAAAAACAAAGCTCAGTCATCTTGAATCGGTAATGACAGGAATAGGCAAAGAATTTCAGAAAAGAAAACTGAATAACCTTACTATCAAAAAGGCACAGGCGTTGTACGCTTGTGCCTTATATAATGCCGAGAAAACCGATCCCGATTTCATTACAAAATATGCCGATTGTTTTGAGCTATCAGAAACAGATGACGATTTGAGAAACGCAGTTTTTTCTGCCTTTGGCATTGCCATAGATAAGGATGAATTCAACAGCCTTATGAGCGTTATTAAGAATACAGTCATTGACATTGATTTGACTGATACCGATAAAAACAATCTTGATTTAGTCAGGTGGGCTGAATTTGCCTATGAGAACAAATGGGGGTATGTATGGGGCTCACACGGTCAGGTGCTTACAGAAAAAGAACTGAACAGACTTAAAGGTGTGTTCGGTTCTCATGTTACGGACAAGGAAGCGTATATTCGTGAGCATTGGCTAGGCAGAAGAACATCTGACTGCGTAGGATTGATTAAAGGCTACGGCTGGTATGATGAAACAAGCGGTACAATCAAATACGGAACAAACGGAATGAAGGATGTAACTGCTGACGGAATGTTTTCGGCAGCAACAGAAAAAGGACCGATCAGTACTATGCCCGATATTCCCGGTCTTGCAGTCTGGCATCAGGGACATATCGGTGTGTATATCGGCAATGGATATGTAATCCACGCTGCCAACACCTATGACGGTGTAATCAAAACACCTATAACTTCAAGCGGTTGGACACACTGGCTGAAAGTTCCATACATTAAATATATTGAAGAACAGGAGGAAAGCAATCAATGATTTGCAGAATTTATATGGATGAGAGATGCCGATTTTGGCTTGTGAACTCAGATATGGAAAAGAATGAGAGAATCGGAGCGTTCTCAACATTTGAAGAAATCACAAATTTTCTTGAGGACAGTGGTATTAAGTATTCTAAAGATAATCAGTTGCAGATTTGTAAGGACCTGGTATACAAATATGAGATCGAAAAACAAATAGCTGAAGATCAGCGGTTTACTTTCACATATAATTGGGGTGTCCCTGATGCTATATCAATAGAGTGTTACGGTTCAAATGCAAGAATAATTGCAAGGGCATATGAACTTTATCCCGATCTTAAACTTGATGATGAACAACTGGTCAAGGCTTTAAATGAAGATATACCTGTGTGTATTCATGGCGAGTGGAGGAAAAAGTGTGCAGAAGCGTACAGCCATTGCTATTACGCGAATGAAAGAATAGAGTTTTTTAAAACCGAGAATAGCGAGTTAAATATAGAATGCGGGCAAAGGGGAACTGTTCTTAAAGTTTTAAGCAATGGATTCATAGATGTGAAATGGGATAACGGACAGCGTATATTTGTAAATCCGTTTCGTGATAGTATTTGTCCGTTGACTGTATTTGCTTGTCGAGAGGAAGCTGAAGCTCAAAGAAAACAAGAAGAAAGTGAAATATTGCAAACAGATGAGAATGAAATTGAAGAAACAGACGAGGGCCCTGCAATGAGTATGTGAAAAGATAGTAATATAATGAAATTAAAAGCATGTTTTCAAATACGAAACAAACACACTGGCTGAAAGTTCCATACATTAAATATATTGAAGAACAGGAGGAAACAACGGAATGACAGATATTTCAAAAGAAAAGCTTGAAACTATTTTAAATCATGCACTTGATTACATCGGACAATTCAATAAAGGAGAAGAACTGCGAGCTATACTTCGTGAAGAGCTTGATATGACTGACGATGAGATTAACTATTTTGGTTTTGATTTTTCTTATTTAGACGAGGCATCATTGAAGGACTTCATTTCTTTTTAGGTCTTTTGGTATTCATGGTAGAGCCGAGCAATATTGTTGAGTCACCGAATCTGTCTCTGATTGCATCCATTGCCGTGTCTATTTTGCGCCTTTTATCGCTTTGCGAATTGTCATCGGAAAAGAATGATAATTGTTCATCGTCACCCTTTGATATATCCGAAAGGGTTACGCCAAGCAAACGGAGCGGCGTTTTGCCGTTCCACACCTCATCAAAAAGCTCCTTTACGGAATCGTAAATATCAAAGGTTATGTCGGTGGCACGGTCAAACTGCTTCTGATGAGATTTATTGTTAAAGTTGTTATCCCGTATATTGACGGAAACACAATGAGCTTTGACATTATCGGCACGCATCCGTGAAGCCGCCGCATCGGTCAGTGATAAAAGCAGCTTGTATGCCGTATCCTTATCGGTTACATTCTCCTCAACGGTTATGGAATGACCGTAGCTTTTAACTTCCCTCGGTGAATCATCAACAGGTTCATTATCAATGCCGTTGGCGTGATTATGTAACTGTTCGCTTGCCTTGTTGCCGACAAGGGATTTTAATGTGGCTATATCGGTATGCGCAAGCTCGCCGATTGTTTTAATGCCGATGTTGTTTAATTTTTCCGCCGTGGCTTTGCCTAAAAAAAGCAGATCTCTTATCGGCAGAATCCACATCTTGTGCTCAACTTCATAATCGAAAAGCGTATGAACCTTGTCGGGCTTCTCAAAATCACTTGCCATTTTAGCAAGTAGCTTGTTAGAGCCTATACCGACATTTACGGTAAAGCCGAGTTCGGATTTTATTCTGTCTTTGATTTCATAAGCCGTTGCAAGTATATCAGGATAGATATTCTCCATACCGCTCATATCAAGAAAGCATTCGTCAATGGAAAATTCCTCAACAACAGGCGTGTACTCACGGCAGATATCTTTGAATGCCTTTGAAAATTTTGAATAGAGCTTAAAATCGGGAGGAGCGATAACAAGATCTTTGCACTTGCGAAGCGCCATGGAAATCGGTTCGCCTGTGTTGATTTTATACTTTTTAGCAGGAATGGATTTTGCAAGCACAACGCTTGTGCGTTTATTCGGATCACCGCTTATGACAGACGGGACAAGGCGGATATCGTCTTTCCCCTCTTTTACCATTTGCGTTGCAGTCCAGGACAGGAAAGCGCTGTTGACATCAATATGAAATATAATTCGCTTTGACATACCGCACCTCCTGCATTTGATAAATAGATTTTATCATAAAGTAGGGGTTAAATCAAATATGTCTATTAATTAAACAATTTAAGATAAGTGGGCTGTCATACCGGCAGCCTTAATTTTATGGAGGTGGACAAATGAAAATTAACACAAGACTTCATTGCAAGGATGAAGAAATAAAGGTTAAAAGCTGTGTCGCGGAAAAGATTATTGAACTGTCCGATGAGGAATATGAATCCCTTTGTGAAGATTTATTGCTGGACAGGGATTATATAACTGAAAATAAAGATTTAATGTACGGGGATAAAAACGGCGTTGCTCACTGTCTCCTTGTTCTTGGAGAAAATTACGATGACGGCATTCTCATAAACAGTGAAGGCTATGATTACGCAAGATATTACTCTGTTATTCCGAACGCAAGGCAGCT
>CANQUQ010000062.1 GCA_947627115.1 uncultured Acetatifactor sp.
ATGTCAAAACCTTGGTGCGAATTGTTATGTCTTAGGGACAAAGAGTATTTATAGACAAAAGGATCCAACATTGGAAATGATTCAAAGATTTGATAAAATGATAAATGGTGATCTCAAATGAAATGGTATTCCATCTTATTGATTGTCGTTTTAGTCATCATGCTGATCATGACATTGGTTCATGATCATCAGACGAAAAAGAAAAAAGATGCTGTTTTAACACAATTATCTCAAGCTTTATTAAAACGTGATTTTAAAAGCTATTATCAGATCATTGAAGATCATCATCAGCTCTTCTCCTCTTATAATCAAATCATGATGATTCTTCAAGCTGATATCATGCAAGATCATCTTAAAGAAGTGAAAAAGAAAACAAAACAGTTATCTCATGAAAAACTGACAAAGAAACAAAAACAGATGTTATATAATATTCTCTTTAATTACTTTATGACAAAAGAAGAATATCGTTATGCGAAAGCATGTCTCAATAAACTCTATGAAACAAAGAATGTAGAACTCGTTCATGATTGTGAAATCATGTATGATACTTTTGCATTAAAGGGTTATGAATACTTGGATGAAGTCATAGATCTTCTACCTACATTAGAAGATTCTAAACGTTATCATAGTGAATATCTTTTATCTGAGATGTATAAGAATAAAGGAGATATGGTGAAGTCTAAGGAATATCAGGATCTCTATCTCCAACATATGAATCAACAATAAAAGACTGCATTTTGCAGTCTTTACTTTGATATATTTAAGATTTCCATCTTACGCAGGTTTTTAATAGAAACCATATCTCCTGCATAGTAATTGTCTGTGAGTTCAAAAGGTTTCTGATGAATATTCCAGAGAATTCTTTGATGAAGGAGGGCGATGTTTGGCCTATTAAAATATTTCTTTTGAAGTTCATCAGGGAGACAGGCACGAATGACAGTATAACCATCTGTTTTTTTTATGCCTAGATAAGACATATAATCATCTAAGGATCCTTCCAATTTAGTGATATCTAAAGAAGGAAGAACTTCCTGAGATAGATAAGCTTTTGTGAAGCAGACCAAACGGCCATTTCCATATTTTAATCTGATGATTTCATGGATATAGGTCTGAGGATCAATTCTCATCGTTGAAGCCACACGTGGAAGCTCTGATGCTTTTTTAATATTATAGGATAACAGCACTGTCTTTGGTGACATCCCAGAATTTTCAATCATTGCATTAAGACTGAAATTATCATCATAGGAGAAATTGATTCTTCTTCTAAAATCAGGACAGGCAAAAGACCCTGTACCTGGGACTCTACGAATGTAACCATTGTTGGCGAGTAATGACATCGCACGATTGACTGTCATATGTGATGCATTGAATTTTTCAATGATTTCGTCTTCAACTGGTAACATTTCATCAATTTTGATGATATTTTTTTCTATTTGTTCTTTATAGTAATTGTATATTTTCTCGTATTTTGTTTGTCTAGCCATATATATGAACACCCTATCAAATTATAACATAAATTCTATCAATAAAGAAGGAAAAAAACTATTTAAAAAAATAATGATTTCTATTACAATCAAATTAGTAAAAAAGGAGGTCTCTTATGAAAACAATTGCGATTATTGCGACAGGTGGAACGATTGCTGGAACTGGACAGATTGGAAAAGCGAGTGCTTATCGTGCAGGAGAAATAGGAATGGATGAAATCATTGAAACGATTCCTATGATCAAAGATATGGCTCATATCCAGGTTCATCAGATCATGAATATTGATAGTAATGAAATGAATAATGAACGTTGGTTATTGTTGATGAAGACAATCAATAAAGTAGCACAAGATGATGAAGTCGATGGTATCGTTGTGACCCATGGGACAGATACCATTGAAGAGACAGCTTATTTTCTAACACTCACGCTTCATACTTTAAAACCAGTTGTTTTAACAGGAGCCATGAGACCTGCCACAGCCACAAGTCCTGATGGACCTTATAATCTCTATCAGGCCATTGCCTTAGCGGGGCATCCTGATGCTTATGATCAAGGGGTCATGTTGCTGTTTTCTAATACGATCTATTCTGCAAGGGATATTCAAAAGGTGAATAATTATAAGATTGATGCCTTTGATCAGAAATCTTTTGGATGTTTAGGATATATGCAGGATGATCAGGTCTATTTCTTTTCAAAGATCTTTAAGAAGCATACCCAGCATTCATTGTTTTCTCATATGGAGATTGATCATTTACCAGAAGTTGCGATTGTTTATTTTTATGCTGGCGCACATGCATCGATGCTTTATGATCTTTCCCAGGATCATGAAGGAATCGTGATTGCAGGATCAGGGAATGGGAATTATGATCGTTCGTGGTTAGAAGCTATTAATGATCTTTCTGAAAAAGGGATCATCTTTGTGAGGGCCTCTCGTGTGATTCAAGGAATCGTCTTAAGTGATGAGATCTTTGATCCTCATCACTATTGTATCTCTGCCAATACTTTATCTCCACAAAAAGCGAGAATTCTTTTAATGCTGGCATTACTTCATAGCCATCAAAGAGAAGAGATCAGAAAAATCTTTCATCAATATTAAAAGCATCCTAACACTATAACATTATATAAAAAAGTTGTGATTGAATATTAAAAAGGGGGCTGTAACGAAATAAAAAGTTAATAGACCCTGCACAAATGTCACAAAAAAAGGCAATGGTTATCATCGTTTTTGATGAATATCATTGTCTTTTATGATATAATTAGATTATGGAAAATATAACGAATATGAAATCTAATTACACTGTTGATTATACCACATTTCAGTTATCTTTGCCACTAAATCTTGAGGTTCTTATCGAACCTGATGATAAGGTTTTCTCTTTCCTAAGGGCACTGAAAGGAGTCGATCTCAATAAATATCTCAAGAGAACCGAATGCCGAGGAAGAAAGGGATATGATAACGTGAGACTGCTCATGACCATCCTGTTCGCCAGAATGGAGGGCTACCATGATCTCAGAAGCTTGGAGGAGCTCTGCAGGTCCAACATCAAGTACATGTTCCTCATGCAGGAGGAAAGACCGAGCTTCATGGCCTTCGAACGTCTGATGACGGACTATCTCATCGAGGACATCGATCAGATATTCTTCGATATCACAAGGAACATCGAAAGGCTCATGGGCGTCAATACGTCCATCCAGTACATAGATGGCACGAAGATAGAGGCCAACGCCAACAGGTATACCTTTGTCTACAGGACGAGGATCATCAACGCAAGGTGGAAACTGTATACGAGGATCACGGAATCCATCGTATCCATGAACTCTGAGAGAGGATTCAGCTTCCCATACCATCATCAGTACTGTGCACAGGAGATTGGATATATCGTCCAGTATCTGATGGAATGCATGGTCAGTGAGGGCATAGAGCCCGTCTATGGAAAGGGAAAGAAGAAGCATCCGATCCAGAGATGGTATGATATCTTCATGTCATATTACACGAAGCTCGGTGAATATGAATACTGGCTGGATGTCATAGGAGACAGGAACAGCTGTTCGAAGACGGACCATGATGCGACGATGTGTGCGACGAAGATGGACTACTACTGCCGTACGGGACTGAGCAGACCGTGCTACAATGCACAGATTGCCGTCAGTGACGGGATCATCGTGAATGCGGACCTCTTCCAGAGGCCGGGCGATACGAAGACGTTCATTCCGTTCATGGAGAGATATCATATGTATAATGGTGAATATCCGATCCATCCTATGGCGGATGCAGGATATGGAAGCTATGACAACTACATGTACTGTGCGTCACATGGAATGGAGCTGTGCATGAAATATTCGATGTATGCCAGGAAGAACGAACCGAAGTTCAGGAAGAGAAAATTCAATCCGCTGAACTGGGAGAAGGATGACAAAGGATACAGGACATGTCCTAACGGTTATGCTTTCGATCTGATCGCTTCAGAGAGATATGACGACAGCGGGGAGAACCTGAGGATCATACAGATGATGGGGAGCGAGGAGAGCTGTGAAGGCTGTCCCTTTATGAGCGAGTGCTGCAGGAAGGGCCATCAGCGCAGGATCCTGAGCAGGGACATCGTGCTCGAACAGTTCTATGGTGAAGTGGATGCGAACCTCAGCAGCGAGTTCGGCAAAGAGCTCAAGAAGCAGAGGAGCATCCAGGTGGAGGGAGCGTTCGGAGTGATCAAACAGGACATGAAGTTCACGAGATTCACGAGAAAAGGACTCGAAAATGCGAAAATGGAATTTCTCATCGTATGTTTAGGTTACAATCTGATCAAATATCATCGATACCGCCTGAATCAGGACAAGGAGAACGGTAAGAAAGCACTGCTGAACTGAAAAGTTATGCACAATTGAAGGGCCGAAATTGGGGCATATAGGGACATTGTGCCCAAAAAACGGTCAAAACAGCAAGGAACATCTCATAAAAACGGGTTGAGATGTTTTATTCTGTCCTTATGATCGGAAAATCAAATAAAAAAGAAGCTGAACGAAATCCAACTTCTTAAAAAAGTCTTTAAAAAGTTATTTCGTTACAGCCCCT
>CANQUQ010000063.1 GCA_947627115.1 uncultured Acetatifactor sp.
CCCCGATGCCAAATCACCAAAAACAGTGCTTCAAATGCACCGCCAGGGGTTCGAACCCTGGACACCCTGATTAAGAGTCAGGTGCTCTACCAACTGAGCTAGCGGTGCAGTTAATCGAACAATAACTACTATACCACCGCAAAAAAGAAGTGTCAACAACTTTTTTAAAAAATCATAAAAATAATATATAGTCATAAGTTATATTTTCACTTGTTTTTGTTCGTCCCGTAGAATATAATGTACTAAAGAAAGAGGTAATCAATATGGGATTTATGACGGCAAATCAAGCAGCGAAAAAATGGAATATTTCACAAAGAAGAGTACAAATTTTATGTTCAGAAGGACGTATCGAAGGGACTTTTAAACTGGGAGAAGCATGGGCAATACCTGCGGATGCGGAAAAACCTGATGATAACAGAAAGGCAAAAAAGCACAATGGATAATAGTTTGAATGTAATAGATTTATTCTGCGGATGCGGCGGTCTTTCATATGGTTTTGAAAAAGCGGGATATAATGTACTGCTTGGAATTGATAATGATAAAAAGGCATTAGAAACATTTGAATTGAATCATAATGACTCTCGTTCGATCTGTGGTGATATTACACAGATTACATATGAAAAAGATATTAAACCACTAATAGGCGGAAAGACAATAGATGTAATTATTGGAGGACCGCCCTGCCAGGGAATGTCGTTATCAGGACCAAGAAAATTTGAAGATCCAAGAAATAAACTGTATTTATCATATATTAGACTGGTAGAGGAAATTCGACCCAGAGCATTTGTGATAGAAAATGTTCCCGGATTGGTTGGTTTATTTGGTGGAAAAATTAAAGATAATATTATTCAAAAATTTACCGAGATGGGATATGATATTCAATATAAAATTTTATGCGCTTCCGATTATGGAGTTCCTCAAAACAGAAGAAGAGTGGTGTTTGTAGGAATAAGAGGAGGGCATTTTGAATATCCGCCAATAGATGAAAATAAGGTAAGCTGCCGGATGGCATTATCAGATCTTCCGGCATTAGCCGATGAAATTGGAAGCGAAAATGCCGCATACATAACGCAGCCTCAAAATGAGTATCAGAAGTTGATGCGGAAAAATTCGGATGTTGTGAGAAACCATATTGCGGCAGAGCATTCTGATAAAGTAAAAAAGATTATTTCATTAGTTCCGGATGGTGGAAATTATAAGGATTTGCCGGAAGAATATAAAAACAGTAGAAATTTTCATGTAGCATGGACTAGATTTGCAAGCGACAAACCCGCGCCGACGATTGATACGGGACACAGACATCATTTTCATTATCAGTATAATCGGGTGCCTACTGTAAGAGAGTGTGCGAGACTGCAGTCATTTCCGGATGATTTTATTTTCTTAGGAAATAAAACCCAACAGTTCAGACAAGTCGGAAATGCGGTACCACCGCTAATGGCAGAGTGCATTGCTGAACAATTGAAAAAAGCATTGGGGGATAAAAAGGATGGCTGAATATCAGATACCGGAGCAGTTTTATTTCAGGTTGCATCATGTTAGACCAAGATTTAAGGGGGATATTGAGAATGTTCTTATTTATGTAGCGGAAGAAATAACAAGAGTTGGTGAAAAACCGGCAGATGAGTTTGCTGCGTGTGTTAATGCGGCGTTATTCCGCTATCCGGGGAATACACATAGAGAATTAAAAACAATCAATAATTGGCGTACAGAAATATCTGCGTTATTTGGTTTTATAGAACACACAGAGGAAACTGATAAACCCGGAAGAAGAGCTGTTGAACTGGCAGAAAATCAAGATTTAGTAGAATGCTTTAAAGTTTTTCTATATAATTTTCAATATCCGGGTGCGCATATTAAGCCTAAGGGAGTGTTGGAGCAAATTGAAAAGGGAGTACACTTTAAACCTGCACAGTATATTTTAAAACTATTGAGATATGCAAACAGAGACGGAGGCAATGCGGTTGGTATCACCAAATCTGAGGTATGTCACTGCATATTTAATGATTTGCGTGTTACAAGAGATCAGGAAGGTGTTGAAAAAACATGGGGCAGAATAACGGATAATCGCAGACAGAGAATGACATATGATGAAACAGGGGATGTAGTCCGATATGCTGGCGATATTGTAGATTATATGGAAATTGCAAATCTTTTGAAAACATATGATAACAGGACATATTATTTAAATACACTTGAAGAAAATTCTATTGTAAAATTTTGTGAATCAGGAGAGTGGTTTAACCAATATGACACAATGATTCGTGATAGAAAAGGAAATCTGCAGGATGTGAAAGATTGCGTCAGCGGATGGTTTTCGTATGTAAATCGCCGTTTGGAAGATACAGATTTTTCAACGGATATTTTGGCATACATTGCTGCAGATACGGATGAATTAGCACTTTTGAAAGAAAATGCAGAAAATGTTGAAACAGCAGGCATAACTGATTTAGTTCAGAGGGATAATGCGATAGAAAAACGCATTGCCACATACTATGATGCGTTTACTGCAAAGGATATTGGCGATATAGGGGAAAGTCTGGTGCATGGTCATGAGTGTATGCGGATCAAGCTTGGCGGACGTGAAGATTTAATTCATTTAATAAAAAGGATACCTACACAGTTTGCGGTAGGATATGATATCAGTTCTGTAGAACTGGATGAGCGTAAGCGTTATATCGAAGTAAAAACAACAATTAGTTCAAAACCATTGCACTTTAATCGCATTCATTTGACTAAAAATGTATGGAATACGGCAAGCAGTACACATGACAGGTATTATGTATATCGTCTTCTTTTAAGCAAAACAGAAAGAAAATTGTTTTTGCTGCAGGATCCGGTTGGATTATATAAAAGTGATCAAATAGAAATGGTACCGTCTGACGGAGCTGATATAACATTTGACCCTAAAAAAGTTGGTGAATTTGAGGAGTTGTTGACATGGAAAAATTAAGAGTTGCTTCATTATTTTGCGGATGTGGAGGAACGGACGTAGGTCTATTGGGGAATTTTGATTTTTTGGGAAAACATTACGATTCTAACAGCATGGAGATTGTTTATGCAAACGATATTGATGATAATGCCTGCAATATCTTTAAAGAGAATTTTAAAATTACGCCGGATAGCAGGGATATAAGAGAAGTTAAGTCAGATGAACTTCCTGAATTTGATATTTTGACAGGTGGATTTCCCTGCCAATCATTTTCAATTATTGCACAAAATCCAAAAAGACTGGGCGTGAAAGATGAAAGAGGGAAATTATTTTTTGAAATGTGCAGGATTTTAAAAGAACGACAGCCGAAATGCTTTATTGCTGAAAATGTAAAAGGAATATTAACGGCAAATAAAAGAAGTGCATTTCCTTTGATTATAAAAGAATTTGAGGACAGCGGATATGATGTGCAGTACAGAGTGCTGAATTCGGCTGACTATGGGGTGCCTCAGAAAAGAGAACGTGTTATTATTGTTGGTTTTAGAAAGGACTTACATATTGATTTTAGTTTTCCAAAGATTGAAATTGATAATGAATCGGATTATGCACCATTGAAAAAAGTAATAGATACAGATGTAGATGAAAAATATTATTTTAGCGACCGGGCTGTAGCCGGAATGATGAAAAAGCGGGAAAGTATGAATAAAGGAAGAGCACAGGATATCAATAAACCTTGCAACACGGTAGGGGCACATTTGGCAAAAGTATCTCTTAACAGCACTGATCCGGTTCTGATGCAGGGCAGCCGTTATAGGCGTTTTACGCCGAGAGAAGTGGCACGTATACAATCATTCCCGGATGAATTTGAACTTGTTGGCAGTGAAGCGGCACAGTATAGAGCGTTGGGGAATGCCATTCCACCGGTAATGTTTTGGTATGTGGCAAAAGCAGTCAAAGATAAACTGCAGGAATGTTGATATGGCAGATAATTTGACTAAAGAACAAAGGCATAGAAATATGTCACATATTAAGAGCAGAAATACTTCGATAGAGATAAAACTGCGTAAAGCATTATGGAATAAAGGATACAGATACCGTAAGAACTATAGTAAAGTTCCGGGCAAACCGGATATTGCGATTACAAAATACAAAATAGCTATTTTCTGTGACAGCGAATTTTTTCATGGGAAAGACTGGGAAGTGCTGAAACCAAGACTGCAAAAGGGTGATAATGCGGAATATTGGCTTCCTAAAATTCAAAGGAACAGAGAACGAGATGATGAAGTTAATAAGGAATTGCTATTTTTGGGGTGGACAGTAATTCGGTTTTGGGGAAAAGATATAATGAAAAATGTTGATGAATGCGTCAAGGTCATTGACGAGGCGGTGTTTGATATAATTACGTATCAGGATGAATGATATAAAAATGTGTAAGAGGAACTGTGAATATAATACCGTCACAATTGAGGATGCAGATGTTCATATGACAGATGGTATGGAGGAAGTACAATGATTTTTGAAACGCATGCACACTA
>CANQUQ010000064.1 GCA_947627115.1 uncultured Acetatifactor sp.
ATAGATAACACCAGATTATCCGCCACTTATCAATAAGCCCAAATTGTCCTTTGCTTTTTATAACCATTATACTTTATAATAATACAAAGCACAACAATAAAATTATAAATTTAGCATTTTTCATCATTCTTCTTCATTATGCAGTTGTCAGATAAATGCACTGACAAAACTTGTTTTCTTCTTCGTATTCCTCCCAATATTCATATGTTCCACCGCATTCCTCAACAATACGCCGGATGCTCTCCAGTCCAAAACCATGTCTTTCCTTATCCTGTTTACTGCTGTTCAGGTCCGGATTCTTTTTCAAAACAGAACATCCTATACTGTTCTCCAGATAAATCTCTACTCCTCCCGGTCTGCTGCGCACTACCAGCTCCATTTCCCTTTTACCGGTCAGCCCCTGACAGGCTTCCATTCCGTTGCTGAGAAGGTTATTCATCAGATTGCCAAACTTCATACTGTCTATTCGGGAAACATTTCCCAAAACAATATAGTGAAAATGTATCCCACTTTCACGGCATTTGGAAAGCACTTTTATCAGTGCGGCATCCAAGCCGTCATTTCCCGTAGGTTGCGGCATTTCGGGATAATCCTTTAGGCCGCTGCATAATTCTTTCATACGTTTTTCTACTTCCGTATATTTTCTTCTTTTCTGCATTTGATACAAAACATCCAGATTGCTCTGCATATCATGTCGCCAACGGTTCAATTCCCTGCCCACCCTGTATATATCCATGAGGCTGTCAATCCGTTCCTGCTCCTGTTCACGGCGATACCGCTCTTCCATCTTTTCTCTTTGATATCTTCCAAGGCGCTGATATAACTGCACCAGGAACACCACAATACCAACCTCGTCCAATAATATTCCAATAGTTAGTACATATCTCGCAGTCCCGGAAAGATTGCCCATCTCCAGCCAGAACAAGCCCATGGCCAGCAATGCCATAAACAAAAAAGCACCAGCCACGATTCCGTTCTCCCTGTCATGATCCCCTTCTTTTTTCCGAAAAAGTACGGCCGCGATCTTTCCCATGGAAAATTTTACTACCAGCGCCACCAGCGAAGCATAAAATCGTCCGCCTCCCCACGAACTGATCATTTGCACCAAACTGCCTCCTGTGAGGATTCCCATTACGTTGAAAATTCCGTATGTGCCAACAATTGCGATCAGGACCCACAAAAGTCCCGCAAGCAAAAACTCCTGCCACCTTCCCTCCAAAGCCATTACTCCATATCCAAACAGGACGGCACCGTACAGAAAACCAAGAGCACCCTCAAACTTTGTCACGCTGTTCAAAACCGTCACTACCGAAAAATATAGGGTACAGGCAATTGCAAACAACATCCAGCGTCTGTTCCCTTTATATCTTTTGGGAAATTCATAATCTATATATTCTACCGCAACTATCGCTGAAAGCACATTAATCACATATTCACTGACTTCCATAAATTCTTCTCCAATTAATTTCCATGTTTCTCCTGCTCATACTGGCGCATTGCATTGCGAATTTCATTTTTTCTATCTCGTCCCATTTCAAGGACATCTCCATTCGTCAGATACACTTCCCGGTTACCGACTTCCCGGATATACGCCTGATTGACCAGATAATTCTTATGGATACGCAAAAAGTGGCAGCCTTCCAGTTCCTTTTCCATAACTTTCAGACTGCCATATTTTTTAAGACACCCGCCGTCAGTCTTTTGAATCGTCAGTTCATGGCCGCTGCACTCAATAAATAGAATATCCATGATGAAAAGGTCCCTGAAGCCGTAGCCCTCTTTCAATCTATATCTCACGTTCATATATGCCATATCCTGCAGATATTTCCTCAGGGCCCTGAACATATCCCGCTCCAGACAGCTTTTTCGCACGAACCACAACGGAGAATACTCAGGTGCATCAAAGACAAAACTTTCATGAACCGATACAAAGATCAGACCGATCTGCTGACGGTCCATGGAGAGCTTTGCCGCCAATTCAAAACCGTCCATGCCCGGCATCTCAATGTCTAAAAACAACAAATTATATTTCTCTCTACGCGTAGCCGCATACATTTCCTCTCCGCTTCGAAAAGACCGACAGCGCAGTCTGACCGGCTGTCCCGTTTTTCTCAGTGCCAATTGCAGCGCAGCTTCAATTCTTTTAATATCTTCTACATCATCATCGCATATTCCAATTCTATATTCCCGCTTTTCCATCCGTTTTCCCTATTTTATCTTCCGCTTTCCAGATTATTTTTCTTCACAGTCTTGCATCATGCAATTTTTCACACATTGCAGAACTACCTGGTTAAAAGACATGTTCTCACGTGCCTTCACCTTAATCAGCCACTCGAACAAAATCGGGGTGAAACGCACCGTTCTCGCTATATTGGGATTTACCATTTCTTTATCAAAATGCATTGCCATAACACAACCTCCATTTTCCATTTGTTGTTATCATAATTATAACCACGTTTTTAGATTTTCGTATATAACCGCAAATATAACCAATTACGTGCTATTTTGTGCAACCATATTTGATTCTATTTCTCAAAATGACATATCTATATCCTTTTTTAACCGATTTTTCCGAGTGCAGCACAGACAACAAAAAACTTCTCCCTTCAGGATGTGTGCTGTTAGGAGAAGTTTTATTCCAATTTATTTTTTCTTATGAAATTGTATCCGAAGTGCCATCCACAATGCCGATGATCTGGTCTCTGGCATTGCATTCATACTTCTGGAAAGTGCGCCGGTCGTTCCGGACAGGCTGGCCTGCGGTTCCGCCATGCTCTGTGCCCTCCCCTGCGCTTCAATATTAGAAATGTGTGTTTTTTATAGCGTAAGAGCAGCATCTATTCCTACGCCTTTTACCAGAAGATCAGTAAGCGTATCTGCTATTTTGTCGTTCTTCTCATCAAACCACAAACTCCCCTCCTCCGTTCTATAGATGCCAATTCCATCTTTGCCCTTTCCATAGCAATAAACCAAGTCCCCAACGTCACCACCTATGAACCATGCATTTTGAAACACATCATCAAGACAGGAGGCTTCGCCAAGAAAGGGGGCCAAAAATTCATCTCGTTTCTCCAGTGCAAACCCTGCACTCCAAATCCAAATTTCCTGGCTGCCATCGTCTACTTGAAAGGATACTCCCTGGCTATCCCCGCCAGATATCTGCCTTAAGAAATCAATGTAATCTTCCGGCAGTTGTATTTTTGATTCACTTAATACCTTCTTGATATCTTCTTCTCCGCCAGGAATCACCTCTTCGTCTGTCAAAGTTAACCTCTGATTTAAGTTTTTTAAAATATCCATAGCTAGTCTCCTCCTTTTATTATTTTTACTAACAAAGCTGGTTTTCCTGCCATTCTCCAACAATTTAAAGCGCAAATTTTCTACATCATAACGG
The DNA here is from genome assembly GCA_947627115.1 of uncultured Acetatifactor sp. Lineage (GTDB taxonomy): Bacteria > Bacillota > Clostridia > Lachnospirales > Lachnospiraceae > Acetatifactor. The sequence continues at coordinate 3,395 of CANQUQ010000064.1, forward strand.
TTCTCCTGCACATTGCCGCTCTCAGTCTCCTCTTTCGTCTGCTGGTGGCGGCTGTTATAAGAAAACAGCCTGATGCTTTTACTTCCGGCAGGGTTCTTAGGCGTATGCTACTGTTAAGCGTTTTTACGAAGGGAAATCATCCAAGCTTGCGCCAAATACGTCGTATATATTATTTTTTTATATGTCTATGTTAAATTCCTATCGTTAGCAGCATGTTATCTTCATGTGTTATTGCAGCAATCCACAACATCGTATTATCGAAAATATATGCATCTATTACATCCCATGGTTCAAAACTATTCACAAAATTAATAATAGCCTGTAATGAAGTTATATATAATTCATCTTGTCTTTCTAAATAAAAGAATATATTACTAGTATTTGGAATACCTATAGATGATATTTTTTCAAAAGAATAGCACTGTGTTTTTTCTATAAATGCATTCCACAGTAATCCTTTTTCTTTTTCTGTATTCACATATCTCTTTTTCATTGCATCAATTATATTCTTTTTTTCATTTCCTGCTATTCTTTGCCTATATTCTACAAATTTTATATTAATCACCTCCAAAAAATATATGACCATTTGCTCCATTTGATTTTCCATTAGACCAATCCATCCACTTAATATGAGGTAAATAATTACCCACATTTGGCTCTGCAGGATGCACTTCAAACCCCGCCTTATAAACTATATCTGTATATGTTTCATATTCCATCAATTCTGGTCTGGCCTCTCCTAATAACCTACGGGCGAGTTCTTCCGATTCCACTTCTACATTGATTCCTTTTCCTCTACCTTCTTTAATTGCTCTTCTAGCTTCTTTCCAAGAAGGAGATCCCGGTCTTCCCGCTTCTATTGTACCTTCTGGAACAATGGGATTATTTTTATCGTCCCCGTTGCCAAAATCTTCTGATTTCGTGCAACTTGATTTCACTGTTTTTTTTGCATACCCGCTCAAATCGCAATATATCACTGGATTATTTCCACAGTATGCATACAGATTCAGACCGTCTCCCTGGTATACATCCTCCTGCATGAATCTTCCCAACACAGGATTATAATA
>CANQUQ010000065.1 GCA_947627115.1 uncultured Acetatifactor sp.
ATCATTCTGGGAAATTCGTCAATGCGGCAGTTGGTGGCAAAGTCGTCCAGAATGAACCGCACGGGAACGGGAAGCCTGCTGTCCTCACATTCATCGTCCGCATAGCGGCACAGAGCCTGCATTGCCTGAGTAAAAAAGAGGTTCACCAGATCGTCCATGGTTCTGTCCGTGTCGCTGACGATGACGAACAGCACCGTCTTCTCCTGCCCCAGAGCGGCAAAATCACAGTCGTTCCCGCTCATCATCTGCCTCAGCTCCTCGGAGTCCATCTGGGAAAATTTGGAGGAAACGCAGGCTCTGGTGCAGTCGAACGTCTTATCCGGCGCCGTGTTCACGCTGTCGAACTGGGCGCACGCCCAGCTGTCCGGATTTTGGGAGCGCAGCAGGGCGAACCTCTTGGCAAGCTTGGAGGAATTCCTGTCCTCATCGTCCTCCCTGCCCGCCTGTCCGAGGAGCTCCAGAATCCCCCGAAAGTCGCAGGGGGAATACTCCGTCTCCAGCATGTATCCCATGATGGCCGACAGCAGCATGGAGGCGGTCCTGTCCCAGTAGGGGTCCACCTTCCCTGCCCCTTCCTTTGAGTTGATGAGGATCGTCGCAAGCTTCTGGATATCCTGCGTGGACTTCACCTGCGCCATGGGATTATAGCGCATAGATCTCTCGGGGTGGGTAAAATCCGCCACCTGTACCCTGTAGCCCTTCTTTTTCAGATAAGCGCCGTACTTCTTGTGAAGATTCCCCTTGGGGTCGGAGATGCAATAGCTTCCCACGGCCTGCATCAGATTCGGCGTGACAATGGTGCGCGTCTTGCCGGTGCCGCTTCCTCCCACCACAAGCACATTGTTGTTCAGCTTGGTCTTGTAGTCGTCCAGGCTGAACGAGCAGTCCCTGGCGACGAGCAGGCTTCCTGCTGCAAATTCCGCGGAGGCCCTCCGCTGCTGTCGTGCGTCCGGTACCGCTTTCCCTGCCGGCACATGCCCGGGCGCCCGCTTTCCGTATGCGTCCGCCCACTTCGCTGCTTCGGAGGCCGCCCTCCTGATCCTCTCCGCGTCCTTTTCCTCCGGCAAATGGCCGTTTATGCGACGGTACCGGTACAAGATGCGAGTTTCCATTCCCGCCGCCCGCTCTATCCGCTCAGTCTCACGCGAAGAGGGTTTGCGCCCGTACTTTTGGGTAAATTCCTCCGTCCTGCGGATTGCCGCTCTGGCCTCGTCTGTAAGGCGGACGCTGTCCTTTTCCTTTAATTTATCCATATTGATTCTGCTCATCTTTCTCCTCCTCTTACAGAAAACTGTCGGCGATCCTGTCACAGATCCCGAAGGCAACGGCTTCCTCGGCATTCATCACATTGTCGAAGGACGTGGCGCTGTTGATTTCCTCCAGTGTCTTTCCCGTGTGACGGGCCAGGATACCGTTGACGATATCCCTTGTCTCCAAGATGGAATCGGACAGTCTGGAAATGGACGTGGCGGAGCCGGTCACGCCCTGCCCCAGAAGGACCTCATGTATCATCACCTTGCTGTGGGGCAGAATGAACCGATGCCCTTTTTGTCCCGCTGCAAGCAGCACCGCCGCCATGCTGGCCGCCATACCGACACAGTACACGTTCAGCTCGTTGGGACAGCTCTGCATACAGTCATAGACCGCAAGTCCGGAGCCCACTTCGCCTCCCGGGCTGCTGATATAAATGTCTATGGGCTCCGGCGTCCTCGTGAGATACATCATCGCCTGTACAAAAGAAAGCGCGGTCTTCGGAAGTATCATTTCGTCCAGAAAGAGCTTCCGCTCCGTGAGCAGTGTATCTGCCAGCGAGACAGTCTGTATGCCTCTTCCGGTCTCCTCGAGATAAGCCTCTGTGTTCATCGCATGTATCCTCCTGTTTTTTATTTTTAAGTCTGCTCTGTGATTGATCTGTGAGAATCATACATCGAACAAAAGGTTCAAAACAGGCATTTTCCCGAAAAAATAAAATATTCGTTTTTCAGTCGAAAAAAGAAAGCACAAAAAAGGACATTCTACTTGATTTCCCGTTCCAAAGCGGCGGCAAATATGACGACAGCAAGGTGTCTGATTTCCGTCACTTTCCCAACTGATCCATGCGAATTGCAACGTCCACCGAATCAGCCAGTTCCTTGCTGTGAGTTACAACAATTACGCATTTCCCTTCTTCATGAGCAATCCGCTTGAGCAGATCGATCACATCCCATGCAGTCGCTTCATCCAGATTCCCGGTAGGTTCATCCGCCAATAAAACATTCGCATCACTCGCCAATGCGCGCGCAATCGCAACACGCTGTTGCTGTCCACCTGAAAGCTGTAAAACATTACGTTTCCAAAATTCCTTTCCAATCCCCATTTTATCAAGGATGGGTTCGGGTGTCTTTTGCCCGCCGAGCTTTACATTCTCCACGACGGTCAGATAGTCGATCAGGTTATAACTTTGAAATACCAAAGAAATATGATGCTTTCTGTGTTCTGTCAGATCTCTGGCGGTTATCGGCTTTCCGTCATAAAGAATCTCGCCTTTTGTTGGGGTGTCGAGTCCGGCCAGCAAAGAGAGCAGCGTTGTTTTTCCTGATCCGCTTGGGCCAAGCAAGGCATACATTTTCCCGGGTTCAAATCCATAGGTCACATTTTCCAGAATCAATTTATCCTTTTGAGATTTATAAAAATATGAGACATTTTTTGCTTCTAAAATCATAACGATTTCCTCCTTAAACCAATTCACTTAAAATATCTTTGGGGTTCTTTTTCAAAATGCCGATTCCGGCCGTTCCAATAGAAACGGCAGTAAGTATAACCATCCCTGCTCCGCAGACTAGAAACATTTCCTTTGTAATGTCTACATCCACACCGACTACTGTTTGCTCTGACTGTACGGTGCTGTAAGCTACATTATCGGCATTTATGTTCTTCTCCAGTTCTGCCTGTTCTGCCTGTGCAGACACAAGATAATCCGCCGCAGCGCCGGAAGCTGCAGGTGCCAATGTAAAGGAAATTGCAAATGCCAATAATGCTGTGATAAATGCTTCTGCAAATAGCTGTCCTAACACATTTCGCTTTTTATAACCAAGAGAGAGGAGAATTCCAATTTCATAATTTCTGTTTTTGGTCCAGAATACAAAAATCAAAAACAGCATGATAAACCCGGCCACAAAGGTAATCAGAATGAGCAATGTGCTGATTTTCTCCAAGTCATTAAAATTGGAAGACATGGTGGACATATTACCGTTCCGGTCAATGAGGTCATATCGTTCCCACTCAATATCTGCTGTACTGACGACAGCTTTTACGGCATCATAGTCATCAACATCGCCGACCTGAAAATAAGCGTATTCATAGCAAGGATCATTTTCACTTCCTTCCGCCTTTTCCGGAAATCGAAGGTCAGTAAAAATAATATTTTCCGAACGGAAGGTATCACCTGCCATAAGAGGAGACATCAACTGTTTGGTCTGATAAATCCCGATGATCGTTGCCTCCTGTACCTGTGAATGTTCCGGGTCGTGATAATCATTGAAACCGATTTTATCTCCAACAGCGAGATGATCCTGGTCTGCCAGTTGTTCAGAGATTACGCATACATCCTGATCCTTCTCTGTAACCATCCGTCCATCTTTCAAAGTAACATTGCCTGATAACACGTTGGAATCTAATTCCATTTTTCGATTCCCGATCAATACGACGCCACCCATGTCGTTGGTCTGATCCATATCAGGATCTTCGATCCGATCAAATCCGACTGGATTTACTGCTGTAATACAGGTTGAAATATTGTAATCCGATATTCCCGGAACATCTGCTAATTTTTCAATATCTGATATTTGCAAAGAATCAAAGGAATTATCACACCAGACCATCCATTGTGTACCGTATGCCGTTTCCAGTTTTTTCTGATGTACGCCGCCATACGAGCCTTCTTGTCCGGCTCCTATCTTTTCCGAGCATTCTGTCAGTCGTTTAGAACGGTTTTTTTCATTTGCATCCAGACGAAGTCCCGCACCGATTGCCTGGCGGGTAGTATCTTGTGTTTGTACATTTGCATTTCTGCAGGCCATTCCACAAAGAAGAAACAGGCAGATTGTTATCATAACCAGAAGCAGCAGAATACTTTTTATTGGCTTACGCATGACGCTGCGCCACGCTCTTTGTAAACTATTCATCTTTTATCCCTCCATTTTGGACAGTGTATCTCTTGGATTTGCCCGCAAGATCGGAACTATGGAAATTCCAACGGCAATGAAAACGATCACACTGCCAAGCAAAAGCAGCGTCAGCAAGTGAGTTCCGCTAGGTCCCGTATTTGCGATAACGGCAAGCTCGTATGTTTCAAACAGGCTGTGCATGAGCTGGCCGGCAAACAAACTGCTGATGGCTGCCGCTCC
>CANQUQ010000066.1 GCA_947627115.1 uncultured Acetatifactor sp.
AAATAAAAAACGCTGCAAATCCTTTTTCTTTTAATTTATAATCCGCTGTTATCAATCTCAAGAAATAATCTACAATAAAAATTATTACTGTGATCCTATCCAACCATAAGAATACATTTATCTGCTCTTTAAATGCCAACGGAATAAGACTTGCAAATATCACAAACATCATAACGATATCGTATATTTTGCTAGGCAAGTCATTCTCTTTTGAAACTTCAATTATTTCATAAATTCGTTTTCTCATAGACTTCTCCCAACTATTTGTTTCCTATAGCATAATATCCACCCCTTACAACCGAATATTATATCTATTGAATATCTTATCACACAACTTCCTGTTTATCATTATCAACTTTATTTTCATATACTTTTGCAATTACATTTTAAACTCCCCATGGACTTTGCAAGATACCCGTTTAATGTCCATAAACGGTAAATCTTGTTAGGGGATGTCCTCTAATACCCCAAATCCTTGAGAGTGTTATGACTTTTACTAACATCTATGTCGGGTTTTACCACCACTTTTTTATCTGTCACTTCCCTTACCTTACACACTCACCCCTTTTCTTCATTACGCCAATATCGTTCCCCACACATTCCTTATCAATAAGGCTCCGCCTATATTGATAACCCTCTAGCACTTTCGTCGAGTCGAAAGTGCGGGGGCTCTGCCGAGGGCCTATACGGTGCATTAAAGCACCGGAATACCATACTATATACATATCCTCAAATAGCACTACTACTTTTACTACAGATTCCGATACAGTTTTCCGCTTTCCACGAGTAACCCAATTTCATTGACCATATGGAAAACCATACGGAAGTGGAAATTCCACTACCACTTTTCCGACCGGTTTCCGTATGGTTTTGCATTTTCCACGAGTAACCATGACTTGCTGACCATATGGTAAAACCATACGGAAATAAATTTTCCACTCCTACCTTACCTTGTAAATAATCTCACTCCTCACAATTTCCTCTGCCATCAATCTACCCTGCTCTCGTGTCTGATAAGTATCCCAAAATCCATTACAGCGATTGCGATGCTTTTCGTAGTATTCCTGCTCAAGTCTTTGAACCATATCCCCGGCTTCTCCATCCACTACTTTCGCAATCTTTTTCAGTCCTCCCGATATTAGTAACCGCCGATACCGTATCTTGTCTACCGACTCCAGATACCGCATCCATTCTCTTCCCCAGCGACCAACATAAACATCCGCTTCCAGTTCATTCCCCATAATCAATTTGGGATAATACAATCCATTTTCTTCATAATACTCAATTCCATTCTCTACAAAGACCGTTTCAGTCTCCATCATCTTTTCCTGTACATTTTTATTTTTCATTATCTTTATCCTTTCTTCTTAAATGAAGTTTTATAACAACGCAAAATTATATATTGTTCCTTTTACTATTTCATCCTGCTGAATCATCTTCCATTAAAATCGTCAGAATATGTTTCAAAGGCACTAGCAACTCATCAAAATCCGTATCACCTATCTTTTCCTCTTCAAGAAATTGCAGTTCTTCCAACATTGTCTCCAAGTGAATCTGAACTTTTCTTGCCACCTTTATTCCCCCGACAACTTTAACTTCATGTTTCAGCAGGCTCTGAATAATATAGTCCTGTTTAGAAAGACCGCTTAATGAGACCTTTGTATTCAGTTCCTCTGCCTCCTGCGGAGACATTCGGAATGCCACTACGACATTTCTCCATCTGTTTTTTGCATCCAATCTTTTCTCACTCATGAAACACACTCCTCCTAGCCTTCAAGATACTTTTCTATATTGAGAATTTTTCTGTCTGCAATCTCAGCCTCATCATCAGATAGTTTCATATCTCCGCCTACACAAATACCATCGGTCCCATTACCATCCGAACCAATACCGCAATCCTCAATCTCTTCTGCACTTTCTTCAAACTCTGCCTTTACCTCATCAAGCTTGTCTGCCATTGCCACCTGCTTTGACGGAAACAGATGCGAATAACGATATGTGATATCAATACTTTCATGTCCAACTCTGTCCGCAATTGCCACAGCAGAAAATCCGAGGTCAATCAAAGCAGAAATATGCGAATGCCTCAGGTCATGAATTCTGATTTTTTTCACGCCGGTCATCTTTGATCCTCTATCCATCTCATGATGAAGAAAACTTTTTGTTACCGGAAAGATTCTGTCCGCCGGTGCCTGCTCATAGAGCATTGCAAAATAATCCTGCATTTCGTCCACCAAAAACTTTGGAAGTTTAATGGTTCGGTTGCTTTTTGGCGTCTTGGGAGTGGTAATAAAATCTTTTCCCTGCAACCGCTGATATGATTTGTTAATACTAACCGTATTTTTTTCAAAATCAAAATCTTTTATTGTCAGTGCAAGCAGCTCTCCCAATCTCATTCCTGTCCAGTAAAGCATTTCAAATGCATAAAACGCTATCGGCTTATCAATCATCGCCTCCGAAAACTTCTTATACTCTTCCGTCGTCCAGAACAGCATTTCTTTTCTTTCCTCTTTGCCCATATTTCCGGCCTGTCTTGCCGGATTTGATTTCAGATTGTAAAATCTGCACGCATGATTAAAAATCGCACTTAACGTATTATGCATAGTTTTTAGATAAGTCTGTGAATAACTCTCACCATTCTCATAACGAAAACCTATGATTTCATTCTGCCACTTTCTTACATCACCCGCTGTAATCTCACACATTTTCAAATTTTTAAAGTATGGTAATATCTTTGTTTCAACAATATGTTCTTTGGTCAGCCACGTGTTCAGTTTCACCCTGTTTTTTACATCTTCTGTATATAACTTCCAGAAATCTGCAAATGTCATATCCAGGTTATTCTCCTGCCTGATTTTATAATTTCGTTCAAAATCCAATGCCTCTCTTTTCGTGGCAAAGCCACGCTTTTTAATCTGCTTGTTCTCTCCGGTCCAGTCTTTGCTATAAAATTTTGCGAACCAGGTTCCGGTCTTATTATCCTTGTATGCCGGCATACTCATCAACTCCTTTCAAAAGCCGGAAAAATTCTCAGTTTTTCCAGCTTTATAGTATTCTCATGTTTATAATTACATTTGTTCCTTATCCGTCTGCATTTGCTATACTTCTTCAGTCATTCCGTAAAATCGTTCTTCAAAATACTTGCGACTGATTTTTCCGCGAATGACTGCGTAGCCCTTTTTCGTAAGTTCGCCATTCATCTGTCGCATAATTTTGTATGCTGCCGATTTGGAAATTCCAAGTATCTGCATTACATCTTCTACTTTTAAAAACTTATCGTTCATACATCTTCGCTCCCTTCTTTTCATATATTGATTAGAAAAATTCGGCGTTCTCATATCGGTTCTGCCGGTGTTCCAACCTGCCTCATCACCTGAAATCAAGTTCATGTGATACCGCCCGCTCCTGTTCGAGGTATTCGGTCCACTTGGGGGAGTGCCTTCATTCGCTCGCCTTTAAGGTCTTGGCAAATGTCTGTTAGAATTCCGATACCGCTCATTCAGTTGTTGTTTGTATTCTATACAGTTTTGTTTAGAATTGAGATATTCATAATTCTATACTTTTAAATTTAGATTGTCAATATGTTTTTCTAATTTTTTCTGTATAGAAAATATTTTCTTTTTCCAATAAGTGTGCTATACTTTTCTCATTACAGATAAGATATAAATTTTTTACTTTATTTTATAAATCACTACTTATAGGAGGAACTACACAATGACTGTTGGCGAAAGAATTAAAAAGATTAGAATTTTTCGTAAAATGACAATGGACGAGCTTGGAGCCGCCCTTGGTTTTGAAGGGAAAAATATGTCTGTCCGTGTATCACAATATGAAACCGGTGACCGCTTCCCTAGAGAAGATATGATTTTGAAATTAGCTGATGCTTTAAAATGCAGTTATAAGGCTCTGTCCGACTTTGGTTCCGGAACAGCTGAAGACATTATGGAAACCCTGTTCTGGCTGGAAGAAAGCACAACGCCCCTTCCTTCTCGCGGCAAAGGTCCACGCTTTCCTGAATATAACGGTCCCGGCAACCTCATTCATTTATCTGCCATGTCACCTGCAAAAAAATCTTCTGATGCAGTCATGACTTATGATGATGACTCCTATGATACAGCAGGCGCACCTGTTGCAATTACATTTGATTATGGATTGGTAAATGATTTTTTATCAGAATGGAATGATATGAAAATAAAATTAGAAAATGGAGATATCTCTCCAAACGAATACTTTGAATGGAAAATCACATGGCCGCATG
>CANQUQ010000067.1 GCA_947627115.1 uncultured Acetatifactor sp.
GATGGTGGGATTATTCCTCAAACTTTTTCGGGGGAAATATCCGTTAGGAAGTTGTCGTTTTGGTATGGAGAAAGGCAGATATTGAATAGTATCTCATTTGAAATAAAATCAGGCGATAAAGTAGCCCTTGTGGGTGAAACGGGTTCTGGAAAATCAACTGTTATAAAGCTACTTATAGGTCTGCTAAAATACGATGAAGGTGAAATTCTGCTAAGCGGAGAGAGTCTTGCCCATATATCGTTAGAGGCTCTGTACAGAAGAATGACTTACTTGTCACAGGAAGCACCGGTTTTTGATGGTACGGTAAAAGAGAATATTGTATTTGACAGAGATATTCCAGATACGGAAATCAGAAAAGCATTAGAACAGGTAGAACTTTTATCTTTAGTTGATGAATTACCAAACGGAATAGATACGCAAATTGGGGAAAAAGCATCTTCGCTTTCTGGTGGAGAACGGCAACGCCTTGCATTGTCACGTATTTGGTTTGAGAACTCGGATATTGTCATTTTTGACGAAGCAACGTCGGCGTTGGATAATTTGACAGAGGGTGTTGTTATGAAACGAATACTGGATTATTTGTCAGATATAACAGTCCTAGCGATTGTTCATCGGTTTACAAACATACAGAATTTTGACCGCATTTTGGTGTTTAGAGATGGCGAAATTGTAGGGCAAGGCACATTTGATGAACTAATGAATACTAATGAATATTTCGCAAAGCTGTATCGTTGTAGCATGGAGGAGCAATTAAAATAAAATTTCAGTTTTCCCTTAAATGATTAGATAGACATGGTGCTAGCACCATGTAATTAAGGGTAATTAAGGGAAAATCAGTGTTTAGCTAATGATTTGTTACGCTTTAGCCCTTTTGAAAGCCTTATTTTATGAGGACTTCTGAAAGTAATAATAGCACAGGTGGTATATTATGCCATAATTCAAAAAAAGGGTTTTTACTGCGTAACATTTCAAAAACAGGTTGCTAATTTTCCGGGATTTGCTATAATAAATGCGTGGCAACATTTTGGCAACAGAAAATCAGCAAGCCATAATAAATGGTGTAATGGAAGTAAAAACGGGCGTGTATCTGCATGAAACTTAAACAAATGCAGTTAATATCAACAAAGAACACGCCGAGTTCGAATAACGGACTAAAATGCCGAAAGCCTGTATTTATGCGGGTTTCCGGCATTTGTTTTACAAAATGGCTCTAGTTTGGCTCTATTTGTGGGCGGAGTAATGGAGATAGAATAGGCAGAAGGAGATAAATATTATGTCAATTTTGTCAACAAGGGAATGGGCGACATTAATTTGGGGATTACTTTTACTAATATATATAATGTGCCACAAGGAAATAAGAAAAAGTTTTTGGAAGGTAATAGTAATATTTTTTGACAAGAAGTTGAGAATATTATGGGAAATAATACTGCTATATGTACTTATTATCACTATGATATTTTATCGTTCATCCATTTGGGAAAATATTTATATCAAAGATATTATCATATGGTTTCTTTTTTCAGGACTTATATATTGTATGAACGCTGTTTCGAGTGAAGCTGATGAGAAATATATACAAAAAGTTCTTAAAGATAATTTGAAACTCATTATGATTTTAGAATTTTTTATGAGTACATTTACTTTTAATATATGGATTGAACTTGCCATCATTCCAATTATCACAATTTTTACAGTAATGAATGTCATAGCAGAAAGAAAAGCAGAATATAAGAATGTACATAAATTGTTAGATTTTGTATTGGCTATAGCTGGATTTTGGATATTATATGAGACAATAAAGGTTGGAATAATTGAATATAAGGAATTAAATGTTATTAATACGTTGGTTAGTTTTATGATTCCGATTGTATATTTAGTATTGATAATTCCGTTAGAATATGCTTTGGAGCTGTATTCAAAATATGAATTACTGTTTTTAAGAATGACTTTTAAGGAAGAGAAAGATAAAAAAACCAAAATTAGACACAGAGTTGCTGTACTCTGTTCATGTAGAATTTCTGTTCGTAGGGTATTGTTATTTCAAAGGGAATATATGGGAAGGATGTATGTTAGAATGAAAGATGATGAGTTTAAAAAGTTAATTCAGGAATTCAGAAAAGCATGCAAAAGACCAACATCTCAAATAAAAAAGGATGAATGTATCATTAATGAATAAAAATTGTATCATTATAAAACTGTAACTTGACAAAAGAGAATAAGGTATGTATTCTGATAAAAAGCGATGAAGAGAGATAGTAAATATTTTGGATATTACAGAGAGGAGTTGTTTGGTGGAAAACTCCATTGAAGAAATATTGAACCAGTCTTGGAGCTGTGTACCGATTGAATTATTCATTAGGCTACACTGGGAACGCCCATTACAGCGTCAGAGTATCGAAAGTTATTTCCGTACTTGCTAAGGTCTATATTGTGAAATATAGATGAATTAAGGTGGTAACACGAAGCTATTGGCTATCGTCCTTAAAATATATTTAAGGAGGGTAGCTTTTTTATTCTTAAAAATGATATAAATCATAGAATTGGAGGCGTTTATAATGAATTATGTTGTTGAGAGTTACGAAAACTATAAAGAGGAAAATCGTCTGACTACAAATAATGCAAGGAAAATTGAATTTATAACCACTACTAGAGTTCTTGATGAAGTTATTGGTGCTAAAAGCAATATATTAGACTGTGCAGCAGGAACAGGTGTTTATGCATTTTGGCTTGCAGATAAAGGGCATGATGTAACTGCTACTGACATTACACCAAGGCACATAGATGTTATCAACCAGACACTTACAACAAAAGAATACTCTATGAATACAGCGGTTTTAGATGCCACAGATATGTCCTGTTTTGCAGATGGTACATTTGATGTAGTTTTGAATATGGGACCTTTTTATCACTTGATTACAGAAGAACAGAGAGAAAAATGTTTGAAGGAATGCTTAAGGGTGTTGAAGAAAGGTGGACTCTTAATTACCGCGTATATCCCAAGATATTATGTGTTTCAATATGTTGCTACAAGCGATGTGAAATATTTAGATGGGCATTTGGCAAAACAGCTTATAGAAACAGGTGTATTAAAACATGATGATGAGAAGTGTTTTTGGACGGATACCTATTATTCATCAAAAGAAGAAATGGAATTAATTTATGGAGAACATGGTCTGGAAATTATAGATCATTTTGCACAAGATGGTTTAGCACCTCTTTTATCTCATAAGGTGGATAATTGGGAAGAAAGTCAATTTAAAATATGGTGTGATTATCATTACAGTATATGTCGTGAACAGTCAGTGCTTGGTGCAAGTAATCATGTTGTTATAATCGGAAGAAAATGATATGTATATCTTTGAGAAACCAATTGACAGAATGTATAGGGATTGATATATTGTAATTGATATTAGACAAGAAGTCTGATCCACGATTGTTAGGGAAAAAATTCCTTAACAGGCGTTTTTTATTTTCAGAAAAGGAGGATTTGAACATGATAGTGAAGGATGCAAAAGGTGATGAATTGTTGGATGTTATTGATGTTCCGGAGGAACAGGCGGAAAAAATGTATAAACCAGTAAATCATTGTCTGGCAGTCGTAAAAGTCGGAAATGATTATCTTATGGGATGGAATCATTGGAGGAAGGATTGGGAGATTTTTGGCGGTTGTAAAGAAGATGGAGAGGATATGAGACAGTGCATTATTCGTGAATGCAAGGAAGAACTTGGTATAGAGAATGCCCAGTTTACATATTTAGGTTTAATGTATGATAGAATGGCTCCCGGTTATTTTAATCCGGAGTGGCATTATGAATATGGAGGACTTTATGGGATAACCTTACCGGAAGAAACGTTGAACGATATAGAAAAGTACAGGACAGATAAAGAAGAAGTAGAAAAATTAGCATTATATAGTGAAATACAGGGAAAAGAACCGATAGCTGTTATTGATGAAAAATTACTGGAATTTTGGAAGGGCTAAAAGAAATTAGGTATATGAGAATAGAGTAAAAGATTAATATTTGATATTGCAGAGATAAGAGTTCGTATGTTAGGATACTACTTAAGGAAAGTACCCATAGGATGCAATTCCTCCGAGATTTATTCATTGGTAATTGTTTATACATTGATTCCTAACTATACAGAATTAAGAATCGTGCGAACATATGAAAATG
>CANQUQ010000068.1 GCA_947627115.1 uncultured Acetatifactor sp.
CAGGAGTTTACAATTGTATATTACGGAGAAGTCTTGAATTATGACGTAAGCCTTGATGATGAATCCAGCCAGTTTCAGTGGGTTCCGCTGGATGAAGTTATCGGATTGCCCTTGGCGGATTCACAAAAACGAAGAATTGAGGATGTGCTGAGTTATTTAGAAACAGGTTCAAGACGAATGATATAATTGTGGTTTGAGGACGAACAAATAATAATTCTGCAAGAAAGGTAGGTTGCAATGGGAAATAACAAGATTATAACTCCATATCATGGGGAAAAGCCGTACATATTTGTGAGCTATTCACACAGAAATGTGGATGATGCTATGGAGATTGTAAATCAATTACAGTCTAACTGTTATCGTGTATGGTATGATGAAGGGATTGATCCGGGGAGTGAGTGGGATGAAAATATCGCTTCTCATGTCGAGAGTTGTGGTTTCTTTATTGCTTTACTGTCTCAGGAGTATTTAAGCTCTTCAAACTGCAAAGACGAACTTAATTATGCACGCGACTTGGAAAAGCCGCGACTTCTCATCTATCTTGATGATATTCAACTACCTGGCGGCATGCAAATGCGACTAAGCAGATTACAGGCCATCCATAAGTATAGGTATGACGACCAAGAGTCGTTTTATGAAAAGTTATACGCTTCGAAGGGAATCGATACTTGCCTCGGAGTCAATGAATTAGAAGACGCAAATAATATAATTCGGGAAAAACGCGAACTCATCAATCCTGATGCTCCGCTTCGTTTGATTTGTGTTTTTGATACATCAGCCAGTATGGCAGGAGAAAGAATAGACTGTCTTAATGAAGGGTTGAAGAGAGTTCAGTCCTCATTGCTTAAGAAATATGGTTCGGAGTTAGCTGTTGATATTCTTCAGTATGACACGAGTCCCCAATGGAGGACATTTTCTGAATTGCCAATTAAGGCAAGTGGAACAACGAATGTAGGCGAAGCTTTAAAAGCACTTCAAGAATACGGAAATAAGCTCCCAGATAATTGTTCCTGTGCTTTAGTGTTTTCAAGCGATGGTTGGCCAACAGACTTATATGGAGATATCCAGCAACTATTACAACAGGAAAAATGGTTCCATACGGCTGTAAAAATTGGGATAGCCATCAGCAAAGATGCCAGCACCGAAATGCTTGCTAATGTAATTGGGAGTCAAAGTGCTGTAGTAACAGTTGAAAAAGTCCATCTCTTGCCTGAACTGTTTGAGACCCTCGCTGTTACTTCAGTAAAAGCTACCCAAAAGAATAATAAGCAAAAAACGAATATTGAAGGTCGAGATATTGTTGATTGGATTGACAATGAATTGGTGCTTTTACAAAAGGCGGAAAACGGAGATGCGGAAGCACAATATTTGTTAGGTGAAGCATATTCAGATAAGAATTCGATATTCAAGGATCACAAAAAAGCATTTGAATGGTTTTTGAAATCTGCTGAAAATGGATATGTTAAAGGAATGCTTAGAGTGGCTGCCCTCTATCATGTTGGTTTGGGGTGTAAAGAAAGAGACACTTATAAAGTGCAGTACTGGTATAGAAGAGCTATGGAAGAAGGTTCTTCTATTGCAGTCCTTAAATTAGCTGAGGCTTTAGATCAGGGGTTCTTCGACCACGGAAGAATTGGAAAATCGGAAAGTGATAAACAAGAAGCATTAGAGCTGTATAAGAAAGCCTCTGAGCTGGGATATGTCGAGGGAAGCAGAGCTCTTGCATTTTATTATCATAGGGATAACAGAGATAGCTATTTAGCTTTCTATTGGTTTAGAGTTGGTGCTGAACAAGGGGATTCTGAGAGTCAGTTATATTATGCAAGTGCTCTGTTCCACGGGAATGCAGAATTAGATATTAAGCCACAGAAAGAAGAAGCTGTGATTTGGTATAGCAGGTCCGCAGAACAGGGAAATGTGCTTGCACAATATGCGCTTTCAAAATGTCTGTTTTATGGTGAAGGAATTGAAAAAAGCGAAAAAGAGGCTTTCGTGTGGTGCGAAAAAGCAGCCCGGCAGAACATGAGAATGGCACAAGAGACATTATCGATCATGTATGGACGTGGATTAGGTATCGAACAGGACAGTAACAAGTGTGAGTATTGGTATAGAGTAGCTAATGAGTTATACAGTGCGGATTCTTATAAGAAAGTGTTCTTTTCTCACGTAGAAACGTTAAGTGAATCATATCCTGTTTTTGATTCTGGATTTGATTGGTGATATTATATATTTTGCGATTGACAACAACACAACCAACAAATAACTGAGGATCAAAGGTTGACAGCCTTTGGTCCTCTTTTTGTTTGCCCGCCATGGGCGGGCTCTAACGGGTGAAAGTCCCGAGTGCGCGTAGGCAACGACGAAGCACATAGCTGAACAGCAAGGGTGTCCATCGTGAGGTGAAATCTGAAGGAAGCTGTAGGCAAACCCTTGGTCCGACGAACAGGAACCGCATAGAAGGCTGGGAAATAGGGATAAGTCTGCAAAAGAAGATGAAGTCCAAAAGTTGCCGGAAGTACCAGTAAATGCGGCGGATAGATGAGGGGAAAGAGCCGGTACCTTAAGCGGGGAGGTCTCACAGGCGGATTCATCAGCCGTAGTAACAACGAACTGTGAGAAGTCAGCAGAGCCCATAGTAGCGAGGAAGTTCCTGTAATGGGAATGGAGCAAAGGGGCGAACAATCAATCAGTTGAAGTACGTTCCACTTCGTAGCCGGAGCAAACGTCTGTCGATAACGTCAAAGGCGGCAAAGGCAAAAGGGGCAGAAAGGAAACAACGCATGGACACAAGTAGTCTCATGGAGCAGATAGTAAGCAAGGATAATCTCAATGCTGCATATCTGCAAGTCGTAAGGAACAAAGGAGCGGCAGGTGTGGACGGCATGACCGTAGAAGAGCTTGGCGGATACCTTTCGGAAAACGGCGAAAGCATCAAGGAGCAGCTGCGGACAAGAAAATATAAACCGCAGCCAGTCCGCAGGGTAGAGATACCGAAACCAGACGGAGGAACTAGGAACCTTGGAGTACCCACGGTGGTAGACCGCTTCATTCAACAGGCAGTGGCGCAGGTACTCACCCCAATATTTGAGGAGCAGTTTCATGACCACAGTTACGGATTCAGGCCAAACAGATGTGCACAGCAGGCAGTCATAAAAGCACTGGAAATGATGAATGACGGACATAGCTGGATAGTGGATATCGATCTGGCAAAGTTCTTTGACACAGTTGACCACGACAAGCTGATGACGGTCTTCGGACGGACAATAAAGGACGGAGACGTCATATCGGTGGTAAGGAAGATTTTAGTCAGCGGAGTGATGATAGATGATGAGTATGAAGATACGATAGTTGGCACCCCGCAGGGCGGCAACATATCCCCACTATTAGCAAAAGTCATGCTCAACGAGTTGGACAAGGAGCTGGAGGCACGGGGTTTGGATTTTGTCCGATATGCAGATGACCTGATTATCATGGTCAGAAGCAGACAGGCGGCAGAGCGGGTAATGAAAAGTGTAACCCGCTACATCGAGGAAAAGCTGGGGCTGAAAGTAAATGCCGAAAAGAGCAAGGTGGATAAACCCAAAGGAATAAAGTATCTCGGGTTTGGATTTTACTATGACTCATTTGCCAAAGGATATAAAGCCAGACCACACCCGAAAGCGGTGGAGAAGTTCAAGGCGCAGATGAAGAAGCTGACACGCAGGAGCTGGGGGGTAAGCAATCGTTATAAAGTGCAGAAACTTAACCAGCTAACCCGTGGCTGGATAAACTACTTCCAAATTGGGAGCATGAAGAGCTTGTGTCGGCAGTTGGATGGACAAATCCGATATCGTCTGCGCATGTGCATCTGGAAGCACTGGAAGACGGCGAAGAACCGTGCAAAGAACTTGATGAAGCTGGAAGTACCAAAGTGGGCGGCATATAAGATTGCGTATTGTGGAGACAGATATGCAAGGCTGGCGCACAATGGATGGGTGCAGAAAGCGATAAGCAACAAGAGATTAGCCGAATTCGGGCTAATCTCTATGTTAGACTACTACACCGAAAGGTGTGTTGTATGTAAAGTTGGTTGAACCGCCGTGTACCGAACGGTACGCACGGTGGTGTGA
>CANQUQ010000069.1 GCA_947627115.1 uncultured Acetatifactor sp.
GCAATATTCCATTGTCTGATTGGATTGATGTCAGAGAAGCATTTGCTGCTACATCTTTATCACCGGTACCTGTATTTTACAGATACGGTGAGCTTGTGGGCTTATATAGAGTAAATTATACCGATAAAACTAAACTGCAATATAAAATCGGTGACAACGGAACTTGGACCGATTATTCTGTGCCGTTTGCCATTCCTGCATTTAAAACGACTAAAGTTTATGCCCGTATCGGTACAACCGGAACACCTACATATATGAATTTATCAAATACTGATCAGGCTCTCGGTGTATATACTGAAAGTAACACAGATTTTGAGTTTTCATACAACGGCATTGATTTCGGATATACAAGAATATATAACAGTGCTGACAGGGATTGGTTTGAATCCATACACAGCAAGGTGCTCGCTACAAACAGCCGCCTTGAAGTCACTTTGCCTGACAATACTAAATATCCTATGATTAGAAAAGATGCCAATACATATGTTGACGAGCTCACAGGCAAAACCCTAACAAAGACAAGCTCTGCTTATGTATTTAACGATACAGACTACAAGTATTATTTTGCAATAAATGGAGTACAAAGCGTTGCCTATCTGAGTGCCATTGAGGATTACAATGGAAACAAGCTTGATTTAACAAGAACAACCAACAGTAATGAAATTTCTATTTCAGACGCAACAGGCAGAAAATTCTATATTTCCGACTATTATGGAATTGAAGCACCTGACGGCAGTGATGTTAATTATTACAGCGTTAAGGAAATTACTGATCCTAATAACAATAAGATTAAATACACAACCAAGCAAGGAAGATATATCAGCGTTGTAGATCAGGCAGGGGTTAAGCTTGGTGATTATCAATATGTAAGCGATGCTATTAATTATACCCTTACAAAAAGCAATGACAAGAAAATTGAGTATTATAATAACGGTAGATTAAAGCAAATTACATATGACAATGGCTCTTGGATTAAGTATACATATGATGATGCTAATATGACTTATACTACATTAACATCTTCAGGTGAAACTACAAAAACGGTATATAATAATGCTTTTGAAACTGTTGAATATACTGATGAGTATGGCACAAAAACAGAGTATACATATGACAGTCATTACAGAGTAAAGACCGAAAAAACAGGAGATGAAACGACTTCCTATACATATGACTCAAAAGGTAATGTTCTTTCTTACATAATCGGTAATGAAAAGGATAACACTTACTATACTTACAACAGTAATGGCAAGGTTATCAGAGAGCAAACGGGAAACAATTATACATATTATACTTATGACAGTAAAGGTAACAATCTTGTTTGCGCAACACTTAAAGATGATTATACAGGAGATGCTCCTGCTCTCTATGATTCAGCTTTGACTTGCTTTGATACTACAACATATACTTATGACAGTAACGGCAGAGTAACAAGTGAGGTTTATTCAAAAGGTGGCTCTGTAGAATATGAGTATGATAACAGAGGTAATGTTACAAAAGAAACAACGGTAACCGTAGAAAACGGGGAATCAACAACAAGTGTGGTTAATTACACTTATGATTCTTTTGGTAATATTCTGACATCATCAACGAGTAATGATACCTCATCATATATTTATGACGCTGCCGGAAGAACACTTCTTGTAAATGAAAACGATGAATGCACAAGAACTATCTATGACGACCTCGGCAGAACAGTTCAGGAAATCGGTCCAGAAGATTATGACCATACAAAAGACGGTTTGCCAAATGCCAATACATACTCAGATGCTAATGTTGGTCACAGATATGTATATAATGAAACCACAGGAAATCTTGACAGTGAAACAAATCGTCTTGGCATAACAACAAATTACGAATATTATGATACTGGCGAAAAGAAAAAGGAAACCTTTGATATTTATGAGTATGATTACAATATTAAAGGAGATTTAACAAAGGTTTATGTTGACGGTGTAAACACTTTGAATTATAATTATGATGAAGATTATAAATTAACAAGTGAGGTTTATGCCAACGGTCAGTCAATTCGTTATGAATACGATGACAACGGAAATCTTGTAAGACAGTATCATAACGATGATACATCACCATATGTAACATATTCATACAATACTGATAATGAACTTACTAAAAAGGTTAATGCTGATACAGGCTTAAAGTATGTGTACAGTGAAAATAACAGTGTAAGTGTATACAAAATTTCTGATAATACACTTATTCAGTCCTATACTGAGTCTGTTACCGAAGCCGATGAAGAAAACAACATTGAAGCTAAAACAGAGGTCACCGAAACGCATTTTGGCACAACATATTCATCAGTAATTAAGGACAATTCTGCATCATACACAATGGGAAATAATACCGTTGAATATAGTTATAGCGAAAATGATAATGCCATTACTTCAGATTCAGTTAAGTTCAATGGTAATACGGCTGTTGCTTCAACTTATGAATATGATTCAAACAATAACATCACTTCAAAAGCACTTTCATATAATGGAAATATATCTGTTAAGAACACATATGATAGTGAGAACAGAATAAGCACAGCCGGATATGATTCACCTCAAATTTATTATACCTATGATAATAATGGTCAAATCGTTCGTTCAGATAATGGTGTTGTAAATTACTCTTCAACCTTTACATATGATGACAGAGGAAATATTCTGTCAAAAAATAAGTATAAATATACAAGAAATAAAAATATTTCATCAAACCCAACTGAAACCACAACTTTCACATATGCAAATGATGGTTGGAAAGATCAGCTTATCAAGGTTAATAATGATAAATTAACTTATGACGCAAACGGCAATGTACTTACATATGGTGACAAATCATTCACTTGGTCAAGCGGCAGAAACCTTGCATCAATCACAGATGGCGACAACGCTTATTCTTATACCTATGATGAAAACGGCATAAGAACATCAAAAACTGTAAATGGTGTAACCACATACTACAATACAAAAGACGGTGTAATTCTGTCACAGACAGACGGAACAAACACAATGTATTTTCAGTATGATACAACCGGTACGCCTCTCGGATTTATCTACAACGGTACGCAGTATTTGTATTTGACAAACCAAATGGGCGATGTTATAAGTATTACAGATGCTCAAGGTAATGAACTTGTACAGTATGAATACGATGAGTGGGGTGCAATCGGTTCTATAATCACTACGAATAATACTGAAGAGGAAAATACGCTTGCGAATGTTAATCCACTTCGTTATCGTGGCTATTACTATGATACAGAAACAGGATATTACTATCTCCAATCTCGTTATTATGACCCATTCATTTGCAGGTTTATTAACTTTGATAATCCTGATATTGCACTTATTACATCAGAACAACATAATGGAATTAATCTTTTCATATATTGTAATAATAATCCTATTAACAATGAAGATTCATTTGGTGGCTTTTCTGCTGGAGTTATTAAAGATGCTTTCACAAGTATAAAAAAATTTATTCAAAAGAAAATTAACTATATAATAAAAGAAAAACTTGGTATTTCAAAACGAGGTAATTATCTATATCTCAGACGAAATACAGTAGCAACTGCAATTGATATTGGAATAACTGTAGGAAGTGCCATAAGTGCTGCAATTAAAAGTACTGCAATAAAAGCAGCTTGTAGAAGCATATATAATTATGCAAAAAATAATTCTAAAAAATTCGCTGACTTTATAACAAAAAAATATGTAAATGATATCGCAGCAGCATTTGTAAAAATTACCGAAGTGTCATTTTCCGCTTTTGCAAAATGCGTAGAAAATTAGCAATATCATTTACTAAAAATGCAATTAAAAGTGCTATAATTAGTAATTTTCCAGTTTGGGAATGGATCGATTCTTTGAAATCCCCTGGAAATTTAATTGCTATGGCATTAGATGTCATAACAGATAAAAATATTTGGAATAAAGAAATCAGAATTAAGGTGAAGTAATGGCAAAAATAAAATTAACCAATAATGTTATTTCAAATAACATTATTGTGGAATTTAATGATAAAACGCTCTATATAAAGAAAAATGAACATAAAA
>CANQUQ010000070.1 GCA_947627115.1 uncultured Acetatifactor sp.
GGTTTATCCCTTTGCACACATCTAAGTTGGTTTACCGACTTAGTAGTGTGTTACCTACTTGTCATAAAGTAGGTTATTTGCAAAAATCCATTAGTTACAAAGTTTCTTTTGGATTTTTGCCTGCGATTATTTTATAATTGCTTATTTTTCTCTATATTAGGGCAAGTAGAAATTGCTCTTTGAGCTAATCCCCATTCGTTATCATTATTATATCCTGCAACATATACCAGATTATTAACAAATTTACAATTTAATGGTCTTCCCATCACCCACTTAAATGCTATTACACCATCACTATCTGGAGTTCCAAATTGTTCAAAATACATACTAGCAATTTCCTTTGTCCAAGGCATAGGATTATATTGTGCAAAGCCCATACCAACTGGTGTACTTGCATTATATAATGCGGCTAAAACCTCATTTCTATCTTTATCTGATATATCAATAACATCTGGTTCAACCTCAGTACATCCGTAGTCAACATCAGGTAATTCTTCTTGAGTTAATCCTAATACTTCAGAATTATATTTTTTTCTAAACTCATGAGCAAATTCTGGAGATGTACATTGTCTAACATATTGAGGAACTAATGCTATATATGGCAATGTGTTTTCTCCTTCTTTTTCAGCATCCTGTAATGCCATTTTAAATGCCAACACTAATGTATCAACATCTATTTTATCAGGAATCATTCGTGCAAATTTATGATAAAACTCACTTTCTGAATTATATCTATTAAATGTTCCGCATGCTGATTCAAAACTTTCTTTTGCATTTTCAAAATATAACATTATCTAACATCTCCTATCTTCTTTTTCCAGTTAATGGTACTAGCCTTTTTACATGAGGTTCATTATCATCAAAAGTATTTATTTTAGAATCACTATATCTTGATAAATATTTTTTGTATTCTTCTATTGTTTCATCATTTCCTTTTAATGTTCCGCTTTCAATAGATCCATCATGATTAATTAAAATATACCAGCCATCACCTGAAATAATTTTAGTACATCCAACATAGTCAATTGGTGTTTCTTCGCCATGAATCTGATATCTTAATGAATTTACATTAAGTGCAACTTCATCTAATGTATCTATATCTGTATTACTTACATTATTTATGGATACAACCTTTTTTCTTTTGTCTTTATATTGTGCTCCAACAACTCCATATCTTGGTTCTTCTGGCATATCACCAGCCAAAATTTGTTGTCTAGCTGAATCATAAACATAAACATCATTTTCAAGTGGTCTTGGTGCATCTATTTCCACATTTTTTAAGTCATTAAATGTGTAATCTGATTTTCCAATAGTAACTACTTTTACCTTTTGTATATCATCTTCAGCATTTTGTGAAGCATATAACATTTCACTTGCTGCTCTTTTATATACATCTACCAATTTTATATCATCTTTATACATTCCATGATATGGACTACCTGCTTCAACACTATCAAAACAAATTACATCACCATTACGCCAAACCCAACTTTGAGTTAAAAATTGTCCTTTATAATATACTACAAAAGTTCTACCATTTCTTGATTGCATTGAATGTTTAAGTGCAGAATAAGATATTCCTCTAACTACAAAACAACAATGTGATAAATATCCTACTGCAACAGCCATTGGATCATCTAAATCTAGTATTTTATATGTAAAATCTCCTATTTGTCCTTCAACTTTTGGGATAGATGAATATCCTCTATTTCTAGCATCTTTACATAATCCTATTGCTTCAGATAATAAAGTAGGATCGGTAGTATTCATTTCTCTTAAAGCGTGTTTAAATCCAATCTCATCTGGCTTTAAGTCAATAGGCAAATCAATATCTTCAAAATGCTTAACAATTCTTTTAACACTTAAAATTCCATTACACGATTTTTTTACTTCTTCAAATGAATTACAAAATTCTATAAAATATCTTTCAAATTCAGGTATATCTCCTCTTATCATTCTATTAATTACAGAATTAATTTCTTTCATCATCCCTTTTCCAAAAAGATAATTAATAAGTTCTTCATTGGTATTTGGTGTTCCATCTTCATTAATGGAGATATTCTCATACTTTAATCCATCAAATAAGTTTTCCATTCTATTACCTTGCATATTTGATTCGAGTAAATACTTCCCTCTATCTTTTCCAAAGTAACATAATAATTGTAATCCCATTCTCTCTATAAATGATAAATTATCTGCATTTGTATTTGTTCTCTTTATCGCATTTTTCCATCTTATAACTGGAGTTATATTTAATTTTGCTAGTTGTTCATCAGTTAAAAAGTTAGTTATATAATCAGCATTATCTATTAATTGCCCAGCTTTTGTTAAATAAATTAAACCCTTATAAGTTTTAGTCATATAAACTTTATCAAAAGGCATACTTCCTTTTGATAATCTATAAAATACACCATTTAATGATATATCATCAGTATAGGTTCCATCTTTTTGACATCTACTAATTAAATCACTTGTAAATTTACTTCTTAATTCTAAGAATAAAGGATTTTGATCATTTATCTCTTTATTTTTTAATAATTTACCACAGGCAATAATTGCTTCAATGTAATCATCATATATTAATTTTGTTTTTCCATCTTTTCCTATATTCTTTACTAATATTTCAAATTCTGCTAATGAATAATCCTTATTATTACATTTTTCTACAAATCTAGTAATAATCTCTGCTATTGTTTCATCATTTATATATTTAGATAAATCACTATCAGAATAAGCAATATCTAAAAATTCTAATACTACATCTGCTGTAAAACTATTACTTTTATAGTAAACTCTATTATCAAATAATGTTAGTGTTTCTTCTATCCCAATTTGATGAAACTTATCTTTAAATAGTTTAAATAATTCACTATCTGTTAGTAAATTTGTCTTTTCTTCTTCCTCATCATAATAATCTCTTGAATTTCCTAAATACTTATATCTAGTAAATAATAATTCAAACTTTGGAATGGAACTTTCATTAACTTTATCACTATATAACTCTAAAAACTTATTTAATGTATCTAGTTTACGAGATTTTAATAATATAAATTCAATTAAATCATCAGATGATAATTTCATTAATCTATCTTGTTCAATTGAAAGTTTTTCAATCACTTCTTTTTCATCTAAATCTTGTAACTCTAATAATATATCATCTTCCATTTGATCAGGGAAAAGTTCTCTTAATTTCAATCTTGCTTTTTCGCTTACAGAATAATAAAAATTTGAAAACATTCCATCTTCTGGTTTTATACTGTTTTTATATATTTCAATAGCTGTTAATTGCATATTTTCTGGTAAGTTTATTATACAAGTTTCAATTAAAGAAGAAGGTAATTCTTTACTATAATTTTTTAACAATGACATAATGTGTTGAGCTTCCAATGAGCCTATACATTCAATCCAAATAATCATTGGATAACCTTTTATATTTTCAAATGCGGCTTTACTCCATGGAGATCTGTCTTTAACCATAAATGCTAAGCACATTAAAGCTTCATTAAATGCATCTTTTTTTATTTGCTTTTGTGTATTAACCTTATGAGTTAAAATATCTAATACTCTTTGTTGTTCAGCGAAATTTTTAAAACCCTCATTTTTTTGATAATTTTCTAATAATTTAGATGCCTTATGCATTGGTAATCTCAAAACACTATTTAATAATATTTCAAATTTCATGATAACCTCCTGTTTAAATGTCTAATATATTACCACAAAACTCTCAAAAATACAATTATTTGTTATAAACTTATCTCATAATCATCTTTTTCTTTGTCATATTTATAAGATTTTTTGTTAGTTTTTAGATAACTAGGTACTTTGGCATAATCAAATAATTCATCTTCTTTGGTAGTTCCTTTTGAAATATCATATACATCATTAGAATCAAAATCTTTATTGTCATAATAGTCCTTTATTTCGCTTGTA
>CANQUQ010000071.1 GCA_947627115.1 uncultured Acetatifactor sp.
CAATGATGGAAACAGGTTATAACCAAGCCGTGAACGGCGAGGGCGAGGAAGCAAAAGCCGTCTTTTCAAAATTGCGTAAAGGATTGAACAATGGAATATAAAGTTACCATAACGCCGCAAGCCCAATCGCAACTTATCGAAACGGTAAATTATATTTCCGAAGTCCTGCTCGCGCCGGAAACGGCAGTAAAATGGCTTGACGTGCTTGAGAAAGCAATTTATTCTTTGAACACAATGCCGAACCGCTTTCCGCTGACGGACGAAGAACCGTGGAAAACAAGAGGAATACGAAAGCTGATTGTCAAGGGTTTTATTGTTTACTACCTTGTTGACGACAACCGCAACGCCGTTTTTATAACAGCGGTAATTTACGGAAAGCGCAACCAGATAGCGGCTTTGAAGCAACTTGAAGATTAAACTTAATTTCACGCCGACGGAACATACGCTCCGCCGGCGTTTTATCTTACGAGCCGTTTATAGCGTCCCAATCTATTGTGTCTAAATAGCTCTCAATTTCGTCGCGGCTTAAATTTTCGCCCGAATCAAGTTTTGCCTGTATATCCGTTTCAGCATTTTTACGGCTATTCTTTTTACGCTTTTCCTTTTTCTGCTGTTTTACGTCACGCGCCGTATCTTCGGCTTCTTTTTGTGCCTGTTTTCTCTCTTTATGCTTTTTAAATGAATTACCTATCGCTTTGAATAACGCGCCCAGCAATCTGAACGGTAAACATATTATCCATATGATTCCTTTAAATATAGCCACAAGTACGCCCGGCACAAACTTTAATAAAAGGATAATGATTACAATAAGCAATATTATGCCGAGGATTATTGCCAACCAATTCGGCTCGTCTGCAAACGGATCTTCGAGCGGAGCTTGAAGCCCGCCTATCACGTCTTGCGGCGAGGATACAACGGGAATAACGGTATCCACCCCGTCGCGGGTATAGGTAAGCGAAATTATATCAAAATCCAGATAGACCGTTTCTTGACACACATAGGCATTAAAATCGTTATTGCCCCAATTATCGCAATTCGTTCTAACCAGCGTTTTGCCGCCGTCAATGTTGCCTTTACTGCAATAGGAAGAAACGCACGGTGCAGAAAAGTATTTAGTGGAGCTGTATCTGAACAGCACAACCGTTTCATCGTTCGCTTTCGCTTTTTTCTGTTCGGTTTTTAACTTTTCCACGTCGTTTGTGTGTATCTTTAATCTTTCGGATATTTCGGAGTCGCTGCCTGTCAAATCGCTGTCGCCAACCTTTACAATGGCGTCAAGACTTTCGTAAACGGTATCAACGTCAATATCGCCCGTAAATATCTTTTGCCATAAATTTTTTGTCGTGTAATTCCAGAAGATATCAAACTTATCGTCAGCCTTGATTTCCTTATAGTTATAACCGTACTTTCTGCCGTCCTGAACATAATCTTCGAACAGACTTTTACTGTATCTGTCATGAACATAAGGCGCGCCCATATACGCGCTGTTTTCCAACAGTTTTGCACGCAGCTCGTCGCCGCTTATTTCATAATCTTCGCAAGAAGAACCGCCCGTATAGAAAGCACCGGCGAAGCTGTAAAAAGGATCAAAAATTACTTCCGCGCCGTCCAGCCATAAAAAGCCCCAATGATATGTGTCGCCAACTTCATAACCGTAGTTAGAGGTCCAATCTGAAATTCCGGATTTACCAAACCATGAGGTTTTTGAATTTTGCCAAAAAACGTTAAACAAGAAATATGTATCTTCGGGTAGCGTATCGGTGTCTTTGCCATGCAGCCCGTTTATTTTTGAATAAGTGTACTGATCTTCGGTTACAAGTATAGGTTTTGTGAAATATTCGTACCACTCGCACGCAATGTTCGTTAATTCGCCATAGTCTGTAAAAAACTTATTCGGAACACGGAAATAACAACTGTTGAGCTGCGATTGCTCGCCGTTATAATAATCGCCTTTCGCCCGGTATAAGGTATGGTTTACATTTAGCTCTACATATGTTTCCAGACCGTCAACGTTGCAGGAAAGCGTGTCGCTTTGCGCAAGCTCCGAGCCGTAACCGAGCGCATAGCCTTTATAGGTATAGATTTGTGCGCAGACATATTCCGTTATTTGATTTTTAACCGATAATTCAATGCCGCTGACTTTATAAACGCGGCTGTTTTCGTCAACTTCTCTTAAAATTGCGCTTTTCTGCTCGTCCGTGAGCCGTACTTTAAATTCCCAGAACCGCCCTTCGTAACCCGTTTCCGTAGAATAGTTTAAAAACTCTAATACATATTTTGAATAGCTTTGAACGTTTCCATAGGTAAACTGAATTTTATTGCTTTCACCGGACATATCGAATACGACGTCCTGCGGATTATATACATACACGTACAGCCCGAAATCCTCTTGCTTGTCCGCATAATAGGAATAACAGAACTCTACAAATGAAATAATCTGCGGCTTACCGTTATCGTTGTGCGGATAATCCGCCAAATCGAACTCTTTGCCGCCTATCGTTGCGCCTTTAAGGTTATTCAGAACGTTTGTGCTTTCATAGGCCGCACGAACGCTGTCATCGGTATCTGCCATCGCATATAGTTTACCGCGTCCGCAAATCACCGTTACAATGCACAAAAGAGCCACCAATATAACGTAGGTGAAACGTTTAGTTATTTCTTTCATACGCCACCTCACATATCAATCGGTATGATATATAACAATAAACAAACCGATTCTTCTCTTTCCATTGTTTCGGCATCTGGCATTACAAACGTGTATGTACCGTTTGAGGACGGCAACTTCTCTTTATATGCGCTGTCTGTGCCGCACAGTTGCACGGTTATTCCGGAAATACAAAATTCATTGATATATTCCTGCTTCACCGTCGCACTGAAAGTTACAACTTCTCCGGCGGCAGCTTTGTCTTGACAAACCAAATCTACACAATCCAGCGATCCCCAACCCAACGAATCACGCACTATATTGTACAAAGGTTTTTCGGGCGGTTTAATCGGCAAAGATTGATCCTCGCGCACGTCATCGTCCGGCACGTCATCGTCCGGCACATAATTGCTGCTGAACGTAAAGTTTATGTTGTAAGTTACTTTTCCGTTATACGACGATATTTGCAGTTTGAACGGATATGGATTACTTTTAAAAGCGTCTTGCGAAACGCTTATGCTGTTACCGCCTTGCGCTTTCATTAGTACACCTTCAAAGCTCAAATCTTCACCGATATTTAATTCAAAATAGCTGTCGTATTTTACGGGCGCAAATACGTCCGTTAAATCGCCAAGTTTGGAAAATAAATACCGTTCGCCGTCAACCGTATAATCGAAATCACGCGTCATGTTCGGCACGATCTTTACTTTATATCCTTTCGGCTCTTCGCCATCTTTATCAAATACATATTTCACGTCAAACCGGTGCGGCGTTCCTTTTTCAAAGGTCATTTCGTTTTCGGTAGTAAGTATCTGGATATGCTTGCTGTATTTGCCGCTATATTCGATATAAAACGTTTTCATGTCCTCGTTAAATCCGTTCGTAAATTTAAAAATAAAACCTATAATTACGGCAACAAGCAAGATTAAAAGCACATAGCAAACGGCTTTTACAAAAGTTTTCATATTTGCCTCCTTCTGCGGCTCGTTTTGCCGCAAAATTTTTTGTTGTTTTTAATTGCTTGCATACACCCACCTCAAAACCTGATATTCCCGATATTAAGCTCTATCCCCGTTATGTTGACGGGGAACAGTAACCCTATCGTGTACATCTCGCTTTTATCGTAGCTGTATATCTGTAAATCAAAATACGGTATCTCGTCATAATCGGATATTTCCGAGCCGGTTATTTCCGCCGCGTTGTAATACCGCCTTAAAACTTCATATAC
>CANQUQ010000072.1 GCA_947627115.1 uncultured Acetatifactor sp.
ACTATTTTCATAAATATAAGCAATTAAAGTATTTATTTTGTTTTTAATGATAATTTTATATGGCTCTGTAATACTTAGATTTGTTTTATTTATATGAATAATGTGACCATCAATAAATTGAATTTCTAGATTTTTAGTACCAGCTCTCTCATATATTTTCTCTTTTAATTCACAAGGAAAAGATAAAATTTCTATGGTCGTTTTCAACAATTTCACCTCCTAACAAAAGAAAAAGTCCATAATATCAAATACTATGAACTTATTTTATAAAAGAAAAACGCACACTTCAATTTAAAGTGTGCGAGTTTTAACCTCAATGGAGCGATTGTGGAAGATATCTACAACTTTCACTCATAACGATTTGATATATAAAATATCAATCACTAGTAATAGTTTATCACAAATTTCTTTGTATGTCTCGGAAAAATAACTGTTTTATGATAAAATATTATTGGAAGTGGTATTATGATATCGTATAAACCTAAAGTAAGAGGAGCTTTCTCTGATAGAAATAAAATAGAAACTATTAACACTATTATTCAAAAAGATGATTTGGATTCTAGAACAAGAAATGGAATTGTTAATTTAGTTGATTTTCTTATAGAAACATTAGAACATAAACATTCATTAGATAATTTTTATGAATATATTTATAAAGTAATATTTTGTCTCACTTCAGATGAAATGCCTTATTACCCATCTGAACGAAGAGAACATATTGTAGATGGTATTAAAACCGAATGGGAATATCATGAAATTTTTTCATTCCTAGAAGCAATTCTAAAATGGTATAAAGAAAAATACTATGACGATTCCATCTATACTATATTTAATAGTCTTTTTGAGAAAGAGTGTGTAGGTTATAGATTTATAAATGGAGAAATAACAGATATTATAAGTAAAGAGGAAATTGATGAAGTTGAAGAAGCGTTAAATACGAAATATAATGCATGCAATAAATGCATTTCTAAGGCTTTATCACATCTTTACGATAGAGAAAAACCAGACTATTCAAATTCTGTAAAGGAATCAATTTCTGCCATAGAAGCCATGTGTAATATAATACTTGAATCTAAAAATTCTACTTTAGGAGAAGCATTGAATCAATTAGAAGAAAATGGCTGGAAAATTCACGGTGCTATGAAAAAAGCCTATTCATCATTGTATGGATACACCTCAGATAAAAGTGGTATAAGGCATAATCATGGAATTGATGAAAATACTACATTTGAGGAAGCAAAGTATATGTTAGTTTCGTGTTCTGCTTTCTTAAATTATCTTATCCAAATTTATGAAAAACAACGAAAGGAATAATAAGCGATGAAACTTTTAATAGAAAATAAAGTTTTAATGAGTGAATGGAATCATGAAAAAAATACTGATTTAAATTTACAATCATTAAAATTAGGAAGTCATGTTAAGGTCTGGTGGAAATGTTCTAAGGGCCATGAATGGCAAGCCTGTATATGTAATCGTGCTAATGGAACAGGTTGTCCATACTGCTCTGGGCATAAAGTTATATTAGGAAAAAACGATTTAGTAACTCTTTACCCAGATATTGCAAAAGAATGGAATTACGAAAGGAATAAAGATTTAAAACCAAGTCAAGTATCTTCAAAGTCTAATAAGAAGGTGTGGTGGAAATGTTCTAGAGGACACGAATGGCAATTAAGAATATGTGACCGTGTCAAAAATTTAGGCTGTCCCTATTGTTCTGGAAGATATGTATTAAAGGGAGAAAATGATTTGGTAACTCTTTATCCAAATGTTGCTAAAGAATGGAATTATGAAAGAAATAAAGGTTTAGAACCTAATCAAATATCTGCAAAAGCTAACAAAAAAGTCTGGTGGAAATGCTCTAAAGGACATGAATGGCAAGCCTATATATGTAATCGCACAAGAGGTGCAAAATGTCCGTATTGTTCTGGAAAATATGTAATAAAAGGTGAAAATGATTTGGCAACTCTTTACCCAGATCTTGCAAAAGAATGGAATTACAAAAAAAACGAAAATTTAAAACCAGAAAATTTTATGGCAGGTTCTCACAAAAAAGTGTGGTGGAAATGTTTTAAGGGGCATGAATGGCAAGCTAATATTTATTCAAGAGTAAGTGGTATAGGCTGCCCATATTGTTCAGGAAGATATGTAATAAAAGGAGAAAATGATTTCAAAAAAACTCATCCAGAATTAATGAAAGAATGGAATTATGAACGAAATAAAGATATTAGCCCAGATGAGATTCTATCAGCAGTAAATAAAAAAGTGTGGTGGAAATGTTCTAAAGGACACGAATGGCAAGCTAGTATAAATAATAGACATAAAGGAACGGGATGTCCAATTTGCAGTTCTGAAATTCAAACTTCATATCCAGAGCAAATTATTAATTTTTACTTAAGCCAACAAATTCCTGTTGAAAATAGATATAAATTTGAAGGAAAAGAAATAGATATATTTATTCCAAGTTTATTAGTTGGAATAGAATATGATGGTATATACTATCATAATACAAATAAATCTTTTAAGAAAGAAAGAACAAAAGATATGTTTCTTAAAGAAAAAGGAATAAAAATTATAAGAATTAAAGAAGCAACTTCAAACCATTATGATAAAAAAAAGGATATCATTTATTACAAACCTAGATATAATTATGAAAATTTAGATGAAGTACTAAAAATTGTTTTTGAAATTTTAAATTTAAGATATAATACACAATTAAAATTAAACTTTGATTTAAAAAGAGATAATACAAAAATTCTCACTTTTGTTAAAACATCAGAAAAAAAGAAGTCCTTAGCTTTTTGCAACAAAGCTCTTTTAAAAGAATGGAATTATGAAAAAAACAAAAATTTAAATCCTGAATTTTTTGATATAGGAAGTGGTTATAAAGTCTGGTGGAAATGTTCTAAAGGACATGAGTGGCAGGCTAGCATTGATTCAAGAAATAGAGGAACAGGATGTCCAATATGTGCAAATCAAAAATTATTAATAGGATATAATGATTTGGCTACACTTTATCCAAATATTGCAAAGGAATGGAATTATGAAAAAAATAAGGGTTTAAAACCTGAAAATGTTCTTGCAGGTAGTACTCAAAAATATTGGTGGAAATGTTCTAAGGGACATGAATGGAAAATATCTGTAAGCCGAAGAGTATGTGGTAATAATTGTCCAATATGTGCCAATAAACAAGTATTGAAAGGATATAATGATTTGAAGACTTGGTGCATAAACAACAATCGAAAATATTTAATAGATGAATTTGATTACGAAAAAAATAATTTTCAAATTGACGAGATTACATCAGGGAGTTCAAAAAAAGTGTGGTGGAAATGTCCTAATGGTCACTCATATCAAACTTTCTTAACCCATAGAACAAGAATGTTTACTGGATGCCCATATTGTTCTAATAAAAAACTTTTAGCAGGATACAATGATTTAGCAACAACACATCCGGAAATTGCAGAAGAATGGGATTATAATAAAAATTATCCTATAACGCCAAGCGATGTAATGGCTGGAAGTAATAATCGGAAATATTGGTTTTTATGTAAAAATGGACATAGTTATGAATCTACATTACTTAATCGAAAAAGAGTTGGCAAATGTCCAAAATGTAAATAAAAGATGATATAGAGTTTTACTGCTCAATATCATCTTTTTCTATTACATAATCTTTTGAAGTATTTAATTTACTTATATTATAAAGTAAATTGAAATTATCTTTATCTAACGCACCATGTTCATATAATTCTTTAGCAAATTCTTCATATTTTTTATCTTTTTTAACAAAAATTTTATCCATTAAGAATTGAACTAATCGATAAA
>CANQUQ010000073.1 GCA_947627115.1 uncultured Acetatifactor sp.
ACAGACAGACAGACAGACAGACAGACAGACAGACAGACAGACAGACAGACAGACAGACAGACAGACAGACAGACGCATTACTTATGCAAGAATTGTCATCAGACGAAAGATGTAACGGAATCATGGGAGTGCCAATCACATTCCTTGATAAATACAACCCAGACCAATTTATCATCGTCGGACTCGATAGATATGTCCCAGACAATCCAAGGTATGGACATAGATTTACAGTTAACGGACGAGAAACATATGCAAGGATTCTTATCAAGAGAAAAATGTAGTGGAGTTATGGGAGTGCCAATTACGTTTCTTGACAAATATAATCCGGAACAATTTGAAATATTAGGATTAGCTAATAGCGCAAGATATATAGGTGATTTTCCTTGCTATACAGTAATTGGGGGCAAAAAAATTTATAATAGAATTTTAATCAGAAGGAGAAACGGTAATGAAAATTGAGCCAAAATCGATAAAAGTTGAAGATATATTTGAAGACTACGTAGATAGCGGTGATGACGGAGTTTTTGCATATGGTGGCAAGTTGGCAATACGTCCTGCCTACCAACGAGAATTCGTTTACAATGCGGAACAGGCAGAAGAAGTTATCCATACGATATTGAAAGGGTTTCCGCTTAATGTAATGTATTGGGTAAAGGTTGGAGATGAACGATTTGAGGTGCTTGATGGTCAGCAAAGAACGCTTTCTGTAATGCAATACCTGAAGCACCAATTTCCAATTACGCTTGATGGTAAACAGTATTACTGGGATGCATTACCTGATGATAAGTATAAAGCTATTATGAATTATAATTTTATGATTTATGTATGTGAGGGAAACGAATCAGAGAAACTGGATTGGTTTAAAGTTGTAAATATAGCAGGTGAAAAATTGACAGAGCAGGAACTTAGAAATTCTGTATATACTGGAGAATGGTTGTCAGATGCAAAAAGATATTTTTCAAAGAAAAATTGTGTAGCAAAAGGATTGTCTAGTAAATATATTACAGGTGACCCTAACAGGCAGGAGCTCCTTGAGAAAGCATTAAAAGGCATTTGTGATTATCAGGGCATTAAGGATATCACAGGATATATGGCTGCCCATAAATCAGATAATGATGCAGATGAATTATGGCAATATTTTCAAGATGTAATTCGTTGGGCAGAAAAAATCTTCCCTAAATATTATTCGGATATGAGAGGACTGGATTGGTGTCACTTGTACAATAAGTATCATACTAATCCATATAATTCATCTGTAATGAATAACGAGGTGAAAAGGCTTCATGAAGATGAAGATGTACAGAAAACGAAAGGAATTTATGAATATCTTTTATGCAGAGATAATGATCCATTTGCAGGAAGATTATTGAATTTAAGGGCGTTTGATAAGAGAGATAAAATGGCGGCATATAGCAAACAAAATGGAATATGCCCTATTTGTGGGCAACATTTTGAGTTTGAGGAAATGGAAGGCGATCATATTAAGCCGTGGAGCAAAGGTGGTCATACTACTCCTGATAATTGCCAAATGTTATGTAGGGACTGTAATGGAAAGAAAACGGATAAATATTGATTAATTTTATATAGAGAGAAAGTAGGATAGGAGATAATGGCTGTTAATTTAGAGGAAAAAGCGGTGAAGGAAACATTAAAAAAGATTATTGATAATAATGATAATATTCCATATAAAGCTAAAATGGAGTTGAAAATGATAATAGAATCGGAGCATAATCCGGAAAAATTATTGCAAGAGTGCCTATTGCATATGCTATTTTATGAGGGATAATTAGTGCTATGGAAAAAGGTAAAATGATTCAATTACAAATCTATTTCTATAAAAAATGGATAGAATAAATTTAATGATATGTGTTTGAGGTGCTAATATAAATAGACAAGGCGAGTGATTATGAAAAGTTGACTTGGTATTTTCTAAAATTATAGATATTATAAAAAATATGAGTAAATTTATTAACTTCTATAGCAAGTGGGAGGAACTAAAGTGATACCTTTAAAAATAGAAACTCTTTTGGAAGGAAAAGTGGTTGAAAGAAATCGAGTTGAGTATAAGAAGGGATGGAATCCGGAAGACGTCATCCACACCATTTGTGCGTTTGCAAATGATTATGCAAATGTGAACGGTGGCTATATTGTGATAGGTGTTGAGGCTGAAGAAGGAATCCCAATTTTGCCACCTTGTGGTGTGGAAAAAGAAACAGTAGATTCCATTCAGCAGGAAATATTTCAGTA
The DNA here is from genome assembly GCA_947627115.1 of uncultured Acetatifactor sp. Lineage (GTDB taxonomy): Bacteria > Bacillota > Clostridia > Lachnospirales > Lachnospiraceae > Acetatifactor. The sequence goes on from CANQUQ010000073.1 coordinate 2,248, forward strand.
TTGTAATCAGATTGAACCACGTTATATACCGATTATTGAAGTAGAACATTATCCGAATGAAGACACACATTTAATATATCTGAAATGCTCTCCTGGGGATGCAGGTCCTTATCGTGCGCCTAAAGATGTTTATTCAAAAAAAGGTGAGAAAAAAGCGGACAAATCAATGTATTATTGGATTAGACCGTCATCTCTCACTACGATAGCAAAACAGGGAGAAATTGCTGAGTTATTTGAAAAGTTCAATGCTATTCCATATGATGATAGGGTTAATCGAAAGGCAAAACTTGATGTGATACGCAGAGGATATTTAGAAGATTTTTTGCGTGACAGTAATAGTTCATTGGTTGATGAAATGAACAATAGAACGCTGGAAGATTTATTATTATCCCTTGAAGTCGCAAATGAAACAGATACAGAGATTGAATTAAAGAATATAGCAATATTAATGTTTTCTGAAAGACCAGATAAACTAATACCGGGAGCGCAGATTGATTTGATACAATTTAATTCTGTGGATGCAGAAGCAGGGGATGATTTTATCGAAAAAACATTTACCGGTCCTATTTGGAAACAAGTTAATGATGCATTGGATTACATTAAAACAAACGTAATTGTGAGCAAAGTTAATAAAATTAAAAATGAACAAAAATCAGATAGCTATTACAATTATCCATATAATGCATTGGAAGAAGCAATTGTTAATGCAGTGTTCCATAAGTCGTATCGGGAAGATTCTCCAGTAGAAATTAGGATATATGTTGATAGAATTATGATTATTAATTTTCCGGGTCCTGATAAATGGATTAATATGGATAAATTTGCAAAAGGACAAGTTAGAGCAAGAAAGTATCGTAATCGCAGAATTGGTGAACTTTTTAAAGAAATCAATTTGTCTGAAAAACAGGGTACAGGAATACCTAAGATTTTGCGAGAGTTGAAAATAAATGGATCACCGCTCCCGATTTTTGAAACAGATGAAGATAGAACATATCTGGAAACAACGATTTGGGAGCATGAAGGATTCAAAAAGGAGCCAAAAAGGAGCCAAAAAGGAGCCGAAAAGGAGCCGAAAAAAGGAGCCGAAAGAGAGCAGGTAATAGTGGAACTATTAATTCAGAATCCTCATATGACACAGATGGAAATAGCGGAGAAACTTAATTTGACAAGAAAGCAGGTACAGAATGTTATTAAAGGATTGCAAGAAACTGGAATAATTGAAAGGGAAGGATCAAATAGAAACGGTAAGTGGATTGTAAAAAAATATTTTTAGGGACATGAAAATAATCTGAAAACCTATGATACCCATTTGATACCTGTTTAGTTGTATATGAAAAATAATAGATATAATATTAACAAATATGTTAATAAAATAATACGAAAAGCAATCAAAAATTCACCAAATAAGGTTATCGGTAGGGAGTTTGAGT
>CANQUQ010000074.1 GCA_947627115.1 uncultured Acetatifactor sp.
CCGACGCCATGGCACAGGTAGACCGCGTGGCGGAGGACGAGGGGCTGAAGCAGTCGCTCATGCGCTATGCCATCGAGGCCGGGGCCATCACCGAGCGGGTCTACCGCAAAGAGATGGCGCAGCCGGTCGAGGATATGAAGCAGTTTCTGGACGGCATCCTGCACCTCTACGACGAGGGCAGCACCGCGGTCAGTATGAGTGAGCTGTTCAGTATTGGAGCGGAGAGTGTGAGAAAGCAGTAGGCCTTATCGCTTGCGGGCGATATTGCCTGTTAGGACACGTGCGTGTATAATAGGTAATAAATAATGATTTTTCGTGCTGAAGATGGCACATTGGACGAAAGCGCAGTTGTACGGAAATTCCGTACAACTGCCGCTGATGGGAAAATCTATAGAGGCTTGACGTAAACTCTGGCCGGGAAACGAACGAATGGAGGCAGGTAATGACACATAAAGAATTTGTTGAGGCAACGGTCTGCAAGTTGAATCAACCTGAGTTTAATGACCTCAAGCAGTTGTTGCTCGGAGAATACATATCCTTCTCCATCATAGACCATGAGGCCGTCACCAAAGATATTCTTGCCGAAAAAGTCTGTGATTACTTTATCACGCTTGAAGCCAAAACGGGCAAGGCGTTCGATAAACATATTAAATCCTACTTGAATGATTTGGACTCTATTGTGGAACCGCACATTGCCAAAGCCCCACAGGCGAAAAAAGGAGACACCGCGCCGGTCATGGTTCCCCGTTCACGGAAGTATTACGAGAAGGCGGTTGCTGCCAAAAAGGGAAAAAATCTATCCATGACGCAGCTGGTAGATTATTCTCGCATCATGATGTGCCTGTATACCGCAGCCATTAAAAGCGAGGGAAAGCCGATCGATAATTTCGAATACGCCGCTGATTGCCTTATTCCGGCGAACATCGTTGAGGCCATGAGAAGCGAGGAAATTGCGAGTGGATTTCCTCCGGCAAGAAAGAAACGGTTTGATGCGAAAGAGCCATATAGCGATGCTGTTTGCACGTTGATCCTTTTGATTCTGATCCTCTGCTTGATTATCAATGGAAAAGTAGAAGGAGAAACCGATCATGAATGATACAATTAATATTGATACTTTGGAGCAGATGAAAGCGTTTCTGAATGAAAAAGGTGTGTTGGAAATCGCGGTCAGGAACCAGAACAAGAAATTCAAAACCTTTCAGAAGGTTATGATCAACCAGCTTCCGGAAACGCAAGAAAAGGAACTCGCTCAAAAAGTCATTCAAGCAATCAATAAAAATACACGGCTGAATGAACGGAATTTAAGCCTTCTTGGCAAAGTGGCAAAGGTGTCGAAAATCGGCCTGCTGCTGAACGGCTTGAATCTTTGTGCTACCTGTGCCGGTTTTGCAATTATGTACGCGAAATTGGATGCGATGAGTTCGGAAATAAACCGGCAGCTCAATCAGTTACAGAAAACGGTAAAGCAGGCTCAGGATATCCAGAATGATTATGAATTTGATAAAGTTCTGGCAGATCACACAGATATGTTAGACTGCCAGCGTAAACAGCAGCCGTACTCCGAAGAAAAAATGCGTGAGTTGGTCGACCGCGAATATAATATCTTGATGCTTTTGATCCGTTCTTTTCAAATGGATGTTTCGGCCGACTCTGATTCCTTAATCTTTTCGATTTTTTCAATGCTTGCGATGTTCACGGTATCGCTTCGCAGCTTTGATGAACTCTATTATTTCAATAATCATCAGACATTGGGCGAAGATGATCCGTGGCATATGTCCCACGGTAAATGGATGAGCGTGTATGACACTTTATCCTCCGAATGGTTTATCGAAAAGCTGCAAGACATTGGGACGTTTGAAACAAAGCTGTCAACACTGGAAGTCGATATCTATTATATAAGCCTGTTGGACCAAGTGGCTGATTCGAGAAGCGAAATTGAAGACAATCAGGCCTTGATGATTGCCACAGGAGATGTTGAACTGTTCAGGCAGTTTAAAGAAATGGACACGAAAGAGGTCGCTGATTCCATCGAGGCAGTATTCAGAAAAGCCGGCAGCGATTTAAATTTAGAGGAAGAAACCGTCAGCGCGGAGTATCAGAGTGCAATGCAGCAAGCCGCGTTGGCATGAGGTGACTGGTTATGGATGTGTCCGTAAAGAGTGCCTTTGAGAAGCTCACCAAAGCATGTGAGTTGGTAGATTCTCACCGGCAAAAGCAGAAGAATGAACCGTCTCTGAAAAAGCTTCTGGCGGAGGATATTCATGCCTTTATATCCTTGATTTCAAAATCCGGCGCAGAGGAAAGATACAGCTACTTCAATGAAGTGTATCAAGGGGGAGCTTTCCCATCTTCTGAATTGAATTGCGGCGCAGAAGATAGTTTGCCAAAGGCATTTTGTGCGCTAAACGAATTTGACAACTCTGTACGGCGCAAGAATAGTATGCAAACGGCTGGGCTGTTTATATTTTTCATTTCAGAATTAGGAAAGTATTATCTGCTCAGCAGATTTGACAAAAAGAAAGTCGATTCCAAGAAATACATAGACTATATCCGGTCATTACAGGCTGCCCTTCCTCGCCAAGATGCGGATCAACACAATGAGCGCGCCAAGGTTTCAGCAGATGCCGTACCGCAAAAAGAGCTATCCGAGCAACCAACATCGGATGGAGGTAAGCACAGCGAAGCGCCGGAGAATGCCATACAGGAAACTGTGCCAGAAGAAACCTTAGAGGAGTTACTGGAAAAGCTGAATGCTCTGATAGGGCTTGCGGGGGTAAAGAAGGAAGTTACAACCCTTATCAATTTGATAAAGTTGAAGAAAATCCGGGACTCTCGCGGCTTGAAAACAGCCAGCATATCCAAGCATCTCGTTTTTCTTGGCAATCCCGGAACAGGAAAAACCACCGTCGCACGGCTGCTGTCCAAAATTTACAAGCAGCTCGGCGTTCTTGAAAAAGGGCAGCTGGTGGAAGTGGACCGTGCAGGTCTTGTTGCCGGATATGTGGGCCAAACTGCTCTTAAAACAAAGGAGAAAATCGACGAAGCGATTGGCGGTATCTTGTTTATTGACGAAGCCTACACTCTGGCAAAAGGCGGGTCGGACTTTGGTCAGGAAGCCATTGATACACTCCTAAAGGCAATGGAGGATAACAGGGAGAACTTTGTCGTCATCGTCGCCGGTTATCCTGAGCCAATGGAAAAGTTTCTTGAATCAAATCCGGGCCTCAAATCCCGTTTTAATAAAAACATCCTGTTCGAGGATTATACGGAAGAAGAACTGCTGCACATATTTAATGCTTTCTGCAAACCGTATAGCATGAAACTCAGTGATGAGGCAGAGCGTTCTCTTAAGGCGTACTTGCATTGGCTCGTCCAGCACAAACCAGAGAACTTTGCAAATGGGCGCGAAATGCGGAATCTATTTGAACTGGCGTACTCAAATCAAGCAAACAGGCTGGTCGAAAAAGCAGACATCTCTGATGACGAATTAAACGAGATTGCGGAGGAAGATTTTCCTAAATGGGTAATCCATCCACAGAACAATGCGGAGTGATTCTCTAAGTTGGGCCTTGCGCAACCAACGGGTAACCTAAAGATTGCAAGTTGGGCTGTAGCTACGGCGACGGGGGCCTGTAATATAAGCAAAAACGGACGGCCTGTAGCAGCACCCAA
>CANQUQ010000075.1 GCA_947627115.1 uncultured Acetatifactor sp.
TTAGCACGTGGGAGCCATCTGCGCAGGGTGTTTCCGGTTCCACGTGACTACCGATGACAATCAAATACTGTACCGATCACCGGAAGTGAGGTGCAGCCGAAATGGAGTAATCCTTCGGTATGCCCTCACACCTGTGGTCTGGTTTTGCATGTCTGGAGCTCTCCATTTCGGCAAAAGCCGAAGGAGGGCTTTCATTATGCAAAACAATTACAATCAGAAGACCTATTTTATCTACGTTCGAAGCACCAGCGAAAAGGTGCCGGTCACTAAGGAACAACACGACTCCTTCTATAAGGAAGCTGATCGCATCCGTCACAAGGAACAGGATCACGGCAGATGCATGTGTCCTTACCGCTTCATCTGGAAATGTGACGGCGACTGCATCGGCTGCGAATACCATGCGGCAGGTGACATTACTTCTCTGGATCAGCCTCTCCCTGATGGCAACGGCACCCTCGGTGACTATATTCCCGACCGCAGTAAACCGATGGAGGAAGTCATCGCCGACCGTATGCTCTTAGAGCAGCTCTTTGCCAGACTGCGTGAGCTCGACCCGGAGGCCGATACCATCGTCCAGCTTTGGAAGGATCACCCGGAGGGTATCTCCGATCGCGCCATTGCAAGAGAACTTGGTCGTCCGCAGAAGACCTTCGCGGATCAGATGAAGAAGTATCGCACCGACCTGCGCAGGATTACTGGCGATAAGTAACACCAAGACCACGAACCACACCCTTTCCGGCCACTGTCCCTCTTTCGGATGGTGGTCGGAAATTTTTTATAAAATCCTCCGCTCAAATCGGCAGTTCATCTCCAGTGGAAGGTGAAGGCAAGAGAACACAGCCTTCAGAAAGCGAGGTGAACAACAGATGATTCGCAGTTACGCAGACACCGGCGGCAACGTGAACGAGGAGATCAAGCTCCTGAATTCCATCAGTCACGTATCCGCCAGACTGGCAAGGAACCTCTCACTCCTTGCCGCAAGCCAATCCGAGGAAGGAGGAAAAGAAAATGTCAAAGATGGCAGAAATGGCACAGACCATCGAAGAGCTCCGCACCGCTGCTGCTTCTATTAATGCCGCAGCCGACTGGCTCTACCAGCAGTTTTCCGGTGATGACAACAAAGCGCAGGCCACGGAAACTCCCACCAAGAAGGAAACGAAGCCTGAACTCAAGCTGGAGGAAGTAAGAGCCGTCCTTGCTGAGAAGTCCCGCGCCGGTCATACCGCAGAAGTACGCTCCCTGCTTAAAAAGTACGGTGCTGCAAAGCTCTCGGAGATCGATCCGGCAAACTACGAAGCCCTGATGAAGGACGCGGAGGTGATCGGCAATGGCAGCTAAAACACATGCAATCCTGTCCGCATCCAGCTCCGACAGGTGGCTGCACTGCCCGCCGTCGGCAAGGCTCTGCGAAACCTATAAGGACAAAGGATCAGACTACGCTGCGGAAGGTACCGACGCCCATGCGCTTGGCGAGCATAAATTGAAAACCGCGCTGGGACTTCCTTCAGAAGACCCGACCGACAGCCTCAAGTGGTATTCCGAGGAGATGGAGGACTGCACCAGTGGCTATGCCGAATATGTGCTGGAGCAGATTGAAGCCGCAAAGGAAACCTGTGCTGACCCGGTAGTCCTTATCGAACAGCGAGTTGACTTCTCCCGCTGGGTAGAACAGGGCTTCGGAACCGCCGACTGCATCATCATTGCAGACGGTACACTCCGGGTGATCGACTACAAGCACGGCTTAGGCGTCTTAGTCTCCGCAGAGGAGAATCCGCAGATGCAGTGTTATGCCCTCGGCGCTTTGGAGCTTTTCGATGACATTTACGACATCGATCAGGTTTCCATGACCATTTACCAACCGAGACGCCAGAACGTCAGCACCTACAAAATCAGCAAGGACGACCTGTATCGCTGGGCGGATGAAGTCTTAAAGCCTACCGCAGATCTGGCTTTTGCCGGTGACGGGAACTTCCTGTGCGGTGAATGGTGCGGCTTCTGCAAGGCTAAGAACGAGTGCCGCGCCAGAGCCGAGACAAATCTGAAGCTCGCGCAGCATGATTTCAAGCTCCCACCACTGCTTACGGATACCGAGATCGAGGTCATTCTCAGCAAGGTAGATGAACTGGTTAGCTGGGCTTCCAATATTAAGGAATACGCTCTGCAGCAGGCTCTCTCCGGTAAGGAATGGACAGGTTTCAAGATCGTCGAAGGACGCAGCAACCGCAGATACAGCAATGAGGCCGCTGTCATTGACGCGGTCGAGAAAGCAGGCTTTGACCCGTATGAGAAAAAGTTGCTCGGCATCACCGCCATGCAGAAGCTCCTCGGCAAGTCCCGCTTTGATGAACTCCTGACGGCTTACATCGAAAAGCCACAGGGCAAACCCACACTTGTGCCGGATAGCGACAAGCGCTCGGCCATGAATACAGCAAAAAATGATTTTATGGAGGAAAACGACAATGAGTAAAAATGTAAAAATCAGCAATCCCATGAAGGTTATCACCGGTGTTGACACTCGCTGGAGCTATGCGAACGTCTGGGAGCCGAAGTCCATCAATGGCGGCACACCCAAGTACAGCGTGAGCCTCATCATCCCAAAGTCCGACACCAAGACCATCTCCAAGATTCAGGCTGCTATCGAAGCCGCCTACAAGGAGGGCGAGGCCAAGCTCAAGGGCAACGGCAAGTCCGTACCGGCGCTTTCTGTTTTAAAGACTCCTCTGCGCGACGGCGATGCAGAGCGTCCGGACGACGAGGCCTACAAGAACGCTTACTTCGTCAACGCCAATGCAACCTCTGCACCCGGCATTGTGGACGCAGACCTTAATCCGATTCTCACCCGCTCCGAAGTTTACAGCGGCGTATACGGCAGAGCCAGCATCACGTTTTATGCTTTCAACTCTTCCGGCAACAAGGGAATCGCCTGCGGGCTCAACAACCTGCAGAAGATCCGCGACGGTGAGCCTCTTGGCGGCAAGGCAAGCGCTGAGTCCGACTTTGCCACTGACGACGATGAAGATTTTCTCAACTAAGGAAAGGAGCGCAAAACAATGGAAAGCACAGTTATGATTTCATCCCTTCTCTGCAACATTCTGATCGGGTGCTTCTGCATCGTAGTCCTGTCTTGGGCAGTGGTCGCCATCCAGACGGTGATCAATGACTTCAAGCGTGAGAAGCGCGAGGAGAAAAAGGCCGCGCAGGACGACGAATACCATAGCTGGCATTGAAACCTACCACGGCACGGCAAAGCGCTTGATGGAAAACAAGCACTACCTCGGAGACGATTTTTACCCGGCCATCATCGATCAGGAAACCTTCGATAAAGCTGCCTCCATCCGTCTGGAATGCGCCGGGAAACTTGGCAGACTGAACAGAAAAAAGAACTCAAAGCCTGCATCGCCTCCTACTGGCTTCCGCATGGCAACAGCAGCACATCATTATGAAGATCCGAGGCTGCAGGCAGAATACCTCTATAGCCTCATCGAAAGCGAGGTAAGCTAATGGGGAATGTTATGGTTATCCCGGCCAGACGGCAGATCGGAAATACAGTAAAACAATCAGCGCAGAAAAAACTCCGTGTTGCAGCCTACTGCCGCGTCAGCACGGATTCCGAAGAACAGGAAACAAGCTACGAGGCTC
>CANQUQ010000076.1 GCA_947627115.1 uncultured Acetatifactor sp.
TCATAGACTCAACTCAATACACCGATGATTTACGGACAGCAATTTGCGACCAGATTCTGTCCCAAATCTATTGACTTTTGTCCCATTGTGTGATATCCTATAAAAGGAGGTGATCCTATGAAAAAACAAAGTGTTGTTAACCTTGTCAGGTATCATGTAGAAAAAAATGAAGACGCTTTCAATGCGGAAGTGACCAACATTGCAAAAGATTTTGAAAAAAGTGGTGATAATACAGTTGCTCAATATTTAATGGAACTTATTTCAAATGCAAACTTCTATATTCCGCAATCAAGCTATAAAAATCTTCGTTTTTTGCGAAAAGCAGAATATTCGACGAAGCCCTTATTATTGCCGACACTTATTGAAGAAGATATCATTGGTATAACCAAAGCAATCCAAAATAAATCCGGTATATCTAAATTTCTCTTTTATGGTGCGCCTGGAAGTGGAAAGACAGAATCTTCCTTTCAAATTGCTAGACTATTGAATCGTGATATCTTATATGTTAGCACTGAGCAACTTATCGACAGTAGGCTCGGTGAAACAGCCAAAAATGTTTCTCTCTTATTTGATGAGATAAGTCATTTGCCGTACAATAAAGTTATTATTTTATTTGATGAAATTGATTCTTTAGCCTTAGATAGAATAAATAAAAACGATTTACGGGAAATGGGACGAGTCACATCAGCTTTCCTTAAAGGTTTAGATATGCTTAACGAAAACATAATATTAATTGCGACAACTAATCTCTATGAGGCCTTGGATAGGGCTATGATTCGTAGATTTGACGCAACAGTATCCTTTGACAGATACTCAAAGGATGATTTAATTGAAATTGCAGATTCACTTTTGACTGCAAATATTAAACGTTCTTCTGGACTGAAGCAAGATTTGCGCTTGTTTAATAAAATGCTTAAAAATCTTGATACAATTCCGTATCCTGGTGAACTTAAACAGATCATTAGAACAGCTATTGCTTTTAGCGATGGGTCTAACGAATATGATTATTTGCGGAGAATTTTTTTTGCATTAAACGGAAATTCCACAACCATTGAAATGCAGACGCTTAAGAATCAAGGATATACTACAAGAGAGATAGAAATCCTTTCAAGAATTCCTAAGAGTAGCGTATCAAGAAAGCTAAAGGAGAATTAAATGAATCCTATATTACAAGTAAAACTGCATTTTGCTCATGAGCGAAACACGCAAAGGCCATCGTCACGAAATCTTAGATCAACTGCAGAAACTTCTGTTGAAAAGATTACTGCCTTAATTGAAGATCTAAGGGTTGTTTTACGATATTACAAAAGCACACCTAAAATTTTAAAAGATATATTAATCGACGTTAATTATAATGATATAATTGCCAAATCAAATAGAATACAAAGATTACTTAAACCAGAAAGAAAGAAGGTCAATGATTTAATTGTTGGCGCTAGATTTTCAGATGCACCTACCGGAGAAGAAAACCATATAATTACTTATTATGTAGATGAAAATACGATAGAGAAAACAATTAGGGAGTTAGAAATTACTAGCGACTTTTTATCTAAAAAGCTTCAAGGCAAAGCAACTGCAAAAAATTTTAATAAGCCCGGTTGTAATATAAATTATGAAGGATTCCCGCTGAAGGAAGATACGCTGAGGAACATCATTGTTGATTGTTCAGTCGTTGATTCTTTCTCTGTCCCTGCTATTGCGCCTGCTCCAGACAAGGAGTCGTTTTTAGTAACATTCTTTCATACAGAATTATCACTTGCCAGTATCTTAGAAAAGCTTAATATTGATGATATTATGTTTCGGTATTCTTTTTATGGCGATGATACAATTTCTGTAACAAGGGAATTATACGGCTTGCTAAATGAGCGAATTCCGTACCTAATTTCGATGGTATCATCAGATTTATCTAAAGTTACACTTGATGGAATCGGGGAAAGGCAAAAGAATAATGCTATTAAAATACCAGCACCAACTAATGAACCAACTATCGGGGTAATAGACACGTTGTTCAGTGAAAATGTATATTTTTCTGAGTGGGTAGAAAACATAGATTATCTTGATACAATAGAACAATCACTTGCTAAAGATGCCCAAAGAGAACATGGAACTGAAGTTACATCAATTATTGTAGACGGTCCAAGACTTAACCCGTGGTTAGAAGATGGCTGTGGAAGATTTAGAGTGCGGCATTTTGGCGTGTGCGTTGAAAGAATATCTACTTCACGGCTTGTAAGAAAAATCAAGGAAATAGTAACAAAAAATCCTGACATACATGTTTGGAACTTATCTCTTGGAACTGACGATGAAATTTCGCGAAATTTTATGTCCTTTGATGCAGCAGTTCTTGATGAGCTGCAATCGCAGAAAAACATTATATTTATAATTTCAGGAACGAATGATAACCGGGAGGAACGACCAGATCGAATTCAAATCGGGTCCCCAGCAGATTCGTTAAATTCAATCGTTGTTAACTCCGTACGTCGCAACGGGCAACCTGCCACATATTCAAGGAAGGGGAATGTGCTCTCTTTTTTTAATAAACCTGATGTTTCATATTATGGTGGCGATTTTGATGAGAGAATAATTGCCTTTTCTCCCACATTCGGTGAAGAACTTGTATATGGTACCTCATTTGCTGCCCCCTGGGTTAGTAGAAAAATGTGTTACTTAATTGATATTATGGGGGTTCCAAGAGAAATAGCGAAAGCGCTGATTGTTGATTCCGCAGCTGGGTGGGATTATAAAAGATCCACTTATAAGCAAAAGGATCTTATAGGATATGGGATTGTTCCAATTAATATAAATGATGTCCTTACAAGCGCAAGCGAAGAGATAAAAGTTATAATATATGGAACATCCGAATCTTATAGGACGACAAATTATGCAATTCCGGTTCCAAGAAACGAAGAGAATAAATATCCGTATATTGCTCGTGCAGTTTTGTGTTATTTCCCAGAATGTTCTAGGCAACAAGGAGTTGATTACACTAATCGAGAACTATCTTTACAATTTGGCCGTATAAAAAGTAATGGGAAGATTGACGATATCAATGACAATATTCAGGATGATGATGAAAGTCATGTGGATGAACGGCAGTCTAGGAAAGAATTTAGAAAATGGGAAAACACAAAATTTATTTCTAAAATATTAAAAAATAATCGCCCCATTAAGTCATATGAAGAGCGTCTTTGGGGATTAGTTGTAACATCAAAAGAAAGATTAACCAGCAGAACAGGGAAAGGACTAAATTTTGGTATTGTTATTACTCTTCGGGAAGTCAATGGGATTAATCGAATTCAAGACTTTATTCGGGCATGTACTTTGAGAGGCTGGATAGTTACTGAACTTAACGTTCAGAATCAAGTTGACATCTATAATGCAAATCAAGAGGAAATAGACTTGGAATAAAAACAGCCCGTTATCATTTATTTGATTAACTATCAATGTGGGTATATCTATTAGACTTCATAGATATACCCACATTAGTTTCTATTCTTCTTTTTTGAATCTATGGAAGTTCCCAGATTTTCCTCGCTGACTAATCCGCATTTTCATGTGCTTCGACTTTTTCAAAATCCCGATCAGTGTAACAAATTCTTCCTTTGTCAGTGTATCATAGGGGATT
>CANQUQ010000077.1 GCA_947627115.1 uncultured Acetatifactor sp.
GACATCTTACTTCTCCTCTCGTGTTTATTATTTTAACATATTTCCATTTTTCTGTCTACTTTTTTAGTATACATCCAGTGATACCGAAATTGCCGTTCCCAGAGACCGCAACGGAGAGTTTGAACCACAGCTTGTTAAGAAAAATCAGACTATTCTTACAGGAGACATTGAAGAGAAAATATTGTCTATGTACGCAAAAGGAATGACGACTAAGGACATAGAAACGCATATAATGGAGATATACGGACTCGAATGTTCCGACAGCACCATAAGCCGAATTACTGATAAAATACTGCCTGTTGTGCGTGAATGGCAATCCAGACCACTCGAAGAGATCTATGCAGTAGTCTTTATGGACGCAATACATTTTCACGTAAGGAGCGAAGGCAGGATCGTGAAAAAAGCTGTATACATAGCGATAGGTATACGTATGGACGGATTAAAAGAGGTACTCGGTATGTGGGTAGGCGAGAATGAGAGTGCAAAGTTTTGGTTGTCGGTAATGAATGGACTGAAGAACAGAGGAGTTGAGGATATCTTAATTGCCTGTGTAGACGGCTTAACAGGCTTTCCGGCGGCGATAGAATCGGTATATCCGAAAACGGAGATACAGCAATGCATTATCCATCAAATCAGGAATACGACAAAATATGTATCATACAAGGACATTAAGGAGCTAATGGCGGATCTGAAGCGAGTATATGCGGCAGTGGACGAGCCTACAGCGCTAGCGGAGCTTGAAGATTTTGATGAAAAATGGAGTGTGAAATATCCGAAAATAGCTATATCATGGCGAAAGAATTGGGCAAATTTATCGACATATTTCAAATATCCGCAAGCGGTGAGAACGCTGATCTACACGACGAATACCATAGAAGGATTCAACCGACAGCTGAGGAAAGTGACGAAAAACAAAAGCGTATTTCCGACGGATGAGAGCTTGATAAAGATGCTGTATCTGGCGATGATAGACATAACGAAAAAATGGACAGGCAAGCGCAAGGACTGGGGAGTGATCCATTCGCAGCTTGAGATATTTTTCGCGGATCGGCTGCCGGAATAAAGCATAAGCCGCCCGGTCAAGTCAAGGGTTTGCGCGGCAAGCCGCTCCAATGAACGCCCTGCGGGCGCCCTTGACAAGCCCGGCCGATTATGCTACAGTATATTTGAGGCAGAAATTGAGCAAGTCAATTTCTGCCTCGGCAAAACAGATTATATTACCGTTTTGGAGTTTACACAAAATTCGGGACAGTGCCTGTTATTTGCATTTTCTTTATTTATAATCTTGTCAATATTAGCTGACATGTTAATTGTTCTTTTTGATGCGATATTGTCAAATTGAACGGTTATTGTCTTGTTCACAATATCGATATCTGTAATAATTCCATTTCCGAAATGCTTATGGAAAATCCTATTTCCAATTGATAGTGTCATATTATTAATTTCATTTGCTTTATTTTTTATTGCGCTTTCTTGAGCCGCAATATATAGTTGAGATTCAATTTCATATTTTGCATCTAATTCCACACAGTATTTTAAATACTTATCTTCAATATTATATATAAATCGTGATGGATATCTGTTCATTCCGTCGTAATAAATACCTCCTGCATCACTTAAAAACAAAGCTTTTTTCGCACGGGTAATCGCTACATATGCAAGGCGACGTTCTTCTTCTAATTTTGGAAGAGTATCTGCTCTGCGCGTAGGAAAAATACCATCGTTTAATTCGCATACAAAAACATACGGAAATTCAAGACCCTTTGCAGCGTGAACGGTCATTAATTTAACAGTATTTTCTTTGTTTTCATTATCCATATTGGTATATAATGATATTTTTTCTAAATAGTCCTCTAAACTTACATCTTCGCCAGCCTCGTTTTCATAATTCATTATTGATTGTTTTAATTCTGCTATATTATCAAGTCGATCTATGTCATCCTTTGTCCTCAGCATTGCTTCATAGCCGCTTATGTCTAACATTTCTTCAGTTAGATTTGTTATAGTTTTTTTATGGTAAACCCTTCTGTATTTTTCAATTATGTAAATATACATATCAGCTTTTGTGTTTTTAAATAGTGATTGATGCAAATTGTCTTGTAGAGCCTGATATAATGTGTACTTATGATTATTTGCATAATTTTTTATAAAATCAATTCTTCTTTTGCCAATATTACGCGGCGGTGTATTAACTGTACGCAAAAAAGATAAGTCATCCGCACTTGTTAGCATACGCAAATATGAGATTACATCCTTTATTTCCTTTCTTTCATAAAAGCCAACGCCACTGTAAATAACATAAGGTATTTTATTTTCTCTGAAAGCTTCTTCTATTATATGAGATACATAATGTGATCTATATAATATAGCTATATCATTCCAATTAATTTGCTGTTCTCTTAAAAGCTTAATTTGATCTGATATCCAATTACTCTCATTATATACAGAAGAAGCGTGATTATATAACGTTATTGTCCCGCCTGACAGTACAGGAAGCAATTGCTTATCTATCCTATCATTATTTTTGCTAATCAAAGAATTAGCAACGTTGAGAATCTCAGGATAAGATCGATAATTTTTGACCATCATAATTGTTTTTGTATTTTTAAATACAGTATCAAAATTCAAAAGTATATTGACATCAGCTCCCCTCCATGAATATATTGTCTGATCAGGATCCCCTACTACAAATAAATTCTTATGAAAATCATTTAAGATTCTACATAAATCATATTGAGAATGACTCACATCTTGAAATTCATCAACCATAATATATTCCAATTTCTGCTGCCATTTGAGTCTAACGTCAGAAAATGTTTCCAAAATATATAATGAAACAAGAATAAGGTCATCAAAATCTAATCCGTAACACTTTTTTTGCTCATATATGTATCTATAAAATATTTTGTCAGTTACAGCCGATGCAGCATTGTACTTATTAATTAAATTAGTATCGGATTCATCAATTAAAAGTTGAATATATTCATTATATTTTGTCACTCTTTTGCATGTGCTGATATAGCTTTTTGCAGCTCGATATGTTAATTCGCTATTACGTATTTCCGAATCAACATATACGTTTTTCAAAATTGATTCTGTGTCTTTTCCATCCAAAATAATAAAATTTTTAGGGAGACGGATTTTAAAAACATCCTCTCTCAACAGTCTAACACAAAAGCCATGAAATGTACATATTAATCCCAAATCATTATCGCCAATCATCGAACGAATACGACTTTTCATTTCATTAGCGGCTTTATTTGTAAACGTTACACATAAAATATTTGCAGTACTTATACCTAACTCGTTAACCAAATATACATACCTATGCACTAATGCACGGGTTTTTCCAGATCCTGCACCAGCAATAACGCGTATATAACCTTCAGTTGTTTGTACCGCTTCGCGCTGTTCTTCATTAAGGCTATTCAATATATATTCTTCCATAATTATTAACTCCATTTATTGCCTTTGATATTATATATATCATTATATATTTTATTGTTTCGGTCGTCAAGAGTTATCTGGACATAAAGAAGTAGCACATAAAAC
>CANQUQ010000078.1 GCA_947627115.1 uncultured Acetatifactor sp.
CATCTGATAAACTATAATTTTTGCTTTATCAGTGATTTCAGCCTTCCAACTGCTACACTATGTATAATCTATTATATCCAAAATTTCTAAGATTACTATTCAATTTTCAAAAATGACCATACCATACTTGTCAAGTACAATACGGTCATCTTCCCATTTTACGCACTTCCCAGTCCAAATGTCCGCTACTCAAACTCGTTTCATCTATATGATTTTAAGATACTTTTGTATCTGTTTCATGCATTTTAATCCATCTATTTTGCATATTATTTCTATCATCTTGAAACTTTTAAAAATTTTAGAAGCAAAATAGAATCACTGAAAATTCAATGGGTTTAAGCAACAACGATCATACCGATTCCAAAAGTACCGTTTTCCCCTAATTGTTCTGAATTGTAGGCATATTCTATTTCCCATCCAAGTTCTTCCTGTGGAAGTTTTCCAGTACTTTCTTGAACAAGGATGTTTTCTGAATAATCATGGCTCATTGGGCACCTCCTTTTCCTTCACTCATCCATTTGTACTTTTTCATACTTTTCAATCAAATAATTTACAAATGCAGAACATGAAACCAACATATATTTTGCGTCTTCTGCTGGAGCATTTTTAAAATCAATACCGCCATGCCTAATACCATCTTCATCTGATGTATATCCATATAACGATGAAAATGCTTGTTCCATTGCCGAATGAATATGTACCCCATTATCTTTGAGCTTTTTTATTACTTTTCCTAATGACGCATTAGCACCTGATAATCCTGTTATAATACAACATATTGCTTCTACTGCACTAATAGATTCCTTAATTGAATTCTCATAATCTGGTGATTGTATATCTGCATATAAGCTTAATGCTTTCTGTATATGTTGATTGACAGATTGAAATGCCGTATCTGCAGACTGTTCGATTGTAGCTATCTCCGTCTCATTCGTTATTGGTGCAATTTCACCGCTCACAATTCTATATCCTGCTTTTTCTTGTTCCAGAAGCTCATTGTATTGTCGAATTCTTATATCTCTTTCATCATCTTCTAAATATGACAAATGTATATCAATAAAATCATACACCTCATACCAACAAAAAAAATGAAGCAAACTTTCTTTAAGCTGTTCCTCCACCGATTGTCCCTTACCAGCATGATTGATAAGTAAACCAAATCGATCTACAATCTTTTCTTCAATCGTTTGTCCACCATTCAATGCAAGACCCAGACGCTTAGAAGACAGTCCACCACCCTTTATTTCCGATTGATAGAACAGATTCCAAATTCTGTTCTTAAGTTCGTCCGAAACACTCTCGTATTGAATAGTCTTTTCTTTTTTATATCCATATTTTTCTGAAAACATATTACGCCTTAATTTCCCTTTCCAATCAAATCTTTTAATTCTGAAATTTTCTTATTTCTTTCAACATTATCTAATTCTAAAAATGCAAGCAATGATAACTGGTAGGTTTCATCATACCATTGTTCTAATTCTCTTTTGGGCATATTAGCCACATATTCCACATATTTAGGACTTTCTTTGCTACAATTATCATGTCTGATATTCAAATAATTGAACAACATAAATATATTTGTTTCCATTGTTTTATTAATATTTTTCAATTCTTTTCTTTTAGATTCCATTTTATCTGCAAGTAACTTTAAAATCTCTTTTTTTCCTTCTATATCTCCTTGTAACATATGATGATTATATTCAATAATTCTATATGAAATTTCAGGCTCAATTATTTCAGAAACAGAAATTGCTTCTGGAGATTTTGGTACAAAGATTGTGATTCCTTTTTTATTTTGAGAATACATATACCCCGTTTCCTCAACCACTTTATAAATTTGTTGCAAATATATCTGATATGGTGCATTAAAGCTCAAATTTCCCATCGGATTCATGGGATTTAAATAAATCAACATATTATATGTATACTCACAAAATCGAATCAAATAATTCAAATCAAAATCACTTGGATTTCTATCAAAATGAATGTTATAAAAATCTTCGAAATCATCTAATGTAAGACATGTCCCACGAAAAGGTATGCTAATAAAATTCATCTGGCAATACTCATATAAAGACAAATTATTACCAAAGCCATCAAATGTCCTTTGACAATAAAAACTGGAATAAAGTCTTTCATATTCCCGTTCAATACTAATTTCAGCATCTTCTAAGATTTGTGCAAGATTTCTTCGCTCCATAATTATACCTCCAATTCTCCTGCCATCAAAAAGGGCAATAACCTATCCCTTACTTGAATATTTCTTTTATTATCTCATTACAATTTTTTATTTTAGCAAAAACATGCGGCTGAGCTGCTTCTTTTTGGAGATTATTGACTCTAGTTTTGCTATTTTTCAAAAAACAATATAGATAATATATATAATTTGTATTATTCTTATAATAACTTTATCCTCATGGCATATAATTCCGGAAAATTACATTTCCATTTTTCCAAAGATTTCAATATTTCAGGTCGAAGTTGATTATATTCAATTCCCAATTCTGTCAATATAACTGTTATGTACAGCATAATAAATTTTTGCAAATAATATGTTGCCTGTTTTCCATTTAATGTTTCTTTGATACTCCTATCTAAATGGACTATTTTATCCCTAAGATTTACTGATTTTTCAAGAACAACATCAATATCATCTTCCCGAAAGATATCATTTCCATAGCAATTCATAATAGCAAAAACTCGATCTCCAAATATAATCCTACTATCCTTAACATTTTTATGATTATGGGGTGTTATAGTGATTTTCCCCTGCTCCACAAGATCTTTTGATATCGGTTCAAACGTCTGCAAAATCAAAGCCAACTTAACGTCATTTGTTAAATCCTTTGCATACGCAGCATACAAAAACATGTTATGAATAATCCCAAGTTTTCTATCTAAAGCTAACCAATTTGAAAACTCCACATTCATATCGCGATCCATAGTAAAATTAGGCATCAACAACCATTTTACCGCACTTTGGTAAAATGGCAATACAGCATCTATCCGTTCCAAGGCCATATCTTCATCTAAGATCAGTGCTTCTGTTTTATAAAAATAGCCTAAAAATAAATTTTCAAATCTCAGCACATTAAATAAAATTTCAACTAAGTTTGTCTTTATCTCTGCCACAATGGTAACATCTATATACTTTAGTTTTCGTAAAACAGTAATTGAGATATGGTTCTCTTCTTTTTCAAAGTCATATTTATTCTCCCAAACTCCTACCACACCTTCATCATGCAATAATCCTTTCCAATACAATTTATTTTCCATACATAAATCCATCCCTAAATTTTCAATATAACCGTTGCATTCCTATTTACATTCAATATCTTATTTTTATGTATTCTTCTCAAATCAACTCTACCCTTGTCAACAATCTTACCCTTCCCCAAACCTCTTTGCCAACTGCTCAAAAGAAGAATTTTCCTGTATCTGTTTTGATGGAATAAACAAATACTGCCATTCCTTATATCCATTCGCTTTACCC
>CANQUQ010000079.1 GCA_947627115.1 uncultured Acetatifactor sp.
GTATTACTGCCCAAAGATGAAAAACGAGCATACAATTTGCTTTTAAACAGTGTATCTCTCGGAGATGACAAGGCTGAATATGCTCTTGCGAAGTTATTATTAAATAGTGATGTTATACCTAAAGATGCAGAACGAGCAATAAAGTTATTGATTTCGGCAATAGAAAAGAATAACGAATGGGCGAAAGTTTTGCTTGGGAAAATGCTTTTGTTCGGCATTGATATACCAAAGGACGAAGAAAAAGGGATTGAACTTTTGCAGTCGGCAGCAGAACAAGGAAACGAATATGCTGCAAAAATATTGCAGAATAGAGATAACTATCTAAAATATTTAGCCGCAATGTCTGCAATGCGATTATTCGGTTATATAGGCAATCTGTTCGGCAAGAAATTCAATACAGATAAATCAAAAACAGGATTCAGGATTGATAAGAAACAGCGCAGACAGATTGAAGAAAAGAAAATGGCGCAAGGATTAAAAATATAGTTGAATTTGTTATATTAATAATATAAAATTGTTTTGAAAACACAATTTATATGGTAATAATAAAATGAATGAGATTTTAAAAAATATATTGTCAACAATTATTAAAGGTGCTTCCATTGCTGTATCATATCAGTATCCTGAATATGCATTATTTGCATCAGTGGCAGAAGTGTCTGCTGAAACGATTATAACTCTTATACCGAATAATTCTAAATTATCAATAAAAAAATTATCAAGTTATATTTATGAAGCAATGAATGAAGTATATAGATTTGTTCCTGAAAATAGTTTTACTTGTAGATTATCTAAAAAGGAATTAAAAAAGTTTTCTCAAAATGAACTGAAAGAATATATCAAAACAATAACTTTAGATTTTGACGAGAACAAAGATGCTAATATGTTCTTTTCATTGAAATTTACACAAACACTATTAGAAAAAGCACAGGATGACACACAGTGTTTTAATTTTTTATCGGCTATATATACAGAAAATTTTCAAAAAGATATAATTGACTTATATTACAAATTTAATGAACTTGATAAAAAAATTGAAGTACAAAATCTGCAAGAGCCTGTTCAAATTATATCTAAAGACTCAGGCCGTCCTAAATCAACTTTTGTAAATCGTACGGAAATTGATAAACTTATATATGAAATTGAAAAAAATGAAAATTATATTGTAGTATCAGGTATTGGCGGAATTGGAAAAACAGAATTATGCAAGAAAATATTTTGGGATTACTTGAATAATAGAATTTCTAACTCTGTTAACTATCTTGCATGGATTAACTATACTAATGATTTACAAACTTCACTATTAAACGCATTCCCGAATTTTATAAATACAAATAAGCCAATAGATAAATGTATTGATGATTTATGTGAGTATTTAAATTCTTTTGGAACATCACTTTTAATGTTTGTTGATAATGCAAACAAAACTCAAGTTGAAGATAATTCTATGTCTATAATTAAGCGATTAGCTTGTCGAATAGTAATAACAACGAGAGTTGATGTTTTTTATGAAAAAGAAACATTAAGATTAGGTGAAATGACAGATGAAGAATGTCAAGAATTATTTTATAATAATTTTCGTAAGGAAATATCCCAAGAAAATAAGAACTGTGTAAATAATTTAATTGCATTATGTTCAAAACACACATTGACAATTGAATTATTAGCAAAAACAGCAAATAATTTTGATGGTGGAATAGAAGGTTTATATTTACAACTGATTAATACAAATTTTAAAATTCCATCTATAAGTAATAAGATTTCATTTGAAGAATATGAAATGACAATAATAGAACATTTAAAAAAGTTGTTTAGTCTTGTAAAACTAAATGACACTAGTAAAAACATTTTACTAAGAATATCTCTTATGCCATATAATCGATATTCCCAATCTAATCTTTTAAAATGGAAGATTGCAAATAATAATGAACAATTTATAATACTAATTACATTCGGTTGGTTAAATAGTGAATATGATAGCAAACTTTCAATGCATCCAATAGTGGCCCAAGTAATTTCAAATGTTGTGAAAATAACATATAAAAAATTTATTAAAACAATCAAAGCAATAACAGAAGAATTGGAAATAGACCAATCTACTCAATATTATTCTTTATTTGAAACAGCGATAGTTGGAGAATATATGTCTTTGTCATTGAGTTTCAAAAAAGAATTATTTGCAAATTTTTTAAGCAATATTGGTGTTATACTTTGCAAATCAGAGGAAAGAGAACGAGCAATTAAACTGTATGAACGGGCACTTGAAATAAAAGAAGTAATTGGAGCATCAGAGAGTTCTCTTTCAGATACCTATAATAATTTATCTATTGCATATAGATATAACGAAGAAAAAAGCCTATACTACGCTACTAAATCCTTGAAAAAAGAAAAAATATTATTCAATAATCAACCGTATATTCAAGCGGAACATTATGCAACTACATTAAACAATTATGGATTATCTAATATGAATCTATCATTGGTTAATTCACATGATAGATATCATATAACAGCAGAAAAAGCTTTTTTAGAGGCATTACGAATCCGTAATGATTATAATTTAGATATACATGGATTTTCTCAAATTTATAATAATATGGGATTAATGTATAGTAAGGCGGGTGATTTATATAAGGGATTATTAATGCATATTATGTCCGCAAAAGATAAAGATTCTCCTAATATTGCAATACATAAGTATAATCTTGGAAAGGCAACTTTGTATATTCACCAAAATAAATATTTACCCAACAGTTTAGAACTTGTAAGACAGATTGGCATGAAAAATTTAGAAGAAAGTTTAAACTGCTTTCGTGATAATGAAAAGATGAATTTGAGCCGTATAGAGCGTGTAATCAATCAATTAGAAGATTGTTATAAAATCTTAGGGGATTATGAAAAATTAAAAATTATTAATAATTTGAAAACTGAATTGAAAATATCTATATGAATATTAATGATTAAAAATTATTTTGTTAATGAAGGTGATACCATAAGAAAACATTATCAAACAGAATACATTCCGTTCACGGAAGAACAGAAAGAGAGAGCAGCCAATACAGACTTGGCTGCTTTTTTAATTTCTCAGTGTGAGAGCTTAAAGCGGTGCGGTTCGGAAATGTTATGGGAAGCCGGTGGCAGAGTAATGATCCGTGACAATATGTGGTACAGTCATTATGAACAAAAAGGCGGCAATGCCGTTCAGTTTGTTCAGAAGTATTACAATAAAAATTATCAGGACGCAGTACAAATGCTGCTTAACGAACACATTGAACCCATAAGCGTTGATATACGGAAAAAGCAGAGTGAGAAGAAACTTTTTAAACTTCCTGTACCTAACAAAAGCATGAAACAGATATTTGCCTATCTGCTCAAGGCAAGATTTCTTGACAGAGATGTTGTTAAATACTTTGTTGATAAGGGATTGATTTATGAAAGTGCAAAGTATCATAACTGCGTTTTTGTCGGTGTTGATAAGAGCGGAAAAGC
>CANQUQ010000080.1 GCA_947627115.1 uncultured Acetatifactor sp.
CAAAATAAAAATCGTATAATCAACTAAATTGATTATACGATAGTAATATTTATTATGCAAGTATGTATATTATTTAATGAGACCATCAATCATTTTTGATATAATTATTTTATATTCATCCGAACATTTTTTTAACTTTGTAATAAGTTCTTCATCTAAATCTGCATAAACCTTTCCATCAGTAATATAACCACTATCAACCTTTAAAGCAGAGCATATTTCTAAAAAAACTATAAACCCTGGTGGCTTTTGCCACGCTCTATATTTGATAAATGTGTATTTGATATATGAAGCATTTCTGATAAAGCATCTTGAGTCAAATCTAATTCTTTTCGCCGAGTGGAAATTCTATTTCCTATTTGTTTCAAATCATAATCCATATTTTCATCCTCTCTTACTATTAAATTTTAACATTATAAATAAAAGAAAAGAATTAAATATAAGAAAAAAAGTATTATTATAGTTTAAAAATTTGATATAAAATAACAAAATTATTACTATAGTTCAAATTTCTGCGTTTATTTCTATTTTTTCTGCGAATGCAGAAAAAATATTGAAATGGACTTGTTTTTAAAATAAACTAAAAATGCCAAAATTAAATTCAATTTTATGAAAGGAGAAAAATCAATGACATCAAAAACTGAAAAAATTATAAAATCAGTAGTTAAAGTATCATTGAAATGCGGAGCAAATAGCACAACAAGTATATTTTGTTATCAACCAAAAGCCCCGGCAACGCTAAAAAAATTCAGCAAGATAAATGATAAATAATCTATCGAAATATCTTACTGAAAAACTGCTTTCAAAAGGCAGTATTACAGAGAGCGATCAGGAGTTGTATGTATACGGTTTCTTTATGTTGCTGTCACAGCTCATGTTTTTTATCTTTACGAGTGTTCTTGGCTTAATACTTGGCTGCTTTATTGAAAGCATCATCTTTTATATTGCATTTCAGTTCATAAGAAGATATGCAGGAGGTTATCACGCATCAACCGAAACGAGATGCGAGATTATGTCATCTTTTTCTTTGGCGGTTTGCATAGTTGTAATAAGGTTTTCAAAGATATATGATTTTCAAACTGTTTTGCTGTTCATCACCATTGTTTCAGCAACTTGTATTTTATTTCTTTGTCCGCTTGATACACCCGAAAAGCCGCTTACAGATAAAGAGTTCAAATATTTTCGCAAAATCTCGTGGCTGATACTGCTTATAATTTCAGCAGCAATTGCCGTTTCATATGTATTTAAAGTAAAACTCCTGTTTGTTCCGCTGAGTTTGAGCCTGATTTTAGAAAACATTTTATTGGTTGCCGGAAAGATAAAGAAAACCGCCATAGCAAAAAGAGTGATAAAATGAATGAACATAATTTGTTTGGCATTTTTCTGAAAGAAAAACGGCAGCAAAAGGATATGTCTTTAAGAGAACTGGCGGACAAAACAGGTATGGCACATACATATTTACTTAATATTGAAAACGGCATTAAACCTCCTCCGAGCGATGAAATACTTATCAAACTGTCAGACGCATTATTTCTTGATGGTGAATCAAAAGCGCTATTCTTTGATCTTGCGTCAAAAGTTAAAAGGCTGAAAAATGATAAAAATTTCAGTCTGCCGGCCGATATATCAAGATATTTGTATAAAACAGACAGCGCGAAAAAGGTTATTCGCAAAGCAGACAAGCTCGGATACTCAAATGAATTTTGGAATGAAATACTGCAAAAATTAGATGAATAAAAATATGTCCCCCAAGGGATATATTTTTTAAAAATACTGTTACCCATAGGAGAACATCTGAATTTGATTATAACGCATAATTTTATATGCTTAATATATAAAAATGATTAAAAGAACAAAAGAATAGTTATGAAAGAGATAGAAGTCGGAGCAATCCGACTTCTATCTCTTTTGTTCTTTTTGAAAGGATGATATAACTATTTCTTTTTGGCAACCCTATATAGCAAAATATCCATAATCTCCTGTATTTGAAATTAAGAAATTCAAAAACAAAGGAGATTTAAAATGGAAAGAATATACTTAGTAAAAAGAAATTCACGCAGCAGAACTAAAGATATTGATTGGATAACAATGAATCAAAAAGAGTTTTTAGATTTTCTCAGGACTGATTTAGCAAAAGACCGATATTTTATACATATTGAAGATGATATTGCTAAGGAATGTCCAAGAATTGTCTGCGAATGTACAAAGGAGGAATATAAAAAGTGGCTTTCAGAGAAATGGCATAAACAGTACTTATTAAAAACCAAAAAAGATATAGGATATACTGTAGAGTCGTATAATGCTTTCGTTTCTGATGATGAATTTGGGGAAGAAATGTTAATGGATGAATATGATTTTACATATGAACTCATAAACAAATTGGCTTTTGAACAGACAGTAAATAATATGTCTGAAGATGAATTGTTTTTGCTTAACAAGTTAGTGCTGTCAGAGAATACAATATCTGAAAGAAAGCTTGAAGCAGAAACAAAAATTCCTCAAAAAACTATAAACAACAGAAAAAGAAAATTGTTGAAGTTTTTAAAAGGGATCTTTGAGGATTAGTTATCGTTTAATATTTAAATATTGCAAAATTATATATATTATCATATAATATATATAGAAAAACAAAAACCAAAAAGTATATACTTGATTTTTGTTATAAAGTAATGTAATATATAAATACTAAGAGTGGCAATGAAAATTGTCACTTGGACTGGTCGAATGACCCTGGTCCACCATTCGGCGGGGAAATTCCCCGCCGTTTTTATTAGGGGAGCATATGAAAGAACTGAGTGTATTTATAGATGAATCCGGTAATTTCGGTGCATATGGCAAATCATCTCAATATTATATTGTCACTTTGATTTTACATAATCAGTCAATTGATATAACTGAAAACATTGCAAGATTGAATACAGCTGTATCACACACTGATTTTGGATCGAACCATTCAATTCATACCGGACCTTTAATAAGACGAGAAACTGACTATATAAATTTAGACTTAGATCAAAGAAGGTATTTATTCAATTGTATATTTAATTTTACACGAACAACTAATATTAAGTATAAAACCATGATGGTTAACAAAAAAGATTTAAGTCATCAGTTTGATCTGAATGCAAGAATATCGAAGCAGTTATCGGCATTTATAAACTACAACATAAAATTCTTTTTAGATTTTGATAAAATTGTTTTATATTATGATAACGGGCAAACAGAGTTGACGAATATTTTAGTTTCAGTTTTCAATTCACTATTATCAAATGTTGATGTAAGGAAAGTGCTGCCTAAAGATTACAAGTTATTTCAAGCTGCAGATTTGATTTGTACACTTGAATTACTTAATATAAAGCGAGAATCTAATTCATTA
>CANQUQ010000081.1 GCA_947627115.1 uncultured Acetatifactor sp.
TCGCGCACAACTTTGGCGGCGCC
Source organism: uncultured Acetatifactor sp. (assembly GCA_947627115.1). Taxonomy (GTDB): domain Bacteria; phylum Bacillota; class Clostridia; order Lachnospirales; family Lachnospiraceae; genus Acetatifactor. Next base: position 24 of record CANQUQ010000081.1, read on the forward strand.
GCGAAATACGCGGATTATGCAAAAAGAAAGGATAAGGAAGTCATAAACCTATATAATGCTGTATTTTGAATTATAACTTTTTCAAACACAAAGGTACGTAATAATATAAAATTTACTTTTCTCCGATTATTTTTACATATTTTGCTTTTATCAAAATTCACCTTGAACTTTTATGCCAAATGTGGTATTATAATTTTACGTGCAAATCAGCATTTTGGGATTTTATAGGTCATGATGTATGACACTATAAGACACTTTCTCTTTGTTATAATGTGTATATAAAGAAAAAACACAGTGACATAAGTTGAATTCTATGTGTATCCCGGATATGCTAAACGCACACCAATTCAATCATTTTTTAGCATATCCGTAAATTAAATGTACGGAGGAAAATGATGAGTAATAACCAATTAAAAACTAATGCACTAAAATGCGATATTGTTGAAAATGCACTTTTTATTGGGAAATATGATTTTCCCAAATTAAAAAGAACCGACAGTATACCGGAGAACATTATTCCATTTAATTGCAAATGTAATTCAGCGAAAGAAAAGCATTGGGTCCATTTTTACATAGATGACTATAAGTTTGAAAAAATTTGGAATAATCCAAAAAGATACCTTGATGTTTTAAAAAAATACGCAGGTGTAATAGGCTCAGATTTCAGCACTTATTTAGATATGCCTCTGGCTCAGCAAATCTGGAATTTATATCGTAATAGAGCTATTTCACATTTTTGGCAGGATAATGATATTGATGTGATTCCAAATGTGCAGTGGGGCGACGAAAATTCGTATGAGTATTGTTTCGATGGCATACCAAGTGGAGGAACAGTTGCTATAAGCACAAATGGCGCGATAAACGGCAACTTGGAGAGATATTATTTTAAAAAAGGTCTATCAAAAATGATAGAGGTAATTAAGCCTAAAACGGTAATTAATTATGGCAGTATGCCGGATGATATCTTTGCTGAATATAAAACCGGAAAAATAAACTTTATACATTTCAATAATTACAATGACATTGTTAGGGGAAGGTGTTGTTGTAATGGGTAAAGGATATAGTGGATTTTACAACTCAAGTACAAACGGCAATAAAGTTGACGCAATATTACTTTCTAATAAAGCAAACGGCTTTACCCCGCGAAAAGATAAACGAAGAGGTAGTGACGACAGAAAACCACAGGGAAGCAGAGAGCGAAATGTTGGTCACCCAAATGGTGAAGAGCATAGCAGAACACCTAAAGGGAACAGAGGACTAAAAGTTAACAGAAGTTCGGTAATCAATAATATAGGTAAGGGATTAGCAACCGTTGGAGCTTCAGCGGCCGCAGGCTATATAATATATCGCGGAGTTAGGATTCTTCCATCCCTTGTGCCGCCGTTATGGTGGACAATCCCGGCGAATATCGCTGTTCCGTAAAGAAAGAGAGGTATAAAATGAACACAGAGTTTAAAACCGAAGTTTTAGGAAACGGATTAACCGTGAAAGTGCTTGGAAACGAGCATCTGCACAGCGTAAATATCGGAATATATATAAAAAAACCGACGGAGTCTGTTCGCGGCATTGCTCATCTTACGGAACACATGTTTTTCAGGCGGCTGAACGATCTTTCACAGCAGCGACTGTACTTTGAAACAGACCGAATCGGTGCGACGCTCCGCGCGTCGACTTATGTTGATTTTCTCGCATTTGATATAACAGCGCCGCCGGATAAATTCTCGGAAGCTTTTAACTTGATAATTCGCATGTTTGGCGACTTTGAATGGACGTCACGTGAAATAGCGGCCGAAAAAGAAGTTGTGAGACGTCAAATCGAGGAACGATATTGGTCTATGTATGACAGAGCGGAAAAGGAATATTTTTCCGGTACCCCGATGGGAGAGCCGATAATGGGGACCCTTTCGGATGTTCGCAAAATGAGCACAAAAAAAGTAAACGAATACAGAAAAGCCCTAATGTCGTCCGAAAACTGCTGTGTGGTTCTCACGGGGAATTTTGCCGAAAGTGATTATTTAAGATGCTTAGACGTGCTTAAAGATATACCGGCACGCGCGCCAAAGATCTTTTCCGCGCCTACCGCCGTCACAAAATTTGCAGAGAGAAACAACGGGTCAGACAAAATATATACTGCCAAGGACGAATATTCCGATGTGTGTATTTCTTTTGATACGGACGTAAGGAAAGTCAATCGCTATGCCGCCGAGATCCTTCACAGCATTCTCGGCTACGGAGTTACCTCAAAACTGTCGCAAAAACTTCGCGAAGAAATGGGCTTGATTACCGAAATGTACGGCGATGTTGAGTTTTCAAAGTACGGCGGAAGAATGACTTTTGAGTTTGAAGTAAACAATACTTGTTTAAAGGAAGCCCTTATTGCGGCGTTTGATATCATTTTGCACACAAGAGGCGGCTTTTCGCAATCGGACTTGGACGCGAACAAACTGTTTTACACCGATAATCAGTATAGACTTTTGGATGATCCCGGGGAGCTGAATTTTCTTATCGGAAAACGAGATTTTATCGACGATGAAATACTCTCGCTTGATGAGCTTACGAGTTTTTATGCTGAGGTCGATCTCGACGAAATCAATCGTACCTCAAATGAAATATTCAGGCCGGAAAACTTGATCATCAGTGTTTCAAACGGTGAAAACGGTATAGAGAAAAATGAGTGCCGAAAACTGATTCGAAATTGCAGAGAGGAGCTTTAAAACTTTATGAAATATTATCCAATAGGCACGGTTGTGGTGTTAAAAGAAGGAACGTGGCCTTTAATGATTTATGGCAGACAACAAATTACAAAGAAATTTTCGGACAAGACATATGATTATATTGGCTGTCTTTATCCGCAAGGTTATATAGATAAAGATTATATTATCTATTTTATGCACGATGATATAGAAGAAGTGCTTTATGGCGGCATGACATCAGATGCTGAAATTGAAATGGAAAGATTGCTGCATATACCCGAAAACGTATAAACAAAAAGCCGAACCCGTTTCCTATGAGAGAAGCGATTGATGAACTATTAGAATTTGACAATGAAAAACTGTTCCCGTATATTTCAAATTTATTTGGAGAACCGGAACAAACTTTGGAATCGTCTTCATTAGTCATAGATTAGTAACCTTGAAACTAAAATAAATAGAAATATTTTTAAGGCATTCTCAAAAGTTATGATATATCAACTTATGAGAATGCTGTATTTTTATTTGTATATTTTACTTTGTGTTTTCCGTGTATAAAACTTCAAATTTTAATAAAGGGTTTGGGAATATCCCAAGATAAAAAATTGTAAGTGTGGCCACACATGCTGTG
>CANQUQ010000082.1 GCA_947627115.1 uncultured Acetatifactor sp.
TTCGATACTCTTCTGAGCAGGTTGGTTCTCCTTTTCACATGTTGCTTTGCTGCAATTGCTACATGGAGCTTGTTTTGAATTATTATCTTTCTTAGCCATTTTTGTATTTAGGTGTTGATTAAGTGCAAGTTATCTTTTTTCGCCACACGGTTTAAACTTGGTTTTGCCTTGAGACAGAACGATGTCCTTTTTCTCTTCCCATGGTATCCCGTTTTGTGCGAATTAATCGATTCTCCTCCTTGTTTACTGATTCTTCTTCGTCACGATGAGTTTCCCAGCAGCGTTATAACATCTCAACTCCAACAACTTCCCTTCCGAATCGTAGGTCATCTCTGTTCTGTGAAGAAGTACTCCCACGTTGACCGGGGCTCCATCCACCCCATAAAAGCTCACTGACGTCTTGTTCCCACGCTCATTATATGTACACTCAACTCGGGCAAAGCCATTCTTATTCAAACACAGCTTACCATCCAATCCATAGGAGCCCACCGAAGTCATATTCCCGCGCTCATCATACGTACTCTCAACTCGAGCAAAGCCATCCTTATTCAAGCACGGCTTGCTATCCAAGCCGTAGTAGCTCTCCGAAGTCGTATTCCCACGCTCATCATACGTACTCTCGAGGCGAGCATAGCCATCCTTCCACAAGCACGGCTCGCCATCCAACCCATAGTAGCCTACCGAAGTCATATTCCCGCGCTCATCATACGTACTCTCAAGGCGAGCATAGCCATCTTTACACAAGCACGGCCTGCTATCCAATCCGTAGTAGCTCACCGATGTCCAGTTGCCGCGCTCATCATACGTCCGCTCAATTCGAGCAAAGCCATCCTTATTCAGGCACGGCTTGCCATCTAATCCATAGTAGCTCACTGAAGTCTTGTTCCCGCGCTCATCGTACGTACTCTCAAGGCGAGCATAACCCTCCTTACACAAGCACGGCTTGCTATCCAAGCCGTAGTAGCTCTCCGAAGTCGTATTCCCGCGCTCATCGTACGTACTCTCAAGGCGAGCATAGCCCTCCTCACACAGGCATGGCTTGCCATCCAACCCACAGTAGCTCACTGAAGTCAGATTTCCACGCTCATCGTACGTCCACTCAACTCGCGCATCGCCATCCTTATGCAAGCACGGCTTGCCATCCAAGCCGTAGTAGCTCATTGAAATCATGTTTCCGCGTTCATCATACGTACTCTCAACTCGAGCAACGCCATCCTTATGCAAACACGGCTTGCCATCCAATCCATAGTAGCTTACCGAAGTCTGGTTCCCACGTTCATCATACATCCACTCAATTCGAGCATAGCCATCCTTATGCAAACACGGCTTGCCATCCAATCCATAATAGCTCTGCGCAGTCATATTCCCACGCTCATCATACGTACTCTCGAACCGAGCAACGCCATCCTCATACACACACGACCTGCCATCCACCCCATAGCAGCTCTGCAAAGTCTGATTCCCGTGTTCATCATACGTCCATTCAAATCGAGCATAGCCATCCTTATGCAAACACGGCTTGCCATCCAATCCATAATAGCTCTGCGCAGTCATATTCCCACGCTCATCATACGTCCATTCAATTCGAGCGTAGCCATCCTTATGCAAACACGGCTTGCCATCTAATCCATAATAGCTCGCCGAAGTTCGCCCTCCACGCTCATTATATGTACACTCAACTCGAGCATAACCATCCTCAACCACACACGGCTTGCTATCCAATCCATAGTAGCTCACGGAAATCTCGTTCCCGCGCTCATCGTACATCAAATCAATTCGAGCATAGCTATCCTCAAGCACGCAGGGCTTGCCATCCAACCCATAGGAGTTCGCCGAAGTCCGGTTCCCTCGTTCATCATACGTCCACTCAACTCGAGCATAGCGACCTTCACACAAGCACGGCTTGCCATCAACCCCATAGGAGTTCGCCGAAGTCTTGTTCCCTCGTTCATCATACGTCCACTCAACTCGAGCATAGCCATTCTTATTCAAGCACGGCTTGCCATCAACTCCATAGTAGCTCTGCGAAGTCTTGTTCCCGCGCTCATCATGTGTCCAATCAACTCGAGCATAGCCATCCTTATTCAAGCACGGCTTGCCATCAACCCCATAAGAGCTTGCCGAAGTCCGGTTCTCGCGCTCATCATACGTACACTCAATTCGGGCATAGCCATCCTTAAGTGAGAACGGCTTGCCATCCGCCCCATAAGAGCTCGCCGAAGTCCGGTTCCCTCGTTCATCATACGTCCACTCAAATCGGGCATAGCCATCCTTATGCAAGCACGGCTTGCCATCCAATCCGTAGTAGCTCACCGAAGTCAGGTTTCCGCGCTTATCATACGTACACTCAGCTCGAGCAAAGCTATTCTTATGCAAGCACGGCTTGCCATCCAATCCATAGAAGTTCATCGAAGTCTGATCCCCGCGTTCATCATATGTCCAATCACCTCGAGCATAGCCATCCTTACACAAGCACGGCTTGCCATCCAAGCCGTAGTAGCTCACCGAAGTCGTATTCCCGCGCTCATCATACGTACTCTCAATTCGAGCGTAGCCATCCTTATTCAAGCACGGCTTGCCATCCATCTCATAGAAGCTTACCGAAGTCTTGTTCCCGCGCTCATCATATGTCCGATCAACTCGAGCATAGCCATCCTTACACAAGCACGGCTTGCCATCCGTCCCATAATAGCTCACCTGGACAACATTCCCCCCCTTCCACATTAATTCACGGTATGCGTATCCATTCGCTGTATACGCTCGCCGTTTCTCTTCCTCATCCGCAAAAAACTCTTCCTTCACTATCTCGCCTTCTGCATCATACGTGTACACCTTCTTCACCGCTCCCTTCTTATCCGGCACCGTTTTCCCTTTTTCGTCAATATACGTTATGGAAAGTACGCGTCCATCCGCCCCTCGCTCATAACGACGTCCCCACACGCCCTCTACGTTTCGCACGGGAGAGCCGTACATATTCCGAAATGTCTCTTCGATCACAGCTCCACGCGCGTCTCTCTTCACTCCATAGCGTTCCACGTTCCTGTTCTTCTGACGTGCGGCATTCCCGAAGGAGTCCTCCATGCCGAGAGAAAAAGAAGCTCCTCCAACGAGCCCCGTGTCCTCCATTCTCCCTTCCTCTCCTTCTTCGGGCTTTGAGAACACAATGGCCGATGGATACACCATACGTGTCTGCACGACCTTCCCATGCAAGTCTTCATAGATCTGCATGGGAAGGTCGTGCAGACACGTATGG
>CANQUQ010000083.1 GCA_947627115.1 uncultured Acetatifactor sp.
GGATGATTTTTTGCAAAAGAAAAAATCAACCAGTTTAATTCTGATTGATTTTGTATCTACTGTTCATAAAAAGTTCGAACAGATTCGTCGTTGGAGCGTTTAAGGAGGTTATTTGCGAAAATTTTTCCTCCCACTTTTCGCTCAAAAAAAATTTGATTAATCAACTGATGGTATCAGTATATCATATATTCAATAACTTGTATATATAAATTGTATTTTTATTTTATATTATTAAAGTCAAGAGTGAATTAATATCACCCCAATATTACTTGAGCTTATTTTTTTCAAAAAACCGAAACTTAAACCAGTATTAGATTGAATTTATAGGTGTAAAATGTTATAATAAATATAAATATTTTAAAGGAAGGAATTTTTAATTTATGCAAGATTCTTTACAAATAATTTCACTAGATTCGAAAAGAATTGAATACGAAACTGTTAATAATAGACAAATTGTACATAAAAAAACTTCTATCCAAGAAAAAAATAATTTAGTTAAAGCAAAGAAATTTTTAAAAGATAAAAATGTTATGATTCGAAATTCTTATTATGCTATTCGTGTTCCTGATATATATTCTTGGGATAATAATACCAATATCTTATCTATGTCTTATTGTCCAGGAAAAAATTTAGAATTACTGTTGCGTAATGCAGATAGTAGGCAAAGTGCTATTCCTTTTTTTCAATCACTAATGAGGTTTATTTTATCAAATAATTTTTATTGGCAAGATTTTGCCCCTAGGAACATTATTATAGATTATAAAACTATTTATCTAGTTGACTTTGAAAAAGGATTAGATTTTTCCATAGATAATTTACAAACGTTTTTTAGGTCTCATGTTTTTGAAGAGTATTCTTCTTTTCTATTACCTAATGAACGTTTAATATCAGCTGAACAAGTATTTCGTCCATCTTCTGAAGAAAAAAATAAACAAATTCATGTTGATGAAATCCAAGTAAAACGTATAAAATCTGTCGCTATTGCATTAGGATATAGTGATATCATATCAATGGAAACATATTTACATATTCAAAAAATGATAATTAAAGCAGAAGAACCATTTTATAATGGTCAAAGTATAATATTTCCTAGAATAGAACTTGCTAAAATGCTAGAAAATAAAGAAATGAATCCTTCTGTATATCAAAAATATGCTAATGAAATATTAATTAGAAATAATATTTTATCCCCAAATATTACTGATGACAAAGAAAGAGATTAAATTTTAATCTCTTTCTATTTCTTCATTTTTTTCGATTTCTTGTTCAATAACTTTTGATAATGTTTCAATTTGATTATTATACTTATCTTTTTCTTCAAATCCTTGTAAATCTTTTTTTATACTTTCAAGTCTTTGTATTGCATTTTTTATACATATTCTATTACTATTATTTCTTCCTTTTATTAAGGCTTCTTCTACCGAATTATATATACTATTTGTGCTAGATGTTTTATAAGTCATTTTGGGATTTCCTATATATTCTGAACGCTCATAAACTTCAACTTCTATTCCTCTTGTTTCTAAAGTTCCTGCAATATTAGGAAAATTATTATACTTGTTATCATGACTTTCTATTGTTGTTAATCTTCCTATTCCCATTGCTTTTTTCATCTCTATATATCTTTCAAATATAGATAATAAAGATTCAATTCTTGAAACAGCCAATAATCGAGCAACTATATCATAATCCGCTTTATATTGCTGCAATAAATCTAATGTATACACTGATTTTCCCATAGTTCCCTCAAGAATAAAATTATAACCATTTTTTATTGCTTCTTCTGATAATCTTTCCATTATTTTTCCCGCTGTCTTCCCTGTTATTTCAGAATATAAATCAGGATATCTTTTTGCTATTTCAAATGACTTCTTGTGCAACCCCCTGTACATATCTAAATCAAAAACTATTAAATCATCATTCTTTTTTAAAAATTCTCTTTTTGTTTTTAAAATTATTCCACTTTTTCCTGCTCCAGGTTGTCCTCCTGTAAAAATTGCTATTGGCTTATTATTTGTTGGTATGTAGTTAGCAAATGTAATTTTTTTTGCCAGTAAATACATCTCTTCAAATTCGTCATTGGTTACTGAATAATATTGTTTTATCTGTTCAATTTCATATTTATTCATTATTTTCCTCCAAAGCATTTTTTACTTTCTCACCATAATTTTTTATAATTTCATCTATATCTTCGATATTTCCTAGATATATTCTTTGTTTTAATTTTAATATTTTATTAATCATTGCATTATCATTATTTAAAATAGCATTTGCCATACACATTGACAAAATTTCCATTGCTACTTCTACTTTTATGTGTTCTCTCATTAATAAGTACCTCCAATATCATTTGATTTCTACATTATGACATTTTTCCAATAATTTTATAAATAAATCATAATATAACTCTACTGATTTTACAAATTGTTCACTATCGATTAAATACTTAAGTTCCTTAATTGATACCCATTTACATTCCGAAACTTCACTTTTTTGTAATGTTAACTCATTTATATTAAAATCATCTTTTATTAACCACACATCAACAAATCCGTGTTCCCTTTTAAAAGATAATAGCAATTCTATTTTATTTCTATTAATATCAATTCCTAATTCTTCCTTTGTTTCTCTGATTGCTCCTTCCAAAGAAGTTTCTTCACTATCAACAACTCCTCCTGTAAATGCCCATTTGTCTGGATTTCTTTTTAAATTTTTATTTCTCTTTTGTATCAATAATTCTCCTTTACTATTTAAAAACCATACATGTACTGATAATTTATATTCACCTTTTTCTGGTTCTTCTGTTCTTAAACATGTTTTGTTTATTTTTTCTCTTTTACTATTATATAAATCTATAATTTCCATTTTATCATCCTCTAATTTATAATAATTCTATTTTTTCTAAATCGTCAGGAACAAATATTCTTCCACTATAATATTTTTTTGCATCTTCTATAAACAGTTTTTTTCTATTTTTTAAATCATTATCAATTGTATGCGACAATATTACATTTTTTACATTCAATCTTTCACATAATTGTGCTACATATCTAACAGTACTATGATGATGTTTTTCAATAGGATTATATTGTTCTGCGTCTTCTCCAGCCATATATGCATCTGCAAATAACCAATTACTGTTTTTTACATATTTTTCAGTTAAATTTGAACATTTTGAATGTTAAAGATTTAATCTAGAAATTATAATATCTGTTAACATTTAGCTTA
>CANQUQ010000084.1 GCA_947627115.1 uncultured Acetatifactor sp.
CAGCTATCAATAATTTGATTATTGACTACAACAAACTTGACTATAAGATTATGATTGCCAAGTTATTATCAAATCCAAAAGTAATTTTCACAAGAATGAATATTGCAGATGTAGTGATTGAGCATGGTATTGTTGCCAATTGTAGCGTAAATTTGACTAATCAAGATAATTCACATGGACTGGTTAGAAAATACCTTGACAATATATCTCAAATATCAATTCAATTTGATGAGAACGCTCCGACTTCCCTGATGATTTATTCAAGTGGGGCAATCGTTACCTATCGCGATAGGGATGATATCCCATCGGATATCATTGATGACATAATAACAATGATTGGGGGATAATAAAACATGGGAGAAGCAGCAAGAAAAATCGGCGAAAAACTCGAAAACTTTGGAAGCCTTTTCTTTACAGATCTAGGATGGACAGAAATTATAAGAGATAAAGAGATAAAATGCACCAGATCTTCCCATGGAGGAAAAAGGAGCCATGGAATTGATCTGCTATTTAAAACATATAACCCATATCTTTCTTGTAATCAGGGAATTGTTTTAGAATGCAAAAATCGGCAGATGCAATCAATAACGAAGGCTGAAATTGAAAAATGGGTCAAAGAGCTCATAAATTGTATTGAGTGTGCTCAGTCTGCTCCAGAATTGAGCAGTTATAATATGGCAGACTTTTCATTAAATACAGGGTTATTGGTTATTCATGCAAATGATAAATTTGATGAGAAGAAATTCTATTCATATATGAGTGAGATAAGAGTTCCACGAAGAAGATCTCCAATCAATATTTATATTGCCGCAAATGACAGAATTAACGAATGGACAAGCTTATGTAAGAAAATAGCGGAATTTGGGGAAGATTTTAATTTGTCATATCCTAGTATAAACGGGTCAAGTAAGTTGTTGACAAAATCATTCTCTATAAATTCGCTTTTTTCCAAATACAATTTTGCTACTAGTAAATATTTTGAAGAAAAACAAGGATCAGGGGGAATCTATAAGGAGCCACATTCTCAAAGCATTTTGATCTTTCGAGATGAGGTTACAGCGGGCAATTTCAAATACGCGTGGAGTATGTTTAAGTATTATCAGCTGCAAGGAGCAGACAGATATGTGTTTTTGTTTTATCCAATGGATTCTAGAGATGTAGAATATGTCAAAGAGCATTTCATTTCAATATTGAAAAGTGGTGACAATCCAATTAGTGAACAAGAAGCGCAAAAAATTGTTATTGAATTTATAGACAATCGCTCATTATCTCCCGTAGAGATAGGAGGAATATAATTATGTTTACGGAATATACAGATTGTACTGAGTTGATGAGACTCATTTCAAAAAATTAAACCTTCGGCAATTAGAAGGTATATGGGTAAGCAGGGTGTAATGCTCACAGCTACAAGTGCATCCGATATAGCCAAGGATATTTATACAATTATGCTTGGCGGAAAGGAAATGGAGCAAATTACGCATTTAGTCGCTAGTGAGGGAAATTACGAAAAATCTACATTGATAAATGCAAAGATGAACGATACCTCAAAATCAGGAATAGACATCCTTGATTGTTTTTCGGATGCAATTAATCGCTTAAAAGCCCAACCGTTTAGGAGCTTTTCTATAGACCAACCTATAAAAACAAATGAAGAATTAACCGTCTCATTTTCATATGTGCGAAATCTTCCGGGCAAAAATAGACTTATTGATTCGGAGGAACGAAGCGTAAAGATTAAAATACGAAAGCGAGATGCAAATAATGTGTCTATTGACATTCGGCACGCATCTTCGTTTGATGCTAAAAATGCGCTGGAATTACTTGATAAGATTGTTTCACCGATCGATGATAATACTAATGATAGCGATGTCAATCTTTCTCACGTTAATCTTGGAATATTGACTGACAAAAACAGAGTTGCTTTTTTTGATAAACTATCTGTACACACTTTTAATGCTTGGCGTCTAAAAACAATTACAAGTATTACAGTCCAACGAGGTACTTGGGCCGATGATGAGAATGAAGCAGAAGAAATTATTGATGATAGTGATCCAACAGGCACTCTCGCTGGCATAAACCAAGCCGTGTTGAATGGAAGCGGGTTAAGATCCAATTCGTTTGTTCAGAGTTCACTTGAACAAGGTTACATTATTTCTGCAATGAAATATAGATATGAATGCACAAAAGAAGCAGGAGAATTTATCGTTGGCATAAGTTCTCGAAGCAAAGATCTTAGAGTAGACATTGAAAAGTCATATTGTGACGAAGATGGAAAATTATATATTCAACCGTTCCCTCGTTCACAGCAAGATGAGATTATACAACTATTTCAGAATGCGGCCAATTCTGTCTTTTTAGAATTATGTGACGAGCAACAACATGCGCTCAATCCAATAAAATAATGAGGAAAAACAGCTATACCCAGATGAATTTCCGAGTATGGCTGTTTTCCTTGTTACACCCCTGTTTGGCAGCTACCCAATGTTAGTATTGTTTCGATATTGTTTTATTGAAAGCTACCCGGGGACGCCTTTTTTACGTGGGCAGCAGCCCGTTATTCCGTATCGTTCGGAATATCCTTCTGAAAATGCTGGTAATCCTTCACGCTGTTCCAATGACCGCCCCACTGGAAGCCGTGTTTCGTAAAGAGCTGGTAGCACAGATCGTTCTCGTCGATCTTGTGGGGAAAGGTGGCGGTCCTGTCGGCATAGGGAGTCCCGTTGGCAGGCTGGACGGAGCCGCCGGACACATAGGGGTTGTACACGGGATTGATGTCGATGCATACGCCCCAGCTGTGCTCCGAAATATCGTCGGCGGAACCGGTGGTAAGGCGGTAATTAAAGGCGGAGGTATTATTGGCCGTCATGGAGGCGTTGTCGTCCGCGCCGAAGTTGTCTACCAGCTGTATGCTTTCGATCTGGTAGCGCTGCTGGTACAGTTCATAAAAGATCTCCGTCAGATCCTGGGCGATCCACTTGCTGCAGATGATCTCCCCGTTGCAGTCCTGATCGTTGAAGTTCACATATTTTACCCGGACATAGCTTAATTTGTCAAAGCCCATGCGGGTGTTCTGGCTTTCATTGTAGGACAGCTGGCGGATACGGTCCATCAGCGGCGGAAGGTCCGCCACGGATTCGT
>CANQUQ010000085.1 GCA_947627115.1 uncultured Acetatifactor sp.
TGGTGGTCATCCTTGGCAAAAATCAGGGTTTTGGGCACATACTCCCAGTTCGCTTCCCGGTCGGGATAAAGGTCGGTGTAGACGGCGTCTCTGTACGCGGTCAAAACCTTTTCCATCTGGTCGGGAACGATAACGGAACGGTCCAGCTGTGTAGGCGCAAAATCGACACGCTCCCCTGCTGTAAAAGAGCTTTCCTCACCCTGACCGCGGGAGATTTCATCGACGGTATCGCCTTGCTGTATCGTGCCGCCGTGTTCCGTGATGTATGTTTTTATCCGGTATATGCGGGCAGGCACATTCACACCGTCAACGACCGAATCGTCATAGGTGTATGTCTTTACGATATTTTTGTTGAAAAAGGCGTAAGCTTCCGGCGTCGGCGTTGCGGTCAGGCCAAGGACGATGGCGCCGCTGAAATAGTTGAGTACCGATTGCCATTTGCCGTAAATCGAGCGATGGCATTCATCAACGATGATGAACTGAAAATAGTCAGGGGGAAGCTTTATATCCTGACCAAGATCGACCTGCGGCTGCGGCTTGCCGGCGTCATTGAACGAGAACAGCTTTTCATCTTCTTGGTCTTCGTCATCGTCGGTCAGAGCCTGTCCGGTCAGCACCGCAAACAGCTTTTGAATGGTGGAAATAATGATGTCACCGTTGATGTCCTCAGCATGCCGCAGCCGGTTGATTTGATAAATGACGTTCATCGGCTGCTGCTTTTCGGTGCGGTCGAATTTGCTGAACTCTGATTCCGTCTGCCGCGCAAGATTGTTCCTGTCCACAAGGAACAGAACACGCCTTGTGGATGTATAGTTCAGCAGACGGTACGCAGCAAGGCAGGCAAGATACGTTTTGCCGGCACCGGTCGCAAGGACGGCAAGCGCCTTTTTGTTGCCTTGCTTGATGCTCTGTTCCAGCTTGACTTCCGCATCATACTGACAGTCCCGGAGGCCCCGCTTTTCGAGCCGCGGCAGCGCGCCATACGCCGACGTTTTGCCAATAAGCTGCAGCATCTTTTTGGGCGAGTGCATTTCCGTCAATTCGACGTAGTCGCCATCAGGATCGGAAAGCAGATTCTTGAAATAGATTTTGTTGCCGTTGGCGAGGTAAACAAGGGGAATGAGATCCGGACACCACAAGCCATACCAGCTTTGCGGTGTGATGGCATAGGATTCTGCCTGCTCGGCGACAGCAGCACCCAGCGGGTTGGAATCCTTTTTGGCTTCCACAACGGCGATGGCTTTGTCCTCAACAAAAAGCAGATAATCACTTTCCGTACCGCCCAGCATCAAAGCCTCTTTGACGGCTGTGGTGGTATTGGGAACATAGTCATTGCGGGAAACGATCTCCCATCCCGCATCCTGTAGCTGCTTATCGATTTTGATCCGCGCCAATTCTTCGGGAAGCATAAGCATTCTCCTTCTCATAATACGTAATTATCAGAAGTTCCACGGCAAAATAGTACACCTCCATTGATTAGGTCATAAGGATAGGGCACGCGACGTATACTGTGTATCCGTTTTCATACATTCAAGCTGTTTTCGTCCAATAGGAAGTTCCGCACTCCCATAGTTACGATACCCATGTCGTTGCGGCGGACCTTGATGGCATCGCGCACCACGATGATTTTTTTGAACGAGTCCCCGATAGCATTCAACGGGCGTTCTTCCTGTTCCCGTTTTTCCGGGGTGGGCATGGCGAACGCGGACTGGACATAGTATTTTTCGCTGCCCTTCGTGGCAACAAAATCCACTTCAAGCGGCGTTTTGGTCGTCTTGTTCAACCTGTTTTTACCGAACTGCTCCACAAGCCCCACATCTACACGGTAACCCCGGATGCGCAGTTCATTGTAGATGATGTTTTCCATGATGTGGTTTTCTTCCATCTGCCGGAAGTTCAGTCGGGCATTGCGCAAGCCCACATCCTCAAAATAATATTTTGCCGGCGATCCAATATATTTCCGCCCCTTGATATCATACCGCACCGCCCGGCTCACCAGAAAAGCGTCCGTCAGATAGTCGATATATTTTTTCAGCGTCTTGTCGCTGATGCTGCTTTTCTTGATGCTTTGGAACGTGTTCGCCAACTTCAAGGGGCTTGTCAGCGAACCGACAGCAGAGGCCAGAATGTCCACCAACTCGTCCAACTCTGCCTGATTGCGGACCTTGTGCCGGTCAATGATGTCGCTGAGATACACTTTTTGAAAGAGCGACATCAGGTATTCCGCTTTGTCCTCCGGCGTCTGCCGGGAGAGGATGAGCGGCAATCCGCCGTAGGTAAAGTAATCGTCCCACGCCTCGTCGGCGCTGCCTGGATAAGCGGAGACATATTCCCGGAAGGACAGGGGATACATACGGATTTCGTCCCCGCGGCCACGGAATTCCGTGATGACATCGGAGGACAAAAACCGCGAGTTGCTGCCGGTCACATACACGTCCGCATTGCGGATGTGCAAAAGGCTGTTCAGCACGTCCTCAAACTCGTCCAGCAGCTGCACCTCGTCGAGAATGATATAGTAAGTATCGCTGTCGGTGATCCGCGATTTTACATACTGCAGCATCTTGTCCGGGTCTCGCAGTTCTTTGTTGCTGCGGTCGTCCAGAGCAATTTCGATGATATGGTCTCCCGGCACGCCTTTGCTGCGCAGATAATCATGAAAGAGCGTAAACAGCAGATATGACTTACCACAGCGGCGCACACCGGTGACAACCTTGATCAGTCCGTTCTTCTCCCGGCGGATAAGCCGGTTCAGATACATATCGCGTTTGATTTCCATGCGGCCCTCATATTTCCGAAAAGAATGTGATGACACCTTTTTTCGTAATAATTATACCCTGTACGAGTGTACTCGTCAAGCGGTTTTTGCACGTTACCAAAGGCTTCGATTTATTCGCCAAGGTGGTCTCTGCTGTGGTGCAGGGTGTTAGGGGCAGCGCCCCTAAATGAAAGAATCGTGGGCGGTTTTGGCCCCACGATTCAGTGCTTGCTAAGACACGACCATGCATTTTTTGGGTGCTGCTACAGGCCGTCCGTTTTTGCTTATATTACAGGCCCCCGTCGCCGTAGCTACAGCCCAACTTGCAAT
>CANQUQ010000086.1 GCA_947627115.1 uncultured Acetatifactor sp.
TGCAACCGATAGCATACACTATCGGCTGCACAAAAATTTTGTTATTTTAATTGTCTACTTGACAGGGTACGGTTCAGAATTATATGATATACTAATATTGAAAAATCGTAATATGTAAATATGGGGACAAACAAATATGAGGAGAATGGTAAAATGAATATTTCAAATAATAAAACGATTAAAAAAACCGAAAGCGCAAGGACTTTGCAATTTGAAACAAAATTAGAATATATGCGCAGGAAGCTTAAAGCAAAGAAAAATATAGGTATTTATATAATAAATATATTGGATAATGTAAATGAAATAGAGGAAATACATAAGCGTGCAGAAGTTCAACTCAGAGCTTCTCTTGATTCATATACTAATAGAATACAAGACCCGGAAATAGTTGTTATTTCATTAGCTCTTATTGAAATCAAAAATTATAACGGTAATTTTTATGAACATGTACGCAATACTTATACTGATATTTATAAAAAATATTCCGACAACAAGATCGAAGATATAATAAGAGATATACTGGGCAGATATAAGCGCGATAAGGATAATGCCGGCAAAGACAGGAATATAAAAGTAGTATTGGAAAATACCATTGTTCCCGAAACATATCTTGCAAATTTTTTTGAATTTATATTTGATATATATGAAAAAAATTTTGAATACAATTTGCCTGAAAATCCTGATAAACTCTATGAAGATTTTGAATTCATTTATGATGGCTTGCACAGTGTTATGATTTCAGAGGGAGATGACATTCAGCTTGATGTTACCAAGAAAACCTATAAGCTGATTAAATCCACCAAAAGCCTTATATCAGAGGAAAGCAGCCACGACAGTATCATAAAACTTAGTATTATGGTTATAAGTCTTATCGATAAATGGTATTGGAATGAAAAAATAGACGATATTGGGGAATATCTGCGTACCGGTTATAAGCAGTGGGTACTTAATCAAAGTGTAGACGATCACAAGCTGAAAGAACGCGGAAAAGTATCAGATATGCGCTCTCGCTGGGAACCAAATATAATATTGGAAAATAATACGGTATATCTTTTTCCTCATGCCCACAAGGTAAATAATAAATATGATTACGCTGACATTTACATAGAAGTCCTGAGCAATGGCAAGACATTTTATAAAAACAACAGACCCGATATAAGGGAGATTATCGGCGGTTACAAAGTATCAGTAGAAAAAATCGAAATCCCTTGCCCTCTTGACAACATAGAATACAGAGTAATGGCAGGGAGCGAAGAAATTTACAGCAGTAAAAAAAGCCTTGACAGAAAATTTATATTTTTTGCAGAAAATGGAAAAGAAATACGCAATAACACAGACTATGAAGGCACGGCAATACTTTGTAGCAAATCCCCGCAGGATGGCGCAGACACAACAGAGAAATCTGAAAATTATGTCCTTTCTTCCATGAATGTAAAACAAGGAGAGGTTCGCTTTATAAATGGTGAAATATTTACATTTTCTTCTGTTGCAAAGCCGAGTATTTTAGGCGAGCTGCATAGGGGCTGTTCTCTTGAGAATACAAAAAACGGTAAATGTATAGAAGTATACAAAAAAATAAAATATATTATGTTTGAAAGCAGAGGTTTTAAAAAATATGAAATAATAATTAATGGGATTCGCCACAGATTATCAGAATATGAATATAGGGAATTCGGCGAAGGCAATAATTCAGAATACCTTTTGGATATAAACATAAACAAAGCAGGAATATATTCTATATATGTTAACGGACTTTCATCAAAAGGTAAAAGCGAAATAGCAAAATTCGATTTTGTATATGATCCGGGATTGCATATAGAGGAAATTACGCTTGATGACCAAAGCTTCAAAGCAGAAATAAAATCAGATCTATGCGATGACACTATAAGTATTGAAACAGATGCCGCTAACTTTTCTGAAAGATGCGTGTATATAGATTATGAAGGTACAAGCTATTGCTATCTGATTCCCTTTAGCTTTCGGCTTTACAGACTGGATAACAAACAATGGCAACCCATATCAGAGGACTTATGGGGAGGCGATATAAAGCCTGATTCTGTATTGGATATATACGGAATGGATATAGACACCATTGAGATAAGGTCATATGACAATGGTCAATACCTTGACAGTATTCCGCTTAAAGACAAGGGGATTTTCAAACAGCTGTCTATAGGATCTTTAAATTCATATAAAAGTCACGCTACCATATATATGCCGCTTATAGGAAATGGTAAAGCACAGGATACCGCAATATTTTGTTATAACAAATGTGTTCTCAACGAATCAATTATCACATTCGACGCTAAAAGCAAAGTATTGTCTGTAATGTCAATATATCATGGAAAGGGAAAAGTATATATCGAGATCAGAAGCAATGATGAATGTATATTTAAAAGCGAATATATCGAAAGCGGCAAAAGTATAACTGTGGATTCTCTTCATTCCTTCGAAAAATATACCATTTCCGTTTATGAGAAAACAGGCGGACTGCTTTTGGGCAGCAAGCGTCTTATGGGAGAATATAAAAAAACATTTTATGCTTTCGATGATTTTCCGGGACATTCGTTTAATATAATTACGGCATATTATGACCGTACCATAAAAAAGGAGCAAAGAGAAGTATTCTGCGATTTGGAAAATGTTTATATAAGATTCAATAAAAAATTAACCGATAATAAATTTATGGGTGAAATTTATATCAATGCGGGAAAAGAGCCCTATTATCTTAACAAAATCAATCCGGTAAAAATAGAAGCCGGGAGTGATGAAATTAATAACACCGCAAAAATATATATATCCACCGCAGAGGATGACGGTCTTTACTTGGATGAAAAAAGACGCAGTATATTAAATTCTGTATTTGACGAAAAGGCACCGGATATTACGTCTTATATAATTGATGTGAAAGGAGCATAAATATGATCAAGTTAAACCCTATAGAAAGATCTGAATATATCAACAGATGATACAAGGAATATCT
>CANQUQ010000087.1 GCA_947627115.1 uncultured Acetatifactor sp.
ATTTTTTAAATCAAGTTTTAGCAAACAGAATATTTTAAAAAAGGGGATTCCTGCAATTGTAGTAGTTATTATGCCTTTAGTAGTTGCGTTTGCAATTTATGGCTGGATAATATTGGATTCTGTAAGAACAGCAAATCATTTAACAAGTTTCTTCCAGTAGAAAGAGAGTTTAAATAATGGCTTTATTTGATAATGATAAATTAAATGGTATATTTGAAAAAGCAAAAGAAACAATTAAAGATACGTCGGATAAGACAAAAAAAGCATTTGCAGAGTCTTCCGAGCAAATGAAACAGCATAATCAGGAAAGCAAGAATTTGAAAGCACCTATAGAAGGAGCAATCATAAGATATGCTGTTACTTACAATGGCGGTTTGGCAAAATATCCAAAAAGTAAATCTGGAGAAATCGGATTAAATATTTTGGAAGATTGCTTTTATTTAAAACCCACAATGACAACAATTGAATGGTTTGAAGAAATGGCAATTCCATATAAAAAGATTAGGAAAGTGGAAATTGTTGAAAGAACTATAAGTAATACAGAATGGTTGTTAAGTTCTTCCCGTTCAGACATGAAGGCAATGGAGCAAAAAAACAATATAGAAATTTCATACCTTGACGGAGAGGATAAAAATCAGTTAATTCGGCTGGAAATGCGTACAGGTGTAAGTATTTATGGACAGGCTGGAAAATGTGTTGAGTTTATGGATATTCTCCGACAAAATGAAATTCCTGAAAAATTTATTAAAGAAAAGAGTAAGAGCAATGATGAAAACTCCCAAAATGATATTCTAACGCAACTCGAAAAGTTATCTGAACTAAAAGATAAGGGAATATTATCGGAAGAGGAATTTAATGCAAAAAAGGCGTCATTATTAGAGCAGATTTAATTTAATATTTATAAGCAGTAAGGCTAACGTTTATCCAGAACGTTAGCCTTATTTTATATGAAAAGGAAGTGGAAAATGAAAGAATATGTAATTGGAGTAATCATTGGTTTTGGAATAATCAATATTATTTATCTAAATGTAACATTATGGGAAAATTCAAGAAAGAAGGAAAGAAAGGATTAAGAAATGAAAAGTCTAAAAGAATTTATAAAAGAACTGGTTTGTATGATGTATGAAAAAACAAAAGGAGAGAATACCATAGTTTATTACAGCGGAATTACAGATGAGAACGGTCTCAATCCTCATGTAATTACGATAACCCGAAATCATATCGGTTGGGAAAAGAGTTTTAATGCAGAGAGTTTATATAAACACTACCAAATGGGAATGCAGACAGAGACAATGGTAAGCGTTTTACTGGACTTGCCTAAAATAAAGGATAGGAAAGACGAAGAAAAATTCATAGGATTTTTAAATAATGTTGAAAATTTCAATCAGATAAAAGACTGTATCATGGTAGAAATCATACCATTTGAGGTAAACAGGGAATATTTGAAAGACAAAATATATTTCCAATATTTAGATTTTGCAGTCTGCTTTTTTATAATCATTAGGACAAAAGAGGAATATTTCTTCACGTTATCACTATCAAAATATCTTTTATCTATATGGAAAGTATCAAAGCAGAAATTGAGAAATATTGCTGTTGAAAATATGGAAAAAAAGTTACCTGTTGAGATTATGAGCATGGAGGAAGTAATAAGAACATTCAGCAAAAACGCAGGGGAAAATAATCCGATTAAAAATATAAGGTTATCCGATGAGTCACAAAATGCGTATGTAATGACAAACAGCAGAAGAATTTTTGGAGCAACAGCAATTTTGTATCATAGAGTGTTAAAAGACTTTGCTTATAAACAGAAAGTAGAGGAAGTTTATGTACTGCCCTCTTCAGTTCATGAGGTTATCTTATTTCCAATACATGAAAAAACAAAGATAAGTAAAAACGTACTTAATTGTATGCTTAATGTGGTCAATGAAACCTTTTCAGATAAATCTGAAATTTTAAGCGACCATATATACATATATAAAAGAGATGAGGACATTATGGAGAGTGTTTATTAAAAATGGTAATAATACAGTTTAATTGATATTAGGAGGGATCTGTATGTCAGATAAGAAAGTAAAATTGATAATGTCAGGAATTACGGTTGCTGTAACCGTATTAAAAATTGTGGTACAGCATAGAAATCAGATTATGAGAGAAGGTGGAAAAGTCTTTGAAAAAAGTTATAGGCACTGAAAAAGCATTGGAAAAGTGGTTTAAACAACTTCAAGGGCAGATGGCAGGACACCCCCTCTTGGAGTTTGTGCAAACACGTTTAAGAGCCGATATACGTGTTTTTGATGACTGCTATGGAGAAAATAGAAATTTAGAGACAGAACTTGGCGGCTATATGGTAATCCTGTATGGAAGTTCAAAAGAGGTAAAAACTGAATATAAAGAAATTTTAAAATATCATAATCTTAAGGAACAGGACTATGAATATATGGACAATCAAAGGCTGAATGATTTTCTAACGGTATCCATTCGGCTTTTTTTATGTTCCTCTGATTATGCAGTAGAAATTGTAATTATTAAAGAAGATGGAGGAAATCAGAATGAATGATATTGTAAAACAGACATATCTGTTAGAAAAGACTGGGGTATTTAATGAGGAGCAGAGCAGGAGATATGAGTTAAGTTTAGTTTACAAGGGAATTAAGGAAAAGAGGGCGATGATAATAGGAATAAATCCTGCGTCAGATAATGTTCAGATTTTTGATACCACAACCAATTATTTATTAAATAACTTAGGTACAATGGGATATTCAGAGATTGTAGTTTGGAATCTCTTTTCAGAAATCTGTGATAAGTTAAGACCGAGCGAGCAGGAAGAAGATGAGTATAATTTTGAACACTTGCAGAAACTTTTGGAAACAGAATTTGACGCTATTATTATTGGATATGGCAGTACCTTTTTAGGAAATAAAAAGGTGGAATCAGCAAAAGAAAGATTACACGATATGTTGAAACCTTTTAAAGAT
>CANQUQ010000088.1 GCA_947627115.1 uncultured Acetatifactor sp.
AGCTGATCCTCAGATGTTTTGTAATCATCAAAAAGGTTTTCGGGTCTGATTACAAGTATTTTGCCTTCAAGTTCAATGCCTGTTTTATCATCACAGTGAGAGCTGTCAAAAAGATTCAGCTTATCCCATTCGCTCCTTGCCTCGTCAACAAAAGCGTTCAGCAGTACAGGATGTGAATTTATCAGATATTCACTTCGCTTGCTGCTGTCGGGAATGGCTGCTTGTTTGCCCCATACTCTGTTTTTCTCTGAATAACGCAGATCGTGCTGATTTTCTTTCAGATTGTAACGGAGAATAAAGTTCACACGGTCAAAGCCGAATTTTTCAATAATCGGCTTAACGCAGCCGGAACGAAAATGATTGTCATTGAAATTTTCGGCGATGGCATTTTTAATCGCTTTTGCACATTCCATATTTGCTTTATGGCTTTCCCGCCATAAGTCAGTTTCATTGCAGTGACGGGCGTTATCAAGCGAATATCTGTAAAACGGAGTATATTCAGGCATTGAACTCACCGCCTTGATTTGCCGCCCAGCAGGCTGAGCCTGCACCCGATTCGCGCCCTGATGTCAAACTATTTTCAGCACTTTTACCCGCGCTGATCGATTCTTTTTCTGCCCATTTTACTGAGAGATGAACAAGCGCATCTCTTTGTTCTTCTTCCGACAAATCATCAATAAATTTTTTAATGCTGATATTTCTGTATTCCTTATCTTCAAATGAAATATTGCGGCAATTATCACATATTTTTTCATGCCTGATTACAACTGCATTTTCATCTGTTAAAGAGAAGGATAAAATATCATTGCTCCCGATTTTGAGCCTTTGTCTGATTTCGTACGGAATCGTAATTCTTCCTTTCTTTCCGAGAATTCTGAAAATTTTACGCATTGCTGTCAACCTCACTTTCTTCATCATCGCATATGGTTATAAACTGTTCTGCAAGACATTCTCCGCAGTTCGGACAGCAAAAGCAGCAATCTTCACAGTCAGCCTCCGATTTTTCCGGCAGGATACAATCCTTTGGCTGCGTTACAACGAGCTTACCGTCAGTAAACTCAACCTGAAACATTTTGCTTTCATCAAATCCGATTTCTTCAAACACTTCATTCGGTACGGGTATGAATTTCATTGATTCTGTCATATATGATTTTCCTTTCTCCGATAAGTTGATTTGTATATTCTTTAAATAAAGACATCTGAACGCAAGAATTTAAAAATTCACTTGTGTCATAATTTGAGATGAATAATTCGGGATACTCTTTGCCGCCCTCATATCGTTGAGCAAGATTGGACAGGCGGGATATGCCCTCAACGAGAATACCGGATCTGTTGTACAGTTCACGGATTTCTTCGCAGTCGTTATATGAAAGAAGAAATTTTCCGTTTATACTGCACAGCACATTTGCAAGGCGTTTATGGTCATCTCTGCCAAAGCCTCCCATGTAATAATTCTCGGTTTTGTAATACGGCGGATCGCAATAAAAAAAGGTTTCCTTTCTGTCATACTGCCGAATTAATTTTTCAAAATCTTTGGTTTCGATAATAACTCTTTGCAGTCTGTTGCTCGCTGCGTCAATGGGAGGAAAATCACTCCATATTGAATGCGGCTGACAGGCGAAGTCATCTGCACCTGATCCGTAACTGTAACGAACAAGCGCATAGAAATTTGCGGCTCGCTTCACATCGGGTAATTCGCATTGACTGTTAAGAATTTTTTTCATATGCTGAAAATCAATTCTTGAGTTGAGCATATATTTTAATTCCGATTTCAGTTCTTCAGGCGAATCCCGTACACAGCGATAAAGATTTGTAAGATGTCCGTTAAAATCATTGTACACCTCAAAATCTTTTCCGGGCGGTTTATGAAACAAAACCCAACCTCCCCCGCCGAAGACTTCAACATACCGTGTGTAGTCAACAGGGAAACGGAGAAGTATTTCATCCCTCAGTGCTTTTTTACCGCCGATCCATGAAATAAAGCTGTTAATTTTTCCACCTCCTTTTCGGAGGCGCTTCGCGTGCAGAAAATACCTGACAATCAAAAAGGTGTTTTTGTATGTATTTTCATACACGCAAAAACACCTCTTGGTTTTAGTCTATTAATAAAGGTCAGTTCTGAGGCTTACCCTTATTATCTTGTCTGAGCTTTTCAAGTTCTTTTTCTTCTGCTCTTGATGCTTTTCCCGATGCGGCCGCAAAGCACATTGCGGCAACACCAAAAAATCCGCCGAGTGCAAAGCCTACGGCAATTCCTATCCAAAACATATTTTTTTATCCTTTCATTTTTTCGTAGAACTGTTTCCGGTCTATTTACATTGATTGTTCAATTGATTCTTCTGTTGGCAGAGCATAACTGTATGCATCCTCACCGAGTGACTTCAATAATGCATTCAATTCTTCAATTGAATTACAGTTACGGATTCCCCAATCGGCACATCGTTGCTCGTAATACGATTTATTTTCGACACCCTCCATCATCCAGTCTAATAAAGACAACCATGCTTTGCCCTTTTCCCAACATACATTTAATACTGTCGGACAACCTCCTGTCTGATCGCATTGAAAATCTCCTGTTGTGTCAATGTCAATAATACTGTAATCACCGAATTCTTTTTCGATTGCTTCTTGAAACTCTTTAACGGTCATAGCTGCATATTCATCCCTTCATCTTCACTCATATCATCATCGGGTCCTGTAATGTTTACATACTCGCTGATAATTCCGAGCGCTTTATAATAATCATCCGACGCTCTTATTCGGGTACACATTTCGTTGGCTTCGTCAGCCATTCCGTTTCGGCGGAGCGTTCTTGAAGCAATCCCCATTAGGTTAAATATATTACCGTTATTACGATATCGGTATAATGGTAATTATTCCGATATAGACATAACCCCGATACAGGGTCAG
>CANQUQ010000089.1 GCA_947627115.1 uncultured Acetatifactor sp.
TCCCTGTAGGTTTTCAAAGAATCTCACGAGCAGAGGGGCAAAAACCATGTACAAACCAATTGACAAGTCACAACATACATTTCTTGACTTCAATCAGCCAATGGGGCTGCATATGAATTCGGACAATCGCTGGATTAAAATGGCAGGTTGTATAGGCAACGATGCAAAACCGCTTCGCATGGCGCTGGGGGCATTGATCATCCAGACCAAGTTTCAGTTTTCCAATCGCGAACTTGTGGAGCAGCTTACAGAGAACCCATATCTGCAGTGCTTTATCGGACTTCCCGGCTATCAGGAAGAGGCTCCGTTTGATGCAAGCACGCTGGTTCTTTTTCGAAAACGCATTTCTGCAGAAATGCTTTCGTAAGATGTTCAAGCCAAAATAACCGCGTAGAAAATAAAAATTATAATTGTAATTTCCAAAAACAAATGCTATAATCAGCTTATCTGAACAGCATTTGTTTTTTCTATTTGTTTCATCGGCGGTTCCGCCGGAGATCTCACTAAAAGCAATGCAGGAACAACTTAAAATTTCCAGATCGTAATGAAAAACGAATTTGAAACATCGATTCCAGCGAAACAGGCTGGCACAATTTGTTCTTGTCAAGTAAATGCTCCATCATGAGTACCTTGACAAATGCAAGACCACTTACGTGGTCTGCGGTTCTGGTTTCACCAGTTTGCGAATTCTGTCTGGCAGTTTCGGTGACCATGGAAGCAGATCTTCCAGAAATGACCGGTCGGTTTGATCCAAATATTGGGGTAGCTCAGTGAGCAGATATTCAAAGTATTCGTATGGTTTCAGGTTATTCGCCTTGGCTGTTTCTGCAATACTGTAGATGATAGCGGAACTCTTGGCACCACGGATGGTGTCTATGACTTCCCAGTTCTTCCTGCCAATGCAGAAGCCACGGATCGCCCGCTCACTGGCATTGTTGTCGATCGGAACCTCGCCATCATCAAGAAATACGCGCAGGTACTTCTCCTGATTCAGTGCATAACCAAAGGCATCATGTAACTTACCTGACTGTGGTACTTCATGCTGGTGCTGTTTGAGGTACACAAATAAAGCATCAACCAGTGGCTTTATGACAGCCTGGCGCTGCGCAAGTCGGTCCTGCGGGGATAACTCTTTCAGTTTTCCCTCTTCTCGGTAGATAGCCTGGATCTGCTTCATGACCATATAGGATACGGTTCCTTTTCTTTGTTTTGTCGGAACTATGGTCTGTGCCTCGTCAAAGCGGCGCCGGCAGTGAACCCAGCATCCGGCTATGGTGAGATCTTCCAGCTCATTCTCAACGGTATGGTATACCTGATAACCGTCCGTCACGCAAATGCCGGAATAATCCTTCAGGAAGACCCTCGGATGGGATGCATTACGTGTTTTCTGATACTCATACAGGACGATCTGTTTGTCCTGATATAAATATCCGGACCGGTAGACCCACATGTAGCTCTTGCTTCCGGCAGGTCTGCCATCCCGGTTTACCAGCACCGGTGTTTCATCTGCCTGGATGACATGGCAGCTGTACAGCTTCTGATGGAGATAATCATACATGATACCAAGATATTCCTCGCTCAGACGTATCATCCAGTTTGCCATGTTCTGGCGGGTGATCGCAAGACCATACCGTTCGAATTCTTTTTCAAGACGGTATAACGGAACTGCATTTACATACTTTCCGTTCATGATGGCTGCACCGAGAGACGGAGATACCGGACTGCTGTGGAGCAGACTCTTTGGATGTTTTGCCTTGACCATGTGTCCATCGGTTTTGCTGGCATATACGCCGACGTGATGCTCCTCGACTTCAACTTTTGCCGGAACAAACCGATACCACTTTGAGACTGCATCAGGAAGCTGTTTCCATCCGTTTTTACCAAACTCCGCGGTCAGTTCTTCCTCGGTCATGTAGTGGTAAAACGGATGCGTCGGAAGATCTGCCATGTCGCGTTCTTTCTTTCCGGAATGTTTAGAGCCTTTGTTTTTAGGAATCTTAAGATCTTCCGGTTCAGGAGCGTCCAGGTCACAGACAGCTTCTGCTTCGTTGAAGTATACGATGTTTCCATCGACTTCCTGAAAGCAGATCTGCTCTGCGTCAGCCATCTTCTCCGAAGACCTCCCAAACCGGTTACGGTTGGCAAGGACAAGCTGTTCCATCATGAGCTGCATCTTCTCGTTCAGCGCATGCACCTCATCAGTCAGCGTACTGACCTGTTCCTGCGACTGCAGAAGCATCTGGATAAGGATCGACTTGTCGATCGTATGAAGTTGTTCTTCTGTATATTTCACTGCCATAATCCCGGGCTCCTTTTCCGGGCTCTATTATAGCATACACAGCGTATTTACGCGAATTACCGCGTCCGCTTGTTCCGTCATTTTGACGGTGGATAACAGTTCCAAAAGATCAGATAATTCCTGATTTCTTGGAATTGTTATCCACAATCACCGGTATCCATGACCTGTGGGAGAAGTGTTATTCCCTGTCAGCCGATCGTTTGTGGATAAACAACAAAAATCCGGTTCTCCGGAAGAAATCGCATGTGTTTTGAAAGCAAAAATTTCTACGAAATGCACAATGATCACATCGCTCTTGGCGGATCGGTCAGTTCCCGGATGGGATGTCTGGCGATCACTTCCAGCCCCTGCATCAGCATCTGGTACTGGTCGGGCGTGATCTCGACAGCTTCGTCTGCTGATCTTGGCCAGTGAAAAGAACCGTTTTCAAGGCGCTTGTACATCAGGAGAAAACCATCACCTTCCCACAGGAGGGCTTTGATCCGGTCACAGCGCCTGCCGCAGAACAAAAAGAGCGTATTTCTGTCATACGGATCCAGTTCG
>CANQUQ010000090.1 GCA_947627115.1 uncultured Acetatifactor sp.
TGAGTGAACCCAGCACGGCGTCTGTTTCATCCGTTTCGCCTACCGTGAAATCGCAAACTTCGCCTTTGCCCGCCGAAGATTGTAAGGAATATCTGTTCGGGATTACTTTGACATTATTTTCGTCCTCGCCTTTCAGCATAGCTACGTCTTTTGCTTCGGCGAGCATTATTATATAAGTGGTATAGCCGCCAGCGGGCTTGAAAGTTATTTCGGCAACGCCGTCTGCGTCGGTTTTTGCAACCGCCAAAGCGTCTGTGCCGTTTTCGGAAATATAGTCGGCATTGTTATACGCCACTTTAAACCATACGTCTGCCAAACCGTCGCCGTCGGCTATCGCTTCTACCTTAACCGTCCTTTCGGCTACATATACGCCCTCGATATCTCCGTCGCGTTCATAAACTATATCGCCTTGTTCGGTTGCGCGCACGTCGGTTACGCCGTCCGCCTTTATTGCGGCGCGCCAATCCGCGAAAGCGTCCTCGGTCATTTCAAGCTCTGTAAGCGCGTTGTAAACGTCAACTTCGGACGCTTTAACGCCGCACTCGCAAACGCCGCCGGAGAAGGAGTGTTCGTTTTCGTCGCCTTTTTCGGTTTTATGGGTGCAGATTGCCGGACGCCAATGTTTAACTTCGTCAAATTCCCATTCCGTTTCGCTGAATTTATGGACGTGTTCGATAAATTCGCCGCATACGTCGCAGAACTGATTATCGTCTTCGTCAACGTGGGGGGCTTCGTCCTGCCTTTCGGTAGTATCGTTGCAAGTTGCCGCGTGCCAATGGGTGTTTTCGTCATGCGACCATGTGTCGGCAAAGGTATGTTTATGTTCTTCGGGTTGCTGCATATCGTACTTGCATTTATCGCACTTACCGTCATTATCCAAATCTTCATGCGGACCTAAATCGCTTTTCTCGTCAGTGTGCTCGCACGTCGCTTCGTGCCAATGCTCGGTTGTGCTTCTCGTCCAATCTTCGGAAAAAGTATGGACGTGTTCGTTATTATTGCAAGCCGTAATTCCAAACGCCAGACAAACCGCGCAAATTGCAAGGGTTAGTGAAAGAGTAAATCGCTTCAAAAACATCTATAACCTCAAATTCATATTTAGCTCATAAATGAATAATTGTATATTCAAATGGAAAAATATGTTATCATTTTTTCATGGTTACATTTATACCGTGAATATACTCCAATATATTCCGCGATTTTTGGCAATTTTTGTATATTGAGGGAATTTTTAAAAATTTTTTTTAAATTTATTTGACAAAATTAATGGTGCGGAGTATTATGTAAGCAAATAAATATTCATGGATTAAATGTAACCGTGAAGTTTTTTGGGGCGTTTTTGAACGCCTTTTTTGCTGTCTTTTACTGTAACATTTTGGCAATTTTGTTCATCATAGCCCGCTTATGTTCGGGTAAGCTGTGAACATAGCAATTAAGCGTGATTGCCGCGTTTTTATGCCCCAAAATTTCGGATAATGTTTTAACGTCCATTCCGCACTCCAACGCCCTTGTCGCAAACGTGTGCCGCAATGCGTGTATGCCTATATGCGGAAGTCCTAACTTTTTCAAAACCAAACTGAAAGTGCTTTGGTAGGACCTTTTGGATATAACTTTGCCGTTATTGCCGGAAATGACGAATTCGCTGTTGCTTTCTTTGCGCATTTTCATAAGGTGTGAAACCATGCAACGCGGCAGGGGGATTTCGCGTTTGGACGAAAATGTTTTGGGTGAGTCGAGAAATTTTTGATAACCGTCGTTTGTATATACGTCGTGGCAGGTGTTGTTTATATATAGTACGGAATTTTTAAAATCTATATCGCTCCATTTCAACGCCAGAAGCTCGCCTACGCGTATGCCCGTGTACAGGCAAATGGTGATTCCGTAAAGTTTGTATTTATCCGAAGCGTTCACATAATTTTCCAGCTTTTTTTGGTTGGATACGGACAGGCATTTGATTTCGCGCTTATATCGCATGCGGAAGCGTATTTTGGTGTTGAGCCGCGTTTGACGTATTTCCATTTCCTCGGCGTTTATAATCGAGCGTTTAACTACGGAAATTATGCAGTTGATTGTGCCCGGGGAGTATTTGTCCGACATTTCCGATATAAAAGTTTGAATAATCCGCGCCGTCAGTTCGTCAAGCTCGTAATTTCCCAAAGCGGGAATTATCTGCATCCTCATATACCGCGAATAGCGTTCATAAGTGCATTGCTTGATTGATGGCTTAATCAAATAAAGCCATTGTGATAGCCAATCTTTGTACTTCATAAAAATTCCTCCAATAAAAGTATCTATATTTAAACCCTCAATATTCGATTAGTAAATTAAAAAAGGCAAAGTGTACCCGCACTTGCCCTCTCTTTTTTATTTAATTTGTGCTTAAATTCCATTTATATTATAGACGTAAAAACAGCGGTAAAAGTAGCATATATTAATATTTTTCTTATTTTTGAAATAAAAAAAGCCGAGAGCGGTAAGCTCCCGGCTTTCAGCGTTTTTATTACATTTTTGTTGTTTCAGGCGCGAGTTTTCGGCGTGTAAAATCTGCCGTGGACGTTCACTTTGCCGTCCTCGTAAACGGGCTTGCCTTTTGCCGTGGCGCGGATTATAAACTTATTCGGGTTAAGCTCTATACGCTTGAAGTTTCCGTCCTTAAATTTAGCGTCATCGCCCACTTCCAAAACTTTATAGCCCGCTCTGACTAGTAATGAGCTGAATTCCCAAATCTCTTTGCAAGCGCCGAAAGAATCTATTATAAAACAATAATCTTTTTTGGGATTATATCCCGTGATCCTGAAATAGTTTGACATATTTTACTCCTTTATGCGGCTTTTTTC
>CANQUQ010000091.1 GCA_947627115.1 uncultured Acetatifactor sp.
CATAACGGCAATTGATAACTGCACTAATTTTATCTTAGTTCTTGGAGCTTACTCTCTAGAACATTGTACTGATGAGTCCGATTGGTTATATAACGAAGTGAGAGAAGCTCTGATAAAAAAGAAAAATATAATATGTGTGTTCACAGATGAGGTACAGTTTCCTGATACTCTACCGGAAGAGATTAATGATATACGCTATCAAAATGGAATAAAATTTGATGTTTTCTATTTTGATAACTTTATAGACAGGCTGATTTCACAATTTTTTGTTTCGGAGGATACAAGATCAGAAAGCGATGATGAGAAGGATTTTATCATCATTCAGGATGTTCTAGTGAAATATGTAGGGAGCGCTCATATTGTTACAGTTCCGGAGCAAGTAAATGTGATAGGTAGAAATGCTTTTAAAAATCAAACGAAAATTACAAAAGTTATATTGCCAGAACATATATGCGAGATACAAGAAAGTGCGTTTGAAAGGTGCCTTAGTATTACATATATCACACTGCCGAAGTCACTCAAAGTGATTGGAAAACGAGCTTTCTGCAGGTGCTATAACCTTGCTTTTATTGCAATAAATGATGAACTTGAAGAATTGGGTGATGAGTGTTTTGGCTTTTGTGGAAAGTTGAAAACGCTGCTTCTAAACGAAAAAGCGAGAATCATAAAACCCTCTGCATTTAATAATTGCAGTATGCTGATGGAAATACACATTTCTGAGAGCAACCAGCACTTTACATCTGTTTCGGGAATACTTTATGACAAGGATGTTAGGTGTGCTGTACGTTGTCCAGAAAACTATAATTTTGATATGGTAACGCTGCCAGCAACAGTTAAACACATTGGAGAATGGTGCTTTTCCAGATGCATGAAATTGATTGATGTTGTTTTGCCTAGAACCTTAGAGACCGTTGAAGCACATGCATTTCAGGATAGTTGTAATATTGCAAGTTTGACTCTGGGTGATGCTATCACGAGTTTTGATATATCTGCAATAGATGGATGGAATGAACGTCAGCAGATAGTCATGGGAAGAAAATTCCACCCGGTTATTAAGTATAATATCGAACAGAAATTAAAAGAGTTTGGATCTGTCGAACGTATACAGTTAGGCTACCAGTTTTGCCTTATAAAAACTGCATTTGAGTCCGAGGAAGAGGCTATAAAAATGGCTAAAATGCTATTAGATAACCGCCTTATAGTATCTGGTCAGATTCGAAAAATGCGTTCTTTATATATGTGGGAGGACGAATTGTGTAATGAAGGAGAAATTGAACTTACATGTTTTACAGAGAGCGGACTATATACTGAAGTCGAAAAGTTTATAAATGAACATCACTCGTATGAACTGTGTGAATTGATCTGTTTACCAATTATCAATATTTCTGATGGTTTTGGCAAGTGGATTTCTGAATATACTGGAAAAATAAAATTTGACCTTTAGGAGGTAAACTTATGAACAAGTATTGTGTAGTACTCACTACTCTTGGAAATGAAGATGACGCACGTAAAATCATTGATATCGTGTTAAGTGAAAAGCTAGCTGCATGTATGCAAACCGTAAATATCGGTAGCCATTATACTTGGGATGGAGAGGTATGCCACGACCAAGAGGTTCTTGTATTGTTTAAGACTTCTTGGGCATTGTATGATGAGCTGGAGTCAAAGATAAAAGAGAACCATCCCTATGACACTCCAGAAATTATTGCAGTTGACATTGAAAAAGGGTTTAAAGGATATCTTGGCTGGATAGATGGAGTAACTAAGTAGTATTGAAGGCATGGGAGGACTGTGATTATGCTTAATGGCGGATGCTGGATTTTTCTTTCTCATTCAAGCCATGATATAGAGAAAGTTAGGATTGTTCGTAATGAATTTGAGCGTCTGGGTCATAATCCGCTTGCTTTTCATCTGAAGTGTCTGTCAACAGACACAGAAGAAGGACGACACGAACTAGATTCTTTGATTAAACGAGAAATAGATGCGAGGGAGTGGTTCGTTTTTTGTGAGAGTCCGGAAGCTGCTCAGTCCCAGTATGTTCGAGAGGAGCATGCTTATATCATTAATTCTGGCAAAGATAAAGTCTGGACGATAGATATGACTACCGATATAGATTCAATTCTAGATAAGGTGAGGAAAATCTGTCTGGATATTGAAGTATTTATCTCCTATGCGCATTGCGACGAGAATTTAATTCAACCACTTATTGATGCTTTGATCAATAAGGACTATTCCGTATGGACTCCGGAAGGCAATCTTCAACCGGGAGACCTTTGGGAAAAGAAGATATCCGAGGCTATTATTCGATGTGCGTATAAGGGGTTTTTATATTGTGGTTATCACTCAAGAAAGCATCAAATCATCGTTTGTAGAGAAAGATCTTGCTTTTGCCTCCTCGCAAGGAGCTTGGATTGTTCCGATTGTTATAGGAAGTCGCGAATTACCGAAAGATATTCAACAATGGATAGGCAATTACAAACATATCTCTGTGGATCCGACAGGAGAAGATTTTGCTTGGGTTGTTGATATATTGGATGGTGTGGTAAAGAAGAAAATCGAAAACGAAACAGGGGGACTCTAAGTAATATGAGACTTTTATTGACTAGACACGGGGAGACAGAATGGAATAAAACTAATAGAGTTTTGGGGCGTAGTGAGATTCCCCTTAATAATACGGGTATGGCACAAGCAGATCAAATGGTTGAGATACTACATGATGAGAAAATATGTGCTATATATTCTTCACCTTTGGAGAGGGCATTTTACATAGGTAATTTGATTGCTATCG
>CANQUQ010000092.1 GCA_947627115.1 uncultured Acetatifactor sp.
ATAAGGATATCTGACTGCAAATCACGGAGCTTCTGCATACTTTCCGCTTTCAGTTCAAGATATACGGCACAGTGGAGCAATGGCTCTTTATTCTTTCTCAGTTCTGCAATGAGGGTAACAACATCCTGCAAATTCCCCTCTGCCGTGATGTTTTCCATTGCATCGTCCGATCCTGTGTGCAGCTTGTTACGCCTTGTTGCATTCTGAATGATTTTTCTCTGTTCAAGAGCGTCAACGAGCCTTGAGTAAAGACGGACTGTTACATTGTTTCTGTCCGCAAGCTGTGAGAATAAAGCAAGTTCTTCCGTTGTCGGCGGATATTCCTTGATTGCCCATACACAGCGGTAACTGTCACCGATGATATAATGATCGGTTGAGAATTTTATTGTTGACGGCAGAATACGGTCAAAGAAATCTTTGATTCGGATTTCCTCTTTCTGTTCTTCTGTCAGTTCAATCTGTTTTTTCTTTTTAAACATTTTTTCAGCTCCTTAAATAAAAATAGCACCTTGAATCATCAAGATGCATTAAAAAAGGCTGCACCGAAGTACAGCCTTTAAAATTCAAATTACATATTCATATTTATTTCTGTTTGTTCCCCAGACATATCCTGTGATATGAATTTATCAACAAGCGCCTGATACTGATCCTGTGCATTCAGACAAGTATCAATTAAATATCCTTTTTCTCCGCCCGACTGATATTCCTGTAAACCGCGGTAATAAAATGCTTTATCACTATCCAAAATGATGAACGGAGTAATACCGTGCCTTAAACATTCCTTGAACATTATAATTCTTCCGACTCTGCCGTTGCCGTCTTGGAATGGATGGATTTTTTCAAAATCACTGTGAAATTGTATAATGTCCTCAATGGTTACATTTTCAATTCTGTTATATGCCTTAATAAGACTTGCCATCCTTTCCCGAACTCTGTCAGGCGCTGCTGTTTCGGTAAAGCCTACTTCATTTTCAAGCAGCTTGTAATCTCCGACTTTAAACCACGATTTTCTTTCGTCCGTTGTTCCTGATTTCAGAATTCTGTGAAATTCCTTAATTATTTCTTCTGACAACGGTTCTTCCGCTATATCAAGCATATAATCAACCATTTTAAAATGGTTTGATGTTTCAATTATATCGTTTACATTTGTTGCCGCTGTTCCGTCTGTCAGCAGTGTATTGGTTTCATAAATATATCTTGTCTGTTCAGCAGTCAGTTTACTGCCTTCAATATGATTGGTATTGTATGAAAACTCAATTTGTGTTGAATAATACAGACGCCCCTTAAGCTGCGTTTCTTTTTCCTCTCTCAGCACATCAAGTATTTTATTACTCATACCCGATTACTCCTTAATGGTTCTGTTAATATTATACCACATCTGCGCAGCGCAATCGTGCAAGCAGGCGTGATACAATATTCTCCGAAACAATCCAAATCTTTAATTTGGATTATGTTTTGTGAGGTTATTATACCATTTTTATTACTCGAAATCAATTACCACAGTTTCTTACGGCAACAACGATTAATCTTCCGTTTGTCTGTGAATATTCACAAGTGGAAAGGGTTAAAAAATGATCTCCATACTGTATCTCATCTTGAGAAAGGTATAGGGATTTATCTTTGATATGCGATATTAAATTGTTGAAGGATTCCTTATCGGTCTGAGAAGTATAGCCGTACCATTCATCATCGTTCCTGACATTGCAGACTGCAATAACCGTATAATTCTGAACACCGTTCGGAGTTATAAAATTAATTGTGTTATGCTTTCTGCAATATGCTTTATCTTTGTATTTCAAGAGATCGGCAAACATCTTGCCGTCACGCATATTGTGTCCGTAGATAATTAAGTTGTTATCATAGTTCACATCACACCTTGCATCCATAAACGGTGTTCCTAAATAGGAATACTGTTTGTCAAATCCTCTGCGCAGATAATACTGCGGATTATCCTTTGTCTGCATAACAGGGTAATCAATCTTTGTTCCGCTGATTTTTACCCAGCCGATACAATCGGAATTCCTGTTTATTAAATCGATTATTCCGCTGTCATTATCAGCATCCTCATCGGTGTTTTCTTCAATGTCTATTGTCTGTGCCATATCATCAAACCTTTTCTGATCCCGGTTATCAACATCAAAGCTATATACAAGATAACAAAGTGCAATAGAAAAGATTATAAAGCAGATTGCAATCATAATATTAAGCAACCGCTTTTCTGATTTCTTCATCAATGCAGTCACCCCCGTCTACATCGGGAATCAACTCGCCCTGCATTGATGATTCAAAGTATATTGCAAGAATCCTTTTCATATCTTCCTTTGTAGCTCGTCTGACCTCAAAGCCCTGTTCGAAAATAGCTTTTTCTACACGGTTTATCTGATTAAATATCTGTTCTTCCTTTTCCTTTCTGAAACGGATTGAAAACATAAACTGCCTTGCCGTTGACATCTCAATCTGTATATTATCAAGATAATCAACATCATCCGACAGGCATTTCTGAACCTTTTCATTGCATTCTTTCCTGTGAAGTTCAAGCATATTATTTTTGTTGTCATCGAATCTCTCACAGGAGTCAATACAAGTGATTTCAATATTCGGCTGTGCGGAGAGAACCTGCATTAAGTGCCAAATCTTTGTTTGGATATTTTCTTTTGAAAGAACAGATATATTTGTCGGACTGATAATAAAATATACGAGTTCTCCGTACTTTGTTTTAAGCCCCCGTTTTGTGAAGGTTTCAATACCGATAAATTCCTGAACGGTGTTTTTATTCTTTTTT
>CANQUQ010000093.1 GCA_947627115.1 uncultured Acetatifactor sp.
ATCACCTATAAATGTAAACATCTTATTTTTATCTATTAATATCGAAAATCCAAATTGTTTTGCTTTTTTTGCATTAATATCAAAAAATTTAACTTTTTTATTTAATATTTTAGTTTCTTCTTTATCTTTTATTTCTATTAAATTTATTTTATTATCTATGAGCTTAAGAAAATCTTTAGGTATTAATAGTTGGCATAATCCTCTTATTGTTTCTATAACAATATCATTTCCATATATGTAAATTGGTTTTGAATATAAGTATTTATAATACTTTTTACTTAATACTCTTATTATCCAAATACATCCTAGTATATGATCCATATGAATATGCGATATAAATATAGCTCTAATTTTTTCTAGATTGGTCTCCTTTAATTGTTTTAATATACCATTTCCTCCACCAGAATCTATCAAAAAATATTCATCTTTATCTTTTATTGCAAAACATGTATTATAGCATTCTGTTGCTGTTCCATGTCCTGTCCCCAAAACTATTATTTCCATTACTACCTCTTTTATTTTTTTGTTAATGTATCTAAAAAATATCTTCTTCCATCATCGGATAGATAAAATCCAGCAGATGGGTTCACATCGATAACAAAAAGTTCTCCATTCGTATTTTGAACCATATCAACTGAAAAAACTTCTAAATTGTTGAGTGCTACTGATACTTTTTTACACATTTCTTCCAAAATTTTATTATAGCAAGTTACATCTTTTAAGAATATTTTCTTGTCAACAAAATATACTTTAAATTCTCTTAAGTCTTTATTATTATTTATTGTTTCTTCTAAATAAAACTCTTTAGTATTAAATTTTTCAAAAAATCTTGTTAGAGTTATCTTATTATATACTTGAATTATTATTCCTTCATGTCTGTTTTCTTTACAAAATATTGGAAACTTTATATTTTTAATATTTTCTATCGCATATGTTTTTGGCACATTTATATTATTTTTATCTAATAATATCTGAACATCTAATTTTAAATGATTTTTAGTTAAATACTGTTTATTAATTATATAACAGTTATAGGATTCCAATTTTTTTATTGCTGTTGGCACCAATGGGCTATTACAACATAAAAAATAGATAATACTATTTTCAAAATCTAATGAAGTGCTTTCGTCATTAATCAAATCTTCTATATTTATAACTTCCGTTTGCAATTTTGATTCTTCTTTTAACTTTTTTACTTGTTCCGTATAAATGTTTGTTTTAGATGTAATAATTTTAAATTTTTCCATTTTTTATTCCTTTATTTTATTATTTTCTATATTAATCATTCTTTGAACATAAGCTAAACAATTTGTTGGTTGAATATTTGGCAAACCATTATATCTATCTAGATTTTTTTCTAAGATTTCAAGTTTATTTTGTCTTTGTAAATCATTCCAAAATTTATTCCAATTATCTATATTTCTTATATTATCTATTGGTGGAAAATCTTGTGCAGCTAAAAAACCACAAAAATGAATATCTCCATTCGGAGTAATTACTATAGCTCTTTGACCAGCTTTACAT
Source organism: uncultured Acetatifactor sp. (assembly GCA_947627115.1). Classification (GTDB taxonomy): domain Bacteria; phylum Bacillota; class Clostridia; order Lachnospirales; family Lachnospiraceae; genus Acetatifactor. The sequence goes on from CANQUQ010000093.1 coordinate 1,525, forward strand.
CCCTTTCTTATTTCAAAAGGTAATTCTATTCTATTATTACTTGATTCATCACTTAATCTTATATAATGTCCTCTAACATATGGTTCTTTTTTCAATTCATAACTTAATTTTTCTCTCACATAATCATAATCTTGCCTTGAAAGTACATTATTTTCCAGTTTTTCTCCTCTTCCTGATTCAATAAATCTCCTAATAAATACATCTATTTTCATTTTATTTAATTTTTTTGCAAGTATAATTACATCTTCTATATTTGAACGCATTATTACAGAATTAATTTTAATCTGTATTCCTTGCTCTTGTAAATATTTGATACTCAAAATTGTTTTATCATAATTGCCTTTTCCTCTAATCTCATCATGTTTTTTTCTTGTTCCATCTAGACTTACAACAGCCTTTTTTAAACCTACATCTTTTAATTTTTTTGCTACTTTTTTATCTATAAGGGTTCCATTAGTTCCTATAGAAGTATATATTCCCAAATTTGTTGCTAGTTCAATCATTCTATATATATCCTTATGTACTAATGGTTCTCCACCTGTAAATCTTATTTCTTGGATGCCTGCCATTGCCAATTTTTTAATTAAGTTAAATATTTCTTCTGTAGTTAATTGATTATTAATTATCTCTCCAGAGTTATTAAGACAATGTTTACACCTTAAATTACATGCCCTTGTAACTTCAATAAAAGCTATATCTGCAAAACAAAAATTTTTTAATTTTTTTACATCTAAAGAAGTGAATTTTATATTATTCTTTTTATTAACATTTTCGCTTATTAGATCTCTTGGTAATTTATCATTTTCTAATATCTCTTTCAATTCTTGACTGTTTATATAAGAACGTTTTCCATTTTCCAAATTTAATAAAGTTCCTCCAAATAATTCTTCTCTAATATTAATATTATATTCCATTGTTCCTCCTATAATCATATTTATTATATCATATTTTATCTCAAACTTTCAAGTTTTATCGCTACAAAATAATGTTTAGCTTTCTTTTTCATTCATTCCGCATCATCTATTGTTTTTACTATATTAAAAAAGGGGTTGGGAATTGTCCCATAAACCGAATTTTTCGACTAGGGAGGAAAAATTCAGTGCTTGATAGAGTACCAGTGGGAGTACAGAAATCATTTCAAGCAGAATTTTTCGTGTTGCTTTTTTTATTTTTCTTTACTTATTATTGCACCAATTTTATAATTTTCTTTGTTAGTTTTTGAAAAATTTTTATCA
>CANQUQ010000094.1 GCA_947627115.1 uncultured Acetatifactor sp.
GGCTGGTTCCTACCGCAGATAACTGAAAGAAATGCCAAAAAGCATTTCTTTCAAGCGTGTCGATTTTATCGACACGCTGAGCCGGATAACTAATATCCGGCTGCTTCATTTAAGAGGATTATTATAACCTTTATCGTCATAAATGTAATCATCTGCGAGCAGAGCCTTAAAAGAAGGTATGAAATCACAGCCATTATTAAGATAAATAGGAGATACTCCTATTTTTTCAAAATACAACTTAACCTTTGCAAGCATTTTTTTACTGCCATAACTGTCAAGGGCTTTTTTATTGGTGAACAGCATAGAATAACACAACATCTTTTTTGCCTTTTTTATCTTTTTACCGCATACATTAAAAATATATTCCGTCAGTTTCTCATGTGAGAGCATATGACCACTCGGCATAACATCGGATATGTATTTCTGCAAGAAATTATCTGCATTTTGAGTTATATACCACAGCATATGCTCTAATGGGATGCCCTTTTCTAGGTATTGAAGATATTTATTGTTTTTAAGGAATTTCTTCTTGAGTGTAACCTCAAATCTAACTATATTTGAATTCTCACACTTGTTAGATATACCTTTTGATTCAAGCTCATAGCTTTTGTTATATATCTTAACCGCTATACCTTGATGATTATTTGCATATGAAGTTATGTATTTATCTTCAAATATATTTTCATAATGACCTTTATCCGGTTTTATCCAAAATTTATAACCGTGTTTAAGTTTAGATAGTCTTGCTATTCTTATTATTTCATCCGAATAAAACGCGTTAGGGGTAAACACATCGTGAGTAATATCTATTCTTGACAGAGTTATATTATTATTAAAATCCACTCCTGTTTCCATACTCATACTGTCCAATATATCATAAAGCTTTTTGATGGCAGCTGTCATTTCTTTATAGTCTTTAATACATCCCATTGCTTCACCGATATGACATAGCTTATATGGTGTTATAATTATCTCCATCTTTTTTATAAAATGATTTTTATCATATTTTACTTCATTTTTACTTCTGTCTGTTATATAAAGCCGAACTCCATTATGACTATATAGATTTATATAATAAATACTGCCTTTCCTTATAATACTGCTATTATATCTTTCTATAATTTTACAGTTTTCATCATAAGTTATATTTTTTCTAAAACTGAATGTATGAATAAAACTATTCATAATATCACACCTTTCTATTTATTTATTATTACTGTTATATAAAAATAAATAAATATAAATTAGTATAAACAAATATATAATGAAATTAATAACTATTATTAAGTCGCTGATATATTACTTATTTCGCTATTTTCCTGTTAGAGTTTTATATCCCATCTTGCAAAAAAGGTACATAAAGTTATCATATATATTTGTCAATTTCGTTTTAACTATGGATTCAATATATGTTTAGGAAGGTTTATTTTGGCATAATATTTAATTTCAACTACAAATAATAAAAAAATATTTTCATAGGAAATATAAACACTATTATAAATGGCAAAAAACCAATATAAACCAAATTATAAAAAAGGATAGTGATAATTTTGTTTGAAAACATACCCGATATAATGACATTTAAGGAATGTCAAAATCTATTAAAAATAGGCAAAAATTCTCTGTTGGATATACTTCATAACGATGAAATATATGGCGCTTTTAAAATAGGCTCCAGATGGAAAATACCCAAAGACGGTGTTATTGATTTTATAAAATACAGAGCATAAAAGAAAGGCTTTGACGCATATGTCAGAGCCTTTCTTTAGTACAATTAATTCATAATGGATAGATAGTCTATTAAATCTTTTTTATTAATTCTCCAAATCTTGCCTTTGCCTACACGATAACACAGTATAATGCCTTCTCTTAGCATACTGTAAACTGTGGTATTTGATAAGTTAAGTATTTTCATAACATCATTTGGACTTAGTATATCCGAATATTCATCTAACATTATATCAACTCCTTATTATAATTTTATAATACTGTTGATAAATGTATATATTTATATTCAATTTCAAATAAATGCGTAGAAAGAAAAATAATGATTATGTAATATAGCTATGTATTATGAATTTAATACAAAAAATACTGAAAGGGGTGAATGATCAAGAATTTACTCAACAAGAAAAAGGTATTAGCAGCGGTATCCTTTCTGTTTACAGAAATAATAGTTTCATGCGTTAATGAAATTGTAAAAAGCCATGCTCATACCATGACACCGGAAGATTAAGGAGGCTGAGGCCTCCTTTTTCTTTCCGCAAATGGTTTACCTTTACGAACACCATAAAAAAGCTCGAAATCGTGTTCGTAAAGTACCAAAATCAACAAGCGGATATATTCGTAAAGTGAAACGACCTTTACGAACAGGAGGAATATTATGAACAGAACCTATTACTATGCAAGAGTATCGTCAACGGAACAGAATCTTGACCGACAGATTGAGGTCTTTAAAAGCATGGGTGCTGACAGCAGGGATATAATTACCGACAAGGCAAGCGGTAAAAATCTCGAAAGAACAGGCTATCAGGCGTTGAAGTCAACTATTCTCAGAAGGGGCGATACTCTTGTTATCAAAAGCCTTGACAGATTATCAAGGAACAAATCCGACATCAAGAATGAGCTTGAATATTTCAAAGCCGAAGGAATAAGACTTAAGGTGCTGGACCTGCCAACAACACTTATTGACCTTCCCTCGGAGCAGAGCTGGATATT
>CANQUQ010000095.1 GCA_947627115.1 uncultured Acetatifactor sp.
CAAAATTAAATATCTAAATCATTAAATACATTCCTATTATAAATCGTAAGCGCTAAAAGAAAAGGCGTACTTGAAACCTCTACATATTTTTTGTATTATAGATGCAAAAAATGAAAGGGGTTTTTAATTATGAGGTTAAGATCATACAGTGATGAAGAAAAAAAAGCATATGTAGATGAATTTAAAGAAAGTGGGCTATCAATAGCAGCCTATGCTAGAGAAAGAAAATTACCCTGTACAACATTGAGGGATTGGCTAAGGTTAGACAAAGAACTTGAATTTGGAAAAATCGACTTAGAGAAAGATTTAAAATCAGAGCAAACAACAATAAAACAGATACCACATAAAAAATCAATAGTATTTGCAATGGAAAACATAAGAATAGAGCTTAAAGAGGGATATAATAAAAAAATTTTAAAACAGATAATTGAGGTGTTAGATAATGTTGAATGATTTATTAAATAGTGTTGATAGAATATATTTAGCATATGGAGTAACTGATTTTCGAAAACAAATACATTCTTTGTGTAGCATAGTAAAAAATACATTTGGAATGAATCCATATAATAAATCAGCATATATATTTTGTAATAAAAAAAGGAATAGTATTAGAGTGCTATGTTATGATAAAAATGGATTCATATTAGCACAAAAAACATTACTAGATACAGAAAAAATGAAATTTCAATGGCCCAGAAATTCAACAGAATTAAAAAATATAAATAAGCAACAGTTAAATTGGTTATTATCAGGATTAAAAGTAGAACAAAAAACAAGTTTTAAAGAAATAGAATTAGATTTAGAAAATACAGCAAATTAAGACACAGCTCTACAACTAAAAATTCACAAAGAATTCACTTAAAATCATTGAAATATCAAGAGATTTCTGATATTATTTAAATATAAAAAAGAGATAGAAAGTAGAGAAAAAAATGAGACAAGAAACATATGAAAATTTAGTTGCAGAAAACCAAAAATTAAAACAAGAAATAATGGAACTAAAAATAAAAGTAGAAAATCAACAATTACATATAAACACGCTAAATAGATATATATTTGGCTCAAAAAGAGAAAATACACCGAAAGAAGAAAACCTTGTAGAAGGAACACAATGTTCAATATTTGGAGAAATAGAAAACAAAGAACTAAAACAAGAAGTAGAAGAAAAAACAGAAGAAATTATAGTTCATAGAAAAAAGAGAAACAAAAAAATTGAATCAGGAATAAAAAAATCAGAATTAAAAAACATAGAAAAAGAAACAATTATAGTCAAATTAGAAGATGAAAACTTAGCATGTCCAAAATGTGAAGGAGATATAAAGAAAATAGGAACTGAAGTAGTAAGACAAGAGATAGAATTTGTTCCAGCCAAACTGAAAATGATAACATATGTTAGAGAAGTATATAAATGTACAAAATGTGGAACTAAAAATGAAGAAAACGAAACAGCAACAATAATAAAAACTAAAACACCAAGAGCATTACTTGCACATTCATTTGCATCAAGTTCATTAGCAACGGAGGTAATATACCAAAAATATTATATGGGAGTGCCATTATATAGGCAAGAAAAAGTATGGGATGATAGAGGATTAATACTTCCAAGAAGTATGACAGCAAACTGGTGCATAAAATTATCCCAATATTATTTTGAGCCATTATATGAATTAATGCTTAAGAAACTAAAGGAAGAAAGTGAGTTATTACATGCAGATGAAACGACAATGCAATGTAATAAAGAGGCAGGAAAAAAAGCATCAAGTAATTCATATATGTGGATTCTAGCATCAGGAGAATTAGAAAAAAAGAAAGGTGTGATATTTAAATATTCAAAAAATAGAAGTGCAGAAGTAGCACAAAGTCTACTAAAAGATTATAAAAATATACTTATTACAGACGGATATTCAGGCTATAATAATTTAGAAAAAGATGTAAATAGAGCTGAATGTTGGGCACATACAAGAAGATATTTTTACGAAAGTATACCATTAGATGAACACAAAAATATGATACAAACAGCAGAAGGATATAAAGGAGTAAAATATATAGATGAACTATTTGAGGTAGAAAGAGAAATAGAAAAACTGTCTGTAGAAGAAAAAGTCAAAAAAAGGCAGGAAAAATCAGCCCCCATCCTAAAAAAATTCTATGAATGGGTTTATTCAACGAACGAAAAATATGTGACTAATACAAAGTTACAAAAAGCTCTAACGTATGCTCTAAATCAAAAAGAGAATTTAAGCAAATTTTTAGCAGATGGTAGAATACCATTAACTAATTCGAGAGCTGAACGTTCAATAAGACCATTTGCAGTACATAGAAAAAATTGGTTATTTGCAGATACTGAAGCAGGAGCAAAAGCAAATGCAATATATTATAGTCTAATAGAATCAGCGAAAGTAAATAAATTGAATATATATAAATATATAAAATATTTGCTAGATGAATTACCACAATTAGAAGAAGCCCAAGAAGAAAAAGAAATAGAAAAGTATTTACCATGGTCAAAAGAATTACCAGAAGAAATATTAAATTATCAAGGTACATATAAGGAAATTAATTTAGAATAAAATGAATAACCCCAAGTTATGTCCGTATTATATAGGATGAACTTGGGGCTTTCAAGTACGCCTTTTCTTTTAGCGCTTACAAATTATTTAATGCAATTATAAAAATAATACAAGATAAAATGCAAAGTATT
>CANQUQ010000096.1 GCA_947627115.1 uncultured Acetatifactor sp.
CTTTTGATAATATCCCATTCGGTGAATGGATTGTAAAAGAATTAAAACCGGCTGAAAATTATCTGCCGAGTGATGATATTCACCATATCACAGTTACTGATAATGAACAAATTATCGAAATCAATGCTGTTAATGACCAAATTCCTGAATTAAAAACAACGGCAACAGTTGACGGAGAAAAGGAAATCTGTGCGACAGAGGTATTCACCTTAACCGATACGGTTGAATACAAGCATCTTATTCCGAACAAAGAATATGTGCTTAAAGGTATCCTTATGGATAAGACAACGGGAAAAGCATTGATAATTGACGGAGCAGAGGTAACAGCAGAAACCACCTTTATTCCGACAGAGCCGAGCGGGACTGCAAAGGTTGAATTTACCTTTGATTCAAAATATATTAAGGCTGATACGGATATTGTAGTCTTTGAAACGCTTTACAAGGATTCAAAAGAGCTTGCCGTACACGCTGATATTGAAGATGAGGGACAGACCGTAACCGTGAAGGTGCCTGAAATTCAGACAACGGCAAAGGCAAACGGCAAAAAGGAAACCACGGCTAAAGGTAAAATTACCATTGACGATACAGTAAAATATACCAACCTTACACCCAACAAGGAATACAAGATTGTCGGCACGCTTATGGACAAATCAACAGGAAAGCCGTTTGAGATTGACGGAAAGCCTGTTACAAGTGAAGTAACATTCATTCCCGAAAAGAGCAATGGCGAGGTTACTGTTTCATTTACCTTTGACAGTAAATATATTAAGGCTGATACAGAGCTTGTTGTATTTGAAACGCTTTACCGTGATAATGTTGAAATTGCGGTACACGCAGATATTGACGATGAAGGACAAACCGTTACTATCAATGTGCCTGTAGTCAACACTCCAAAAACAGGTGATGAGAGAAACTACGGTTTCTGGATCGGGCTCGGCGCTGTTGCTCTCGGCGGTGCGATTGCGGCATTCGTTCTCAAAATCAAGGCAAAGAAAGATGAGGACGATCAATATTGAAAAAAGCATATGTTTGCAGTCCCCTTGCCGGAAATGAAAAAGAGAACATAAAGAATGCTATCGCTTATGCGAAGTATATCTATCACAGATGCGGCATGATACCTATCATGTCGCATTTTTACGCACTGATTTTTGATGATAAAGACAAAGTTCAGCGGGAACTCGGAATATCAATCGGGCTCGGTCAGATACTCGATTCTCAGCATGTATGGGTGTTCGGAGATACAATTACCGAAGGTATGGACGAGGAAATACAAAAAGCAACCGCTCTTAACAGACCGATTCACTATGTTGACGATTTTCAGTGCAAAGAAATTTTAAAAGTATATGGAGGTAACATGAATGACGAAAAAGTTAATTAAATTCAGCAAAAAGCAGTGGCTGATATTTGCCGCTGCTCTTGTTTTGATCATAATGTTTTCCGCAACAACGGTCTATGCCGCCGGAGATGTCGCGGGAGCGATCGAAAGCACATGGTCTGCTGCCAAATCGCAGATCAAAACGGTAGTAAACAATGTTGTGTTCCCTGTTGTTGACTGTGTGCTTGCCGTTCTTTTCTTTGTAAAGGTCGCTACCGCTTACTTTGACTACAAAAAACACGGACAATTTGAATTTTCCGCTCCGGCTATACTTTTTGCGTGCCTTATCTTTTCTCTGACAGCACCGCTGTATATCTGGGGAATCGTAGGAATGTAAACAGTGAACATATATAAAGCCATCGGTTATTCTGCCGATGGCTTTGCGCGTGGAGGTGATTTTTAATGTTTGATTGGCTCGGTGATATCATCAGCGGCATGGGTGACGCGATAGGCAGTGCCTTTGACGGTATCTCCGATAAAATAATTGACGGAATATTAAACAGAATCATTCAATGGCTGTTTACCGTTATTTATGACGGGATATCCGAATTTTTCACTATGATAAGCTCAATGGGTGTCGAAATATTCTCACTTGATTGGGTAAATGCAGTCGTTAAATTGTTCTCATTATTCGGGTGGACTCTTTTCGTGGTAGGCGTTGCAGTGTCCGCATTCGATCTTGCAATTGAGTATCAGAACGGCAGAGCAAATATTCAGAGTACCGCATTAAATTGGATAAAAGGGTTTATGGCTGTTTCTCTCTTTACCGTAACGCCGATAGAATTGTATAAATTCTGCGTGACATTGCAGAATACTCTTTCAAAGGACTTAACAAGAATATTCTCATCACAACAAGGCACAACACTCGGCGAAGTTGCCCTGAAAACATTACAGTTAGCTTTTTTCAAAAACGGTGCGGTTATCCAAGCCGGATTATTTGAGCTTGTTTCAATTATCGCCCTCGGTTACTGCGTTATAAAGATCTTTTTTGATAACATTAAACGAGGGGGAATACTGCTGATTCAGATTGCGGTCGGCAGCTTATATATGTTCTCCATTCCGAGAGGTTACGGAGATAATTTTACGCAGTGGATGAAACAAGTAATAGCCTTATGCTTAACTGCATTTTTGCAGACAACTTTATTATTCCTGGGACTTCTGACATGGACAGATAATATGCTGCTTGCAGTAGGAATTATGATGGCGGCATCGGAAGTACCGAGAATAGCGGAACGATTCGGTCTTGATACGAGCGTTAAGTTCAATATGATGAGCGCTGTCCATATGACTTCAAC
>CANQUQ010000097.1 GCA_947627115.1 uncultured Acetatifactor sp.
TATATCTTGTTTTTTAGTAATTGTCTCATTATTTTCATCTACTAAAACAACTGTTAGTGTATTTAAACCTTTAGGTATGTCTATTTCTGTATTTATTTCATTGTCATTTATATCTATTTTTGTTTCTTCATCATCGCCCCATCTGTATGTCATATAAGATATTTTAGTTTCATTTTGAACAGTTATTTTTAATTTTCCACTTCCTTGCTCAACTTCTAAATTAATAACATCTTCTGTTTCATAAGGTTTTTGATAAGAATTTTCTTGTCCCATAACATCTACTGCTTTTATATTTAAGGTATTTTCTCCTCCTGGTATTTTAATTTCTTGTTCTATATATTTTCTTCCATTACCCTCAATAATTTCTGGTTCTTCATCATTCCAATAATATTCAATATCATATATTTCTTTATCATGCATTACTCTAAGTAATAATGTATCTTCTGATTTTGAATCTATTGTAATGGTTGGTTTTGTTAGTTCTACTACTTCTTCTTTACTATCTTTGTATATTCCATATGAACTAGATGCAATTAAGAATACACCAAATATAATTATTGATATTGCAAAAAATTTGCTTACTGTTTTTATATCTGCCGGTTCTCTCCTTTTTCTTCCTTTTTTAGTATTTGTATCAGTTGCTAATATTTGATTCATTTACTTTCACCTCTTTTGTTTTCTTACGGAAAATTATATCACATAGATTTTTAAAAGTAAATAAAAAATAAGAAAAATCAAGATTTTTCTTTATAAGAGTTGCTAACGCAACTCTTTTTTGCTATAATCCAAATATGAGGTAAATATGGAAAATATCGAAACCATTAAAGAATGTAATTTTTTAGATTTCTATAATTCTAGAACATATAATGCTAATTGTTTTAATGATGATGGTTCTTTAAATAAAAACTATAATTCTTTTAAATCAACTGGCATTATTGCTCAAATCTTTGAAGAACATTGGGATTCTACTTATCTTGCTAATAAACAGCTTATTGATAAATTTCGCCCTAATGCTCCTATTGAAGTCCAAAAAATTATTGATTGTTATAATAAGAATTTAGGTTGTTCTCTTTATGAATGCCCTACCTGCCATGATATTGTTTTTATTGGGCATACTTGTAAATCTAGATTTTGTTCTTCTTGCGGTTATAAATATAAAAATCAAAGAGTTGAATCTGTTCTACAAACTGCTTATAATTGCCAACATAGACAAATCGTTTTTACTATTCCTGAACAACTTAGAAAATATTTTTTCTTTCCTTTTGAAAATAGAATTAATATTCTTTTTCAAGCTGTTAGAGATACCATTTATTCTATCCTTAATGAGTCTTTTAAAAAGAATAAAAACGGTATTTTGAAAAAATATACTTCTAAAATTAAATATACTCCTGGTTTCTTTGCTTTCCTTCATACTTTTGGTAGAGATTTAAAATGGAATCCTCATATTCATATACTTATCGCTGAACTTAAGTTAGGTAATAATAATTCTTGTATGGATTGGAAGTTTTTTGATTACGATGCACTCTCTAAGCGTTTTCAGAAAATCTTATTAGATTTTCTTTCTAAAAACCTTGATAAATCTTTTTCTAAATTAAAGCAGCAATTATTTATAAATTATCCTAATGGTTTCTACGTTTATGCTGAACCTAAAAAATTTAAAGACCTTAAGTCTGGTGTTGAATATGTTACTAGATATTGCGGTAGGGTTCCTATTAGTGAAAATAGAATTGTTAATTATGATGGCAATAATGTTACTTTTTCTTATATTAATCATAATGATAATCAGTATCATGAAGTATCTGTTTGTGCTTCTCAGTTTATTCTTATCCTTTTAAGACATTTACTTCCTTCTCAATTCAAAATTATTAGATATTATGGCTTTTATAGAAAAAAACATTCCCTTCACTCTAAAATGATTCCTTTTATTAAAAAACACTGTCATATTTTTAGAAAACAACTTCTTAAATATCAGACTAGTATATCTTTAGCTTTTAATAGAAATCCTTATAATTGTCCTAAATGTAATACCAAAATGAATTTTGTCCTCTGTATTAATTAAAAAAGGAGTTTTTATATGTTTGATTTTAATTCTTTTCCATTTAAATTAAGTGGTAAAACAGTTGCTTACATCTGTCCAAAATGTAAATACAAATTTGATGCACCTATCGAAGCAGTTTTGGAATTTGAGGAAGATGATGAATTGAATGGTTTACCTATTTCCACTCCTCCTTATACTATCTGTGCAAAATGTAATTATGATAAATGTGTTCCAATTGATTACCAATCTAGGAGAGGTTTTCATCATATTTATAAGGATAATTAATAGTTTTATTATTTACATATTTTACCATCTGAATCTTTTTGCTTTGGCTTATTTTTGATGTTTACATTTTCTTCCATCTTTTTTCTCACTGATATTACTTTCCTATTATACAAGAAAAATAAAAAATACACCTAAATAATATTTAGATGTATTTTTTATTTTGTTATACTATATTAGAATAAGAATTTCTTTATTAATACTATTCCACCTGCTATTGTAATTAATATTGTAAATCCTAGCATATAATAAATTTTTTCTTGTCCTGTTATTGTGCTAAGTAGTACTGGTGCATCATCTATGTCGTCTTCTTTTGGTTTTTTATTATCAGGTGTTGAGT
>CANQUQ010000098.1 GCA_947627115.1 uncultured Acetatifactor sp.
TGTCAATTCGATTATCAAAATTTTTAAAAAATTATCATAAGAAGTCTAAAGTTTACACAAACTTTTCGATATTCTCATGAGAATTGTTGATAATTCCCCTCTTCTCCGATTTTTCCTTCTTCAACATAACCAGATTCTAATGCTGACATGATTGGTCCGTTACCTGTCCATTCTTCTTCTATTCCATTTATTACTTTAATATCTTTTACTGTAACTTTAGATTTCAGAGAAATTACTGAACGCACCGCATGTAAATGTCAAGAATTTTTGTAGGTTTTTGGCAAAAAAATATGTAGGTTTTTGGCAAAGATTATTTTGGGGGATTTATTCCCCCTTTTTAATACTTCGAAAAACATTTAGTTAAATTTTCAACAAATGCTTCAACATTGATAGTTTTATCTACTTCTATAGTTTGCATGAATACATTTTCACCAATATTTACAATATCATCTTCTTTAAATTGTTTATATTTTAATACGTATAAATTGTCACAAATATTTTCTATATTTTCTATATCATAAGCAACATCTGCCGTACAACATTCTAAACATTCTTGTAAATCTTCTTCCTTTAAAAAATATTTTAGTGACTTCTTGAATTCATTTGTATCTATTGAATTGTATTCGTATACATTCTCACAAAAGCTACAAATACAAGCTTTAAATATATCTTTAATATACAACATTATTATCCCTCTTTTCTAAAATTTTATCTTTGATTCTATATGAATTACCTGTTATGTTAAAAACATATGAATGATGTAGCAATCTGTCCAAAATTGCTGAGGCAAGTGTAGCATCAGACAATACTTCACCCCACTTAGAAAATTGCTGATTTGATGTTACTATTGTAGAATATTTCTCATATCTTTTAGCTAATAGTTGAAACAATAAATTTGCCCCTGTTTTGTCTACTGGTAAATATCCGTACCTCATCAATAATTAATAGTTTGTATCTATTATATTGCTTTATTTTATCAACTAATCTGTTTTCACTATGTGCTAAAGATAGTTGCGATATCAAGTCATGACAAGAAATAAAATATGTGCTTACTCTATTTTTTGCAGCTTCTATTCCTATTGCTGTTGCTATATGCGTTTTTCCGTGTACCTGGTGAACCAATGAGTAAAATGTTTTTCTTTTCTTCAATGAACCTAAGAGATGCTAATTCCATTACTTGTTCTTCATTTATCGATGGTTGAAATGAAAAATCAAAGTCCTCAAATGTTCTATAATATGGAAAATGTGCTATTCTTATATTAAACTGTGAGGAACGCTCAGCTTTATTGGCTATTTCTAATTTTGTAAGATAATATAATGCATCTAAAAAGGGTATTTTTTCTTTATTAACTTTATCAACATACTCAGATAGGCATTCAGCCATCTTATCTAATTTTAAAATATTTAAATTATTTACAACATCTTTAAATTTCATAATTATCCTCCTCTACAATAATTTATCATATTGACTTAAATTTTCAGTAATAAATATTTCTATTTTTTCTTCTGTTGAATCTCTTAAAAGATCACTAGCTAATATATCTTTTACATCTTCTTTGTTATAATTTAAAGGATTATTTGAAATTTGATGACAACGAATCAAATTTGTGTTATCATAAATATACAAAGATTTATCCTTTTCGATTACATTTAAATCGAAACCGATATATTTTACTGGTACGGAATATTTATTGTTTTTGTATGAAATCATGGAATCTTTAGTAACTTTTCTAGTTTGGCGGTTAGATAAGTAAGAACTAAAAATTTTATTGTTTGGCAAAGGCAATAGATATTCCTTTTCATATGTATATACTTCATTAACTATGCGGTTGTGTGATTGTGATACTTCATTATTTATATTTTCGTTAAATGTTTTTACTATTTTTTCTAAATCTTCAATTGTTTCAAACTCATGATTATAAGCCAATAATCTATCACATAATTTTGCAAAAGCTTCTACAGAACCTTTAGATTTTGGTCTTCTAGGTCTACAAGGTATTGGATTAAAACCCATATCTTTAGCAAATTGTTTGATTTTATCATTAATTCTGTCGTGTTTTCCCATTTTAGCAACATCTACAATTGTTAGCATATTATCAAACCATATATCTTTTGGAATACCTTCAACATATTGAAAGGCATAAATTAAAGAGTTTATCACTGTATCTTGTTTTTTATCAAGGGCAAGCTTACAATATTTCTTTTCGGAAAAAGGTAGAGTAAAAAGAAATATATTAAAGACTAATATTTCACCATTCTTGCTTATTAAAGTGAAATCTTCTTTCCAATCGACTTGTCCTATTTTACCTGGAACTTTTGGTACAAGAATAGACGCTTTCTTAGGCATATCTTTTTTATGTTTTTTAACATAATTTTTAACTAGCCCATATTTTCCAGTATAATCTGTAGTATCTAGTAAAAAATGATAAATGGCAGATGCAGTAATTCCAGCAATATTTAGTTTAGAATTAATAATGTCAACATATGGATCAAGTATAGATTTATGTTTTTTTAATGGTAAGATAGTGTATTATATAGTGTGTAAATTTTAAAAGATAAAAAATTTATACACTATTTTTGTGTAGAATGGAGGAAATAAATGGAACAGTTTACTTTAAAAGAATTAATAAAAAGAAAATTAGATGAAAC
>CANQUQ010000099.1 GCA_947627115.1 uncultured Acetatifactor sp.
CACTGATAATCAAGAATCTGCTGCTGTTCTGTTACTGTCAAGTTATGAAATGTTCGATTATTAACCGAAAAGTCACCCGCAACATACTGACAAAAGCTAATCGTTCTCTGCTGTCCATCTAAAATTTCAAACGTTCCATCATCGTTTTTTACCCAATACATGACATTTAAAGGGAAACCTTTCATTATTGTATCAATAACAGCATTTCTCTTCTTTTCATCATAAACAAATTCTCGCTGATATTTTGGACGGATATTCAATTTTCCATTATATCCGATAACCCCCTCTTCATCGTTATCAACGTAATTATCGGCAATTTCTCGTATAGTCATCTTATTCAGTTCGATCTTCATCTCGCATCCTCCTTCTTACAAGGACTCTTGCATACTGTGCTTTTGGCTTCCCATCTATCATGAGAACACTTGCTGCATTTAATATGCTAAAATTCTTTGCATCACTAATTGTATAATTTTTCGTTTTGATTCCCCAAATATTTTCTTTATCATTAGTAGTTATCCCAACAATTTCAAATTGATCTGGGCTGTACTTATCCATAAATGTAATTGGAACACCCATCACTCCATAATAATCATCTGGAATTTCCGCCACTTTACTAATATGAATCGCTGCATAATTATCATACGTTGGATAATCGGACTCCGTATAGTGTTTATACAATATCAATGGTTGATGCTTTTTTTCAATTTCCAAATTTGTAAACCAACATATATTTCCCAGTCTTCTCCACTTTTGTCCACTTTCATCTATCTTAAAATCTGTATTTTTTTCTTCATAATAATCTGGTACTTTAAACCAAAAATGTCCTGAATTATAGCCCAGCCATATTCTATTTTCCTTGAAAAATGGAAATATTTCTTTAAATGTAATATGATTCATATTTCCAAGAACAAGGAATTTTTTCTCCTTGTTCATAAGCAAAGGTATATACTCTTTCATTAACGAAAACGGGGGATTGGTCACAACAATATCCGCTTCCTCAAGTGCAGTTTGACTTTCTTTCCCTCTGAAATCCCCATCATCACTAAGCACAGTCAGAACATTCCTTTTATTTCTTATAAGCAGTTCAACATCTGCCAAATCTATTGCTCCATCGCTATTTTCATCCGTAACTTCGGAGATTTCAATCTTATATGGATGACGCATAACTTTTGGTTCTTCTATATCATCAAATAGAGAAAGTTGTGTATATACAATTGGCGAACCAGTATAACCAATTGAAATCAATTTCTTCAATCCTAGTGCATTAAAATTCATAGCAAAATATTTAAAGAAATTGCTTTCATAGGGATCATCACAATTACAGAAAATTACCTTATCTCTAAAATGCTCTTTGTAATGTTTTAGTTCATTCTCAATAGTTATCAAATCAGTATAATACTCATCTTCCCTTGTGCCTCTTGATGCGTAAAGATTCCCGTTTCCTGCCATTTTGTCACCTCTCTATACTTTACCTGATTTTCTACCCCTTTTCATGTTTTCAGGTTTTTGTGCATTATCAGGTATCAGCCAAACACCACTCTTTTGAATGGCCCCACTTATTCTACCGCCCTTGCATAACGTGGTCACACGCCGCGATGATATATTCCATTTCTGTGCAATTTCTTCAGAAGTTAAATATTCCATACTAGCCCTCCAAATTTGTATATATTATATTCCTTTCTCGGAACAAATTCAAGGTCATATTATATTTCAAAAAGGACTACGACATGTTGTCATAATCCTTTTCATTTGCCCTATAAAGTATATATAATTTCCTCCTTCACAATCTCCTCCACCTTCTCCCGGATACTGTTCATCTTCCTCACCCAGAGCATCTGATCCGCCGCTTTTAGCTGCTCCGTCACACCCACCGATGCTGCCATCTGCTCCACCAGCACATCAAACCTCTGCTCTGCCTGCTCCTGCACCGCCAAAAGCTGTTCTTTCAGCTTCCCTGTCAAAAGCAACATCGAATAAACCCCGGAGCGGTATTCTTTCAGGTAACGCCGCCTCATCAGCCCAAACTTTCGCAATTCTCCCTCTGGCTCCCGGCTGGGAATCAGATTTGGAATCAAATAATCACCGCATTTTTCATAAGTCAGTTTCATTGTCATAGCCTCTCTTTCTTTGTTTTATAGTACCTGCCTTGATCGTTTCTCCTGCTCCGGCATCCGGCGAATATTGCCCGCCCTCTGCCGGTTATGCTCTGCTGCCATTGCCCCGGCCTCTTTCAGCTTCTGCTTCATGTTCTTAGGTGTAAGGGATCTCAAATATTCCGCAAACGCCTCACCCAGTCCTCTGGATTCCACAAACCATTTCAGCTTCTCCAACTGCTCATTCAGAGCATCAATCCGTTTCTCCAGTCCGGCTATCTTCTTTTCGTACTTTTCCACCAGATGATTCTGCTTTACTGCCTTGTGGAAAACAGTTACGATCTTATTCCAGTCCGTCTTTTTCACCTTCACATATTCCTCGCCGCCGAACAGGCTGCTGACCGGAACCACAGCGCTTTTTATTGCCTTAGTCTCCGCATCCGCCTCCCGCTCCATCAGTTTCAGCTCCGATGCCCTGAGCGTATGCTGTTTCAAAATATCCCGGCTGTCCCGCTCTTGTTCCTCCAGCTTTTGAATTTCCT
>CANQUQ010000100.1 GCA_947627115.1 uncultured Acetatifactor sp.
GGCACAGACAATGTAACGGAGGTGATAAGTAATGACGGACAAAAAGGTTATGCTTATTGAAATGTCAGCAGAAAATGAAGATGATTCATCAAAACAATATGTTGCAGATATATATATGCCTGCAAATCTTTATGAAATTGATGATGCAATAGATAAGTGCAGAGGTTATCTTGTTAAGACAGATATAATGCCGTACAGCATTACTAACTGTCAAAAAGTTCCGCTGTTAAACGAATTACGATTTGACGGTACAAACTTGTATGAATTAAACTTTCTTGCAAAGCAAATCGTGGAGTTTGATAATACGCAGCTTGCAGCATATAATGCACTTCTCCCTCTTGTTGTCGGAGAGAACTACAAGAACGAACTTGTAAGCATAAAAGATGTTATCAATCTGACTTACAGTGTAGATGATTTTGTAGTAGCTCCGAATATCTTTGATGATGAAGATTTAGGTAAAATGCTTATTGATAACGAGATGGTTGACGGCATGGAAAATTTATCAGATCAATTTGTTAATTTGCTTGACCCTAAGAAAGTCGGTAAAGAACACAGAATGGCAGAAAACGGAGTTTATATAAATGGCTGTTATGTTGCAAGAGAAGGATTTAAATTAAAAGAAATTTTTAATGGAGAAACCTTGCCGGAGCATACACCCGATAACTATTTGTTTCGCTTTCATCTGTCAAATACTGAAATCAATGAAACAGTGATTGATGTACCATTCAATGAAAGCACAGAACAGTTTATCAAAAATGCAAAAGACAATGAATTTAACTTGATTGATTTTGAATCTGCAATACCACAGATATCAAGGTTCTCAGAGAATATGCATGTCAGAATAGATGTTGATGATTTGAATCAAGTAAATGAAATCGCTAAAGATTTTCTTTTCCTTGATGAAATTCAGACAGCTAAATTCAAAGCAGCATTATGTTATGAGGGCATAACTACACTTGAAGATATGGATGAAATCGAATATATTTTAAAAAATGTAGACTTATATAATCTCAAGTATTTGAATGTGTATCCTTCTGATTTTGCAAAGGATTATCTCGAACAGCATTTGGATGATGCATTTCCTAAAGAATATTTGGATTTGGTTAACACGAATGCACTCGGTGATAGATTAATGGAGGAATTGGATGGTGCATATACTCCATATGGCATATTGTTGAAAAGCAGTAATGAGCAGATATTTGGTAATGAAAGCAAGCAAGAATTTATGCTTGCTGATTTTTTATCTAAACATGTTCTTTTCACTGAAGATAGATTGAAAGCAGAAGAAATACCCGAAGGTCTGTATAAATACGAATTGAGATCAGGTCCGGAAGACACCTATGCGGCTTTGGAAGAAAAAGCCGGCGTTGATTTTTCGGGAACGATACTCTCAAAAGTGCCGTTTGATTTGGGCGAGGATGAATATATCGACCTTGAAAATAAGGTTGACGGCATACCCGATTTTCTTGATGTAGAAATGAATATAGCCGAATTTATGAACTCTGACTTTGACCCGGAAGAAAATGAAGATTTTTATGAAACAGAAGAAAATGAAATGACACAGACAATGTAAACGGAGGTGAAAATATGCCAAACTGGGTGCAAAACAATGTAAGTTTCAGCGGTGACAAAGCTGAAATAAAAGAAATGCTTGAGAAGATTAAAAATGATGAAACAGGGTACGGTTCTATTGACTTTAATAAAATCATTCCCATGCCCGAATCGTTGAATATTGAGTGCGGTTCTCAAACAGATAAAGGTATGGAAATGGTTAAGAAATATCTTGAAAGTATGTCCGAAGAACAAAAAAGCAAGGAAGGCTCATATGAAGAATTTGTTGAGGAACTGAGGGAACACAGTGATGACATATCGGATGAAGAAGAAAAGAAAATTTGGAATCTCGGCGTTTCGGCAGTAGACAATATTTACAGATACGACTCACCGACATGGTATGAATGGTCGTGTAAACACTGGGGAACAAAATGGAATGCGTGTTATTGTACCGAAAAAAACGAAAACGCGCAGTCCATCAGCTTTAGAACCGCTTGGACAACACCTTTCCCCGTAATATTGAAGTTGTCGGAAATGTTCCCGAATGTCGAAATCAAAACAGAGTTTGCCGATGAAGATATCGGGCAGAACTGCGGGGAGTTCATATTAAAGGGCGGCGAGCTTGTTTCAATGCAGAAACCCGAAACCAATAAAGAGGCTTTGGAATTATTTGCAAAAGTATGGAATACCGATCTTGGCAATTACAGTCTTCATATTAATCAGACGGGAACAGACTATGTTTATACTGATAATGATGAATTTGAACTTGTTGAATTATTCGGCAAGCCCGCGCTTTTCACTAATCAAAGACTGACCGCTGACAAAGTACCGCAAGGGCTGAATTTGTATCATTTAAGGATTTCCGATGACGGTGACCGCTTTGCAAGCATTGAGCCTAAAGTTACTGTTAATCACGGCGGGTCTGTTATAACTAATGAAAATATCGACTTTGGTGATAAGGGATATATTTCGTTTACCGATGAAACAGAGCCGAATTTTATCGGAGGGGATAACATTTCCATTGACGATTATGTAACTGAAAACTTTACTATGGATAGTTTTGAAGAACAGTCAGGAGGTATG
>CANQUQ010000101.1 GCA_947627115.1 uncultured Acetatifactor sp.
TTTAAGACCTTTTGAATGAATATAATCAACTACTTCTTTTAATCCATTAGGAAAACGATCAGGACGAAATCTTAAATTTCCGAATTCATTACGTCCTCCAAAATACCCATCATCTATATTTATGTAATCATAGCCTAATTTAGAAAGTCCTAATTCATTAAGTAAATCGGAATTGATATTTTTTAAGTCAGCTCGTGATTTAAATAAAAACTATTTAAAACCAATTCTGAAAAAACAATTTAATAATTAATTAGATATAAGAGATTATCAGATATTATTTTCAATATTTGATAATCTTTTTTTGTTTTTTAAAAAAAATTATTTGAAGAATGGCTCAAACGGTATTTTGATTCCGCAAGGTATAGTGAGAGGACAAGCCCTTTCACTGAACCTTGAAAATTGAATATACGGTACAGCAAAAACATAGCTCAAGGTGTATTGAAATGTACACCATGCCGAGCCGTCAAGGGAAAGACAAAAGGCGATGACGCATTGAGTGATAATGATACTTCTGCAAAGCAGGTCGCGCGAAGGGACTGGTGAAACTCCAATGATGGTCAATACCATGACCGTTTGTTGTATGCCCAACAATCCGAGGGGAGTCGTGGACAAATAGAGGATGATAAATTACACGCGAAAACATAACAGAGTAACGCTGCCTGTTATTTTACAGACGGCATTGCTCTTTCAAAATTAAATGAAGGAGTAATAGTATGAGTTACGATATTTCTGACGAACATACAGAAACAAGAGCAATATCAGGATGCAATGTTCGCTTATTTTTTTCTAAAGAAAAGAACAATGATGTAGAAAACTATGTATTAAGTAATCTACTTGAGACCTTTGAAAAGCGTCATAATTTATGTGGGATATTATAAAAAATTTAAATATTCGCTGGATTTGAATATACATATTGTATATAATTGATATAGGACAAAATCCTATGCACCTTGAAAAGTGAATATGTAAAGTCCCACATTTTAAACAACGGAGAATGTGAGGATGATAAAATGAACGGAGCTAAAAGAGTTTATTGCTTATACAGAGTTTCTACAAAGGGACAAGTTGACAAAGACGATATACCAATGCAGAAAACTGCATGTCACGAGTTTGCTGAAAGACAAAGCGAATGGGTAATTGTAAAAGAGTTTTACGAAAAAGGCGTTTCCGGCTTTAAGGTATCGGCTGATGACAGAGATGCCATTCAGGATATTAAAGCGGCAGCAGAACGGAGTGAATTTGATATACTCCTCGTATTTATGTTTGACCGACTCGGCAGACGCCAAAATGAAACGCCATTTGTTGTTGAGTGGTTCAATCAGCAGGGTATTGAAGTATGGAGTACGCAGGAAGGTCAGCAGAGATTTGAAAGCGAAGCCGATTATCTTATTAACTTTATGCGCTATTGGCAGGCAAACGGCGAGAGCCGTAAGACCTCCACCCGTGTAAAAACGCGTTTGAGTCAATTAACATCTGAGGGAGTCTATACCGGCGGGCCAACACCGTATGGATATAAACTCATACCAAGCGGAAACTTTAACAAGCGTGGCAAAGAGCTTATGGACATTATTATTGATGAAGATGAAGCCAAGATCGTACAATTGATTTTTGAAAAAACCCTGAAAGAGGGTATCGGATCGCATCAAATGGCATCACTTTTGAATAATAAGAATTTACGGACACACAACGGAAGTAAATTTCAATCCAATACGATAAACCGTATATTAAAGAACCGTATGTACTGCGGTTACTTTATATCTGGTGAAACCGTATCACCGCATTTGCCGCGAATACAGATAGTAGACGAAAATATGTATAATCGAGTTCAGAGGATACTTCAGCAAAGGTCGCTTAAATATGACGGCAGACAGCAAATTGCAAAAACAACAAGAGGCAGTACCTTGTTGTCAGGAAATGTTTACTGCGCACATTGCGGCGGTAAAATGATATCAACGAGTCATGTTGATAAACATATCCGTAAAGACGGTTCGGTTTATGAATCACGGAGATCACGATACATGTGTTGTAACAGAGTACGCAAGGGTGTTTGTCATGACGCACAATCCGTTTATTCAGCAGAACGAGTAGACAAAGTTGTTGAGTCAGTAATCCTTGAATATTTATCAAAGATAAAGCAAACGCCAAAGGACATTGCAATTGAAAAACGCTATCAAGCTGAATTACAGAGTCTGCGCCGAAAAGTGAGAGAGCTGAAAGCAGACAATGAAAATTACAAAAAACAGCTTATTGAATTATCAAGTGAGATTGCAAATGCGCTTATGGGTGAAAGCAAATTCACTCCCGATATGTTATCTAACGCAATTGACAGCACAAAAGAAAAGATAGCAGAGAATGCTGATTTAATAGCACAGTATGAGCTTCAAATAGGAGATCAGCAGGGCGCACTTGATAACCTTGATTATTACTACGATACTTTCATAAGCTGGGCTGATGAATATCAGAGTGCTTCAAAAGAGCAAAAAAAGATGATTGCCTGTAATTTGATTAAAGAAGTTCGTATTGGAAATGGATATTCGATTGACATAATTTTTGATATGAACTACCATCAATTCATACAAGGCGCTCAAACCCCATATAGCGTGGAAAAGCTCGCAGGCTAATGATTTTTTG
>CANQUQ010000102.1 GCA_947627115.1 uncultured Acetatifactor sp.
CATAAACAAACTTACTGCGGCTTGCAAATCTTACTGTGAGCCGCAACTTTATTAAAAGGAGGTTTTTAATGAACAAAAATTATAATACGGGAAAAAGCAACAATAAAGGCAAAATAATTGCCTGCATAATAGCGGCTGTTTTGGCGTTGACATTGGCAATGGGGCTTATATTCGGGCTAACGCGAAATCGCGTTGAGTTGCCGACGGTAAACAGCAATATAGAGCTTGCGGGTGACGGCGGCGCAGAGTTTGAAACTGCGTCCGGTTCCGGCATATCAATAGTTGCGGCGCAGATTCCCCGTGAACAGTTCGGCGAATACGGAATTATGACGATAGCGGACAGCGCATACACCATTACCGCCACGCTTACACCGGCCGACGCGGAAAACAAAAAGGTAACATATACCGCGGCGTGGAGCAATCCTTCCAGCTCATGGGCGACCGGCAAAAATGTTTCGGACTATGTAACGATAACACAAGAAACGGACGGCGCGCTTAAAGCAACGCTTACTTGTAAGCAGGCGTTCGGCGAAAAAATAGTTGTAACTTGCAAGAGCCAAGCGAACACTTCGGCAACGGCTACGGCAGATTTGCATTATAAGCAACGCACAACGGGTTATTCGCTTAAAATCACGGGTTTGGGAAATACGCTTAATCTTGCCACTACGGGCACAAAGACGGCGGGCTTCAAAGCCAACTTTAACCAGACTGCCGGCTCGACCTTTGCCGTAACTGTAAATAAATCTGAAGTCTATACCAAAGAGAATACGGACAGCGTTACCAAAGTCGTTATAACACCTACGAGCGGGTTTACGTCGGCAATAACGGGCGCAGGGCTTTCGGCAAGTACGGTAACGGCGCAGACAATTACGTTAAATTCTTCAAGCGGCACGCTTGCGGGCTTTTTGGATAGCACGTTTGGTACGGGCATTTATGCAAGTTCGGCGTCAAACCGTAACAAGCTGATAAACGCATTAAAGGGCTTTACAGCTGTGGCTTATAATATCGAAATTTATAACGGCTCTACAAAGGTTGCGGACGGGCTGACTCTTACGATAGATTCCAGCGTAATAAGCGGACAGAAAGTAGTTGAGAGCCTGCAACTCGATCATACCGAAATTGTATTTTGATTTTACGGGGGTGATTAAATGACAAGTAAAATTAAAAAGATAACGGCACAAATAATAAGCATAATCCTCGGCGCGGCGATCTGCGCCGGGGTATGCGTTGCGGCGGGCTGTAAAACGGAAACCGAAACGGAATCCGTCAGTATAGCCGCGCCGGAAATAAGGCTTACCAGCACAGAGATTTCGTCGAGTAATTTTAATAAATTTGATATTCCGGAAGGAGTGCAGAAGGCTTATACGATAACAGCCATAGTTGAGCCTGAGGACGGAACATTTCAAGATCTGAGTTGGGAAGTTGAGTTTGAAAGCGATTGGGATATAGGCAAATTGGATAACGGATATCCCGTGCCCGAGGTTGCGGAAAATTATGTCAAAGTAGTACCTACTGAAGATACGCACACGGCAGTTGTGGAATGTTTAAAGGCATTTGGCGCACCTATTATTTTAACGGTAAGCAGCAAATATAACAGCGCGATTAAGGCTACCTGCAAATTAGATTATTACGCCCGCGGCCGTTTTACGGGTTTTGGGTTAGGCGGTGTTGTAAATGGCGTTGAATATGATAAAGATTTGACGCCGGAGGAATTGATAACGGGCTATACAGACGTGGGCGGCGTTTATTATATGGGGCATGATTGGAACGGCAAATCGAAAGTGGCTACGAGTATTGTCGGGGCATATTTCGATTTAAGCTACGGCACGATTTATCCGGACGTAGAAGTAACTGCGCGGTTTGAATATACGGACGAGTTTTACAGCCTTGCGGAGCCTTATCAAAAGGCGTTTGAAGATAACGGCGAGTATGAATGGAGCGCAGAGCCGGGCGAAAACAAGAACAAATCCTTTGAATTGATAGACGGTTATTTTCAGTTCGGCGATGGTACAGCGAAAGGATATGTTACATATGCAAATTACTATTCCTGCGTTCCGTTTACCGAATTGGCAATGTGCTGGGCTTACGAGAAGTCCCAAATAATCAACAGCGGCTATATAGAGGAATTTTACGATACTGTACGCGGCGCGTTTGGCGAGGAGACGGAGCTTACCGTTGCGACCATAACGTTTAGATTGTCTGACAGAAACGGGAAAATATCAACATTAAGCGGCAGCATATACATACGGATCAAAGCGGAAGATTTCCTTTCGGAAGATTTACTGAATAGGGAAAATCCGGAAAATACGATAAACGAGGTGCAAGATTATGAAAGCCGGTAAATCTATATCTGTTGCGGTGAAAATCATAATCGCCGTAGTTGTGTTTGCGTTGTTGGCGGGCATTGTAGGGTTGGCACATCGTCTTACGAACGGATTTAGCACGCCTATAAAGAATTTCTATCTGCAATGTGGCGAACAGGTCATAACGCGTGATACAGAGTTGTATGTGTGTTTAGACAAGCCGTTGGTTATAGAGCCGAAATATATGTTAGATAAAATGAATTCCGCAACCGGTTAGTCGTATCGTATAGTTGCCAAAGAAAGT
>CANQUQ010000103.1 GCA_947627115.1 uncultured Acetatifactor sp.
ATAAAGCAATTTAATGCGTTCATCCTTTTCAATTTCATCCACAATCAGATTGATTACGGCTTTTATTTCGGGACGCAGATATCCGTAAACCTTTTTTCCAGATGTTCGCTTCAATTTATCATTCAAATCGAACAAAAGTCTTTCAATATTTTCATTTTGAAAGTTGCCTTTCATAATGTTTTTAATCAGCTTTTCTGCAATATCTTTACTCTCAATTTTGAGTCTATCTCGAATATCCGTTTGCTCTTTGTAATTCTGAATCAAATCATCTTTGAATATTTCTTTTGAAAGACAGGATTTTATATTTTTGATCCCTTCTCTTGTGAGGTATGGCTCGGAGGTATCTGTTGAGTAAGCAATCATATGCACATGCGGATGGTGTCCTTCGTTATGAAAAGCTGCATACCATCTGAAATTTTTCGGATCAATATTCATGTTTGCTGCGATTTCATTTCGCTTTGCCCACAATAATTTTTGCCACGCCTTAACATTATCAAAGCCGAGACGGGCCGCATCCTCACGCCGAAGTGAAATGATATGCGTCCAAATATTTCCCTGATATGAGTTTAGTTCTGCTTCAACTTTGTCAAGAATTACGGGAACACCCTTGTCTGAAAACAAACCGTGCTCGGCTATTCGCTCGGCACCGGGTCTTGTTCCCATGTATTTGAGATATTCACCCATACCCAAGATTTGCGGATTTGATTCAAGAACTCTTGAAATAAATTCGCTTGCGTTACCGATTGTCTGCTCTTTTTTGCAGTCCTCATACTCATGGAGTTCTCTGCTTTCAGGAAAATCATTCAGCATTTTTTCAATTAAAGCCGTCTGCTTTTTTGTGGCAGGAAGATTTAATTTTGTATTCTCCGGAAGCTGAACACCATCTCTTGTCGCAAGATAACGAGCGTAACCGCCCATGTTATTGTCTTTTGCTTTGTAGTAAGGACTAAACAGAATAAGTTTTGACATTACGATTCACCGTTCTGATACTTGACAATTTTTTCTAAATCAATCGCGCCATTTACCGATTTCACTTCGTTAATAACTCTATGTTTCATTGCTTGCACTTTGCTTGAGTCAAGTTGGAATGCACCGGCAAGGAGATTCATTGTGGTTGCCATTTCTACTGCAAGTTTGAATAAGGTATGTGACAATCTGTATTCTGTTAGATCAAGTCTTGCATCAATAACAGATTCAAATGCCGGAGTGAGCAGTTTTGTATTTACTTTTTTATGCAGATAACAATCATAAAATCTTACTGCGTCCTCAACAAATTTGTTCCGGCTTGTGACCTTTGCGAGTGCCAAGTTTCCGTCACATAAATTGATTACATCTGAAGGAAGATAGAAAGAGACTCTTTTCATTTCTTGTTCTGCCATAGCTTATCAACTCCTTTTTTTGATATATAAAATTGATATCAAACCCAATGCTAAAATGTCTTGATTTCAAGCCATATTCTGACTGCTCATATATCAAAACTATTACATAATTGATATATAAAAATCAGTAAAAAAATGATTTTGATATCAAAAACAAAAGTTCCGCTCGGCGTTGCCGTGCGGTGTTTTTCGGCTTGATGCCACGAAAAGTGGTATCAAGCCTTTATCCTGCTTAGACTTCAAACTCGCACCTGAACATTGATTTTACACCTTGAATTGCCTTGAATTTCCGCTTTTCAGTTATTTGGGGATACTTTCCCGAATAAGATTTAATTTCTCGACACAGGGCGAACAGCGGCGCGACAGGCTCTATATCTGCATAGTCAGAGCTTCTGTTTCGGATTGCTCGTCTATGATTTCATCATAGAGCAGTTTAAGATTCGGAGAAACAATATTATTCCAATCCTGTTCGCATTCCACACCGATAACAACAAGTTCTTTTTGATTATCCGTAAGCATAGAGCAGACATATGACGGCTTGTAGAAATCGCATAGTGTTTCGGCAATAGAAAGGTCAAACGAGTTAGGATCTTTTTGTGCTTCTCTGAGTTCTTCAAGTAAATTATCAAGACTTGTCATTTCTTGTTCTCCTTTAATTGCATATTCGGTTTTACTGAAGCCTTCTTTTCCGATTCGGCTTTCATATCAAAAAAGTCCCTGACCTGAGCGGGGACTTGCTTTGTATATTGACTGTCGATGAATTTTATTATTTCATCATTGATGTTCAGCCCTTTCTTCTCCATAAAGATTTTTATGGTTGATAGCTTTTCTTCATCGTACTGAACAGTCACTGATATCTTTTTCATTAATTATCACCTCACATACTTTGAACAGGGCTTGTATTCCTCAACATTGATTTCATACGATCTTTTTTCTTTTGTCGATTGTGCGATTGCTTTTCTGAGTACATCATCGGCAACCTCTGCCATTCTTTCAATATAGTTATTTAACACCGGGTATTTGTCGAGTATGACAAGCTGCCTTGCGTTCGGAATAACAGAGTAATATCTTGCGTAATCATAGCCTTCACTGTTTATGAGAATGCCGTCATCATAACCTTCTCCAAGAACAAGGAGGCAATGAGTAACGCCGTTCTTATCCTCATACATTAAATTATTATTCTCAGTTATATAATCTCTGTTCAGCATTAAATCTTCACAAAGG
>CANQUQ010000104.1 GCA_947627115.1 uncultured Acetatifactor sp.
TGAGCAATTTCCCAGCCCAATCGAGTAGGGGAGATTAATTCTCCCCTCTCACACCACCAGTACATGCCGTTCGGCATACGGCGGTTCAACATAACTTCAAAGCATGACGTTCCATGTAATAATCATAGCAGCTCACAAGCCCTGCCTGTGATAGCTTTTCTTTTGAGATTGCCCTGACAACACATGTTTTCGTCACTACCCATTGATAGCGGTCGCCACAGTATGCCGTCAACCTTGCAAGGTCTTTTCCTATGCCGAGTTTCTGCAATCCCCATTGACGTTTCTTTGGTACTTTCCATTGTTTCCAAATGATTACACGCAGTCTTGTACGCAAATGAGCGTCTATGTCATTCATTGCTGTTTTCATTGAGCCTAATGCAAAGTAGTTTATCCACCCTCTGATTGCCCAGTTGAGCCTTTGTATCCTTACCGCAAATGCCATGCTCTGACTTCTGTTTGTCAGCTTCTTTAACGTCCTTTTGAATTTCTGCACAGCGTCCTCATGCGATCTGCACTTCCATTCCCTGCTCTTTGACTCTTTCCAGAATCCGAATCCAAGATATTTGAGCTTCTGTGGTCTTGTTATGCGTGTCTTTTCAGCATTTACTTTCAAACCAAGTTTTCTCTCTATCCAGTCCGTTATGGAATGCATGACACGTTTGGCACTTGCCTCGCTTCTGACCGCTATTATACAGTCATCGGCGTACCTCACGAAACGCAGTTCTCGTTTTTCCAGCTCTTTATCCAGTTCATTCAGCATAATATTAGACAGCAGCGGTGACAGGTTGCCGCCCTGTGGGGTCCCCTGTTCCGTTTTCTCATATCTTCCCTGTACCATTACGCCTGCTTTCAGATATTTCCGTATTAGTGATTCCGTGTCTCCGTCACTTATGATGTTATGCACAAGGCTCATCAGTTTATCCTGTGGCACGCTGTCAAAGAATTTCTCCAAATCTATGTCCACTATCCACTCATATCCCTCGTTGAGGAACACAAGCATCTCCCTGATTGCCATTTCACAGCTCCTGTTCGGACGGAATCCATAACTGTGCTCTGAAAACAGAGGCTCACACATGGGACTGATTACCTGTGCTATGCCCTGCTGGATTACCCTGTCCATGACCGTCGGTATTCCGAGTTTTCTTTTGCTTCCGTTTGGTTTTGGTATTTCTACACGCCTTACTGGCTGGGGTTTATAAATTCTTCCCCTGATCTGCTCCCTGATACTGTCCCAGTTCTCACGAATATATCCGTTAAGTTCGCTGGTCTCCATGCCGTCCACACCGCCTGCTCCCTTGTTGGCACAGACTTTCTTATATGCTTCATTCATGTTTTTCTTGTCCAGTATCTTTTCTAACAACTCTGACATACTTTGTGTGCTTCGCTCCTTTCCGCTTCCTGTGATTCGTCCTATGTTTATGCGTTTACGGCTCATATACGTTTCGCCTACATCCGCTTGTCAGATATTCACAGGTACATACATTCGTCTGCACGGTTACATTGTTCAGCCCTTCGGTTTATCTCTGTTTTCAGAAATTTCCTACTATGGCTTCTGCTGACTTCTCACAGTTCGTTATTACTACGGCTAATGAAACCGCCTGTGAGACCTCACGGGATAAGTCTGTGTTCTTTCCTCGTCTACCCTCCCGATTTACGCCTATGGGTTACGGCTACCTTTAGGGCTTCGTTATCTCAAGCTAACTTACCCGCCATAAACGCCTTGTTATCGGATTTCTGTTCGTAGGGCTACGATTTCGCTATCTCTTCTTCTCGCCTGCACCTCACGATGCAAACCTTGAGAGTCGCTATAAAGTTCGTCGGTAGCTACGCCTAAGTGGACTTTCACCACAGAACACAGGCATGCCCGTCATACTTGCAGAAGGCGTCAGACCTAATATGTCTGCCGCCTTTCTAAAGCTTCCCTGCTCGGATATTGTTTTAAATACCTGATACGATAGTAACGTCATCTCGCACACTTATATTGAAGATCTTCCCAACGCCTGTCTACCTCTTTCTGGAACTGTACGATCAGATCTTCGTTTCCTTTCTTAAACAAATGCTTAAATCTGCCCTGCTCCCTTAAGAAATCCTCTACCGGCAGTTTTTTCTTCGGCTCATAGGAAAGAATCCATTTGCCGTGATCCACCTCAAACAGCGGCCAATAGCAGGTTTCCACCGCTAACTTACAGATTTTCATGATGTCCGGCGTGTCGTACCGCCATCCTCTCGGACACGGCGTCATAATATTTAAGAAGCTTGCGCCCTCCGTGTAGATTGCCTTTTCCGCCTTTGCATGTAAATCCTTAAAATCACTGGTAAACGTAGTCTGCGCAACATACGGCACATCATGGTCGGCAATGATGCTCGCTAAATCTTTCCGGTTCTGCATTTTTCCCACGGAATTTTTACCGACCGGCGTCGTCGTCGTATCCGCATACATCGGCGTTGCGGAAGAACGCTGAATCCCCGTATTCATATAAGCGCCGTTGTCGTAGCAGACATAGACCAGATCATG
>CANQUQ010000105.1 GCA_947627115.1 uncultured Acetatifactor sp.
TAAAATTGCAAGACCATTTAATTTTGGCTTTGAGTTCATCACTCATATTGATTTTCTTTTTTACGATTTTAATCATAACACATCACACCCTTTCTTTGCAATAACAACAAAAAAATCAACTTGCGTTGATTTAATCATTAACATCGCTTGGTGCGACGATTTTATCTTTTGGAGCGGATGATAAGAGGGTTTTAAACCTTTTATCAAAAAAATATCCCTCACTCGTTAAGTAGATTATATGATAAATCCTAAGAAAAATCAACTCCATACTAAAAATTGTTGGAAAATATGGTATAATTTTATTAATGAGTTAGGAGGTACTTATGACAAATACTGATATTGAAGAAGTTGCAACAAATATTATTAAAGAACAGATATCAAGAAATAGAGATTGTTTAAGACCTTTTATAAATGATAATGATAAAACACCATTTTGGGATGGAAACATATATATTTATAATAAATCAACTAAAACAAATGAAGATTTTGAGGGAAAAATTGATGTTCAAGTAAAAGGAAGACATGTAACCCACTATAAAGATAAAAATACTTTTCAAATTCCAGTTACTACTTTAAAGGGGTTTCAAAAGGAAGTAAAAGGAACATTGTTATTTGTTGTCGATTTTAAAAATGATGACGACTATAGAATATATTATTGCAATTTATTACCTGTTGATTTGTATGAAATCCTACAAAAAATAAGAGACGATCAAGAAACATTTTCGCTAAACTTAAAAATGATAAACAATGGAGCACTTAGTTTTAAAAATGTATGTTTGAATTTTTTTAAAAATTCTAATAAACAGGCTGGAAAAAGAATAATTGATAAATCTGAATTTTCAAAAATTGAAGAGCTAAAATTTGAGATTATTGCAAAACAAGATGAATATGAAGAATATATGGAAATTGCTGATGTTTATACTTATGCTACACTAAAGGGTACTCATGAGGAAGTAGTTACTATAAAAGGAAAATGGACTTCATTTAGTAATATAAGAAAAAACGTTTGTATTAATAACAAAAAATATTATTCAGAATATAAAGTTTTTGGATCAAATAGGGATATAATAGTGGTAGGACCAATTACAATTTATTTGAATGATAATAAATTGCATATTGATATATGTGGGACACCTAAACAAAGAATTAAAGATTTAAATTTTATTTTAGATTTATTTAAGTATCAATATATTACTTTTGATGATGTAAAATTAGAATTTCCATTTAATAATCTCGATAAGATAAATAAAAATAAAGAGTTATTTTATAAACAATTAAAATATTATGAAAAAATTGTCCAAGTTTTTAAATTCTTTAATACTGATTTTGATATAGAATTTGAGAATTTATCTAAAGAAGATTTAACTAAATTGCATAGATTAATGAGTATGTTTGATGGTAATTTTGGAGATGAGCTAAGTGAACTTCAAAAATATTATATAAAAATTAATAAATTTAAATTTATATTTGTACCTGTTAAAAATAAAAATAAATTATATAATTTTTATTCACAAGAAATGATAAATAATACTATTTGTTTCTTGCCTAATAATGGTAAAAAAATAAAAACTTCTATATTTGTAAACTTAACGCCAGAAGAACTTATTGATGTAAGCAATTTTAATGAAAAAATAATTGTTAAGAGTTTTAAGAACATTGAACTAAATGATATAGTTTTTGACTCGATAAATTCTTTGATTTTAACTTTTATTAATACATATGATAAAACTAATAATAAAACATTTTTAAGTGTTGCTGATAAATTGAGTCAAATTAACTGTAAAAATAGAAATAGTGATATCGATATAATCAATTCAAAACAAATTAAATATAGAAAAAAAAGTTTATCAACTAATGACAAAAAAATTTTAAATAATATTAGTCAAAATAAAAAATATAAAAATGATTATGTGCTATTAGCTTGTATTGATATTTTATTAAAAAATAAATTTAATTATGAAGAACATTATAGATTAATGAAGTCGAAAGATAGGAACTTGCTAAAACAATTTCCTATATACAATTTAATAGAAGGAGATTTAAAATGAAAAATAATTACTTTATAATACATGGAAGTTTTGGAAATCCATTTTCAAATTGGTTTCCATATTTAAGAAAAGAAATAGAGGATAGAAATTTAGAAGTATATACTCCAGATTTTCCAAGTGGAGTTGGGAAACAAAATTATGAGAATTGGTCTAAAATTTTAAAATGTTATGTTGATGCAAATATTTTAAATGAGAATACAATTATTTTTGCTCATTCTATTGCTCCAATTTTCATATGTAAGTTTTTAGTTGAGAACAAGATTAAGGTTAAAAGATTAGTTTTTGTTTGTGGCTTTAATAATTATCTAGGCATTGATAAAGATTATGATGCAGTAAATGAAAGTATGTATTTTGATAATCTGGCTGATATACAAAATTCTTGTGATGATATTGTTTGTTTCTATTCCGATAATGATCCTTATGTTAGATATGATGCCGAAAAAGAATTTGCTGACA